>JAWODC010000033.1:0-18619 GCA_046483495.1 Desulfobacterales bacterium
GGCTTCTTGTTGGCTCCATCGGACTTGTGCTTCTGGGAGTCTTCTTCGCCGGGAAAGTAAGAAGCGCCGCGCTTTATACTCTGCCGGAGTTGGAACTGTATTCAAGACCAGCTGCCGCCTGAGGTCGGGGTGCCCTTCGGACAGGGAATACGACATCATGGATTTCATGTCGCTATGCGTCAATCCCTTAATGATTCTCGAGAATGATTTGAACGGCAGCAGATCGGGATGGGTAACCGTCATTCCCAGGGGAAGCAGGTTCGGATTGTTGATGGCCGACAGCACCGAATTGGTCATGGAAGACAATTTGATTTGGGTAGGTGGGAAGGAAACCTTCCTGAATCGTGGCGCTTTCATCTGCCGCAGGCCTATGGCGCTGACATAGTAGCCTGACTTCGGCCGCGCTTCGACAAGCCCTAAGGATTCCAGTTCCAAGAAGGCTTTATAAACGGTGGAAATGCTGAGTCCCGACTGCTTGTGAAGCGTCCGAATGGAGGGGAGCTTTTCTCCGGATTGGTAGATGCCGCTTTTGATTTTTTGGGCGATATCTTCGGCAAGATGTTTATATCGAAAGATTTTTTTTAGCGCCATTGCATATTAACTGTTCTGTGTTATTTTATCGAAAACTGTATCTGTTTTTTTATCACTGCAGCTGATAAAGGTCAACCGGGAGATAAAATGAAATCAATTTTTACAGGGAGGATTAAAATGCCTGAAAATACAGCATCGAAAGAAGTGGGAAGTTTCACGGTCAAGGTGGGTTTGGCCCAGATGCTCAAAGGCGGTGTCATCATGGATGTCGTGACACCTGAGCATGCGGTGATTGCCGAAACCGCAGGCGCGGTGGCGGTAATGGCACTGGAGCGGGTCCCCGCGGATATCCGGCAGCACGGTGGTGTGGCCCGGATGTCCGATCCCGGTTTGATCAAGGAAATCATGGCTTCGGTAAGCATTCCGGTGATGGCCAAATGCCGTATCGGCCATTTTGTCGAGGCGCAGATCCTGGAAAGCATCGGCGTGGATTATGTCGATGAAAGCGAGGTGCTGACACCGGCGGATGAACAGTATCATGTGGACAAGCACCGGTTTAAGATTCCTTTTGTCTGCGGATGCAGAAACCTCGGAGAAGCCCTGCGACGCATCGGGGAGGGTGCCGCCATGATACGGACCAAGGGAGAGGCAGGCACCGGTGATGTGGTTGAGGCTGTTCGCCATGCCAGGACGGTCCTGGGAGAAATCGGTAGATTGCGTTCGATGCTGGATGAAGAATTGATGACCTATGCCAAAAACATCGGGGCCCCCTATGAACTGGTAAAGCAGACCAAGGAAACGGGGTGCATGCCGGTGGTCAACTTTGCCGCTGGCGGCATAGCAACACCCGCCGACGCCGCCTTGATGATGCAGCTGGGGGTGGACGGCGTTTTCGTCGGTTCCGGCATATTTAAGAGCGGAGATCCCACGTCCCGGGCAAAGGCGATCGTACAGGCCACCACTCACTTCAACAATCCGGAAATTCTGGCAAAGATCAGTGAGAATCTCGGAGACCCGATGGTGGGCATAAACGTCGGCTCTCTGACCGAAAAAGAACTGCTTGCCGAAAGGGGATGGTAAACCGATGAAAATCGGTGTGCTGGCACTGCAGGGGGCGTTTGTCGAGCATGTCCGGATACTGCAAAACATCGGCGTCCAGGCTGCTGAAATCCGGCTTCCTCGGGAGATGGAAGACGTGGACGGGATTATTATTCCCGGTGGAGAAAGCACTACCATTTCCAAGCTGATGGGGTTGTACGGTTTCGTTGACCCCATCCGTGCGTTTGCCCGCACAGGGGCGGTGTGGGGGACCTGTGCGGGAATGATCGTCATGGCAAAAGCGATTTACGGTGAAACGCCTTGCCTGTCTCTAATGGATATTGCCGTGGAAAGGAATGCCTTCGGGCGTCAGGTCGACAGTTTCGAGGAATCTCTCGAAGTGCCCGAACTGCAGAACGGGACCGTCCGTCCGTTTCCAGGCGTGTTTATCCGGGCGCCGAAGTTGATCCGTGCCGGAAAGGGGACGGCAATCATTGCCAAACTGAAGAACGGGGATGCCGTGGCCGCCCTGCAGGGCCGGATGCTGGTGACGGCATTCCATCCGGAGCTTTCCACAGATGACCGTTTTCACCGGTTTTTCATCGAGCTTGTCCATAATCCCGCCGATTACAAGCCGGAGTTTAGACTTGACGTAGTTTATCCGTCATGATAGGGAATTTCCGGTCTTTTCCCGAAGATCGATACACGCCTATTATTTGCAAACGCCTGTGCCCCATGTCGCGAAGAACACATCGGCCGGGTCGGAGTCCGCGAAAAAGACATTGCAAAATTCGTCTATCGTTCAGGCGATTTCAAGAGCAGACCGTATTGTTCTCTCCCCTGAGGTAGAGAAATCTCGACATACTATCGTAAACGTGTCGCAATCGATCGACTTCCGGTAACCATTTCAAAACCCAAGGAGGAAGCAGATGTCGGATCAAAAAAAGATCAAGGAAATACCCGGGCTCAAGCAAATCGTCGGTAAAGAATTGGTAGGAAATGCCATAGTCATGATCATCCTTGTTCTCGCCAGCTGGGGCCTGACCTTTGGCGTCTGGGGGCCTCCGGAAGGTCTCGGAACCTACCTGGGTTATATCGCATGTATGGTGCCGTTTTTTACCGTGATTCAGACGGCAGTACCGTTGATCAACAAACGGGTTGAGTTGATGCACGGCAAATGGGGGCTGAAAGCCGACGAAAAGGATTTGCCTGCAGAGCCGCTGATCACCATCTGGTCCCGAATACTTCCCCGGGCGTTTGTCTACGGGTTCGGAACCATGCTGGTGCTGGTGGGCCTGATAAAAGTTTCCGGCTGGTATCCCGGCACGCCGGCGGTCGTTATCATTGTCCTCGTTGTCAATATCACCACCACCAGCCTGCTGATCAAGCGGTTTCTTCCCGCCGATCTGCTTTCCTGGGCAAAGGCCGCCGGTTCGAAACCGGATTCCGAACCCCAGCCGCTGGCCGGGTATCTCGTCGTGGAGCACGGCATACCGTTTATTCTGCTCCAGGCGTACATTAATGCCTGTGTGGCCAATCGAGGCTTTCATTTTGAAGCGGCCAAGGCAGGCGTAGACTACGTGCCCCTCCCCGCCCTGCTGCCGGATGCATTCATCCTGTTTGTCATCCTTGCCTTTATCCAGTGGATGTTTTCCAATAACTTGACGCGCGGTCATGTTCACCTGGGCCGGGTCCCGGTGGACCGGCTGAACCCCATCTCCGGGTGGGGCGGGATCGGCTTGATTTTCTTGGGAGCGATCGTCGTTACACTGCTTTACTGGGCGATACTGGCGGTCGGCAATCAGCTGACACCAGACGGAATTCACGGGCTTTCCATTGGCATGGCCACCCTGTTCAAGATGGGAAACGTGGTCCTTTCCGTTATCTTCGGCGCCTGGATCGGCATTCGTTGGGGAGGCACTCGGGAACATGCCCGAATGCAGGTCTGACTCAAGTGAAAGCCGAACGTAATCATTGCCCATCCGGAAACGGCTGATTCTATCCATTTCTGTGTTGTCCGGAAAATGATAATCCTCCAAGAGGTAGAAATTTCCCGGCTGCCCCGAACCGAATCGAATGTTCATTTCCGGATGGGCGCTGTTTCATCTTTTTTGCTTGAATCCGCTTAATCCTCGGGAATTCATGATTCAGCGTTTCATCTCCGGTGAAACAAGAGGTGTTTTTCTTTGGATTCCAAATTCCGGATGTTTTTAAAATCGTCCGCGCTTTGCCGCCTGCTTTTTTATTTTCTGGTGATGACCATCCTGTCGCATATTTATTCGATAATATACCTTCAGATATAAATCTCCGTGAATGAACCTGAAGCATTGCCTTTTTACCCCCGCACCGCTGAAGATACATTTGAATGGCCGAACGTATACAGCATTTGCCTTATTGATAATGCCTGAAACCTTGGTGTAATCAGTGTTTATCCAGATGTGGCCGATTCACTCCATTTCTTCGTCGGCCGGAAAATTTTAACTGTTTTTAAACATGGTAATGTTCATGCGGCGGCTTAAGGCCGGCGTGGATCGGCTCCATAACTTCCTATAGGCAATGCGTCAGTGCTGAAGGTGTCGGATTGCGTCGTTTTCCCATGAACGGTTTGGATTAGAAGAGATTAGAATGAATGATGGAACTCGCCTACAGCGTGCTGTCTGTTTTTTTAAACCGGTTAATCGAATTCTTCGCCGTTGATCCGGCCCGCCTGAATGATCCGGATATGATGCTGCGCCTTTCGATCCAGGTGTGCCTCTTCTTTGGTTCGGCTTTTTTTTCCGGATCCGAAACCGCACTTTTTTCCCTCTCGGATGTCGATCTCGAGCAGCTTCGGAAACAGCGTCATCCACGATCGGATCTGCTTCATGCTCTGCTCAGTCAGCCCAGGCGGCTTATTATTTCAATTTTATGCGGAAACGAATTGATCAATATTGCAGCCACGGCAAATATGACCTGGATTCTCGTGGGGCTGTACGGCATGGAACGGGCGGGTCTGATAAGCATCATCGTAATGGTGCCGCTCCTTCTGCTGTTCGGCGAAATCACGCCCAAAACCCTTTCCGTTTCCTACCCGGTTTACGTTAGCACACGAATTGTATCCGCTCCGTTAAGCATGTGGATTCGGGCGATCGTTCCGATTCGCTGGCTGATTCGTCAGGTGGCGGACAAATTCACCACGTGGGTCGTAGGGGAGGAGCGGGATATCGATCATATTTTGAGAATGAGTGAATTTCGTTCACTTGTGGCTGAGATCGAGGAGGAAGGCCTGGTGACTGCAACGGATCGGGTGTTGATTTACAACCTTCTGGATTCAGGCAATACGGAAATCGTCAACATCATGACCCCGAGGACAAAGATTCTGTTTGTCAATCGGGATATGAAGCTGTCGGATGTTGTCGATGTATTGGTTGAGCATCACAAGCTGCGCATACCTGTTTTCCATGGCAGTCGGGATCATATTGTGGGATTTATCCATGCCGAGGATGTCATGAGCGTAGTTGTCAATGATAAAAACACCTCGGAAATGACCTGTACGGATGTTCTTCGAGATGCGCTTTATGTGCCTTTGACCAAAAGCGTCGATGAGATGCTCGAATTCTTTAAGTATCACAATGAAAGAGCCGCCATTGTATTGAATGAATTCGGCGGGGTGTCGGGCATGGTTACAATGGAAGACATTCTCAACTTCATCTTTGGGGAGATCGCCGATGACTTTCTCGCCAGGTATGCTTATGAACAGGAGGACGAACAGCGGTTTGTCATCAGCGGTGATATGAAGCTCGTCGACTTCGAAGCCCTTACCAACTTCGGGATCGAGGATCCGCGCATGACCACCATTGGCGGTGTGGCCCTGCGGCATTTTGGACGGATACCCGCAAAAGGAGACGTTGCCACGATAGAGGATATCCGGTTTACCGTATTGGAAATGGAGAATAATCGAATTGCACGCCTTCGGGCGGAAAAGGTGGAGGAAGATGAAGATGCGTCACATGCCCAATGATAAAGCCGGCAAAAACGGTCAAGACTGAAGAAAGCGGAAAAAAAATGGAGTACATCTTCGATTTGGGGATTATGATCGTTTTGCTGCTGCTGAAAGGGTTTTTCTCCGGCTCGGAAATGGCGATGGTGAGCGCGGATAAGATCCAGATGCATCATCGGGCACGAATGGGGGATAAGGGAGCCCGGCTGTACTTGAAGTTGTTTCAGAAGCCGGATCGGCTGCTGACGACGACGCTTGTAGGAACGAATCTGGCAACGGTCGGATTGGTTACGCTGGGGACCCTGATGATGATCGATGTGTTCGGAAATGCCGGGGATTTGGCGGCACTGCTGGTGTTTACCCCTATTTTTCTGATCTTTGGAGAAATTGTACCGAAAAGTATTTATCAGCAAAAGGCGGAAGCATTGACCCCCATTATCGTTTATCCGCTCAGAACGGCCTTTCTGCTGTTTTTCCCCGTTATTTTCATTTTTTCACAGGTTGCACGCGCGGCCACTCGCCTGGCCGGGGCGGGAAAAGCCCCCCAGAGCGTATTTTTGACACGGGAGCAGTTAAGGGCGATTCTGGAAATGACGGAAAAGCGTTCCGGGGCTGCCGTGTTCACTCGGGGCAGAATTCGAAGGGCCATCCGTTTCGGTGATACACAGGCGGCTGAAGTGATGACACCGCTGAGCGATATGCCCCTGTTTGACATTGAAGGGCCGCGGGAGAAACTCTTCGAACTCGCACGACAGCTGGGGTATCGGTCCATTGCCGTTTACAGGGGGAGTACCGCCAATATCATCGGCGTTGCGTCATTGACGCCGTGGGATGTCATGAAAAAGCGCCTGGAATCGTCAAATATGGCCGATCTGATACAGCCGCCCTACTTTGCCGCTCCCCGGCAAACGCTGGACCGGCTGCTGCCGGTATTATGGAAGCGCCGGGATCAGTCGGCGGTTGTGGTGGATGAATTCGGTTCGGCTATCGGCATCGTCAGCCTCGAGGATATTCTCGGTGTTGTGGTTGGGGAAATCAAGATGGGCTACCATTTTGAAAAGCATCCCTATAAGCATACCCGCACGTTTGAAGTTCTCGAGGAAGATGTCTACCTCCTCGACGCCCGTCTGCCGATTTCGGAGGTCAACGATGTCATCGGCCTGAACCTTCCCGCCCGGGATTACCGCACGATCGGCGGGATGCTTCTGGCCTATTTGCGCCATATTCCGGAGGAAGGGGAATACATTATCGATTCCGGATACCGCTTTACAGTGGTGGAAGCATCCTCCAAATCGGTGATTCGTATCAAAGCCGAACCCGAAGTTTAAAAAAAGGCCATCTTGCCGGTTTGATTTTTATTCCTTGCACCAACGCAAAAACGGCATGGCGGCTCTCATAATCGGTTTCTCGCCGGAATCAAAAAGCGTTTAGGAAAATTCAAGGAGCCGGTATGTTGACAATCCAGGCATCACATAGTAATAGGGGCGCGATTTCGAGGTGCCTTTCCGATTTGAGATTCACTGACATTGAATGCAAGTCCATTCGATTGCAGGCCAAGGGAATGAACCGCCATGGTTGAAAATTCGGTAATTGCCGTCATCGGACTGGGATACGTCGGTCTGCCCCTTGCCGTCGAATTCGCCAAGACCTTTCCGGTCATCGGGTTTGACATCAATCCGATCCGTATCGAAGCATTGGGCCGCGGATACGATGCCACCCTGGAAGTGGATCGGCATGATCTGAGAAATGTTATGCACGAGCATGCCGCTCGCGCTGAAGGATTGAAATCCGGGCTTCACCTAACCGGCAATTCCGAAGATCTTGCTCCGGCCAACCGGTATATCATTACCGTTCCCACGCCTATCGATCGAAACAACCATCCGGATTTAACCCCCTTGCTCAAGGCCAGTGAAATCATTGCCGCGGTGCTGAAGAAAAACGATATCGTCATTTACGAATCCACCGTTTATCCGGGTGTTACGGAAGAAATCTGCGTTCCGATACTGGAGCGGTATTCCGGGCTCGTTTACAACCATGACTTTTTTGCCGGGTACTCACCTGAACGGATCAATCCGGGTGATAAGCACCATACGATTGCTCGGATCAAAAAGGTGACGTCCGGTTCCACGCCGCAGACCGCCGAAATCGTGGATGCCTTGTACCGGTCCATCATTACGGCAGGGACGCATAAGGCATCATCCATCAAAATCGCCGAAGCGGCGAAAGTCATAGAAAACGCGCAGCGGGACATCAACATCGCTTTTGTCAATGAACTGGCCAAGATTTTCAACCGCCTGCAAATCGATACCCTGGAGGTTCTCGAGGCGGCCGGTACGAAATGGAATTTTTTACCGTTCAGGCCCGGTTTGGTGGGCGGTCACTGCATTGGTGTAGACCCGTATTACCTTGCCCAGAAAGCCCAGCAGGCCGGTTACCATCCGGAAATTATACTGGCCGGCCGACGTTTGAATGACGGCATGGGGGCCTATGTCGCCGGACGGGTGGTCAAACAGATGATTGCAAAGGGGATTCCGGTTAAAGGTTCCAAAGCACTGATTATGGGGATAACGTTTAAGGAAAATTGTCCGGATATTCGTAACACCCGGGTCATCGATATCGTGCGGGAGCTTTCTGATTATGGTATGAATGTCGATGTGTTGGATCCCTGGGCCGATCCCGAAGATGTCTATCGATATTATGGATTCACAAACCGCAAAACCATTGAATCCGGTGATCGGTTCGACGCAGTGATACTGGCCGTGGCCCATGATCAATTCAGGAGCGTGGATTTGATGGAACTGAAAAACGAAAATTGCGTGGTCTATGATGTAAAAGGCATGGTGGAGCCTGCGTCGGTGGATGAACGGTTGTGATGCGGCATGTCGACGGATCACTGCAGAACCGTTGCCGATCGAGCTTTCTTTTCAAGTATGTTTTACCTGTTTCATAATGAAAGGATTTGATATGGCTGTTTTAGTCACGGGCGGAGCCGGATTCATCGGAAGCCATGCGTGCCTCTGCCTTCTCGAGGCGGGCTGCGAGGTGGTCGTCGTGGATAATCTTTCCAACAGCAAAAAACAATCCATTCGCCGGGTTTCGGAATGTACGGGGAAACCGATTGGGTTTTATGAAGCGGATCTTCGTGACACTTCAGGGATGACGGCGGTATTCCGGGAAAACAAAATCGATACCGTTCTTCATTTCGCCGGATTTAAAGCTGTCGGCGAATCCGTTGAATTTCCTATGAAATATTATGAAAACAATATTAGCGGCACCCTTGCCCTATGCGAGGTGATGGCGGCGCACGGGGTGCACGACCTGGTTTTCAGTTCATCCGCCACCGTATACGGTGATCCGCCGAAGGTGCCGATAATCGAGGATTTTCCTTTGGCTCCAACCAATCCTTACGGCCGTTCGAAACGGTTCATCGAACAAATCCTTGAGGATATTCATCTGTCCGACAACTCGTGGAATATTGCTTTATTGCGGTACTTCAATCCCGTGGGTGCTCATCCCAGCGGCTGTATCGGTGAGGATCCGAACGGCATACCCAACAATTTAATGCCGTTTATCTGCCAGGTGGCGGCCGGAAAACGGGAAAAGCTGTTTGTGTTCGGTGATGATTATCCTACTCCCGATGGAACCGGCATTCGCGACTATATTCATGTAATGGATCTTGCAAAGGGTCACCTCCAGGCGATTGAAAAACTGGGTGAACATCCGGGCGTAGTAACGTTTAACCTGGGGACCGGAAAGGGATACAGCGTGCTGGATGTCGTCCGGGCCTTCGAGAAGGCATCCGGGAAGGAACTGCCCTACCAGGTGGTGAAACGGCGGCCCGGCGATATCGCCGTATGCTATACGGACCCGACAAAAGCCGGGCGGGAGCTTGGGTGGCGGGCCGAACTGGGAATCGATGACATGTGCCGTGATGCATGGCGCTGGCAGGCGGCAAATCCGAATGGATATGATAATGGCGATTGAAATTGACTGTTCAATCCCGATCGGGTAATGATCGAAAACATCCATCTCGGAGTAACCGTGCTGCAGACGATCGAACGGGGTGAATGCTTTCGAAATTGAACGGACCAATGAATTCCGGCGATGATGAACAACTCCGATAAAATATATGTCGCAGGCCACAGGGGACTGGTTGGGTCCGCCGTTTGCAGGAAACTGGCATCCGATGGTTTTAAACATGTATTGACCGCCGATCATTCCGAACTGGATTTGACCCAAACGGTCGCGGTGGACGCCTTTTTTGAAAGGCAAAAACCGGACCATGTCGTACTTGCCGCCGCAAAGGTGGGGGGAATCCATGCCAATGACGCTTATCCCGCTGAATTTATCCGGGACAATATCATGATCCAGACAAACGTCATCGATTCGGCATACCGAAACGGCGTAAAAAAATTACTGTTTTTGGGTTCTTCATGCATTTATCCCAAGATGGCGCCCCAACCCATGCGGGAACAATACCTGCTCACCGGTCCGCTTGAACCGACGAACGAATGGTATGCCGTAGCTAAAATTTCAGGCATCAAAATGGGCCAGGCATATCGGCGCCAGTACGGGTTCAATGTGGTCAGTGGCATGCCGACCAACCTTTACGGCCCTTGTGATCACTTCGATCTGATGAACAGTCATGTGCTGCCGGCACTGATCAGAAAATTTCATTTGGCAAAACTGGCCGAGCAGGGGGATTGGGGAAGAATCGCCGCCGATGAAAAACGGTTCGGCAAAATTCCGGGTGATATCTTCGCATCGTTAAAAGCCATCAGCGCGGCCAATGGGCATGCACCGCCGGGGAACTCGGCTGTTTTTTCAGAGCCGTCCGTCGTTTTATGGGGAAGTGGAACCCCCAGACGGGAGTTTCTTCATGTGGATGATCTCGCTGATGCCGTTTTGTTCGTTATGAACAGGTATAACGACGATGAGATTCTCAATATCGGAACCGGAAAGGATTGCACGATAAGGGAATTGGCCGGAATGGTGAATGAGGTGGTCGGGTTCCGGGGCGGTGTCAGCTTTGATGCATCGAAGCCGGACGGAACCCCCCAAAAACGCCTTGACATCTCCCGAATATCATCATTGGGATGGCAGCCCTCCATTGAATTGAATCGGGGTATTGCATTGACTTATGACTGGTATTTGAAAGAGACATCCGGTGAGGGGTAACATAAGGGATGAATAAAGAAAAAACATTTTTTCCGTTTCAGTCCAATATACTGTGTTCCGACAGGAATATTTTAAACGGCCACCGCAGTGCACTTATTTGGTTCACCGGGCTTTCAGGGAGCGGAAAATCCACATTGGCGCACACTTTGGAAGACCGTCTTTACCGTATGGGCGTTCGAAGTTATGTGCTGGACGGTGACAATATCCGTTACGGACTGAACAAAGATCTGGGACTTTCACCGGAAGACAGAAAAGAAAACATCCGCCGAATCGCAGAAGTCGCCAAATTGATGGTGGATGCCGGAATCCTGACATTTGCCGCGTTTATCGCCCCTTACCGGGAAAGCCGGGACTTCATCCGCAAAGTGATGGAAAATGTCCCGTATTTTGAGTGTTACGTGAAGTGTTCTCTGGATGTATGCGAAGCCAGGGACCCGAAAAAGCTGTATAGACGGGCTCGGGCCGGCGAAATCGCTGATATGACCGGCATATCGGCCCCCTATGAAGCGCCCGATAATCCGGACCTGCTGATTGAAACGGATCGGTTTTTGCTGGATGAATGTGTCGATCAGGCAATTCGCTTTCTAATCGACCAAAAAATCGTGGTTTACCGGTAAAAAAAACCTTCCAACGTCATGGTTGACGATCGGAAACGCCGGTCTTGCAGTATTTTCTTTTGATCGCGCAGGTTTTCGTTTTTCACTTAATCCTCGACCTTCCGCATCCTGCCGAAGTCCAACCCGGTTATTCATGCTAATTTTTAGCAATAATACAAAAATGTTAGATTTCTCATTTTTCGAATGATGTTTTTTGTTTAAGATTTCAGAATTACATTTTTGGTTGACGGATGGAGAATTTTACACTATGAAACCCGTGAAAAGATGAGTGTGATTTGGTTATTACCCGGCAATACCGACAACATCCTGTATTCCTTATCTAAATGGGTTTAGCAGATATGTTGTATCGGAATTGCGAAACCCAAACCCTTCAGTATTTACACACATACACCCTGCGCCGTAATCGCCCTGCCTTTATCGCTCAGGGCTGGTTAAAGATCCTGCCGGTTCGATCAGGTGCGAACTTTGACATGGGGTTGCACCGGTTCAACGGCTCGATAACGTTTTCGAAATGAAATAGAAGCGGTTATGACCTGCAGAATCAGACGCCGATGCGGCTGTCGATCATTTCGAGCACGTTGAGATGATCATCCAACCATCTTGATTGTCTTGCCGGCATAAACCGCTTGTAGAACCTACTAATGTCGAGGAGAATAAAATGATGAAACGGGAAAAGCGCAATCTGAATATGGTCGCCTCCATGGCGATTATCCTGGGGGTGGTATTGGCGGTATGCATCCCCGAGACAGCGGCATTGAATGACGATTGGACGCAGCAGGTGACGGAGATGGCTCTTGCCGGAAACGTCGAGGGAATTGCGGATCTGGCTGCTGAATTTCCCGAAAGTATCATGGAAATTCTGAACGTGGCGCTGAAAAGCCTGAATACGGATGATGACGGCTGTGCCGCGCTTGCAGGAACGCTTGCCGGCATCGTTCCGGACAAGGCCGAAGAAATCGCTGCAGCCGTGGCAGGAGCGGGGGCTTGTGCCGGGGCCGAGGAGCAGGTCTACCGTGCGGTGACCGGAAGTCTGAGGCAAAGCGCGGCCGGCGTTTCTGCACCGGGAGATCCCGCCCTTCGAGACGGCACCCCCCCGACAGTAGAAGGGGCCTATACGCAGTAGTGCCTGCGTTTGACTTCCTCTATCTTGGAGCAATCACCGATGGATAAGGTTATCCGAAAAGGCCATACGAGGTTTAAAAAATGAATCTGAAAAAGGACAGGATTGCGGGTGTTTTCACGGCAGTATTGGTATGGGTGCTGATGGGGGCTTTGCATGCGCCGGCCGAGGCTCAACATGACGGGCTGCGTTTCGGAAAGTTCGATATTGACGCGGGACTCACAATGAAGGGCGAATACAACGACAATGTCTTTTATGACCATGAAGATGAGAAGGATGATTTTATTTTCATCGTAACGCCGGCGATCGGGGTGGATTATACGATGTCCCCTGGAAATTATCTGAATATGGGATATGCCGTGGATCTTGCCGCTTACATAGATTACACGGACAACAATTATGACCGGCACAACCCGTTTGTCAATTTGGAACTGAGCAGCCCGACGGGCGTGTATCTGAAGCTCACCGACAGCTTAGTCCATACCGATGACCCTTATGGGTCGTTGAACGAATACCGCCTGGGAAGATCCACCGAGCGCTGGAATAACACCCTGTATGCGGCAGCAGGATACACGTTTGCACAGAAATACGGAATAGAATTGAGCTACGATGGATTCGTTCAGCGATATGACGAAACGATCGATGAATGGCAGGACGTGGATGACAATGCCTACGGCGTTGCGCTTTACTATCAATTCTCTCCAAAAACACGGGTATTCGGCCAATATCAATACCGTGAGGTCGAATATCCGGAACAAAACGACGGTGCAAGTTTGATCTTCGGCCCGGACTACAACTCGCAGAACTCTCAGGACAATACGCAAAACCTTTTTTTTGTAGGTGCCGATTTCCGGCCCCTGGCCAAGATCAAGGGGCAGGTAAAATTGGGTTACGGTCGAATCGCGTATGACAACCGATTGGACAGGTTCGACAATCCCTACGAAGACGAAGACACCTGGGTCGCTGAAACACGTATCGGATACCAAATGCGGGAGCGGACCCGGATCGATTTCGTGCTGAACCGGTCTTTTAAATCGAGTTCCGATGAGGTCGATGAAGCCCCGGGATATTTCGACACGCTGGTAAGCGCGGGGGTGGTTCAGGACATGAAGCATCGCCTTCAGGGCTCTCTGTCCTTGGATTGGAACATCCTGGATTACCAGGAAGGCCCCGGACCGGAAAAATATTTCGACATTTACCGGGCGAATGTCGGCTTGAAATACATAATAAACGAATTTCTGGACACGGGTATTCTTTATCAGTTCAGGGACAAGGTGGCATCCCGCAGTGCTTACGAGGATGACGAATACACCATCAACTCCATTGCCCTGGTGTTTTCAGCCGAATATTGATTTGCCGGTGTTCAGTTTTTCTCGGGGTGCTTGCTTCATTTCGATGTAAACGTTTCATAACGATCGTGTCGTCATTGTGTCAGCGATGCTGTTTAGAGGAATGCATGCAGAATTTTCGGACTCGCGATAGGGCCGGGCGATCGGTGCCGGCCCTATCTTTTTGTTTGTTGCTGGGGCTTGTCCTTCTGGGCTGTGGCGGCACCGGTGAGGTGGTGAAGGTAAAAAGTGTCACCACGGATCCTTTTAAAGGCATAGGGGAGCAGGAACGCGCAAAACTCGCGGAGATCAAGCAGATTCGCGAAACCAAGGAATCGGATTCGGGACTGAAAGATGTCATTCAATCCACACCGAATTTTACGGTAGCCGAGTACTTGCGCAAACACCCCGAATCCGCCGATGCGGTATTGAGTGATTATCGGGTAGGGGGATACGATATTCTCGATATTGTCGTATATGAAGAGCCGGATCTCACGCGGAGCAATGTCCGCGTAAGCGGGGACGGGTACATTTCATTCCCCCTGATCGGACGCCTTCTGGTGGAAAACCTCACCACTTCCGAGATCGAGGAGCGGATTTCACATAAATTGGCCGAGGGTCAGTTTATGCTCGATGCCCATGTTTCCGTCACGGTAGTGGATTACAAGAGCCGGAAATACATGGTGCTGGGTGCGGTCAAAATCCCCGGAACGTATCCGCTTAAGGCCAGGGAACGGCTGCTGGATGCCGTCTCCCGGGCCGGAGGTGTCGATTTCGAACAGGGCGGGAACCAAGCCATGGTGATTCGCACATTGAATCCCGAAACCTCGGATGCTGAAAAAGTGGTGATTCGCGTCGATTTGCCCGCGTTGCTCAAAGGCGGGGACCAGGTTTCGAACCTGCCGTTGGCGGACAATGATCTGCTGTACATTCCCAAGGCGCAGAATTTTTATATCATCGGGCAGGTAAACGCTCCCGGCTCCTACCCATACATGCAAAGAAACATCACGATTGTTGAAGCGATCAGCAAGGCCGGGGGCTTTACGCCGATTGCCGCACGAAACCGAACCCGCATTATACGGATGGAAAGCGGCGAGGAAAAAATCATCGAAATCCGCGTCGATGAAATCACCGATGCCGGCAAAAAGGGACAGGATGTCGCCGTGCTGCCCGGTGACGTCATCGTCGTTCCGGAGAGTTTTTTTTAAAACAGGTCCCATTTGATGCAAAACCCCTAACCCGCATTTTATATTTATGACTGACCGACTGGACATGCAAAAAGAATACCCGAGTGAAGAGACGATCGACCTGCGGGATTATATGAGAATCATCCTGAAGCGCAGGTGGACGGTAATCGCTTTTTTTGCCGTGGTTGTTTTTACGGTGGCGGTTTACACGTTTTCGGCGACCCCGATTTTTCAGGCGACATCCCGAATCGTCATCGAAAAGGAAAACCCGAACCTTGTCTCCATTCAAGAAGTAATGGCGGTGGATGCCACAGGCACGGACTACTATCAGACCCAGTACAAAATCATCGAAAGCCGCAATGTGGCCCGGGAGGTGATTCGCCGGCTCGATCTGGAAAACAGCCCGGAGTTTTTCCCGGAACCCAAAAAGCATTTTATCGCAGATATAAAACGGTCTCTCTCGGAAACGGTTTCCCAGGCCAGGGGATGGATTGCCTCACTGGTTCGGTCTGATGATGCGCCTTCCGCGAAAGAAAAAACCGGTGAAAACGCCGGTGAGGCCGCTCTGGTATCCGCCTTTCTCAGCCGTGTCAGCGTCAACCCTATTCGGAACAGTCGGCTTGTGGATGTGAGTGTGGAGGCAAAGAATCCGATAATGGCCGCCGAAATGGCCAATGCCCTTGTGAGCAGCTATATCAGCCGGAACCTTGAAACAAAGCTGGAGGCTACCAAGGATGCGGTGAAATGGCTGTCCGAAAGGATCGCCGAAGAGCGGAAAAAAGTGGAGGATGCGGAACGGGCTCTTTTGCAGTATAAGCAGACCAATGAAATCATCACGGATTTTTCCAGCGACGCCGAGAAAATAACCGCAGAAAAGCTGGCTTCGCTGAACCAGCAGGTGGTGGATGCCGAATCCCTTCGGGTTGAAGCGGAAACCCGGTATCTTCAGGCTCTGTCGCTGGAAAACACACCGAATATGATCGATTCCATTCCGGAGGTGCTCAGCAATGATATCATCAAAGAAATAAAGAAGATGGAGGTCGCCCTGTACAACCGGATGTCCGAATTGTCGAAAAAATACGGCAAGAACCACCCGGCCATGGTGGCCATCGAGTCGGAGCTGGCTGATTTGCGCAAGCGAAAGGCTGCGGAGGCCCGGCAGGTGATCAATTCCCTGAAAAACGAATATAAGCTCGCCCTGGCCAGAGAGGAGAGTTTGAAAAAAGCGCTGGAGGGGCAAAAGGCCGAAACCCTGGAGATGAACGAAAAGGCCATTCAGTTCGGGGTGCTGCAGCGCCAGGCCGAAAGCGCACGAAATATGTATGAACTGCTCGTCAAGCGGTTCAAGGAAACGTCATTAACCGAAGAAATGAAAACCGGAAACATCCGTGTTATCGACAAAGCGGAGGTCCCGCGGGGCCCGATCAAGCCGAAGAAAAAATTAAACATTCTGCTGGCCGTGGTGATCGGACTGGCCGGCGGCGTAGGTTTGGCTTTTTTCCTGGAGTACCTGGATAACACCATCAAATTTCCCGATGAAATCAAGCAGTTTCTTCAGATCCCCTATTTAGGGCATATTCCCGCCTACCTGATGAGCCGCAGCGGAGGGGGCCCGACACCTGAAAAAGATCTGGTGGTGCTTGACGCACCAAAATCCTCGGTGGCCGAGTCATTCAGAGGCATTCGAACGGGCATCATTTTGTCTTCGCCGGATACCGCCCCAAAAGTCCTCATGGTGACCAGCGCCGGTCCGACAGAAGGGAAAACGTTTACAGCGGCCAACCTGGCGGTGGTTATGGCCGGCGCCGGATCACGGGTTTTGCTGATGGATTGCGATATGCGGCGGCCCCGGTTGCACAAAGTGTTTGACATTCAACGGAACACGGGCATATCCGGCATTATCTCGGGTGGGTGCGACATAAAGGATGCCATTGTTGCCGGCAAGGTGGAAAACCTGGATATTCTGACCTCAGGTCCGCTGCCGCCCAATCCGGCGGAGCTTCTGGGCTCCAAAAAAATGGCCGAGCTCATGGCTGCTGTTAAGTCTGACTATGATCGGGTGATCATCGATACGCCGCCTGTTTCCGCGGTGACGGATTCCGTTGTGCTGTCTGCCATGGCCGATGCCGTAGCCCTGGTGGTGCGCACCAATGAAACGCCGCGTCAGCTTGTCAAAAATGGTGTGGAGCAACTGAAGTCGGTCAATGCCAATATCATCGGCGCGGTGTTAAACGGCGTCAATCCGGGTCGGGACAGCTATTATTATTATCAGTATTATTATTACTATTACGGGGATGGACCTAAACGCAAGCGGGGAGAAAAGAAACGGAAAACGCAGGAACAGGAGAATCACACTTCTTTTCCTGAAGCTTGATCATTATCGTAAGACAGAAAAAAAAGATGGAAAAAAGCGCATCTAAAAAAGGTGCGCTTTTTAATTTTAATCAAAATGATATTAAAAAACCCATTGACATGGTTAATTCATTCGTGTAAGTATCGAAAAAAATAAAAAAACACTATATATGAAAAGACTTATATCAGCAGTTTTTAATAATTCGCCGGACGGTTTGTTCTGCAGAAAATTGTATGTCAGTGGGTGGAATGGCAGTACCTGTGAAAATATTTTCGAGAAAATGCCCCAAGTGCGGGTGTTGCCATTTTTACAGAATTCCCCGCAAAGCCTGGATGCATGCATTGCCGTTTTCCAAGTATTATATCTGTTCGGATTGCCATTGCCGATTTCTTTACCTGGGCCGGTCTTGACCGGATAAAAGGCCCTGCAGACCATTTATCCTTCCAAATTTACCGACCTCATGTTTTTCCCACCCGGTTTCCTTTTTTCATCTGAAACGTTAACATCTGCCTCTTGCGGTTGAATTTTCGATGTGCTAAAGGCATGCGTCAAATCTAAAAAAAGGGGAGCGGCAAATGGAGGAAAAACCTTTTTCTTTAATCTTCGACTCACAATGCCTAAATGAAATTTTGCCGATATCTGTTGCAGACCGATTTTTTGAAGCGATTTACGGGGATGTCTCCGAAGGTGCTTACGACATTCGGCTGGGGTTTGATCGGCATCGAGATAATCGCCTCGAATTTTCTTTTCAATTGATCAAGCGGCCGGAAAAATGCCTGATATGCAGCTATACCTACGGTCTTCCCAATGTTTTTTCAAAGCATCCCATCATCGATGTAAACGGTATCGTTGAAAAAATCGGCAAGCGGTTGGGCAGCCGGGCAAAAGTTGATCATTGGAAACTCGGGAAAACCCGATCGGTCAATGAGGAGCTTCACGTCATCCCCCTTACCATCTACCTGAAGGAGGATTCTCGACAGCCGCAGAACCCCTAAAATTTTATTGACACCATTATGGATTTGCTATAGAAAATCCTTCGTCGTTAAAAAACCGATCCCCAGTAGCTCAGTCGGTAGAGCAGATGGCTGTTAACCATCGGGTCCGCGGTTCGAGTCCGTGCTGGGGAGCCAATAAATTCAAGGGGTTATCCAATCGGGGGTAACCCTGAGAACTTCGTCTTGAGCCAGTGGGGTGACAACCGGATGTACAACTACTTCGTGAGCGGTGAGGCCCGAGGCTACGGGTACGCACAGAGCAATCACGAGAAGTTCCTCGCTGCGGAGGATCC
>JAWODC010000084.1:0-5567 GCA_046483495.1 Desulfobacterales bacterium
AAAACGCCCATGGCGTTTGCCGAGGTCCTGGTTTTCAGCCCGAAAAACGACAAAATAGAGCATCAAAACGGCCGAACGGATCAAAACGGCAGGTTTGCTTTTTTGGCGGACATACCGGGAAAGTGGCAGGTGAAAGTAAATGACGGTATGGGGCATGCGGTCCATGCAACCGTCACGGTAATTGAACCGAAAACCGCCGGCGAATTTTCTGAGACGGGAACGGATGGAATCTCGGAAGAAAAAAATGCCATGTTTGCAGAGGCGTCCATGGGCACCAAACTGTTTCTCGGTTTGAGCATTCTGCTGAATCTTGTCCTTGGCGCATATGTGTGGAGGCGCAAAAAACAGGAGAAACCTTAGAAGTGCTTTCACAACCTCCCCTAAGGCCCAATATCGGCGTTGGGATGAAGAATTTTGAATTTATTTTGTAAACGAAAATTCTGCTGCGTGCGTCTCCATAGCAAAAACCTTAGCTCACAGGAGGCGAACCATGAAAAAAGCAGTGGCATTAGCGGCGGCATTGGCAATGGTCGGATCGATCGGTGCCCAATCGGCGTGGGCCGGACGGGTGGCAAAACGACAGGCCAGACAAGATGTCCGTATCATGCGGGGCGTGAAAAGCGGTGAACTGACCCGCTGCGAGGCCCGGCATCTGATTAAACAGCAGCGGCGGATTCATCGGGCCAAACGATGGGCATGGTCGGACGGCCATCTCACGAGAAAAGAAAAAGCCGGATTAAGGCATCTCCAGGACAAGACCGGGAGGCATATCTACAGGCTGAAGCATAACAATCACCATCGGAACTAATCATAGACAGGATAACGCAGGATCTGGTGCTGTCTACAGCAATCGGCAGCACCCTGTTCTCTCCCATCCTGATCTCGTTTTGAGGGTTAGGATCGTTGGGATCGTTTGGCTGAAAGCTGTTCAAGGGCAAAGTCTACAGCAAAAGGCTCACGATTGGAGCGGATCGGGTCTTAATCCCCCCATCCCGGCCTTCCCCCTCCGGTGGGGAAGGGGAGATGCAGCGAAAGTTGCCAATTATTCCACTTCCCGATTTTCAGATCATATTCCTAAGCGCCTGCTTCGCGCCGCTTTCCTCTCCACACCCATAGCCTATAACCCGTTTTATCACCGGCAACTGCACACTGTTCACTGTTCACTATTCACTATTTTTGACACGGATTGCACAGTAGCGTATCGGCTCTGATTTAAAAAAAAGCATTCATGAAATTAAATAACCGTGAGCAAAGCGAACGGCACTTTTAGTTGCTTGTTGAAATTTAAAACATTACGATCAGTGGACTCACGGCGCAACAACTCCCCTTCACCCCTGGAGGGGGAAGGCCGGGATGGGGGGGATAAAAACCCAATCCTATTTATCGTTCACTGTTCACTGTTCACTATCTTTAGATACAGATTAGACGATTTAACCGGTAACACCGGATCGGCTCTGATTTAAGAAATGCAATCATGAGATTAAACAAACCGTGAGCAAAGCGAACGGCACTTTTAGTTACTTGTTGAAATTTAAAGCATTACGATCAGTGGACTCACGGCGCATTGAAGACCGGTTTGGGCTAAACGCCCGGGGAAAATTGCCGGCCGGATCACCGGTTTTACCGGCGGCCTCTTCGGCCGGCAAGCCTTCGCAAGGAATCCGGGTATGCCGCGCATATAGGTGGAAACGGGCGGCACGGTAAGCACATCCGGTGCATAGTCGCCAATGGGAAGCCTGCTGATCAGACCTCTGCCATCAGTCCCTCGAAGACGGCATCGAGAAAGGTCGGCGTGTCCCCGCAGATCACTTCATCAGCCTTGACCCGCCGGAAGAAAAGACCCGGGTTCCCCTCCCGGGTGGTGCCGATGCCGCCGTGGATATGCACGCCCCTCTCACTGATGAATTTATACGCCTCGTTCGCGTTGGCCTTCAGCGCATAGGCATCGTATTCAAATGCTTCGCCATTGTCGATTTTGCTGATCACGTAATGGAGGTAGTTGTAGTTGGTGTCATATTCGATGAGCATGTTTGAGATATAGTGCTGGATGACCTGGAATCCGCCGATGGGTTTGCCATACTGAACCCTCTGCTTGGCATATTCCACGGTCATGTCGATGCAGGCTTTGCATCCCCCCAACATCTCCGCGGATTTGGCCACTGCAGCACGCGCGTTCATCTTCCGCAGGACATCTTCTGCGCATCCTGAATCGCCGATGACGGCATCTTTGGCAAGGGCGACATTTTCAAATATCACCGCGCAGGTGTTGTCCAGAGCGATTGTAGGCAGTTTATCGATGAAAATTCCGGACGTTTTGGTGTCGACCAAAAACAGGTCGGCACGGTCCACACCCGTTTTGGCGACGACAATGAGTTTGTCGGCTATATTGGCATTCTGGACAAACAGCTTCGTGCCGTTTAAACGATAGCCGCCGTCATGCGGTTCGGCCTCCATGACTATATCGGAAACGTAGTAACTGCCGTCTTCTTCATACTGGGCCAAGGCCATAATCAGATCACCGTCGGTAATGGCCGGCAGAAGCTCTTTTTTCTGTTTTTCCGAACCCGCCTCCAGCAGGATAAGGCCGCATTGTATGACCGTGGAAAAGAACGGGCTGGGAACCACCATGGATCCCATCGCTTCAAGAATAAGGGCGACATCGATGAACCGGCCTCCGTCTCCGCCGTATTCCTCGGGAAACAGCAGGGCCATCCAGCCCAGTTCGGCCATTTTCTTCCACATGTTCGGGTCATATCCCTTTTCGGATTCTTCCAGTTCCTTCACCCGGTCGTAGGGGCATTCCTTTTTCAGGAACTTCATGGCTTCATCTTTTATCATTTTCTGTTCAGTGGTGAAATCGAGGTTCATATTTGCTCCTCCTTTTATATCCTCATGAAACGTTCTACGGCTACTTGAATCGGGGAAGCTCCGCTCCGGCCCAGGCAATGATGTTTCTTTGAATTTCCGAGGTACCCATGGATATCGTAGCGATTAACACATTCTGGTACCCTTCGATTATGGTGCCGTCGAGCCGTGACCATTTGGACTTGTTTAACGGGGCGAAAAGTCCCAAAATTTCCGTCCCGAGATTATAAATCCGCTGACGGAGTTCCGAACCGAAGACCTTGCTCTCGGAGGCCATATGCGGCGCGATGGAAAGACCGCCCGTATGCTGACCCCAGGCGATTTTGTAACACAGGGAAATGCCGGCCTGGGTTTCGGCCCATAATTTTGAAAGCTTTCTTCGAAGGGATGCATCTTCATACAAATACCGTCCCCGGTACCGGGTCTCTTTCATATAGGCCGCCAGTTCCTTGAGGGTCTTTTTGGCATCGACAAACATGCCGATACCGGACCGCTCGAAATTCATGGTGGCCCGGGTGAGCCGCCACCCGTCGTTTTCCGGGCCAATGAGATCAGACTTGTGCACGCGCACATCGGTCAAAAACACCTCGTTGTAAATATGAGCCCCGTTCAAGAATTTGATGGGCCGCACATCCACCCCGGGCGATTTCATGGAAAGGCTGAAAACGGACAAGCCCCGGCTTCGGGTTGATTCAGGATCGGTCCGGGCAAGGATAAACATGCGGTCGGCGCGGTGGGCCCCGGTCGTCCATAACTTCTGCCCGTTGATCACGTAATCGTCCCCGTCTTTTTCCGCCCGGGTCTGAACGGAGGCCAGATCCGATCCCGCATCGGGTTCGCTCCATCCCTGGCAGTAAACCACATCCGCCTTGCCTATGGGTACGAGCAGCCGCTGCTTCTGGTCCTCATTTGCAAAGAGCATCAGTGTGGGCGCAAACATCTTGACGCCGAACACATCGACACCCGGCGCCCCCCATTCCGCCTGGACCTCGTTGAAAATCATCTGGTCTATGATCGACGCATCCCGGCCCCCGTATTCTTTGGGCCAGGCCATGGTCAGCCAGCCTTTTTTGGAAAGGGTTTTCGCCATGTACCGGTTAAAGGCCCAAGCTTCATCGGAATCATAAATCGATTCCCCTTCCCCGACCCCGGGCGGAGCGTTTTTCATTTCCGCCTGGAAAAAGGTCATCATTTCCTGCCGTAAAGCCTTTTGCTCTTCGGTGAAGTTATAGTCCATATGCCCTCCTTATTATTTCCGTTGATAAACAAAGACCAAAAGAACAGCAAAAAGAAAAGCAGCCGTGCCCACGTCGGCTTCAGGCCTCAACCTTTTTTGCTACATAAACACCTGTAGTAGACGCTTTTATTGCATATAATGGCGGTCGACTCTTCAAACCAGTAGCACCGGACTAAAACCAAGGGCAAAACATGCAAGCATCATGAAGCACGTTATTATCATCTCCTCGGCAGATCGATAGGTCCGTAAGGCTTTCAATCGAAGGGGGTTGCTGTAATTGAGATGCCACATTTCGGTCAGGTTTACAATGTTTTGTAATCGTTGTTTACATTATTTTGAAATAATTATCTACAGTTCCACATTTCTCCAATTTTCGAACAACAGGTTAGTCAATTTTAGCCGTATTTTCTGTTGGTTGTGCCGCCTAAAAAAGTCAGCCGATTTTCTGGCCTCAAAATTGCTGTATACCTTTAGATTCGTTACTACAATCTTTAATGATACTCTGAACCGGAGATCTCTATGAAAAATGCAAAAAGCGCTAGAATCCTGGTTATCGATGATGAGACACTTTTTTTGGGGTTTATGAATCATATTCTGGAAAGCAATGGTTATTCCGTAACAAATGCCGAATCCGGCGAAGAGGGGATGACACAGTTCAACCAACATTTTTTCGATCTGGTAATAACCGATTTTCGCATGCCGACTATCAGCGGCTACGATGTAGCCGTGCATATCCGGAACTCAGAAAGGTGTGACACACCGATCATTTGTGTAACAGGTGAAGGCTGCATAGAAAAAAGGGAAGTTTTCAATAAGATATTGCTAAAGCCGATTAAAATAAAAGATATGCTGAAAGCTGTAAATGATCTGTGCTGAATAGTATCCCTTCATAAATGGCTGATTCACTCCATTTCTACGTTGGCCTGAAGGCTTTTATCCTCAAAAAAATTCGAGTATTCCTGCGGATGAAATTTCACGGCCGCCTTTAACTGAAGCGAATTATCGCATTTCTGCATGCAAACTCAATAAGTTCACTTATGATAGGTGTCGAGATCCGAAATCCTTGAATTGGATTTGCAAACAGTCTACCATATTGATCATGAACACAATCATACTGTGGCTTTCAGTGATGATGACGGCATTGTGCCTGCCGTCTTATGCCGGTGGAGACCGGGACTGCCGGGATAACACCAGGGCTGCCTCAGGTGGTACAGGCGAAATGAATCAAAATCTTGCATTCAAGGGCCATGACCGGGGGAAAACCATGAAACTATCGATTGTTTACGACAACACGGCATTCAGAAAAGATCTTCAGGCGGATTGGGGCTTCGCCGCCCTTGTGGAAATAAGAGGCAGAAAAATCCTCTTCGATACCGGCGGAAACGGGGACATCCTTCTATCCAATATGAAAAAACTAAAGATCTTTCCAGAAACCATCGACGATGTATTCATTTCCCATGCGCAT
>JAWODC010000051.1:0-60364 GCA_046483495.1 Desulfobacterales bacterium
CGTATAAGCCTATCGGCTCCGGCCGCCTTGAAAGGAAGCTATAACCATTATTCAGTGTCCACCGGAAATAGGCAATTTCGCGTGAGTTCAAGGCGGACGCAAAATCGAAATCCTCAAAATAGCATACGATTCCTGCGGTTTCGATCTTGCGCCCGCCTTGAACTCACGCGAAATTGCCTATTTCCGGTGGACACTGAATAATGGTTATAGCTTCCTTTCAAGGCGGCCGGAGCCGATAGGCTTATACGACTTTTTTGGGGGATAAGTCAAGTAAGACGGCGGAAAAGAAACCCTTGACAATTGCGGTGTGACGACTGTAATGTTCAAACTCTTTTTGAGTGCACACTCAATATCAACCGGGGAAATCCGCATGGCACTTGTAAATCGAAGAAATGCCATCCTGGAAGCCGCTGTGGATCTTTTTGCGGAAAATGGATTTTCAGCCACACCGACCATGGCCATCGCCAAAAGGGCGGATGTCGCCGAGGGGCTGATATTCCATTATTTTAAAAACAAAAAGGGCATCCTGATGCATATTCTCGATGACATTTATGCTCTCTATGCCCGGGAGTTGGAAAATATACTCGACAGACCGGTAAGCGGGCTTCGCATGATCGAAGAGATGACGATCTGCCATTTTGCGTTGAGGGAACGGAAAAAGCGAGAGTTCCAGGTTTTGGTACGTGATATTCCATCGGGTATAATGAATCCGGATACCCCCGAATACAAAAAGATAACCCGGCACATAAACCACCTGATGGACGTTTTCCGGCAGGCGATTCTGCGGGGCCAGAATGACGGTTCCATTCGATCATCGTCCCCGGATGAAATGACGCTCGTGATTCGGGGCGCGCTTCTCGGCATCAGCAATCTCAGTCAGCGGCTTTGCCGGGAGCCCGACTACGGGCGATTATCCACGGCTGTAACCGCTTTCATACGGCGGGGTATCGATTCCGGAACGGAGGATAGTGAATGATAAAGAAGATATTCGGATGGGCACTGGTTCTTTTAACCGGTGTGATATTGACAGGCCGTTCGGCCGCAATGGCGATGGAAAACGAAACCGCTGTCATGCATTTAAGAGAGGCGCTGGTGCTGGGGATTGAGAACAATCTCGACATCAAGATCACCCGAACGGGCGTTCCGATCAGTGGGTTGGATGTGATTATTCAAAAGGCTGTTTTCGATCCCATCCTGGATGCAACCGTCTTTTCATCCGAAATAAAAAGCCCGATCGCCCTCGCAACCACACCGCTTTCCGATGTGACCACCGAGCAGCTCGGCGCAGTGGCGGGGGTAACCCAAACCATGCCGTGGGGGCTTACCTCGAGGCTGTCCTTCGAGACGTATCGAACGGAGGAAAATGCGCCGTCGTATCTTCTTGCGCCGGAATATCGAGACTACATCGTTCTCGATATATCCCAGCCGCTGCTGCGGGATTTCGGGACAAAAATCAACACTACGAATATCAGGGTGGCGCAAAACCGGCAAAAGCAAGCCGTACTCGAATATGTAAGTCGGGTAAACGCGATTGTTCGTGCGGTTGAAACCACCTATTATGACCTGGCAAATGCCGTCCGGGTATTGGAATTGCGGATCGAATCCAGGGAACTGGCAAGCGCCCTTCTCGAAGGAAATCGAAAAAAATTCGAGGCCGGCGTTGTCCCGGTAAGTGAAGTTCAGCGGGCCGAGACTGCGGTGGCGCAGCGTGATGAGCTGGTCCTCTTTGCAGTCCAGCAGGCGGAAATCATATCCGATCGCTTAAAGGACCTTTTAGATATTCGATGGGAAGGCCCGCTGTCCGACAAAATGATTGCTCCGGAAATGGCGCGGATTACCGACCGTACGATTCCTGAACTGTCAACGGCACTGGCGGCGGCCCTTAACAACCGGCCGGAACTGCAACAGCAGGTTTTGGAGATCGAAAACCAGGACATCACGATTGCCTTTTACGACAACCGGACGCTGCCGCGGCTCGACCTATCCGCGACTTTGGGCCTCAACGGACTTTCCGGTGATCCGCGGGGGACATTACCGGCGGATACGGGCTTCGAGGGCGGCTTTTGGGATGCCTTTTCCGGCTTGACGGACGGTGACGGCTATGAATGGCGTTTGGGACTGAGCCTGACATACCCCTGGGGAAACCGTGCGGCAAAATCCCGCTATCACCGCGCTGAATTGGAAAAGAAACGGGCGGTTTACCAATATAAGCGGATAGAGGGAGCGTTTGAAACCGACGTCAAGAATGCATGGACAAACGTCAGCCGCAGTCTTGAGCGAATCGATGTTGCCGAGCGGTTTGAGTCCCTTGCCGCTGTTACACTGGACCAGGAAATGAAACGCATGGAGCAGGGCCTTTCCGATACGTTTCGAATTCTGCAGTTCCAGGATGACCTCATCGAGGCAAAAATCAGGAAAGCAACCGCCATAATCGACTACCGGAAAGGCCTTTCGGATTTATATTATAGTATGGGTGTTATCTTGGACCGTCACGATATAGAGGTGCATGATCCCCATCGAGGAGACGTATCATAATGAAACGGAAATTGTTGATCATCGGTATCGGTGCGGTCGCCATACTCGGCATTCTGTTGATTATTCGGGATGATTCGGCAAACGGCCCGGGTCACGCGCAGCAGGCTGCACCGCAGGGCGTTCCGGTCACGGTGGGAACGGTTTCGCCCATGCGAATCGAATACACACTGCAGCAGGTGGGAACCCTCGCAGCCAGCCGGGATGTGATGCTTCGTTCCAGAACACAAGGCCGGGTTACGGAAATACTTTTTGAAGAAGGAAGACCCGTAAAAAAAGATGAGGTTCTGGTAAGGATAGACGATGCCAAAATCATCGCGGAAATTGAAAATCTGAAAGCCCACATCGACCAATTGGAAATCCGGCTTGAAAATAAAAGAAGAAGCCTTGAAAGAAACCGGTCTCTGGTGGAACAGGATCTGATATCCAGAGAAATGTACGATAACCTGCAGACCGAAATCAATGAAATAAAAGCGCAGATTACGCAGGTAAAAGCAGGTCTGGCCCAGCAGGAAGAGCGTCTCGCCGATACGGTAATCCGGGCGCCGTTTGAAGGCGTGGCCGGCCCAAGGACGTTCTCGGTGGGGCATTACCTCGGGATCGGCGACCCGGTGGTTTCGATTGTTGATTTGGATGCACTTGAAATTGCATTTAAAGTGCCTGAAATCTACAAACCCCGGGTTGAACCGGGCCAGGAAGTCCACTTGGCTGTGGATGCCTATCCGGGAAAAAATTTTATTGGCGAAATTTTTTTCATCGATCCCGAAGTTGCGGTGGATACCCGTGCCTTTCTGGTAAAAGCAAGAGTGGACAATTCGGAAAACGCCCTGAACCCGGGAATGTTCGCCCGTGCGGAATTGGTGACGGAGGTACACGAAGAAGCGCCGACCGTTCCCTGGGAGAGCATCATTCAGACCGAAAATGAAACCTACCTCTATGGAATAGAGGGTAATAACGCCAAAAAATACGTCGTGCGCCTCGGCAAGATCACCGGCCCGCGGGCGGAAATCCTGGAGCCGTTGCTGAATCCCGGACAAAGCATTATCCTGGAAGGAAAATACAGTGTCAAAGACGGGAGCGAAATACGCATTGTGGAGGTAAACGGTACAAAAGAAGCAGCCCCGGGACAAGGAGCTTAATAGATGATACTTCCCGAATTTTCAATAAAACGGCCGGTGGCGGCTTTTATGATGATCGGCGCATTGGTTGTTTTCGGGCTCATCGGTTTGGGGCGGCTCGGCATCGCCCTGTACCCGGATGTCGACATGCCCATGGTCAGCATCACAACGAGCTGGGAGAACGCCCGGCCGGAGGAAATCGATAACGAAATAACCGATGAGCTGGAGGATGCGGTCAGTTCGGTCAGCGGCATCAAGCATATCACTTCAAAGAGCCGACAGGGGGTCTCCCAGATCATTGTGGAATTTGAACTGACCAAGGATGTCGATGTGGCGGCGCAGGAAGTTCGGGACAAGGTTTCGGCACGACTGCATAAAATTCCGGCAAACGCGGAAGTGCCCGTGATCGACAAGCTGGACATGAATGCCCAGCCCATCATGTGGCTTGCCGTCACCGGCGGGTATGCCATCGAGGAATTGACCCGGATTGCGGACGAACAGATTCGTGTGCAGCTGCAGAAGATCGAAGGGGTCGGTGAGGTTCGTTTGGGGGGTGCACGGGAAAAGGAAATCAAGATCTGGTTGAACCGTGAACGGCTGGCCGCTTATCGGATCGGCGTGGATGAAGTCATCAATGCCGTTCAAGCCCAGCACATCGATATTCCCGCCGGAAAAATCGAATCCAGTGAAAAAGAATTTCTGGTCCGAACCATCGGCGAATTGGATTCTGCGGAAGCCTTCAATGATTTGATTGTGGCCTACCGGGACGGCGCGCCCATACGGCTTGGGCTTCTCGGCTATGCCGAGACGGGGCGAGAGGAAAGCATGGCGGTTGCGCAGTTCACCACCCGTGAGGGGACCTTCAAGAATGTCGGCCTGGGGGTGGCGCCCCGCTCGGGAGCGAATAACGTGGCGATTGCGGAAAAAGTGAGGAACATTCTGCCGGAAATCCGCGGGACGCTTCCCGAAGGCATGGACATTCAGATCGCATCGGACACCACCCGGTTCATCCAGGAATCCATCCAGGAGGTTAAATTTCAGCTTCTTCTGGGGTCTATACTGGCGGCGCTGGTGATTTTCTTCTTTTTGCAGAATATGCGGACAACCCTGATCAGTGCCATTGCCATTCCAACCTCCATTATTGCGACATTTGCCTGTATCTATGCCCTGGATTTCACGCTGAACAATATGACCATGCTGGCCCTGATCACGGCGGTGGGCCTGGTGATCGATGACGCCATCGTGATGGTGGAAAACATATACCGCCACCGGGCCGGCCTGGGAAAAGGATCGATCGCCGCTGCAATGGACGGATCCTCGGAGGTGGCGTTTGCCATTATCTCGGCAACCCTGACGCTTCTGGGGGTGTTTATCCCGGTGGCCTTCATGGAGGGAATCGTCGGCCGTTTCTTTTTCCAGTTCGCCATTACCATGGCATTTGCCGTGGGCTGTTCGCTTTTGGTCGGGCTGACGGTCGTTCCCATGCTGTCTTCCCGTTTTCTGCGCCTTCAAACCGGGGATTCTTTCAGCGCGTTTCGTATATTCAACCGAATGATGGACACTCTGGCGGTGAATTACCGCAAACTTTTGTCCTGGTCGCTTCGACATCGGCTGACGATTGTGGGCATTGCCGTAGGGGCCATGATTTTCGGGGGTTGGCTTTTCAGCTACGTGGGAAAAGAATTCGTTACGGCGGAAGACCAGAGCCGGATACTGGTTCGCCTGGAAACCCCGCTTTCCTATTCCTTAGACAAGACCGATGTGGTTATGAACCGCCTGAGGGAAAAGCTCGCGCAAATTCCCGAAGTGAAGCATTTTTTCTCGATCTCAGGCGCAGGAGGGACCAACAAGGGGATTGCTTTCATTACCTTGGTCCCAAAGGATCAGCGGGACCTTACGCAATTCGATCTGCAGGCAAAGATTCGCGGAATGCTGAAGAATTTTCCCGATGTAAAGGCTTCTGTAACAGACGTTTCTCCCGCGGGGGGAGGATCGCGGAACGAGGATGTTCAACTGGTGATCCAGGGACCGGTAATCGAAGAAATCGATCGACATTCAAGCGAAATCATGGCACGCATTTCCCAAACCCCTGGCTATATCGGCGTGACGCGGGATTTGGAAATCGGCAAACCGGAAGTCAGGGTGGTGATTGACCGGGCCAAGGCGGCCGATGCCGGCGTAAGCGTCCGGAGCATCGGATCCGCCGTAGCTGCTCTGCTCGGCGGTGTAGAGGTGGCTGATTTCAAGCACGGCGGCAAGAGCTATGATATCCGAGTCCGGTTGATATACGACCAGCGGCTGCTGCCGCAGGATATCGAAAAAATCTGGATTCGAACGGCAGCGGGCGAACTGGTGGATGTGGCCAATTTCACCCGATTGGAAATCGGCGTCGGGCCTAATGTGATCAACCGCCGGGATCGTCAGCGATCCGCCACGGTTTACGCCAATCTCGAGGGGAAGCTCCTGGGAGAGGCGCTTCCCGAAATCAAACGGCTGGCCGATGAAGTTCTTCCGGATGGATATACATCGAGTTTTATCGGCAAGGGCGAAACCTTCGTTGAAACCGGGCAATATCTCCTGTTTGCATTCATGCTGGCCGTTCTGCTCACCTATATGGTCCTGGCGGCCCAGTTCGAGAGTTTTATACAACCTTTCGCCATCATGGCGGGGATTCCCCTGTCGTTTATCGGTGCCTTCGGTTTGCTTTTTATGTTGGGGAACACGTTCAATTTATATTCCATGATCGGGCTGGTGCTGCTGGTGGGGTTGGTGACCAAAAACGGCATTCTGCTTATCGATTATGCCAATCAGCAGCGGGAAAAGGGGCTTGCTGTGGCCGATGCGCTCGTAGAGGCCGGTGCCACGCGGCTTAGGCCCATATTAATGACCGCCGTTTCTACGGTGGCGGGGGTGATTCCCGTGGTTATCGGTCTGGGTATCGGCAGCGAAAGCCGGCAGCCCATGGCCGTGGTGATCGCCGGGGGCATGCTGTCATCCACCGTTTTAACGCTGGTGGTGGTGCCGGTGATTTATTCTTATCTGGACCAATTTGCCCGATGGCGGGTGTTTGAAGGGATTCGAGGCCGTATCATGGCCAGGGACGCCCGCCGTCGTCATGTTTAACAGTTTGTGGAGAAAATAAACGATTGTTATCGGGAAGAAGATGACCTGATTATGGAGGAAATACGATTTCACGGCAGGGGCGGGCAGGGAACGGTGGTGGCGGCCATGCTGCTGGCCAAAGCGTTTTTCAGGGCTGGATTCGAGGTCCAAACCTTTCCGCTTTTCGGTGTGGAGCGCCGGGGGGCGCCGGTGGAGGCCTACCTGCGGCTGGACAGTCAAAAAATCCTTGTACGAAGCAATATATACCAGCCGGACCATTTGGTCATTATGGACCGAAAGCTGTTGAAGACCGTGGATGTAAAAGCCGGGCTTAAACCGGGCGGATGGATTCTTGTCAATGCGCCCTCTATTGCCGAATGCACACCGGTTTTCGACGGATTTCGGTCGGCGGTGGTGAATGCGGTTGAGATTGCCGTTCACAACGGACTCGGGACGCGGACTCATCCGATGGTCAACACCGCCGTGATCGGTGCGTTTGCCGGTTTGCTCGAGAAGCCCTCCTTAGACGATATCGCCGAGGCAATAAGGGAAGATATCGACGTAAAAACCGAAAATAACGTGAAGGCGGCCGTTGAAGGGTTTCAACGGGTTCAGGTTCACCGCGGTGCTTCCGATGGTTGACCTCGGAATATGTTCCAAATCCATGATTTTAAAAAAGCGCAAAAATCGAAAGCCCGGCAACAAAATCAACGCGTCCGATTGTGATTGCCCGGTTTTTCTGCTACTGTAAACCGGAGTCGATCTTCAGCCCGTCAGAGAAAAACCGATGCGGGCCGGAGTTGTAGAAAAGTGCAGAATATACGGACGGCGCTGATATGACACTTCCGGATATACCATTTTTGATCTCCCGATCCCATACCTCTACAGAAGCTAACATCACCGGATTCTGGCGGTATGTTCGGCCTGAAATTGCCCAAAAGACAGCACCGTGCAGTGCGGCATGTCCCGTGGGGGAGGATATCGCCCGCGTGGAAAAACTGGTTCATGACGGTTTTTACAAACGGGCTCTTGAATGCATTCTGATGGAGAACCCCTTCCCGGCGGTATCCGGCCGGGTGTGTTTTCATCCCTGTGAAGGCGCCTGCAATCGGGGTCAATTCGATCAGGCCGTGTCGATACGGTGCATCGAACGCTTTCTTGGAGACGAGGCTTTCGCCGGCCGGCTTAATCCGGCTGTTTTCAGGTTCCCGCCCAAACGAAAAAAAGCGGCCGTGGTCGGGGCCGGGCCTGCCGGCCTGGCCATGGCGTATTTTTCAATCCTTTTAGGGTATGCCTGCACCATCTTTGAATCCGAAAGCGAGCCCGGGGGCCTGCTTCGCTGGGGAATACCTTCATATCGACTGCCGGGTGATGTTCCGGCATTTGAAATCAAACGGATTCAGGGACTCGGTGTCGACATCCGCTGCAATTCACCGATAACTGAGAACGCCCTCTCGGAGTTGACCCACGCGTATGATGCCGTGTTCGTGGCTTGCGGTCATCGCCGGCCGCTGACTTTAGGGATCGTTGGTGAAGAAAACATGCATGATGGTCTGGCCTTTCTTTCAGAATTGAAAAAAGGAAACATACCGGATGTTAAAGGTTCCGCGGCGGTTATCGGGGGCGGCAACACGGCCGTTGACGTGTCACGGACGCTTGTCCGTCTGGGCATAGAAACGACTTTGGTGTACCGTCGGCGCGAACAGGATATGCCGGCCTGCAGCCGGGAGACGGCATCGGCGCTGGAAGAAGGGGTTCGACTGTTGACGTTGGCCTCTCCGGTTCGCCTGGAGAAAACAAATGACGAATGCACACTATATGTGCAGCGGATGAAAATTGACGGCAAAACGGCCGAAGGCCGGGCAAGGGCGGTTCCGAAAGACGCGCCGGTCGAGGCGATTCACATGGGGCATGTCTTTTCGGCTGTCGGGGCTCAGGCGGAAGAACCCTGGGATAGGCTCATGGCCATGGACGATGACCATATCCGTCTAAGCCACTGCCGGATTGCAGTCGGCAAAACCCCCATCATTTACGGCGGCGATCTTGCCGATATCGACAAGAGTTTGGCCCATGCCGTGGCGTCGGGCAAGCAGGCCGCTGTTGCGATGGATGTGATTCTGTCCGGCAACGGTGTGGATGTGGCGGAAGACATGAGAAAAATACAGGTCGGCGGCGGCCCTTCGATTTCTCTGGAGATCTATATCGGCGGCGAAAGGAAAAACAGGCGTCCTCGGGTAGTCGCCTATGGGGATCTCAACCCGGATTATTTCACCTTGCAGCCGAGGGTCTCCGCACATTCGATTCCGTTGACGTTCCTTGAACCGGAAAAGGCGTTTTCCGAACTCGAACAGCCTCTTTCAGAAGATGCGGTGCTGCGGGAATCCGGGCGGTGCTTCAATTGCGGCATATGCAACGATTGCGGCAACTGCCGGCTGTTTTGTCCGGAAATGGCCGTGACCGGCACAGGCGGGAACCGCGCCATTCTGTTGGAATACTGCAAAGGCTGCGGCATCTGCGTGGCGGAATGTCCGAGATGCGCCATGGCCTTGAGGGAGGAGCCGGAATGAGACAGGTGGTGGAAGGAAGCCATGCCGTATCCGAAGCCGTTCGGTTGGCCGGTGTCCGCGTGGTATCGGCATACCCGATTACGCCGCAGACGCACATCGTGGAAGCGCTGTCCGAATACTGCGCCGCAGGAAAAATGGATGCGCGGTTTATCTGTGTTGAAAGTGAACATTCGGCCATGGCCGCCGCCATTGGGGCGGCCACCGGTGGCGTAAGAACATTTACGGCAACGTCTTCACAGGGCCTGGCTTACATGCACGAGCTGCTGCACTGGGCGTCTGCGGCACGCCTGCCGATCGTTATGGCCGAAGTGAATCGAGCGCTTGCGCCCGGATGGAACATCTGGACCGATCAGACCGACAGCCTGGCACAGCGGGACACCGGATGGATTCAGCTGTATTGCGAGAATGGCCAGGAAGTACTGGATACGACACTCATGGCTTTCCGGCTGGCCGAACGGGTGCGTTTGCCGGTCATGGTGGTGCTGGATGCCTTTTTTCTTTCCCACACCTATGAACCGGTCGATATCCCGGACCAGGACACCGTGGACCGGTTTTTGCCGGCGCTCGAACCCCGCGGTGAAATGGATGTCGATTATCCGGCCAATATCAGCCAAATGTCACCGCCTGCCGTTTACATGGAAATGCGGCATGCGATCGAAAAATCGATGGCGTGCGTACCGGCGTATTTTTCAAAGGTCGAGGAGGAATTTCAAACCCTGTTCGGCCGAAGATACGGGTTGTTGGAACCGTTTTTTTGTGAAGATGCCGACGTGATTCTCCTGGCGACGGGTACGAATGCCGGTAATTGCCGTCATGCCGTCGGCGCGCTTCGTCGAAACGGCGAGAAAGCCGGCCTTGTTAAACTCAAAATGTTCAGGCCGTTTCCAGGAGATGCCCTTCGAAGGGCGCTCAAACACAGCCGAAAAATCGCCGTTATCGACCGGAACTGCTCATTCGGCGTCGGCGGCATTTTTGCCCAGGAGCTCAAAGCCGCTCTGTATCGCCCGGATCATTGTCCCGAAATCTACAGCTACATCGCCGGCTTGGGCGGAAGAGACATTACCCCGGAAACCATCGAATCGATTTACCGCATGACGAAAGAGGGTCAAGGGCCCTTCGATCAGAGTGTCTGGATAGGATCGGGCCTCGAGAGGATGATATAACAGGCGGCCTGAATCGATTGCGTCGTGATGGATTGATGGGCGTTTTGTGATTGAAACATCATTAACGAAGAGCTTTTATGTGTGCCGTAAATACAACGCAAGCAGATTACATGTATTCCGGTCACGTGGCGTGTCCCGGTTGCGGGGCGGTGATCGCGATGAAGTTCGCGTTAAGCGCCATGGGGCCCAAAACCGCCATTGTCATGCCGGCTTGCTGCTGGGGAGTCATCTCGGGTTCGTATCCGCAGACCGCGCTGAAAGTTCCCGTCATGCACACGGCCTTTGCCTCGGCCGGAGCCACCGCCGCCGGTCTCCGGGCGGCGCTGGATGCACGGGGGCAACGCGATACGGCGGTGATGGTCTGGGCCGGTGACGGGGGAACATTCGACATCGGTCTGCAGGCCTTGAGCGGAGCCGTGGAGCGCAATGAAGATTTCATCTATGTCTGCTATGACAACGAGGCATACATGAATACGGGTGTTCAGAGAAGCTCCGCCACCCCGTTCGGCATGCGAACCACCACAACGCCGGGAGAGGGTTGGAAAAAAGACCGCAAGAAGAATATCATGGAGATCATGGCGGCGCACGGCATTCCCTATGCCGCGACGGCCGATATCGCCTTTCCGGAGGATATGATCCGGAAATTTAAAAAGGCCAGGGATCTAAAAGGCGGCTCCCGCTTTATCCATGTTTTTGCAGCATGCCCTACGGGATGGAAGTTTCCCAGTGACAGGACAATCGCGTTTTCACGCCTGGCCGTAAAGACGAACATCTTTCCTTTGTATGAGATCGAAGGGGGCGTACGCTATACGCTCAATTACAGGGGCGGTCTTCCGGTGAAATCGTATCTGAAGGGCCAGGGGAGGTTTGCTCATCTCACGGATGAGGATGTCCGGCATATTCAGCGCATGGTGGATGAGCAGTGGGATGCGCTGATGCAAAAAATAATGAGTGCCCATCCAGAAATGGCTGATTCGCTCCATTTCGGCATTGGCCGGTAAATTTTAATCCTCAAAATACTCAATGTATTCCTGCGGTTAAAATTTTCGACCGCCTTGAACCGAATCGAATTTTCTCATTTCTGGATGGACACTATATAAACCGAAGACAAGGAGAGATAATGGATCTGACGTATTTGCAGTATACAGTCGAGCACAAAACGGCAAAGGTGGTTATTCACAGACCTGATAAACGAAACGCCCTTTCTCCCGAGGTGCTGGAAGAAATCGCCGCGGTTTTCGAGCACATCAGCATGCGCGACGGTATCCATGTCGTGGTGTTCACCGGTGGAGAGAAATACTTCTCGGCGGGGTTTGACCTGAACTTTATACGGACCATTCAGAAGGAAACCAATGGTTCTTTTATCGATCTTTTTCACCGGGCCTACCGTTCGATTCTTTTCTGTCGACAGCCGGTGATTGCCGCAATCGGCGGGCCGGCGATCGCCGGAGGGTTCGATCTCACGATGATGTGCGACATTCGGTATGCTTCGGAAAGGGCCAAATTCGGTCAGCGGGAAATCGTACTTTCGCTTACGCCCATTCTGGACCCCTTGTGGCGCATCATCGGGCTCGGCAGGGCCAAGGAAGTCGCGTTGACCGGGCGCATCTACGATGCGGCCGAGGCGGAGAAAATGGGCTATGTGAGCAAGGTTTTCCCCGAAGGACAACTCGTCGATTCGGTCATGGAAATCGCCTTGAACATGGCCGCTTTTGACCGGGAAGTGCTTCAGGAAACCAAACAGTTGGGCCATACACTGCTCAACCAGGGTCTTGACGGGGCCATGAAGATACAGGAATGGCTGTTTAGAACCTACATGGGCACCGACGAAAATCACCAACGGATCGATGCCCTTCTGGAGAGCCTGAAAAAGCGGTGAACCGGACCGGTTAAAAAAGACCGGCAACACGTCTGCGGAAAATTAATTTGTTGTTTTCCATTATCAAATTTCTTATGAAAAAGAATGCCCATATCGATTCTTCAATTTCAATTCCACAACTAAGGAGGCGTAAATGTTTAAAACACGTTTTACCGAATTGCTGGGTGTTCAACACCCCATTCAATGCGGAACCATGATGAATTTGAGCAACGCCGATTTTGTCGCGGCATGTGCTGAGGCCGGCATTTTTGCGTGCCTTGCGTCGGCCATGTATCCGGATGAAAAAACGCTGGTGGAAGCACTCGCCAGGCTGAAGAGTTTAACGGATAAACCCTGGGGTGTGAATGTGTCGCTGTTTCCCGGCCATGACGCGCGGACGGTTGACGTAACCCTGGACATTCTTGCCGATCAGAACGTTAAAATCATCGAAACCGCGGGAAGGAGCCCTCAGCCCCACCTGGAAAAAATCAGGGGCATGGGCGCCAAACATATTCACAAATGTGCCAGGCTGCGGGACGCCGTAAAAGTCGACAACCTGGGGATCGATATCGTTTCCCTGGTCGGCGCGGAGTGCGGAGGGCACCCCGGAATGGAAGAAATCAGTACACTGGTTCTTATCAGCGAGGCGGCGGGCCATCTGAAACAGCCCCTTGTGGCCGGAGGCGGCTTTTGCGATGGAAGATCCATGGTGGCGGGCTTGGCCATGGGCGCCGATGGCGTCATCATGGGGAGCCGGTTTCTGAATACAACGGAATGCCCCGTTCATGAATCGATCAAGGACAAGATCATCGCCGCCCAGATGACGGACACCATGGTGATTCAGAAGTCCATCGGCAGCCCCATCCGGGTGTACAGGAACGAGTGGGCGCAAAAAATCGAGGAAATGGAAAACAAAGGTGCTTCCCTGGAAGAACTGCTTCCGTATATCACCAGTCAAAAAGCGGCGACTGCCTGGGTGGACGGGGGGGAAGATGCCGTATTCCCATGTGGCCAGGTGATCGGACGGACCAAGGAAAACCTGTCGATCAAGGAACTGGTATCCGATATCATGTCCGAAGCCGAGGAAAGTGCAAAACGGATTCACCAGATTTCAGGGGTTTAAGCCGACATGATCGCCCGAAACATTTGCGGCCGAACTAACGATTGAATGAATTTGCCGTCGAGTGGTTTCTATTCGTGCCCCCTTCCTCAGAAGGGGGCTTGCTTTTTATGCCCTAGGCTCTATCGATTCGGACCCGTCGGGAGAATGAGAAAAGATGAACATTTTTATTCTCGATACGGATATTCGAAAGTGCGCGCGGTACCATGCGGATCAGCACGTGATTAAAATGGTTCTTGAGAGCACGCAGATGCTGTGCACGGTGATCAACGAAAACGGTGGAGCAGCTCCATACAAATCCACACACGTAAGGCACCCCTGCACGAGGTGGGCAGGCCGGTCGCTTTCGAACTGGTTGTGGCTGCGTCGTCTTGCACTTGCGCTAAATGATGAATATCGTTATCGCTTCTGTGCGGTTTCGGATCATGATTCGGCACGGGTTGCCCGAGATCTCGACCCGCCGAAGATCGAAGATTGCGGGATTACGGCATTTGCACAAGCCATGCCGGACCGGTACAAGGTATCGAATGATGCCGTGGCGGCATACCGCCGTTTCTACATCTGTGAGAAAGGAAGATTTGCAAAATGGACCCGACGCAGGAAGCCGAAATGGTTTGTGGAAGGCGTACATCGCGACCATTAGACGACCGTTGCTGTTGATGCTGCATGGCGTTTCACGGCCTGTATCGGCAGGCGGTCCGGTTTGTCGATATGCGAATAAAAATTTCAGGCGCCGTAGCCCACCGGCATGATTAATACCGGCTCATGAGCTTCGGGCGTTTGCAGAATCCGGGTGACCGCCCGATCGTTAAACGCCCCCACGATCCCGGCTTTCAAACCCACTGCCTCCGCCTGAAGAAAGAGATTTTGGCTGACATTTCCGGCTTCCATGTGGGCATACCGAATACCGCGGTTTCCATATTTGCCTGTAATTCGGGAATATTCAGCAGTGATGATAACATTGACCGGAGCCCGTGCCATCCACATCTGGTGAAGGGCCGCTTCCGCCAGCTCTTTTCTGACATCCGAGCCGGTGATTTTATGGATGCCGTGTGAGGCCGGATCATACCGGTAAACGCCGGCTTCCATCCCGTTAACACTGCCGGAGCCGACAGCGGCATAGATATCGAGAGGATACAGGGCTCCTGCCGAAGGCGCCGCCCGCTTAAATCCGCCGGTTTCGGTAATCCCCTGTGCCGACCAAAGCAGTTGGGAAAGGTCTTCCGTCGAGATGGCTCTTTCACTATCGAAGGACCTCACCGTACGACGGCTTTGAATCGTATGCTCCAGTGAAACAGGGCCATCCGTTCTTGGCGCGGGAAGTTTCATGGCTTCCTCCTGTACACGACCGGCGCGGCTTCTGCCGGGTTTTACGAAAAGCGGAAAAGTAAGCAGACTCCCCCACATTCCCGCAATGGAATGCAGAAACTTACGGCGTGAAAAATAACCGTTCATAGGATCATTCCTCACATTGAAAGCATCGACCTGCAAAGCAGAAAATGGTTGAAACCTATACGCGCAACGGCTTCCTAAGGCATGGCTGAATGATTTTGCTTGTATTCATGTAATGCCTTGTGCAAGGTTTTAACCGCCAATTGAATGCAGTGGTGCTTCTCTTCCGGAATTTCCTCCAGCATGTAAAACACTTCGCTGTCACCAATGGTTTCAGCACAATCCAGGGGTTTTCCCTTGATCAGATCGACAACGGCCATTGCTGCGGACACGGCGCCGATGCAGCCCATGACGTCGTATTTTGCGTCGGTTATCAGGCCGTCTTTGACTTCAAGATAGATTTCCATGGTATCACCGCAGGTGCCGGTCATCCCCGAGACCTGGTCGGCATTGGGGAGGATTCCCATGTGAGGCTTCAATGCATAATAATCGATGGCTTTTTCAGAGAAACCCGAACCGTTGTACATGATTCGAATGGCCGTTTCAGTCGTTTTTCGCTCCATTATCGTTTCCTTTTCCGGAGGAGAATCAAGTTGTCAAAAAGCAGTTTGCCACTGCATTTTTCGGAATATAGGCGCTAATATTCAGGGTGTCAAGCATTCCGCGTCGGCTGATGATATCGGTAATCATAGGCGCTCCCCGCACTTGCCGGGTGCTGTAAAAAAGCCGTTGCTTTGAATAAGCACCGGCGGTATTACGGTGAACAGTGAACAGTGAATATTGGTTAGTGAATGTTGAATAGTGAACAGTGAATGGTGAACGGTTTAAAAAGCTATGAAAAAAAACTGGATAACGGCGATGGCGGCCGATTCCGAAGGCGGCATTTTTGACGTCGATGGTTATGCGGCGGTGGGAATGGCCGGGCCGAAATTGGTGCCGCTGACACGAAAAGACACCATTGCCATGCCGCACGGCGGGGAATTGATGCTGCTGCCGGGCCGGCGGCCGATCGTGTATCATATTTCAGAACAATGCTTCGAAGTGCTCCATCAAAACCCGTTTGCACCGGATGAACCGATATATCCGGTGGCGGTGTTCAATTCTCCCGGCTATTTCAACACCTATGTAACGGCATACGAGGAGTCGGCGTCTGCATCGTTTTTGCCGCTTTTTTCCTACGGTGCCGTGGGGTGGTCGGGGAATCGCTTCAGGACACCGCTTGTCCTGGTGGATAAAGAGCCCCGGCAGGATTTGAGGTTTATGGATACCGAGGACGTGAAGCGGGGCATCGAGGCAATCAGGCGGGAGATGCCGAAAAACAGGCTGCGACACCATCTGGAAACATGTGCACTGACCTACGGCTGCCCGGCGGGCAAGAATTTTTTTCTGGGCCGCTACGAGGCGCCGCTGCCGACCGCTGCGACATGCAATGCGGGCTGCCTGGGATGCATATCGCTTCAGGATCATCCTGAAATTCAATGCAGTCAGAAGCGCATCGATTTTACGCCCGATCCGGAGGAAATCGCCGAAGTGGCCCTGTACCACATTAAACGCGTGAAGCGCGCGGTGGTAAGCTTCGGTCAAGGATGCGAGGGAGACCCGCTTATGGCGGCCCATGTGATCGAACCGGCCATCCGTTCGATCCGAAAGGCCACCTCGGAGGGGACGATCAATATGAATACCAACGGCGGTAAACCCGATCGTGTGATGAAGCTTTTCGATGCCGGACTGGACAGCATTCGAATCAGTCTGAACAGCCTCAGGCAAATCTGCTATGACGGCTACTTCAGGCCTCGCGGCTATCGATTCGATGACGTGCTCGACAGCATCGGCCTGGCCCTGGCCGGGGGCAAGTTCGTTTCCATCAATTATTTCAACTGCCCCGGGTTTACGGACACGCCACAGGAATATGAGGCCATGCGGCGTTTTTTAACGGCATATCCCATTCACATGATCCAGTGGCGAAACCTGAATTTCGATCCCAAGCGGTACTGGAACATTATGGATGCATTGACCCCCCATGGGATGCCGTTGGGCATGAAAAAAATATTCAATCGGATACGGCGCGAATTCCCCGAAGTCCGGCATGGGTATTTCAACCCGCCAAAGGAAACATTTTTAAAAAAGTATGAGTAATCGCAATTGCGTTCGGAAAAGAGTACTCGCCGATATTGGGCCTGAGGGGAAATCGTGAAACCGGGATTACCGGGGTTCATGTGAGATATGTTGAAACAAGGGTGGTGATTTACGGTGAAAATCCGGCGCGATTGCTGGAAACGGTAGCCGACGTGTTTTCCGATTTCGGGCTTCAGGGCGTCGTTATCGAAGATCCGGGGCTGACGCCTGAGGAGGGGTGGGGGGAAGATGCGGTCGCCCTTCCTGAACATTACGGCGTCATCGGGTATTTTCCCAAAGATGCAATGCTCGTGGAAAAATGCCGGCGACTTGAACGTAAAATGCTGCAGCTGAAGCGGGAATCCGGATGTGACTTCCGAACACTTTACCGGGAGATCGACGAAGAAGACTGGGCGCACGCCTGGAAAACGTTCTTTTTTCCGCAACGCATCACGGATCGTATTCTCATCAAGCCCACCTGGCGTCATGTGGATGCGGAGCCGGCGGATATCATCATCGAAATTGATCCGGGAATGGCGTTCGGCACCGGTCTCCATCCTACAACCGCCACCTGCCTCGAAATGATCCAATCCTTTCTCACACCCCAAGACCGTATGCTGGACGTGGGAACGGGATCCGGCATTCTGATGATCGCAGCCGCAGCACTTGGGGCGTCCTATGTACATGGAGTGGACATCGACCCGTTTGCAGTTGAAGTCGCCCGTAAAAATATGATGATTAACCGTATCGACCCGAAGCGTTTCGCGCTTCATGTCGGTCGATTGACAAAAGGCGTCCGCGGCCGATTCGATCTTGTTGCGGCAAATATTCTATCGGAGGTCGTTCTCACGCTGCTGGACGATATTCACGACGTGCTGGAAAGAGACGGCATTTTGATCGCCGCCGGCATCATCGAAAAAAACGAGGCACAGGTGATTGAAAAAATGGCTGCCGAACGATTTGAAATCCGACAAGTGAAACGAAAAGAAGGTTGGTCGACAATCGTCGGAAAATGTGCCTGATGAATTCCGTCAGGTCCGTTAGCCGCCGAATGCATTACAGCTTTCGTCTGCTTGCTTTGGACATTGAATTGGACCTGGATGCCGGCGCGGATCGAAGCGTATTCGATGCCGTCGCAAACGGACATATTATCGAATCGGCGGAGCTTGCCTGTATGCATGAGCGGCCGTCCGCTTGATTTCAATCTGAAGCCCCGGGTGATCTAAATGGCGAAATCGAAGCATTCCACAGTTAAAAAAATTCTGGAAAAGTACGGACAGACCTTCAACCGGGAGATTGGAATCCACATTGAGCGAAACACGCCGTCACCTCTTTTCCGCCTGCTGGTTTTTGCACTGCTTTCCAGCACGCGGAATCCGCCGAACATGCAGTAACCTTTTAGCCCTGCTTTCCATTACAAATCGACTCCGGCCATCCCACGCAGGTGCGGCTTCCAGATCACCTCGTACAATTCCTTACGCCGGCTCTGCAGATTTTGTACACTTCCGTGCTGTCGCAGTTCTTTCAACAGATCGAGATCCAGATCCACCATGAGGGTCATCTCTGTATTGGGTGTGGCTTCCGCGGCAATGGCGTCGTGGGGAAATGCAAAATCCGAGGGCGTGAAGATGGCTGACTGAGAATACTGGATATCCATATTCTCCACTTTCGGCAAATTGCCGACACTGCCTGAAATCGCCACGTAGCACTCATTTTCGATAGCGCGGGCCTGGGAGCAGCGTCTGACCCGCAAGTATGAGTTCTTGGTGTCGGTCAAAAATGGAACCAGAAGGAGCGTCATCCCCTTGTCCACAAGATGCCTCGAGAGTTCCGGAAACTCCACGTCATAACAGATGAGGATGCCGATTTTGCCGATATCGGTATCGAATATGCTGATATCATCACCACCCGTAAATCCCCAGTACTGGGCTTCGTCCGGAGTTATGTGTAGCTTGCTCTGGGAATCGGAGGTCCCGTCACGGCGACAAAGGAAAGAGACATTGTAAAGTAAATCCCCCTTTAGCTCGGGTACGCTCCCGGTCACGATATTGATATTATAGCTGATTGCCATATTTACAAAGGCCTTGCGGATATCCTCGGTGTATTGTGCGAGCGAGCGCATGGCTTCGGCCGGGTTTTCCTGGTTGAAAATCTTGAGCAGGGGAGCATTCAGAAGTTCCGGAAACAATACCAGGTCGGAATTATAGCCGGCAACAGCGTCCACGAAAAATTCCGCTTGATGCAAAAAGTCATCTACGTCGGCAAAAGGGCGCATCTGCCACTGGACGACTCCGATACGCGGAAAGGATTTTCTGCCGCCAAACAATTGTTGGCGTTTTTCGTAATAGATGTTGTTCCACTCCATTAAAACGCCGTAGGAATTGGACTTGGTATCTTCCGGTATGTAATTCTTCATCACTTTTTTAATGTGAAAATCATTTGCAAGCTGGAAAGTCAGCACGGAATCATAGATCTCGTTGGCTTTGACCTTTTGGATATATTCCGATGGTGACATGGCGTCAGCGTATTCGCTGTAGCCGGGAATCCGTCCACCGAATATAATTCCCTTCAAATTCAGCTTTTCACAAAGCTCCTTTCGCGCGTCATACAACCGTCTGCCTAATCGCAGGCCTCGATAATCCGGATCTACGAAAACATCCACGCCGTACAATGCGTTTCCATCGGGATCATGGCCTGTCATGCGTCCCTTATCCACCAGATCCTCGTAAGTATGCCGGTTCTCGAACTCCTCGTCATTGACCAATATCGAAAGGGCGGCGGCAACAACCACGCCGTTGTCCTCAATACAGATTTGACCTTCCGGGAAATTGTCTATCAAAACGTCATATTCATGCGGTCTCCAGGCCCCGCCTAATTCCGCGTACACTTTATCCATGATCCGTTTGATGTGGGGGTAATCTTCATGCGATAACCCGCGAATAATTAATTTATGATTTATCTGATTTTCATCCATGCAGCTATACCTTTGTATATAATTCCACGCGAAGCCGGACCATCGCCAGGTCCAACCTAACCGTCCGGTTGGCCCTTTTGCCGGTCCAGTTCGACTAGTTTGACTTGAGCGAACTCAGCGCGAGCCGACGCATCCACCGGTCGACCCTTTTCCCTGCACCAAATGTTAATGCTTTGTGCCGCTGATAAAAGCCGTTGCAATCGCAACGGCCTCTTTCATGTGCAAACCGAAATTAACGCCAACGAATATGCCTTTTGTCTTTTCCTGCAAAATTACCAAAGTGTATCCAATGGTACAATAAAAAATAAAAAAGCCGGGGTTTATGGCAGATCGGACCGGGCCGTTCTCCGACGAGAAAAGCGATACGGGCGCGACGAGGGACACGGGATCGGGCTTCGCTTGTCCGGCGCCGGCAAGTGGCCTTATCGGCTTAGACAGCTATCGTCCCCAATGATGTTTTATAATTCAGGTGTTGGGTCCACTTTTCGTGTCCAAATAACTTGTCTTGAAAGCTATCCGGCCCCCAGAAACGCAGAAAGCCCTTGCAATCGCAACGGCTTTTTTTTTATTAAGACAGTGGTCGGGGCGAGAGAGTGACCTGAGCCGACTCTTGCCGATATTGTACCATATGGCTCATCAAACTTTTGTCCGGTGTGTCAATCGTGACATGGGCTTCTTGTGATGACAAGAGGGCATATCTGAAATTTTTTGCCGAGGCGGGTGGTCCCATTTGCCAATTTCGACTTGGCGCCCATTTTGCAAATTAAATGTATTGACAAATTAATTCTGCCAATTTAAATAGAAATAAACCTTTAAGCACTTCCTCTGATTTTTACTAATCCTCAACCTGCAGCGTTTTTCCGAAATCTTAAATAATAAACGTCATGGCTCTTTTCACATGGTTTCTGCTTGAATTGGATGATTTTCCCAATCTTCGCAAGGGGCCGCATTTTTATCATCGAAATGCGGGAGTATGCCTGTAACAAAACTTGTGCTCCTTTTGTACCACTATTTTTTTATGCCAAAGATTGTGATCAACTCAACCATATAGCTTTAGACCGCTTTTTAAGGCTGAACACCCGTAAGTCCGATCCGAAGCTGCTGAATTCGAACCAGGATGGTCGACATTCCTAGAAAAGGTGGGTAAACCGTGCAACCCCGGCTAACTCAAGAAAAAAGGCACGATATGTATCCGACAGATCAGATATGCTATGGAACTGCCGCCTCACGGTAAACAGTTATATGAACATAGAAAGCGGGGTGAGGAATACGAAAAAGTAACTTTTTTAAAGCTCACGCATTTATGCCATGCAAGCTTATAATGAACATTTATTCTTAAGGGAGAGGAGAGATTATATGTTGAAAAACAAGTATGCATACAACTGGAAGGTTCTGATCTGCTTGTCCGTTTTTCTTGTGATATTTACCTCCATGCCCTCTCGATCGAACGCCGACAACTTGAGGTTCGGTACATGGACGATAGACGGTTTCTTGAGAAACAACACCGGAATCTGGACGGAAAACTGGGATTACAGCGAAAACAATGACCCCTTGGCTACCTTTAGAAACTGGTTCAGAGTCAACTTGAACGGCGAGTTTACCGAAAATTTGAAGCTGAAAGCCGAGGTATTGGCGGTATACGAAAGTGAGTACCATCGCGAAAAGGGCGCTGGCATTCCAGCCAATCACTACAATCAATTGGATTTCCGCGAATTGCGGTTGAGCTGGCAGCCGACCCCGTTTCACAGCATCAGAATAGGCAAGCAGATCGTCAATTGGGGGGAATCGATCAGTGCAAGAGTCGGCGATGTCATCAATCCCCTGGATGCCCGGTTCGAGCTGGGGTTCACGAATCTGGAAGATACGCGAATGCCTATCTGGATGGTTCGCGGAATCCATGAATTCATCTCCATAAGAAGCTCTTTAGACTGGATTTACAGCCCTTACTGGCAGCCTGACCGATATCGCGTCAATCGAAGGGAATCCTCGTTCGGAAATGTGAACTCCGACGGTTCCTTTACCCCGATAGCCCGTTTTGCAGCGTATCCGGAAACGCGGTACGAATCGCAATTGGGTACTCAAAACGCGGTGATCTCCCTGCCCTTTGGCCATCCCTCGTATCCTTTTCCAGACGATCTGGGAACCCTGGTCGTACCGGGCCCGCTGTTCGGGGCACCGTTGGAAACGGCTTATATCGGCCCATTTCCGGCTGCAGAGGCCACAACCATTTTCGGGCCCGCCTTCGCCGGAACACCCTACCCGGATCTTGGCCTGTATCTGGCGCGAATTCCGAACATAACCTATGACTACCCCGATTCTTCACTTGAGGACGCCCGTTATGGTTTCAAGACCTCGTCCACTTTTTACGGATGGCAAACCGGCGTTTATTTCTGGCGTGCGAATGAACTCGATCCGACGATTCGAATCGAGGGCGGGCTTCAACCTCCCGGTGCCGTGACGAATTACGTGATTCAATACCCCCGGCAAAATGTATACGGATTGTACGGCAACAAAAATTTCGACTTTGGGGTTGTTCGGGTGGATGCGGCTTACCGACCGGACAGGGAATACAATTCACTCGACTATGTGAAATATCCGGAAGGCATCGCTGAAAAGAACAACTTGCTGGTTCAACTCGGACTTAACAAGGACATGATGATTCCCTCGTTAAACCAGCACCAGGTCTTTTCATTTATCTTGGAATATGTCGGGGAATTCATACTCGATTCCACCGATCGTGTGGTGCTGCCGACCACGTTTATCCGCCGGTACAAAGATGAACACACGATTTTCGCCTCGGGCAGCACAAACTATGGATTCGGCATGTACACCATCGGCTTGACCGCGATTTACAATTTTCGGAACACCGGTCTGGTCAAACCGTCCTTTGCCTATAACCCCGATTGGATGAACAGAAGCTGGCGATTCGAATTGACCTACACCAACCTGTTCGGAAAGGACGATTACGTTTACCCCTACGGGCTTTTCAGGGAAAAAGACATGATTGTCCTGACGACTCAGTACTCCTTCCCTTGACGGTCTTATGGCTTTCTTTGGCCGGGGCCGTGAGTACCCGGACTTATTCCACCCTTTTTATCATTGAAAGGATGTCGATATGATGAAAAATGTAATGATGAAACGCTTTTTTTTCCTAGTCATTCTGCTTGCGGTGTGGATCCATGGCGGATCGAGTGTGATCTGTGCAAGCGAACCGAAGCCTGGAGACGTCATTTCTTCGAGCAATATCGATCAGTACGAGGATTATTTTCCCCCGTACATTGCACGATTCATCAAAGATGGATGGGGATTTGTCAAACCGGTGACCATCCACGTCGGAGAACCGAAATTGCTTCCCACCGGAAAGGTCTTCAAAAAAGCTACGGAACAAAATGCCGGAAAAGTCAAATTGAGCCCTGACGGGCTGCTGGAGGGTTATCCGGATCTCGGCCTCCCGTTTCCGGATCCAAAAGAGCCGGACCTGGCGCTGAAGATCATCTGGAACAGGTATTATGCATGGTTTGTGGATGACTGGAGCATGCCCGGCGGGACATACCACACTTTTTCGCAGCGGTCGGGAGGTCCTGTTGCCCATGCGCAGGCCAGTTATGACTGCCTTCGATTTTCAAACCGGACTATGGTTCCGCCGGTTCCTGAACTCGACAATCCAAACCAACTTTTCTGGTCCACGCTTCTGGACTCCGAAACACCGCCCAATAGGGGGATGGCAACCCTGACCTGGCGCTACAAAGACCCGGTAAAAGAGGATGACATGTGGACCTACATTCCAACGATGAGACGGACCTTGAGAATGGTCTCCTCTGAAAGGGCCAACCCCATCCGCGGAACCCCATTGACATGGGACGATATCTTCGGTTTCGACGGCAAAATTCCGAATTTCAATTACGCGTATGTCGGAGAGAAGAAGACGCTTGTGCTGTCGAATCATCAGCGATGGGTCCACGATCTGCCCGGAAAAGAATGGAACCACCCGATTGTTTTCGGTCCGGAAGAGCCCTGGGAGCTCAAAAATACCTATCTAATTGAAATAACCCCTAAAGATCCAAGATATCCCATGTCCAAGCGGGTGGTGTGGGTGATCGATGAAAACTGGAAAATCAACAACGCCGCGATTTACGACAAAAACGGCGAGTTCTGGAAGGGGTACTTCCAATCACAAAAACACACGGTGGTGGATGCCGGTGATGGAAAGGAAAATTACGCTTTTACCATGTCCCTGGGCATAACCGATTTTAAAACACAGTACTGGACACTGGGCATGTTCGATTCGCTTCTGTTAAATCGTGGTTTACAAACAGGCATGTTCACCCCGACAGCTTTAGGTCGGGATTAGTCCTTTACCGAGATTTCCCGGGCAAAAGAGTATTGCATGAAGTTTGTTTTCGACAAGGGTCGAGTTGGAGCGGATGACAGCTGTTATTCCATTCCCATTTCCGAGTAAATGTCTATTCATGACAAGCTGCTCTATTTCCCGTAGCGTGGATTTCGTTGCCTGAAAAAGAAAGCTTCAGCGTTCTGGTAGAGGTATCTGTCAAGGACGCCTTCCCGGAAATCCAACTTCTGTGCCTCCTTAATACATCGATCCGGCATTAGAATGGGCAGGTCCGATGCAAACATAATTCTGTCCTGACCTCGGGTGTTCATGTAATGAATTAGCTGAGGCGGCAAATATTTGGGCAAGTAGGCCGATGTCATCAGTCGAAGGTTTTTATATTTGATCATCAGCCGAATGGCCCAATCCCACCAGGGATCCGCCCCATGTGCCATACAGATGCGAAGATCCGGAAACCGAAGGCAGACCTTGTCCAGATGCATGGGATTCTGGCATTCACCAGGCATTGGAGGCCCGGGAATTCCCGTGTTGATTGAAATGGGGAGGTCCAGTTCCACGCATTTGGTATACAGAGGGTAATACACGGCATCGCTTGGCGGCATATCATAGAAAAATGGAACCACCCGTGCCATGACCACCGGGAACTCATTCACCAGACCTTCCAATGCCCAGAGTTCCTTCATCATTCCCAACGGATTTACCTCCGCCGACAGGACGAATCGATCCGGCCGCTGCCTGACAAAATCGAGCACAAACTCCGACGGACGGGCTGCGTAGGTATTGAGCACCCCTTTTACCACACCGGCATCGTCCATGATAGCGACAAGCTCATTGACGCTATACGTTTTAAAAAATTCGTCACCAACGTGAAAAGTGTCCTCTTTCACACGGATCAGCCAGTCGGGGATTTCACCGGAGACTGGATCGAAAACGTGCTCAAGATTAATCCATAGATCAATGGCACGTACACGCTTGAATTCGTCATTTCCTTTATTGATATTATTCATAACAAGTCCTCTTCTATCGGCATATCATATTCGACTGGGGCACAGGGGGTTCCGCCCACTGCTGAAAAACCCGTTTTCATCTGCAAGATCGTAGTAAATGGCCGATCGATAAAACGGTTTACTATTTCAAAATTACCAATTTTATACGGCCTAAAAATATGGACATGTTTTTACTCCCCTATTGTCGTATTGAATCTGCGCATAATGCCGTCAGACGCACTTGCCAAACCCAAACTCCGGGCCAGGCCAAAAAAAGCAACCCCTTGACTATCAAAAGTATAGCCCTTTAAAACTCCAAAAGCAAATTGATTTCGAAGTGCTTGCAGCGGGCGATAGATGTATTGGAGGGAGGTCTCCAGAAGAGGATTTTCCGCGTGCTGACTGAACTCGGGCACCGCCGTTGTGATTGGTTGTCATACTTTCCGCAAATTTTTAATCAAATCGGATGTAAACTATCGGGCTATTGGAGGTCCAACTTGACAGGCATATGAAGGATAGGATATCTAAATTCTAAATGCGATTCTTACCTCTTCTCTTTCAATCCGCATTCTACATATGGGAATCCGATTTTCTCAATGTGGTAAAATCGATATAGGGGGATACAGATGCCGGACTTTCAAACACTTGCGTATGAAAAAAAAGGCAATATCGGAATACTGCAGCTCAATCGCCCAGAAATCCTGAATGCCGTCAACCGAAAAATGCTGGAGGAACTGGAAATATTTCTGGATAAAAGACACCGTGATCCTGACACACGGGTCCTGATTATCCACGGAGCCGGGGAAAAGGGGTTTTGCAGTGGCGTTGACATCAAAGAGAATTCGCCGCAAGGAAATGAAAAAGGATTAACCCAACTTTATAATATGCAAATCCGCTTCTCAGGCCTCAACCTTAAAATGAGGAAAATCCCCCAGCCCATCATCGCCGCCGTTCATGGATTTGCTGTCGGTGCAGGTTTTGGGTTTTTCCTGGCCAGTGATATCCGGGTTGTCACCGAGGACGTTCGCCTCATCGCCCCGTTTTTGAAACTCGGACTCAGCGGCGTTGACGAAGGTTGCAGCTATTTTCTGCCGCGATTGATAGGGGCAGGAAGATCCAGCGAGTTTTTATTTACCGGGGATCCCATTGACGCAAAAACCGCCATGGAATTGGGGTTGGTGAGCAGGGTGGTTTCCAAAGAAAAATTGATGGATACCGCAGAAGAGCTTGCTGAAAAGATTGCAAAACACGATTCCGTGCACCTACGTTTGACCAAAGAGGCGATCAACACCAATCTTGATGCCCCGGGGCTTGAGGCCGCACTTAAGATCGAGGACAGGAACCAGGTGCTCTGTGCCCTCAATCACATTACACTTGGAAAAATGTAAGTTTTTGTTCATTTTGAGGAATGGAATGATGCATGAACATAATGGCAACAAGACATCACCTCCGCCCAAGGACCATGGAAACGTTAAAGGGCCGGAGAAAAGGCCCATCAGATCCGGTGTGATTGTGTGGGATAAAAACGTTTGCACCGGATGCGAGATATGCGAGATGATGTGCGCGCTTTATCATGACGGTGTGACCGGGAAAGCTTTTTCCCGCCTGAATGTTGTCGAATATCATTTTGCCGAACATTTTGAGCTCAACTCTTGCAGGCAGTGTCTTTATCCTGCCTGCTATTATGCCTGCCCTTTGAAGGACAAGGCCTTGTGTGTTGATGCCGAGACCGGGGCCAGGTATATTGACGGCGAGGAGTGCATCGGTTGTAAAAGTTGCTTGAAAGCGTGCCCCTTCGATCCCTCTTGCACTAAATTCAACACGGAAAAAAAAGTATCCTTCAAATGCGATTTGTGCAAAGACAGGGTTGGGGGGCCCATTTGTGTCGAATACTGCCTGCATAATGCATTAAAATACAGACCGAAGAACGAGAATGAGAAACAGAATGCCTAAATCATACGGTTGGGCCGGGCAGGTGCTTTGGGTTGATCTGACAGGGGGTGAGGTAAGGAAAATTCCTACCGGTACCTATGAACCGGAAAAGTTTCTGGGCGGCATGGGCCTGAATACGAAAATATTCTGGGACCTGGGGTGTCCCAAGGTGGATGCTTTCCATCCGGAAAATCCTTTCATTATTTCCGTGGGACCGCTGACCTGTGCGGTCGGCCCTTTTCAAAGAGCCATGATCGGGAGCATCGCCCCGCAAGCCTATCCCGAGGAGCTGTTTTCTTATTCTTCCGTGGGCGGACGCTTTCCCGGGCAATTGAAATATGCCGGTTATGATGCCCTGGTGGTAACCGGTAAGGCGGAAAACCCTGTCTATATATCGATTGAAGATGAGAATATTGACATCAAGAATGCCGAACACTTGTGGGGTGCGGACGCGCTGTCGACAGGGGAATATCTCGTTTCAAAGGATCCCAGCGCCGCCGCCCTTTGCATCGGCATATCCGGAGAGAACCTAAGCCGTATTGCAGCCATCGTCAACCAGACCGGCAGTACAGCCGGGGAAGGGGGATTCGGCGCCGTAATGGGTGCCAAAAACCTGAAGGCCGTTCGTGTTAAAGGGTCCGGCACGGTCAATATCGCCAGACCCGATGAGTGGTTGAGGGTCATTGATGAAGGGAAGTCTGCAGGTGATTATGACGGCATTCCAACAACCTTTTTCCGGAAGCCGTTGTTCGGAAAAGAGGCCCGAAAGGCCATGGTAGAAAAATACCGAACAAGGTTTGCCGGGTGCGTTGGATGCCCGTATCAATGCCATTCCAGGTACAATGTTCCCGGGATCGGAACTGCCGCACAGTTTTGTGCTCCCTTGGGAAATTACGCGATTTATGCACCCGATGATGCCGGGTTCCTGTGGAAACAGGTGATGTTGCTGCAGACATTGTGTATCGACTCGATCTCGGTGACGTCCATCACCGGTTTTCTCTATGAATGCCATAAGAAGGGCATCTTAAAGGAGAAGGATTTCGCTTCCATTGGAATATCAACACCGCAATGGCTGGGCGGAACATCAACGAATCAAGAATTCGTCTCCAGCCTGCTTTATCCCATAGCTAAAGGAACAAGCGTTTTTTCCGACGGACTTCCGCGGGCAATGGAAAATTTCGGCAAAGAAGCATTCGAGATCTACAGAAGTTATTTTGTCGCACGGGGGTATCCGATACATTGGCATACCACTGTTTCCCAGTCCCTGCACTGGGCCCTGGACTCCAGGGATCCGGCCAGTTCCTGCCATGACCATTTGGATTTCCATATGTCGCCTGAAATCGCAGGGCACTTCTGTGTGGCAGGGGGAAGAAAATTGAGTAACTCCGCAAAAAACATCTCGTATCAAGGCGTAGAAACCACAGCCGCTTATTGCGTGAAACATCAAATGATAAAGAATTCTCTACCGTGGTGTGAGTGGCAGTCTCAACCCCGTAATTATTTCAGGCCACCCGAAATGGACATAACCATTATGGAAAGCAGATCACTTTCAGCGGTCACCGGGATCGATATCGATCCGGATGCGTTGTTGCGGACAGGTGAACGCATCTGGAACTTACAAAGAGCGGTAATGGTTTTGCGGGAAAACCGCACCCGAAAAGATGATATTCTGGATGATTATCATTTTGAAAAAAAGGGAAAAGTCGTCGGCCCCATGCCGCTGGAGATGGATATGGGAGCATATGATGCACTGAAGGAAAACGGTCCATTGGACAGAAATGCATTTGAGAAACTCAAGGACGATTACTACAGGCTGGCCGGATGGGAAACAAAGACCGGACGGCCTAAAAGACAAACCCTTGAAAAATTGCGGCTTTCGGGCGTGGCAGACGTGCTGGAAAACAAGGGCTGTTTGCCTGCTTAAGGTCACAACCTTTTGTATGATTATCGTTGTCATAAAATACGAATCCGTGTTCAAACAAAATTAAGTCCCCATCATTAGCTGTTAAGCAGCATTTAAAGTTTGTAAGCTCTAACCTCACATGGTTGTAAGATAAGACAAAGATTTTCATCCGCATTCTGACTGGCATAATACATGCAAAAAAAGGGCAGGGTTTAGAACTGGTTCTAATGAAGTTGGATACCATCTCCTATACAACTGCATGAAAGTAAAAGGTAATTATTGGATTAAAAGAAAATATTAGCGGCAGGCGGAGCTAACCAGCAAGTGACAATTTTTCAGGGGAGGTGCGAAATGAAGGTATTGGCAATTAATGGAAGCCCGCGGGGAGAAAAAAGCCACACGGATTTTATTCTCCAACCATTTCTGGAAGGGGTACGGGAGGGCGGAGCCCATGCTGAAACTCTGTATCTGAAAGATTTGAAAGTCAAACCGTGCACAGGCTGTTTTAACTGCTGGCTTGTGACTCCGGGAAAGTGCATCCAAAAAGATGACATGTCATGGATTCTGGACAAGGTTCTCAATGCAGATGTGATGGTTTTTGCCACTCCCCTTTATAACTGTTCCATGTCTGCCTACATGAAAGCGTTTCATGAAAGGCTGTTGCCCCTGGTGACGCCTTATGTGATTATCAAGAATGGTGAAATGGCCCATCCGGCAAGGTATCCGGATAAAGATCGTCAGAAGTGGATTTTGATTTCGAACGCAGGGCTTCCCGAGGTAAAACATTTTGATGTCCTCCTTGAAAACTACAGGCGTTTGGCCATTATTCACGGCGGTGGGGAGTACGTCGAATTAGCAGGAACAATTCTCAAGGGGATGGGCGGTGCTTTTTCAAAGGCGCCGATAGACCCCGGGACGCTTGACTGGTTTTTTCTTGCCTGCAGAAAAGCAGGGTTGGAAGTGGTTAAAAAAGGAAAAATAGCGCCGGAAACAATGGCGGTACTGGATAAACCTCTTTACGATTTGAGCCCGACGGCTTATGTAGACAAACTCAATTCTTTCCTGGATCAATTTCTGAAAAAATGATCAGAGCCGATTTTTCCCCGCACGGGTAATCGCAGCCACGGTGCCGATGTCCACTGAATCGTCGCACGGAATTGGTAGATCATAAACTTATACTGAACAGGTACGTTGTCAATTGGATAGTGTCCAACCAGGATGAGAAAATTCGCTTCAGTTCAAGGCGGACGGAAAGTTTCAACCGCAGGAATACTCTAAGTATTTTGAGGATTGAAATTTTTCGGCCAACACCGAAATGGAGCGAATTAGCCGTTTCTGGAATGACACCAGATACTTCAGGAGGATACCAAATGCCCACTCTGACTAAAGGTTTTTCAGCCCAACGCGGAACGGAGATAGCCATCATTGACGAATTCGGGACAATCACATGGGCCGAGCTTGACGAGCGGGTGAACCGGCTTGTGAATGCACTTCGGGCCCGGGGGCTGGCCAGAGGCGAAACTGTAGCGATCGTTGCCGGGAATCGCCGTGAGTGGTTCGAGCTCGCCCTGGCCTGCGCACACGGCGGGTGGACATACGTGCCCGTGAATTGGCATTGGGTGGTCGAGGAATTGGCATATGTGTTTGAAGATGCCGAGGTGGCTGCCGTTTTCGCCGATGTCCGGTATGCCGACAAAGTTGCCGAAGCGCTCAAAAAAGAACGCAGCGGATATATCCGGCTGGCGGTGGGTATTGCGACTGGCGGAGCGTATGGTCACGAAGCTTTTGTTCCTTATGAAGACATCGTCGCCGAGGGCAGCCCGGCTGAGCCCTCTGAAGTGAGTTTCGGAGGGCCGATGTTTTATACGTCAGGAACCACCGGTAAGCCCAAGGGAGTACGCGGCATGCTGTCCGGGAACTCGGAAACAACTCTGGACATCATGCAATTCATCAGCGCCGGTTTCGGCGGTTTACTGCCGATCCCGGGGCGTACGCTTCTGTGCGGCCCTGTGTACCACTCCGCTCAGTGGGTGTTTTCGTTTTTTCCAATGTTGGGAGGGTCATCCGTTGTGATGCAGCACAAATACGACTCAAAAGGCGTATTGGAGCTCATTGACAGGCATGGCTGCACGAACGTCCACCTGGTTCCCACACAGATGAAGCGTCTTCTCGATCTGCCCCACAGTGTGAAGGAAAGCTATAGCGGAAAAACAATGATGGCGGTGTGGCACGGCGGCGCACCTTGCCCCCCAAAAATAAAAAAAGAAATCATCGATTGGTGGGGACCAAAAGTAAATGAATACTATGGGTCTACAGAAGGGGCAATCGTCTCCACAATTTCATCCGAAGAGTGGTTGCGCAAGGGTGGGAGTGTCGGCAAACCGGTTGAAATGGTTGAAGTCATCGTCGTCGACGAACATGGAAACCGATTCGGTCTGAACCAGGAGGGGACATTATATTTCCGTAGTCTGTTAGGGATGGCGTTCGAATATCACAAGGACAAGGCAAAGACCAGGGCCGCTCACCTCGAACCGGGTGTATTCACTACCGGCGACATGGGCTACTTGGACGATGAAGGATACCTGTGGCTTTCGGATCGGCGCATTGACATGATCATATCGGGCGGGGTGAACATCTATCCGGCGGAAATAGAGGGCGTCTTAGGAGGTCATCCGGACGTGGAAGACCTTGCCGTTTTCGGAATACCCGACGATGAATTCGGGGAACAGGTGAAAGCCGTTGTCAAAACGGCCCGGGGAATTGAACAGGGGGATGATTTAGCAAAGCAGCTCATCGATTATTGTCGAAACCATCTTGCAGGGTATAAAGCCCCCAAGACCATCGACTTTGTGGATGAAATTCCACGAACCGGTACAGGGAAAATCAAAAAAAGTGTCATCAGGGCGCCATACTGGGAAGGATACCGGCGGAAAATATGACGTTTTCCTTTCAATAGAGCTGTTTCATTTTCATGGTCCTGCCGGCCTGTTGATGGGGTAAATTTCCAGTCCGGGTATGGTGGGGATTAACATATCGTGGTTGCCGGTGGGAGTTCCATCAGAGAAAGAAATCCCGGGGGTGCGTTTAGGACTCGGGGAATACAGTTCACCGCATGAAATCCCGTAAGGGGTCCGACCCAGTGCCACCAATCGTCGGAAAGAGTAAAGCCCACCGATGGTACGCCGTTAATCCAAATGGAATTGGCGCCCTCGGGGTCTTTGACTTTGTCCGGACAAACCTTGAAAACCTGCTCGAGGGTAATCACCGCCGTTTCTTCCTGCATGCCTTCAAGGATGAGTTTTATGGCACAAATCGTGCCGGGCTTTAATTCTCCACGGGCAACCTGGAGCGTTTCCGTGGATTTATAATACTCGGATCTGTTCCTGATTTCGTTAATTTTCCAACCCAACGCGTCAGCGATACAATAAAAGCTTTCCGCATAGAAATGAAAGAGGGCATTTTTTATCTTGTTGGCACCCTCAGCCTTTATTTCGTCTATGTTCTTTCCATAACCCAGGTAGTCAAACCAGGCTGCCGTGACGGGTGTATCATCTTCCCATTGCCGAATCAGGATGTGTTTTACCCGGGCGAGTGTCCCGGACAGAACCAAGGGCAAAAAATCCGGGTGAAAGCCGGGTGCAGCGCCGGTTCCAAGGAGGGACACATCGTTTTCCTTTGCAATCTCATCGAGCTCCCGGCACATCCCCGGATACATGTGCCAGGGGTAAACGAATCCTGTTGTCGTGATGACATTTTTCCCGGATTTCAGAGCCATAATGATTTCCTCTTTGTTCCTGTCCCAGGTTCCCTCTTCCATCATCGATGAAGAAGTCATGTGGATGACCACATCCGCATCCCTGCTCAGCACCTCCTCGATATGATTAGAAGCCGCAATACCTGCTGGTGTCACACCGGCCAGTTCACCGATGTCCTTGCCCGATTTTTCCTGACGATTGACAATAACCCCGGCCATTTCAATGCTCTTCTTGTTCAACATCATCCGAACCGCCGGTGTTCCGCACATACCCATTCCCCACTGAATTATTCTGTACATTTTTCTCATCCTGTACCTCCTTTATATATTTTCTACTTTTTCTTATTCGACTTATAAGTATTTACTTCATAAATCCATGTTGATGAAGACTGTTATCTTTTCCTGAAAGACCGCAAAAACAATATAATTACAGCAGGCGTTGTGAATATCCAATAGTCTTATCATGCGATCTTGTTGGTTTTTGCGGGTGTAGATCTTTTTTGGGTTGAATGAAACTGTACGTATTTCAGAACGTCCGGGATAAGGATGTGCCAAATGGATTATTTATCTTCTGACATCATTTTACGGAAGACCCAGTCCCCTGGCTACCTCTTTGAGGTGCCAATCGCTGTCGCCGAAAGTGATATCGCCGCATTTGGCCCGACGGTAAAACAGGTGGACGTCCATTTCCTCGCAAAAGGCAATGGCGCCGTGTATCTGATGGGCAAGCAGGGTGACACGGCCTGACGCCTTGCCGGTCCAAGCTTTGGCCATCGACGCATCCATGCTCGCGTCCTGCCCTTCTGAAAGTTCCCAAGCGGCGAAATAGGTGATGAACCGAGCCCCATCGACATCAATTACCATGTTCGCGCAATGGTGCTGGATAGCCTGAAAGCTTCCGATCGGCTGGCCGAACTGTTTCCTCTCCTTGGCATAGGCGACCGTCATGTCGAAGACCGCCTGCATGGCGCCCAGCATATCGGCGCATTTGGCAACGGCGGCATGGTCCTGAACCTTTTGCAGTATGGGCCATGCACCGTCAACGTCTCCCAAAATGTTGTCCTTCGGCACTGTTACATTGTTGAAAACCACCTCGCATTGCTTATCATAGGCCAGGGTATTTAAAACGGATGATCGAATTCCGGATGATTTCGCATTCACCAGGAAAATGGTGAGGCCGCTCTTCGTGTTTTCCCCGGTCGATGTCCGGGCAACGCATAGGATATAATCGGCGATATGGGCATTTTCCACAAAAAGCTTTGTTCCGTTAAGCCTGTATACGTCATTGTCCTCGACGGCGGAAAAGGAGATGCCTTCCGGCCCGTACCAGGCTTCCGGTTCCATCATGGCAAAGGCGCAAATCAATTTGCCTTCAGCGATTTCCGGCAGCAGCGTCTGTTTCTGCTTCTCCGTGCCTGCAAACATGATCGGCAGGGCACCGAGAACGATTGTTGAATAGTACGGTCCGGGGCAGCATGCTTCCCCCATGGCTTCCAACAGCACGCATACATCCATAAATCGGCCCCCAAATCCGCCATATTTTTCGGGGATAGCCAGTCCCGGCCAACCCAGGTCAGCCATTTTATCCCACAATGCTTGAGGATAGCCCCTCAGGTCGTCTTTCATTTCGTGTAGCAACGATCTGGGGCATTCTTTTTTAAGGAATTCTCGTGCTGAATTTTTCAATGCTTTTTGTTCCCTGTTCAAATCGAGATCCATAAGATGACTCCTTTTCCTTGGGATTTACACGCCACATACCCTTATTTTCTGGGCAATCCCAACCCCCTCATGGCGATGATGTTCCGCATGATTTCGGACGTGCCCCCACCGATGTTGATCGAAAAAGACATAAGATATGACCGGGTGATTCTTCCCTGTAAGGCGGCCCATTTTGAGCCCCGGTCTATCTGGCTGTATGGGCCCAAAATCTCCATACCGACATTGGCTGTCCGGACCAGCAGCTCTGATCCGAAAACTTTTGTGATGGATGCCTCATAATTGGGGAGTTTGTTTTGTGTGTGCATCCACGGAATTCGATAACACAGAAATTTCAAAGTTCGGGCCTGAACGGCGAGATTCGCCAGCTTTGACTGGATCAACGGATCTTCTGCAAGGGGCTTGCCGTTTCGTTTCGTCTGTTTGCAGAAGTCAACGAGACCTTTAATAGTCCGCTCAATCTGGACGGGGATTCCCACACCCGATCTTTCAAAATCCAAAGCCACGGCAAGTTGATACCAGCCGTTATTTTTCACACCAACCAGGTTTTCCTTGGGAACGCGTACATTGTCGAAAAATACCTCGTTGAATGAATGAAACCCCAGAACATTGATTAGAGGCCGTACCGTTATCCCGGGGCTATTCATATCCACGACGAACATGCTCATGCCTTTGTGCTTCGGCGCATCGGGGTCCGTTCTTGCTGCCAGCCAGCAATAGTCCGCCCGGTGTGCCACGGTCGTCCACACCTTCTGACCGTTAACCACGTATACATCACCGTCTTCGACAGCACTCGTCTGGACCGAGGCCAAATCGGAACCGGAACCGGGCTCGCTGTAGCCGCAGCAGAAAACAATTTCCCCTTTTGCGGCCGGCAGCAGATACGATTTTTTTTGTTCCTCGGTTCCGAAAATCTTGATGGTGTTGCCCACCCAGCTGATCGTCATCATGGTTTCAACGCCGCTTGGCGTCCCGATACGCGCCATTTCCTCATCCAGAATCAGTTGTTCGATCGCCGAACCTTCCAGACCGCCGTATTCCCGGGGCCAGGTCAGGGCCAGCCATCCCTTTTGGCCCAGCTTGCGGTTCCAGTCACGGGTGATTTCCCATGATTCGTCGTCTTCCTCCCATATCGTATACGCAAGCTCCTTCCACCGCTGCGGCACCTCATTTTCCGCAAAGTCCCGCACCTCTTTACGAAATGCTTCCTGTTCAGGCGTAAATCGAAAGTCCATCGATATTCTCCTTCCCGTTTAGAAGCCCGTTTTATCAATCGGCGACCGTCAGGACCCCGTCGGCCAAAAGGTCCGAGACGTCATCCTCGGTCATGTTCAAAATGTCGCGTAAAATAAGCATATTGTCCTGGCCGTACAGGGGTGCGCATCGCATCTGATCCGAACACTTCGAAAATCGAAAAGGATGACTGTCGAAGTGCGTCGGCCCCATATGAGGATGATCCAGAAGCCGGAAATGCTGCCTGTGGCGCAACTGCTCGTCTTCAAACAGGTCCTTTGTGCTTTCGACCATTCCGGCCGGGACCCCGGCATTTTGAAGAAGCGTCTCGACGTCTTGGGCCGGTCGGTTTTTCGTCCATTCACCGATGAGAACATCAAGTTCTTCTTCGTGCTTTTTGCGATCCTGAAAGGACGAAAATTGTTCTTCCAAAAGCCATTCCGGTTTTTCCAGAGCACGGCAGAAGGCCTCCCATTGTTCATCGTCGCAAACGGCGATGGCGACCCATCGATCATCGCCCCGGCATGGATATACATTATGAGGAGCGGCGTGGGGGCTGCGGTTGGCCGTACGTCCCATAATCCTTGAATTTACCAGATAATCCAGAATAGGCGGTGCCATGAAATGCAAAGCCCCCTCTACTTGGGCAAGATCGATGAATTGGCCTTTTCCGGTCCTTCGTCGAAAAAGCATGGCAGCGATAATCAGGCTTGCTGTCATGGGAACATTTACCCAGTCTCCATAGGCGCCGAACGGAGGTGCCGGCCCCCGGTCCGGCCATCCGCTGATGTGAACAAAACCGGACAAGGCTGCGCTTATCGGTCCGTATCCGTGAAGCCTCGAATCGGGACCGCCGTGACCCATCTGGGAGGTGCTGAAATAGATGATGTCCGGCTTGTATTTCCTGATATTTTCATAATCCATGTCCCACTTTGCCATAACGCCGGGGACAAAGCTCTCGACAATAACATCCGCGGGCCATTCCAGTATCAACCGTTTGGCGATTTCCTTCCCTCTGGAGAAATTCATATCGAGGCTTAAGCTGAGCTTGCTGGGATTATATTCGGCGTTCCACCAGGAATAATCCATACCCCATCCACCTTTATACGGGATGGAGGCGGATGTGACATCCGGGTGGTGATGCACCTGGATATGGATTATGGTCGCTCCATAGCTGCCCATCCAGCTGACCGGAATGGGGCCGACACCTGCAAGGGAAAAATCCAGAATATGAATGCCCTCAAAAATTTGGCGTGACATTTACATTGCCTTTCTATTCAGATAACGCCGAGTTGATGTAACCGGTTTAGCGTGTTCTCGGGAATGCCCAGTTCCTTTTGGTAGACGTCGTGGTTATGTTCGCCGATAAGGGGTGCTCGGGTTTCGACACGCACTGGCGCTTCGGAGCATTTCGCAAAAGGTCCGCAATAGGGGATTGTATCGTTTAATTCCGGGTGCTGCACGGTCGTCCAATATTCGCGCGCCCGGCACTGGTCGTTGTTCCAGATGTCTTCGACCGTGGCCACCGGCGCCAAAAGAATGTTTCTTTTTTTCGCTTCCTCGTACAATTCGGATTTATTTTTGCTGATGATGAAATTCGATATTTGCGCCCGCACTTTTTCAACCAGCGGCTCGTTGAACATGTCGTATTCGGTCTTCCAGTCCAATTGTTTAAGCCAGTCCGGGCACACCTTCTCTTCATCCATCCATTTGACCAGGGCCTCGGCGCTTTCCCGCATGGAAGCTGCGGCGCCGCCGCCAAACAGCAGCGTCACCCATCCGTCCCGGGCCTCGTACCCGATTTTCCCGGTCAATCCCAAAACATTCCAGCCATAGCCGCCGCGCGGCAGATCATATTGATAGCACTCCCATAAGCCTACGGTAAACATGGTAATCCAGATCAGGTATTGCTGTATGGACACATCCACGTGCTGGCCTTCTCCGGTGACGATGCGATGCCACAATGCAAATAGGGATGCCGCGGCCCCCACGTTGCCGCCATGAAGAAACGCCTGCGGAAAACTGATCCGGGTCGGGGGTCGGTCCGGATCACCCATCGTATAGAGGGTGCCGCCGCTGGCCCATGAAATAAGTTCCGTCGCCTTGTAATGAGCTTTGGGACCGGTCTGCCCGAATGCGGATATGGAGGTTAAGATGATCCCGGGCTTGATATTGCAAAGTGAATCGTAGCCCAGCCCGAGTTCGTCCAAAAAGCCGGGCTCGAAGTTTTCCAGAATGATGTCGGAAGTATTGGTCAATTCCCGGAAAAGCCCCTGTCCGTCAGGGGTATGCAGATCCAACGTTATTCCGCGCTTATTGGTGTTGTAGGCAAACCAGAAAAGGCTTTTTTCGGGATTCGGATCGTCCTTGTAGAAAGGGCCGATATTTCTGCTGGCGCTTCCCCGGGGCGGCTCGATTCTGATGACGTCAGCGCCGAGGTCCGCGAGAATTTTGCCGCCCACCATGCAGCCCCCTTCGGTTAAGTCGAGAACTCGGTAGGGGGACAGCATTTTATCATGTTCCATGGTTGCCTTCCTTTAAACGGGGGTTCATCGTCACCGGTCAGCATATCTGCTGGGTAGCAGGACCGTTGCCGTACAGGGCGTCGTGATGCCCTGCCGGTCGGTCTCGCACCAGATTTCCGTGTCAACATAATGGTTTTCGTTTTGGGCGTATTTCCCGGTAACCTTGCCCTTCACAGTCATCGTATCCCCGAGAAAATTCATTTTCCTCATTTCGATTCGATACCGGCAAAGACGGCCTTCCGGTCCAATCCAGTCCGTCAGGAGCCTTCCCGTGGCTGCTGTCAGAAACCCCGTATTCACGAATACGTCCGGAACGCCCTGGGTTTTGGCAAATTCCGGGTCGTGATGGACCGGGTAGTAATCCTGGGTGCCGCTGACCTGCAGCATGATACGGGTCATGTCGAGTTTAAGCGCATATTCTGTAGGTATGTCCTGGCCGACAACGACATCTTCCCACCAGAGCTGTTTTCGTTCCATGACCATCTCCTTTTATTGCCCGCTTTCCGCCACTTCATCGGGAGATCGATGGCAGAGCAGGATGTTTCGAATCAGGCATACGTCTTCATCCCGCTGGTTTTGAATATGAAATTCGATGACCATCCAGAACGCTTTGGGATCGATGCGGATGGGCTTCATATAGACATCCCCCAGCCGGGTCTTCATGGTCAGCCGATCGCCAACCAGAGCCGGTCTGAACCATTCCCATTCCTGGGCCATGTTGATCAGATATTTGCCGGGGGTCGGTGGCAGGATCCCTTCACCTGTTGTCAAATTACGCATCATCGTTGGAGATCCGTTGCTCATGATGCCAAAGGGTGCAAACGGTGGAAGAGCTGTTTTCCCTTCCGTGGTTTTGCCGGCATATTCGGGGTCTAAAAATAATGGATTGTCGTCGTCGATCATCAGGCAGTATCGTCGAATGGGCTCGTATTCAACAGGATAAGGAAATTTCTGCGGTTGTGTTTCCCTCCCGATCAATTTTTTGGCCTCGTCGAGAAATTCTTCCGGCGTTTTTCCGGACTTTGACATGTGATTTTCCCCTGCCTTGTATTCAAAGGAAAGTCGATCAGAGTGACAGGAACAGGCAATTCTGTTCAATGACTTCGATATCGATGACCGTAAAAAAGACCATGGTTCAGCTTTTTACCGTTCATAAAGCCGCTGAACTCCTGCCATTTTTCATTAAGGCGGGTTCCATCCATGGTACCGCTCGAAAAAATGTCGGGATTCGGGAAGAGGGACGGATCGGGTCGTTGGCGACTCCGCTGCCATAGGGCCATTGGATGTCATCATACCGGTCATTTTACCAAGGGCTTTGAACATCGGATTTACCTCCTTTTTTTAAAAAGGTAAAATCAGATGGATAGACCAGATTCAGAAAGGAGACAGGCGATCAGTTAGCAATGGATGATATCAAGCGGTTGAGGTGATATTTCAGGATCAATACCATTATTTTAACATACAGACTTTTTCGTGTCCATTATTTTAGATTCGGACTACGCTTTGGCACCCCTGTAACGGAATTCTGATGATCACATTAAGATTTGGTGATTTTCTCATCAAAACAAACCAAAGATCTCGGATATGGTCCGCATTCGTGTCTGTTCATCATGCCCTTCCGGCGATCCGGCCCCTACCATAAAATCGGCCAAAACGATGTCTTGACCGGACCGTCCGATCGGCCACGGAAAGCAGGTAATAACAAGTTGTCAAAACTGTCACATTTTTTGCCGATTGCCTGTAAATAGGGCCCATTCAGAAACGGCAAGAGGGCGGAAAAACTATCCGGCAAAATGCCCAATAACTTGCCTTGAAAGCTATCCGGCCCCCAGAAACGCAGAAAGCCGTTGCAATCGCAACGGCTTTTTTTTATTAAGACAGTGGTCGGGGCGAGAGGATTTGAACCTCCGACCCCTTGAACCCCATTCAAGTGCGCTACCAGACTGCGCTACGCCCCGACGCTGTTGTATACGGGGTGAGTACCATTATGATCATGGGATGTCAAGAATTGATGCGGTTCGGATAAATTTTGGGGATGACGTTCAATGACGAAAGTGCCTGAAAAATTGAAGGCCGGTGATACCGTCGGTATTGTCGCTCCGTCCGGCCGATTCGATCGCGACAAATTTTACCGGGGCGTCGAAATCATCGAATCCATGGGGCTGCGGGTGACGTTTCCGAAAGGCATTTTCGATGCTTGCGGGTACCTGAGCGCACCGGACGATATCCGTGCGGCGCACCTCGAGGCGGCATTTGCAGATCCGGATGTAAAAGCCGTCCTTTGCGCCAGGGGCGGGTACGGCGCCGTTCGGGTTTTGACGCGCCTGGACTTCGAGAAAATGCGAAGCAGCCCGAAGTGGTTCGTAGGATTCAGTGATATCACCGCTCTATTGGCGGCGATTTACGGTAAATGCGGTTTTGCCGTCCTTCACGGGCCCATGGCCGCAACGCTGACCGATATGGATGAGACATCCATTACCCTTTTTCAGAAAGCCCTCATGGACCCGGAAAAATATCGGCTGCCGTTGGACAACTGCCGCATCATACAACCCGGAAAGGCATTCGGAAAGGTATGCGGCGGCAATCTCACCACGCTTTGCCATCTTATCGGAACGGAATACCAGCCGCGTTTTGCCAACCATATCCTGTTTCTCGAAGATACGGGGGAAGCCGCCTACCGGATCGATCGTATGATGCACCACCTGCTCTTGTCCGGGTGCCTGAGGGGAATTCGGGGGGTGGTGTTGGGTACATTTCACGGATGCGGGGATTACGGGCGCGTTGTGGATATCATGTGTGAAGTTCTGGAAGGCAGCGGAATTCCGATAGTGGCGGATTTCCCGGCCGGCCACGGTTCGGCGAATGTTGCCATTCCTATGGGAACCCCGGCTGTTCTGGATACTGAAGCGGGGTCCATTGCGTTCGGAGAAGAATGAACATGGAAACCGTTGATCGGATCATGCAGCAGGGGGTTTCGGAATCGGTCTTTCCCGGGAGTGTGCTGCTGGTCTCCAGAGGTGGACGAACCGTATTTCTCAAAGCATACGGAAAGGCGGATATATTTGAAAACCGTAAAATGACCGTCAATACGATTTTTGATCTCGCTTCATTGACAAAACCGTTGGCGACCGCGTTGGCTGTCATGAAACTGGTGCAGACGGGCGCCGTATCGTTGGAACATACAGCAGCGTCCATTCTCCCCGAATTTAAATCCCCGGCAAAGGAAAAGATCACTCTCGGCCGTTTGTTGACCCACACCTCCGGGTTGCCCGCCTACGTACCGTATTACGAGCAAATAGCAGACCGGCCCCGAAAGTCCCGCAAATCCGAGTTGCAGTCTTTATTGGCCCAAACGCCGCTTGAATATCCTGTCGGTGAAAGCTGTGTTTACAGCGATGTGGGATACATGGTGCTGAACTGGATGGTTGAACGGCTGTCCGGCTTGCCGCTTAACGTGTTCGTCGGCCGCTATATCTACGCGCCATTGGGGCTGAACCAAGAAAACGGACTGTTTTTCGTGGAGCTGGATGCAGAAATTCGAAAAGGGGTTTTCGCCGCGACGGAAAAATGCCTATGGCGCAAGAAAGTCGTGTGCGGTGAAGTTCATGATGAAAACGCTTATGCATCCGGCGGCGTCGAGGGCCATGCCGGATTGTTCGGCGGCATCGAAGCCGTTCATCACCTCCTTTTTGCCCTGATGTCGTCCTATCACGGCAGACAGAACATTTTCCCACCTGCACTTGTCAAGCACTTCCTGACCCCCAAACCGGGCGAACACCGGACTCCTGGATTCGATCGGCCCGAAATTGACCATTCCAGTGCCGGTGCTTATTTTTCAAACAATTCCGTCGGTCATCTGGGATTTACCGGAACGTCGTTCTGGATGGATTTAGAACGGCACATTATCGTCATCCTTTTGACCAACCGGATTCACCCGTCCCGGGAAAATGAGCGGATTAAAGACTTCAGGCCCAGGCTTCATGATGCCGTTATGATGCAGTTGATCGGCGCTGATGATATAAAGGCCGAAAGAAAAGCTTGAGTGTGTCCATCCAGAAATGGCCCTTTCACGCGATTTCTGCGTTGGACGCAAAATCGAAATCCTCAAAATAGCACACTATTCCTGCGGTTTCGATCTTGCGCCCCCCCTTGAACTCACGCGAAATTGCCTATTTCTGGATGGGCACGAGTTAAGCAAACAGGCGGTTCGTTTTTTCAGGTTTCCAAAATTCGAGTGTGGGTCCGTTCGGAAACATGAATGTATGAATGTGTTCGTAGCGGGGTGTTGCCGTCAGGGCCATATGCAACGTCGAGACCGGCGCATGCTGTTTGTGGGTGGAAACAAATTAGACGGCGATATTAAGATATTTCACTTGTAATATGCCCCTAATTTTGGTAGCCATGAATGGCTTCGGCGGAAAGAATAAATCTCATCTCCCCTTTCTAGGTGATATCCGATTCACCACCACCAATTAAAAACCAATAATGACCAGGGGAAATCAAGCCGCCGACCCCGGCATTCGGCAATAATCGTGTTCACTATCAGTTAAAATGAGGCGCCATGAGCTTTCTAGATGGAATTTTGGGTGTAATTTCGAATGATTTGGCCATTGACCTGGGGACTGCAAATACCCTGGTCTACGTCAAGGGGAAGGGGATTGTGTTGAGCGAACCGTCGGTGGTCGCGGTCCGCCTGGACAGGACGAAAAATCGGGTTTTGGCCGTGGGGACCGAGGCAAAGAACATGCTGGGCAGAACGCCCGGTAATATCGTAGCCATACGTCCCATGAGAGACGGCGTTATCGCCGATTTCGAGGTCACCGAAGCCATGCTCCGGCATTTCATCCACAAGGTTCACAACCGCCGGACGTTTGTCCGGCCCCGCATCATTATCGCCGTACCCTCCGGGATTACCCAGGTGGAAAAGCGAGCCGTCAAAGAATCCGCCGAATCCGCCGGCGCCCGGGAAGTTTTTCTCATCGAAGAGCCGATGGCCGCAGCCATTGGTGCAGGGCTGCCCATTACCGAACCGACCTGCAATATGATCGTCGACATCGGTGGAGGAACGACGGAAGTCGCCGTTATTTCCCTGGCGGGTATCGTCTACAGCCGATCGCTCAGGGTGGCCGGCGATAAAATGGATGAGGCCATCATGCAGTATGTGAAACGGAAATACAATCTGCTGATCGGTGAGCGGACATCCGAAATTATCAAAACCACCATCGGTAATGCCTATCCGGACCCGGACCATGTCGAAACCATCGAGGTGAAAGGCAGGGATCTGGTTTCAGGGATTCCAAAAATCCTGGCCATCGATTCCGAGGAGGTTCGGTCTGCCATAAGCGAACAAATAGAAGCCATCGTTGAAACGGTGAGAATCGCTTTGGAACAGACCCCGCCTGAACTGGCCGCGGACATCGTCGATCGGGGGATCGTTCTTACCGGCGGAGGCGCCTTGCTGAAAAATTTGGATAAACTTCTCATGGAAGAGAGCGCCTTGCCCGTTACGGTGGCCGACGATCCATTATCCACGGTAGCCATTGGTTCGGGAAAAACAATTGACAGCATAGAAATCCTAAAACAGGTTATGATTTCGTAATCAGGCATGTTCTCAAGAAAATCGGTAATTATTATTGCCATTGCTCTCTTGTTTACGATCAATATCATTATGCTGTCGATCGGCGGGACCCGGTATTCTTCGCTTGCCGTAAGGCGTGTCATGATCTCCGTCATCGCACCTTTTCAGAGCCTGGCGTCCCGGACCATTCGCTTTTCAGGGGATATCTGGCGCCACTATTTTCAACTCGTTTCCGTTGCCAGAGAAAATGATCGCCTGAAAGAGCAGTTGGCCGCCGCTCGGGGGAGCATCATCGAGAACAAAGAGCTGGAGCTTGCCAACAGCCGTCTTCGAAATCTGCTGAATTTTCGTAAAAGCATGAATTTCGAAATGATGGCATGCGAAGTGATTGCCAAGGATCCCTCCTCGATTTACCGAACCGTCATTATCGATAAAGGTGAAACCGACGGTTTGTGCGTCGGACTGCCGGTCGTCCTGCCCGAAGGCGTGGTGGGCCAGATTATCGATGTCACCCGCCGAAATGCCAAGGTGCTGCTGGTCGTCGACATCAACAGTTCGGTGGATGCTCTCGTCCAGAGGACCAGGGCCAGAGGGGTTTTCAAGGGCACTTCCCGAATGGGAAAAATGGATTACGTCATATGGAAAGATGATGTGACCGTCGGTGATATGGTGATTTCCTCCGGTTGCGACGGTGTGTTTCCAAAAGGTTTGCTCCTGGGACGGGTGGTGGGCGGCAAAACGGATTCGGCCGGCATTTTCCAGGAAGTGAATGTCAAGCCCTTTGTCAATTTTGATAAATTGGAGGAAGTTCTCGTGTTGTTGAATCCCTTTGTTCATGAAGCTGTGGCGGAACCATGATCTATGTATTTCACATCTGCATCGGCATTCTTCTGATCACCCTTCAGACGAGCGTTATCCCGTTGCTTCCCGTACGGTTTGAATTTTATGACATTCTCATTCCGGTGGTTATCTATTTGGGATTTTTTCGTCCGATTAGAGAAACGATTCCTATTCTGGTTTTTCTGGGTTTGATGATGGACGGCATCTCCGGAACCGCATTCGGATTTTATCTCAGCAGTTATGTTTGGATAGCGCTGGCGGTCATCGTCATCAAGCAGTTCTTTTTGACAAGAAACCTTTTGCTGCTTTCGATCGTGACCATGTTGGGAGTTTTGATCGAACACGCAATTTGGTTCCTGATGGAAAATGTGTTCGAATTCAAACTCCATGAATTAACCGGCATTATCAGAGTGGCGCCCCTGCATTTGATTGTTGCGGCCGTTACAGGCCCTTTCATCATCATCGTCCTGGTAAGGCTGCAGCGATTCTGGGAAAAACGCATAACAGCGCGTGTTTTCAAAAGAGGGTGAGCAAAATTTCTCAAAAAATACCATTTTGCTCAGGATCACGGCCTTGAGAAAATATTTCAAAATACCGGATATCGATTGGTACAAACAACGGTTGATCCTTACGATGTACGTGATGATCGCCGTCTTTCTCGTGCTGTTTATCCGCCTGCTGTATCTTCAAATGATCAAAGGACAGGAATTTCGAAGGCTTTCCGAAAACAACTGTATTCGTCTGCAGAGTATCACGCCCGCCAGGGGCCTGATTTTCGATCGTTCGGGTAATCTGCTGGTGGATAATCGTCCCTCTTTCGACCTTTATATTACCGTAAAGGATGCCGGACCTCTGGATGAAATCGCCATGAAACTGGCGGAGTACGCCGGTATACCCTGTGACATGCTTTTAAAAACGATCGCTGAAAAGAAAGCATCGCCTTACAAACCCATTTGCATACTGCGGGACATGAGCAGGGATACGCTGGCAAAAATCGAAGTGCACCGGTACGAACTGCCGGGAATATCCGTCGCGGTAAGGCCTGTGCGGCAATATATATATGGCAAACGGGCGGCGCACCTGATCGGCTATCTGGGAGAAATCAGCTCCGAAGAACTGGCATCCGGCCACTATCCCGGGACCAAGGGCGGTGATTATATCGGTAAATACGGTGTGGAAAAGAAATTTGAAACGTACCTCAGGGGTAATCCCGGCGGCCGCCAGGTGGAGGTAAACGCCTCCGGACAGGTGCTGCGGGTATTGAAAACGGTTCCGGCGGACCCCGGATGCAACCTGTATCTGACGATTGATGAAAGGCTTCAGAAAACGGCTGAAATTCTGTTGGCGGGGAAGGCCGGGGCCGCCATTGCCATGGATCCCGACAACGGAGAGATACTGGCCATGGCCAGCAGCCCGACCTTTGACCAGAATGCATTCGTAAGCGGCATGTCTCCGGAGGAATGGAACGCCCTTATTTCAAATTCGGACAGACCCATGGAAAACAAGACTATACAGGCCGAATACCCTCCTGCATCCACATACAAAATGATTACGGCAATGGCCGCATTGGAAGAAGGCGTAATCGACAGAAATACCGTGATTCACTGTTCGGGAAGATATGTCTTCGGCAATCGCGTTTTTCGTGACTGGAAGCTGTCAGGGCACGGCCCCATGAACGTCTGTAACGCACTGGCGCAGTCATGTGATGTTTTTTTTTATCAGGTTGGCCTGAAGCTGGGGGTGGACCGGCTGGCTTCTTATGCCGTCAACTGCGGATTGGGAAATGCGACCGGTATTGAATTGGGGCATGAAAGTCGTGGCCTCGTTCCGACGTCAACCTGGAAAAAACAGCGCATCGGGTCGGCCTGGCAGCCTGGAGAAACGCTGTCCATCGCTATCGGACAGGGATATAATTTGACAACCCCTCTTCAGGTGCTGGTTTTGACATCCGCTATTGCAAACGGCGGAAAAAAGTACCGGCCGCAGATTGTAAAGCGAATCGAAACGGAGGATGGCCTGCTGGTACGGGAAGCCGTGACGGAGATCACGGGAACGCTTCCGGCATCAAATGGGACATTGGAAAGCCTTAAAAAGGGCATGCTGATGGTGGTCGATCGTCCGTTTGGGACGGCTTACGGCGCCAAACTTGAAAATATACGGATGAGCGGTAAAACCGGAACCGCCCAAATTGTGGGAAGAAGCGCGGAAAAAAACGGTAAAACCCCGAAACACCTGCTGCCGCATGCCTGGTTTGCGGCATATGCGCCGTCGGAAGATCCTGCAATCGCCGTCGTTGTCCTCATCGAGCATGGAGAACACGGTTCCAGCGCCGCCGCACCTGTTGCCTCCCAATTGATACAGTGCCATTTAACCGGTGATTATGAAATCGAGCCCCCGGAGCCGGCTTCCACTGATCAGGTTGCCGAAACCGGAAATGAAATGGTTCAATAAGGGCGCAAGGATGATAAAAGATATACAATTCATCGCAATGCGAAAGTATCGAATTCCTCAGGAAAGAGACAGCCATGTTTGACCGGCGATTGCTGGAAAATTTCAACTGGGGCCTTCTCGGGCTGACGTTCATTTTTGCAGGTGTGGGGGTTGCCACGGTTTACAGCGCGGTAACGGCGAGTCCCGACACGTTTCAGAGCAACCTGTACCTGAAGCAGGCTACCTGGTACCTGGCCGGGCTTTCAGCGATGATTCCCTGCATGATTTTGAATTACCGGTTGCTGGAGCGGTGGGCATATGTCCTGTATACTGCGTGCATCGGTCTTCTGATATGGGTGCTGTACTTCGGTCGATTCGCCGGTGGCTCCAGGCGCTGGATCGATCTTGGCGTTTTCTCCCTTCAACCTTCGGAACTGATCAAAATCGCCCTGATTATCGTTCTTTCGCAGTATTTCGCACGTCGTGCGCGTATTGCCGGCCTGACAATCAGGGATTTGGCCTGGCCTTTTATGCTGGTCGGTGTGCCGTTTCTTCTGATTGTGAAACAGCCGGACCTCGGGACGGCCCTTCTGCTGGTCTTGGTTGCCGGGACAATGACGGCCTTTGCCAAAATCGAGAAGCGGTCCTTGATATGCCTGGCGGCTTCGGGACTTGTTTTTGTTCCTATGATATGGTTCTTTTTAAAGGAGTACCAAAAGCAGCGGATCCTCACGTTTTTGAATCCCGATCGTGATCCGCTTGGTGCGGGATATCACATCATCCAATCAAAAATCGCCATCGGGTCCGGTATGCTGCATGGAAAAGGTTTTTTGGAGGGAACCCAGAACGCCCTGGCTTTTCTGCCGGAGCAGCACACGGATTTCATTTTTTCCGTGTTGGCGGAAGAATGGGGATTTATAGGAAGCACCGGACTCCTGTCGATGTTTATTTTATTGCTGGTCGTATGCCTCAGCATTGCGCATTCCTGCAGGGAGCCATTCGGCGTTTATCTGTCTGTCGGCATCACAGCCCTGATCTTTTGGGAGGTTTTAATCAATATCGGCATGGTAATGGGATTGATGCCGGTGGTGGGTATTCCCCTTCCGTTTATCAGTTACGGCGGATCTTCCATTGTGGCTAAAATGATTTGTGTCGGGTTGTTGTTGGGGGTGAGTATGCGCAGGTATATGAAACCTTGAGCACGGCCCGTCCAGAAGCGGCATCTTTTGGCCCGGAGCGGCGTTATAAAAAACGGGTTATGGGTTATGGGGGTTATGGGTATGGATGGAGGGGTGGGGCGGTTTGCCGGCATTGGGTTCACATTACGGGTAATTGAATGACGAAAGAAAAACGCGACAAATCGATTTCAACGTTTCTGGGCCCTGAAGCGCTCATCGAGGGAACGATTCATTTTAGGAACACGATTCGTATCGATGGCTGCATCAAGGGTACTATAAAAGGTGAAACCGGCACACTCGTCATCGGCAAAACGGCCGATATTCGAGCGGAAATCTACGTGCGTGAGGCGGTTATCATGGGGCGGGTTCACGGTGATATCGCAGCTGAAAATCGAATCGAGATCTATTCCCCCGCGGAGGTAACCGGAAACATTCGCGCACCGGTCATTTCCATTGAAAAAGGGGTTACATTCAACGGCAATTGCGGCATTACGAGACCTTCTTCCGAATCCGGGGCCGAACCCATTAGTGGTGAAGATCCTATCGAGGATGCCTGAATTTTATGTGCCGGGCAGACGTTGGTCTTTCGGATTAAAATTGACGGCTTATGGAACACTATTCGAGTCCGGTCGACCCTGCTTGGAGGCCCTTCCGGTACCCTGCAAATTTTTCAAAAAACCTTTGACAAGACAGTTTTCGTAATGTAATAGTCCGTCTTTCTACAAGGTTAAATCGGATGGAGAATCCATTTCGGGGACTTTGGTCCGGGCGGCAGAGGCCGTTCGCATGGTCCGTTTGGCATATGTTTAGATGAGCGGCAACGGAGGAAATGAATGAGAGTTTCTAGTTTGTGCCGGATCGGTCTGGCTGCGGCTTTTATTTTGTCAAGCATGCCTGTTGGAAATGCCTGGGGCGCATCGATTACAGTTTTGCCGGATGCATCCGTAATAATTCAGATCTTGAATTTTGTTTTTTTGATCTGGGCGCTCAATGTCGTTTTGTATAAGCCGATTCGCGGTATTCTGGTAAAAAGAAGCGAGAAAATCGACAACCTTGAAGAAACCATCGAGGGACTGCACGGTGATGCGGAGCAGAAAGAAAACGATTGGGTCGTCGGCATCCGTACGGCAAGAGCAAAGGGCCTCGAAGAAAAGGCTGCGCTGATTCAGGCCGCTGAAAACGAAGAAAAGCGCATCATCGAAAAAATCAATCAAAAAGCTTCCGAAGACCTTTCCAACATGCGCAGCAAAATCAAAAGCGATATTGACGATGTCAGAACCGCTCTTCAGAAAGATGTGGATACATTTGTCGATGCAATCGGCCGGAAAATACTGGGAAGGAGTGTTTCATGAAAGGACCTGATGCAAGCCGAAGATGCGGGCGCCACAAGATAGCGCTTTTTACGCTTGTTTTTTCGATGCTGATCTTCTGGTGCGGACCCGCAATGGCTGTGCCTGATGAACATGCCCACGGCGAAACCGCCGTTGGATGGGTTGCCACGGATACCTACCGCGTCATTAACTTCACGATTTTGGCCGCAGGGCTCTTTTTCCTGTTGAGAAAACCCGTTGTACGGGCACTGAATGCGCGTATTACCGGAATCAAAAACCAACTGAGCGAACTGGAAGCTAAAAAGGAAGCAGCGGAAAAAGAGCTCGCGGCCTACCATGACAAACTGGCGCAGTTGGAAAAAGAAGCGGAGAAGATTGTAGCGGAATACGTCAAACAGGGAGACCAGGCAAAAGAAAGAATACTTAAAGAGGCCGAGTTGACCGCCGTAAAAATGGAAGAAAAAGCCCGCCGGAATATTGAACATGAGTTCAAACAGGCCAAACGCCAACTCCAGAGCGAGGTCCTGGAACAGGCACTTGAAAAGGCTCAGAAAACGATCGTCGAAAAAATTACATCGGAAGATCATGACAGACTGGTCGATGAATATATAGAGAAGGTGGTGGCATAGTGAAAAATCTGGCGATAGCACGGCGGTATGCCAAAGCGCTTTTGTTGATCGGAAAAGAGGATGGCCGGGCGGAAGATTATCGAACGGAGCTTGTCGAGTTAAGTGAATTGATTCAAAACGAATCTCAACTCGCTTCAGTGATCAATAATCCGCTTTATGACACGGTGTCGCGGAAAAGAGTGCTCGGTGCGATCATTGAAAAATTGGGATTGTCCCCTGTAATGAAATCCTTTCTTCTTTTGGTGTTTGACAAGGGACGATTTAATTTTCTGCCTGAAATATCGAATAACTATCAAACACTGGCGGATGAATTGAAAGGTGTGGCACGGGCAGAATTGACTTCTGCGGTGAAGCTTTCCAATGAGACGATTGAAAAAATCCGCGGCTCATTGTCTAAAATGATCGACAAGGAAGTTAAGCTGGATGTGAAACAGGATTCGAGTTTAATCGGGGGGATTGTCACGCAAATTGGGGATCTTGTTTTGGACGGAAGTATAAAAACACAATTACTCAATATGAGGGAATCTTTAAAAAGGGGTGAGAGTGTCTAATGGAACTAAGAGCCGAAGAAATCAGTCAAATTATCAAGGAACAGATTAAGGATTACGACAAAAAGGTCGAACTGAGTGAGACCGGCGTCGTACTGTCGGTGGGCGACGGAATCGCCAGGGTTTACGGTCTGGAAAAAGTCATGGCACTGGAACTCGTGGAATTCCCCGGTGGCATATTGGGACTGGCGCTGAACCTCGAAGAGGATAACGTGGGTGTTGCCATTATGGGTGAAGACATCCACATCAAAGAAGGGGATATCGTCAAGCGGACCGAAAGGATCGCTCAGGTTCCCGTGGGTGAAGCGGTGCTGGGTCGTGTCGTATCCTCAGTCGGCGACCCCCTCGATGGTAAAGGCCCTATCGATTCTTCGGAGACGCGGCGTGTTGAAATGGTCGCCCCGGGTGTTATCGCCAGGAAAAGTGTTCATGAACCCATGTACACGGGCCTTAAAGCGATTGACTCGATGACGCCGGTAGGCAGGGGGCAGCGCGAACTGATTATCGGTGACCGTCAGATCGGCAAGACCGCTGTCGCAATCGACTCCATTCTCGCCCAGAAAGGCCAGAATGTCTATTGCATCTATGTCGCCTGCGGACAGAAAAAATCGACCGTGGCACAGGTCGTTTCCGTCCTGGAAAAATACGGAGCGATGGAATATACAACCGTGGTTTCGGCTACGGCCAGCGAGCCGGCCACTTTGCAGTATATCGCACCGTATGCCGGATGTGCCATGGGGGAATACTTCCGCGATAAGGGCCAACATGCGCTGATTGTTTATGATGACCTTTCCAAGCAGGCCGCTGCATACCGGCAGGTATCTCTACTGTTGAGACGCCCCCCCGGAAGGGAGGCGTATCCTGGCGATATTTTTTACAACCACTCCAGGTTGCTTGAAAGAGCCGCCAAATTGAACGATGAACTCGGCGCCGGTTCATTAACCGCTCTTCCGATCATCGAAACGCAGGCCGGTGACGTTTCCGCCTACATACCCACCAACGTTATTTCGATCACCGACGGCCAAATTTACCTGGAGCCGGGTCTGTTTTTCGCCGGTGTCCGTCCTTCCATCAATGTGGGACTTTCCGTATCCCGGGTAGGTGGTGCAGCCCAGATTAAGGCGATGAAACAGGTCGCCGGCACACTTCGACTCGATCTGGCTCAATACCGGGAGCTTGAAGCCTTCGCAGCATTTGGAAGCGATCTCGATGCATCCACGCAAAAGCAGCTGGTGCGTGGCGAGCGTCTCGTTGAAGTGCTGAAACAGCCCCAGTATCAACCGCTGCCGGTTGAGAAGCAGGTCATGATCATATTTGCCGGTACGAAAGGATTTCTGGACAAATATCCGGCGGATGTCATCACAAAATATGAGGCCGGCTTATACCCGTTTATCGAAGATCGATATTCTCAAATTTTCTCCGAATTGGTCGAAAAGCAAGCCATTTCCGATGATCTGGAGAAATTGATGAGAGAAGCTTTAAACGCATACGACGAAGAATTCAAAGACACCATAAAATAATCCAATCACAGCGGTGCTCCCGGTTTTAGGATAAGGACGGAATTGTATGCCTAGTTTAAAAGACGTAAAGATAAAAATCGGCGCGGTTAAAAAAACCCAACAAATCACGAAAGCCATGAACATGGTCGCGACTTCGCGGTTACGCGGCGCTCAGACGAACATGGACAGGTTTAGACCCTATGCTGCGAAATTTTCTGAGGTGTTGGGCGGACTGGCGGGAAAAGCGGACGCCGAGGCAAGCCCCCTGCTGGTTCCGCGGAGCATCGTCAACAATATACATATCATCCTGTGCACCTCCGATCGGGGGCTCTGCGGTGGATTCAATGTAAGCCTGGTAGAGGCTGCTGAGAAGTTGATTGCCGAAAAATCGCATCCCGGAGTTTCCATTTCATTGACGGCATTTGGAAAAAAAGGAAGGGATTGGGCCAAAAAGCGAAAAATCGATCTCAAAGACGAATACATCGGGGTCGTTGGAACCAAATTCGGATTTAATTTGGCGATAAACGCCGGCAGAAAACTGATCGACAGGTTTCTGGATGAATATTACGATGAAGTGTATATCGTATATGCCGAGTTTTTCAGCATGGGGAAACAGATTCCCACGATAAAGCAGCTTCTGCCCATTCCGCCCATCGAAATGGTTGAAGAAGAATCCCCGGAAGCCGAGTATTTGCCGGAACATATCAGTGAACCTTCGCCGGGTGAATTGCTTGATGAACTGTTGCCGCGCAACATTTATGTTCAATTGTTCAGTTCGCTTTTGGAAACGTCCACAAGTGAACATGCGGCACGAATGACCGCCATGGACAATGCAACAAAAGCCTGTAAAGATATGCTCGAAAACCTGACGCTTGTTTACAATAAAGCGCGGCAGGCCGCCATTACTTCGGAGCTGATGGATATCGTCGGCGGTGCTGAAGCTCTCAGAGGATAAAATATTACCTTGCACTACCTTTATATATAGGAGGTTATAGATGGGTGAGAATATTGGAACGATAACGCAGGTGACGGGACCCGTTGTCGACGTTGAATTTGAACAAGGCAATCTGCCGACCATTTATACAGCACTTTTAATTACCAATCCGGCAATCAGCGACGAACCGGACAACCTGGTGGTTGAAGTGGCGCAGCATCTCGGCGATAACATCGTTCGGACGATCGCAATGGATGTTACAGATGGTCTTACCCGAGGACAACAAGTAAAAGATACCGGAAAGCCGATTATGATGCCGGTCGGCGAAGCCGGCCTTGGAAGGGTGCTGAATGTTGTCGGCAAACCCGTTGACGGCCTTGGTCCTGTAAGCCAGGAGAAAACGTTGCCCATTCACCGTCAAGCCCCGAGCTTTACGGAACAGGACACGACGGTTCGGGTCTTGGAAACGGGAATCAAGGTTATCGACCTCCTCGTTCCTTTTCCAAGGGGCGGCAAAATGGGGCTTTTCGGCGGTGCCGGCGTCGGCAAGACGGTTATCATGATGGAAATGGTCAACAATATTGCCCTGCAGCATGGTGGTATATCCGTTTTCGCAGGTGTGGGTGAACGGACACGTGAGGGAAACGACCTTTACCACGAAATGAAAGAAGCGGGGGTATTGCCCAAGGCCGCGCTTATTTACGGTCAGATGACCGAACCGCCGGGAGCAAGGGCGAGAGTTGCCCTTTCCGCTTTGACCGCTGCGGAATATTTTCGTGATCAGGAAGGGCAGGACGTTCTGATCTTTATCGATAACATTTTCAGGTTTACCCAGGCGGGATCAGAGGTTTCGGCGCTGTTGGGACGGATGCCGTCTGCAGTCGGGTACCAGCCGACCCTGGCCGTCGATCTTGGTGAGCTGCAGGAGCGAATTACATCCACAGACAAGGGGTCGATTACTGCGGTACAGTGCGTTTACGTGCCTGCAGACGATTTGACGGACCCTGCACCGGCTACTACATTCGCCCATTTGGATGGGACTGTTGTTCTTTCACGTAAACTCGTCGAGAAAGGGATTTATCCTTCCGTCGATCCGCTCGATTCAACATCGCGGATCCTCGATGCAGCCTTTATCGGTGATGAGCATTACCAAGTCGCCCGTTCGGTTCAGCAGATTCTGCAAAAGTATAAAGAACTCCAGGATATTATTGCAATTCTGGGTGTTGATGAACTTTCCGATGAGGATAAGATCACTGTTTCCCGGGCCAGAAAGCTTGAGCGATTTCTGTCTCAACCTTTCCATGTGGCCGAAGTCTTTACCAATACACCGGGGGCCTATGTAAAGATCGAAGATACGGTCCGGGGATTCAAAGAAATTATCGAAGGTAAACATGACGATCTTCCCGAACAGGCGTTTCACATGGTCGGCGGTATCGAAGATGTGGTCGAAAAGTCTAAGAAGATGGCTGAGGCCTAATACATAAGAGGCTGGGTTATGGCAAAAAACATTCGATTGGAAGTTGTTACGCCGGAAAAGGCCGTTGTTAACGAAGACGCGCAAATTGTTGTGGCGCCCGGCGTGTTAGGGGAATTCGGCGTTCTGGTAGGGCATACACCTTTTATGACGACACTTAAACTGGGTACGGTTCGCTACACGGATGCGTCCGGAGTTGAAAGGTGCGTTTTCATCAGCGGTGGATTTGCAGAAGCTCTTCCGAACAAAGTAACGGTATTGGCCGAATCAGCCGAACGGCGGTGCGATATCGATCTCGAACGTGCAAAGACCGCTTTGGAGCGGGCCGAGAAGCGTTTGGCCGAACAGACCGCCAAAGAAGACATCGATTTTGCCCGGGCCAGAGCGGCTTTGGAACGGGCATTACACCGGTTGAAGTTGGCTGAGACACGCAAATCCCAGTAAGCACCTGATTTTAACGAAAACAAAAGCAAGCCGAATGGCTTGCTTTTTTTGTGATACGATTTTAACGGCGATTTCAGTTGCAATGTGTAAAAAACCGTATTGTATTATTCAGACATATCCGATACATGCAGTCTGTCGATTGCCCGTTTTTTTTAACCCGCTGTCTCGCAAAACAAAACAGCTTGACTTTGATCGAAATAGAGGATTATATTAGCCGAAAATGAGGTGAGAGATTGGATAACGAGGTTATTTTTTCGCAATTTGAAGATCTTGAGAAAAAAATTGAAAATCTTATCAGAACCTGTCGATCATTGGAGTTAAACAACTCGGAACTAAAAGAAAAAATCGAAAGGTTGGAAGAGGAACTGAAAGGCAAGATAGAGGCGGAAAACAATTATCATCAGGAAAGGGAATTGATCCGATCTAAGGTTGACAATCTCTTGGGTAAATTAGCAGATCTTGATGACGATTAATCCAAACGGGGTTCGTTTCGAGAGTCTTTTGTAAAGGTTGATTGTTTATCCGGTGGAGAACCTTATTACTATAAACCTTTTTGGTCAAACCTATACATTTAAGACCGAGTCCGAAATGGTCAGGGCAAAGGCTGTTGCGGATTTGGTGGTTGAAGAAGTGGACCGGGTTCAGGAGCGTGTGGCCCAACAGACGGGTGAGTTGCCGAAACTCGCGGTTATGATTTTAGCGGCACTGAATCTGGCAAATGAGAATTATGATCTAAGGGCAAATCGATCGGAGCTCATTCATAAAATGACGGAAAAATCGAGTCGATTAATGCGGATGATCGAGTCGGGTTGCGCCGATGTTCCGTAATTCGGTTGGAGCCGGAAATACAATCAACGTTTGCCGATGCCTGTGAGTTAGTTGTAACAAGAATGTTGCCCATAGTGTAAGTTACGGATTAATTGCAATGTTTATAACCCCTACCATGTTCGTGATAGGCAGAACCCCTTTGACCCAACAGGAGAAAAATAAGGGGGCCTTCCCTGGTTTTGGTGAGCAGGTTCCGCTTGTACGGAAAAGCCTAAAGAAACTATAAAGGCACCCACCTTGAACGTAAAGGTTCAAAGGTCAGGCCACACGGCATTAAGGTAGGGGTTTCCCCCTATGATTATCCACTTTAGATGGTCGGATCATTAGCATTTTGCTTGTCCCTCATCCTTTCCGGAGTCTTATTCCCCATCTCATTTAATTTTCAGGCCGAATAGTATGATTGGCCCCTCATCGGGGTAATGTTATGATCGGATCTTGCATCATGATTATCCCCGCTGAAAAAAACAGGTATAACAAAACTATTTGAATGCCCAAGGAGAAACAGGGATGGAGTATACGATATTAATCGGACTTATATTTTTCGGTCTTGGCTGGGCGGCATCCTATGTGATCAAGCTGAAACAGGTGTCGTTCAAAATAAAAAACGGCGAAGCAGAAGCGGCCAAGAAGATCAGGGACGCTGAACACAGTGCCGATACGATCCTTAAAACAGCCGAACTGGATGCAAAGGACCTGCTTTTCAGGATGAAAAGCGATTTCGATGCCGAGACGAAGGAAACCCGGCAGGAATTGAAGAAAAAAGAAAAGCGGCTCATGCAAAAAGAGGAGCACATCGACCTCAAAATCGAAGATTATGAAAAACGATTCAAAGAGATTGTGCGCAAGGAAAAGCAGCTTTTGATTCAGGAGGAAGCGGTCAATGAAAATGAAAAAAAGTATGCGTTGCTGATCGAGGAGCAGCAGAAACAGCTGGAACAGATTTCAGGTTTAACGACTGAACAGGCCAAAGACCTCTTGATGCGGGCGATCGAAAATGAAGCCCGGTATGAAAGTGCCAAAATGATAAAGCGAATAGAGGGGGAAGCCAGGGAAGAAGCGGAAAAAAAGGCGAAGAACATTATAGCTACGTCCATTCAGCGATATGCGGCGGAGTTTATTTCAGAACGGGCCGTATCCGTGGTTCAGCTGCCGAATGATGAAATGAAAGGCCGCATCATCGGCAGGGAAGGGCGGAATATCCGGGCCCTTGAAGCCGCTACCGGGATAGACCTTATCATTGATGATACACCGGAGGCCGTCATTTTATCCGGCTTCAATCCGGTCAGGCGTGAGGTCGCCCGGTTGTCTCTAACGAAACTCATTTCGGATGGCAGGATCCATCCGGCAAGAATTGAAGATATCGTCAAAAAAGTTGAGCAGGAAGTGGAGAAAACGATCAAAGAGGCCGGTGAGCAGGCTGTGTTCGATTTGGGTGTACACGGCATTAATCCGGAATTGATCAAGTATCTCGGTCGGTTGAAATTTCGGACGAGCTATGCGCAGAATGTGTTGCAGCATTCGGTTGAAGTCGGATTTTTATGCGGCATTATGGCCGCCGAACTGGGGCTGAATCAAAAGCTGGCCAGAAGAATGGGGCTGCTGCATGACCTGGGCAAAGCTGTCGACCATGAGGTTGAAGGCCCTCACGCGCTTATCGGCTCTCGTTTGGCAAAAAAGTTCGGTGAATCTCCCAAAATCGTTCATGCCATTGCGGCGCATCATGAAGACGTGCCGCCGAATTCCGTGTATGCCTTGTTGGTGCAAGCTGCCGATAGTTTATCCGGCGCCCGACCCGGGGCCCGAAAGGAAATGCTGGAAAATTATATCAAACGGCTTGAAGATCTTGAGAGCATCGCCAACGCTTTCAATGGCGTATCCAACACATACGCGATTCAGGCAGGAAGAGAGCTGAGGGTCATTGTCGAAAGCGAAAAAATAAATGATGAGGAATCCACGCTTCTCAGCCGGGATATTGCGCGAAAAATCGAAGAGACACTCACATTCCCCGGCCAGATCAAGGTGACGGTCATACGCGAAACACGGGCTGTCGAGTACGCAAATAAATAGTGCTGATTGGACAAACGTCCTGTCTCCAATAAAGGCTCCAATTTTTTCAGGATGGCCGTATATTACGGGAGCGGATTTTAACCGGAAGCGGTGATTGAGGAAACAAATGGCAAATGTTCTTGATGTGTTGCAGGAACGCGGATTTATTGAACAGAAGACGCATGAAGATGAGCTGTATGCATATCTCTCGCCGGGTGGAGCTTCGTGTTACATCGGATTCGATCCCACCGCATCGAGCCTTCACGCGGGAAGTTTGGTGCCGATTATGGCATTGGCGCACATGCAGCGCCACGGACACCGGCCCATAGCATTGGTCGGCGGGGGAACCGGTTTGGTAGGTGATCCAAGCGGAAAAACCGAAATGCGTCAGATTATGACCGTTGAGGCGGTGAATGAGAATGCAGAAGCGATAAAGCGCCAGCTTTCCCGGTTTATTGAATTTGATAACGATAAGGCCATTCTCGTCAATAATGCGGATTGGTTGGCGGAATTGCAATACATTCCGTTTTTGAGGGACATCGGCCGTCATTTCAGCGTCAACCGGATGATAAAAGCCGAAAGCTGCAGATTAAGGATGGAGTCGGATGAGGGACTTAGCTTCATAGAGTTTAATTATATGCTGCTGCAGGCATATGATTTCTATATTCTAAATGATATGTTTCAATGCGGGCTTCAGATGGGGGGCAGTGATCAATGGGGAAATATTGTCGCCGGCATCGAACTGATACGGCGCATAAAACAGAAAACCGCGTTCGGCATTACGTTTCCCTTGATTACGACCAGCAGCGGCGCCAAGATGGGAAAAACCGCCGAAGGGGCGGTGTGGCTCGATGAGAACAGGACACCACCCTACGACTATTTCCAATATTGGGTGAATGCAGACGATAAGGATATAGGCCGATTTTTAGCCTTGTACACCTTTTTGCCCATGGATGAGATTAAAAAAGTTTACGGCCTTAGAGAAGCGGACCTGAATGCGGCAAAGGCGGTGCTGGCTTTCGAAACGACACGCTTGGTCCACGGCATGGATGCCGCTTTGGGAGCGTACCAATCAGCGGCAAATATATTTGGATCACGATGTATTCCTGATCAGATCCTGCCCTCAAGTAAAATACCGCGAACGGTAACCGGCATTGACGATGCTTCGGCACCTCAAACCGTCATCGATATTGCTGAACTGAAGAAGGGGATACCGGCATTTAAACTGTTTCACACCGTTGGGTTGGCCCAAACAGGCGGAGCCGCCCGCCGGCTTATTTCCCAAGGAGGCGCCTACGTGAATGGACAGCGGATTCTGCAATTTGATCAGCTAATTACAGATAAAGATATCAAGGGCTTGGAGATCCTGCTCCGGTCCGGCAAGAAAAAATATCACAAGATAAAAATAAAAGTTTAAAAAACGCTTGACCAATCAGAAAACACCATGTAAATAGCGCATCACGTTTTGAGAAAAGAAACCTGAGCGGTCATATAAATCAAAACGTATGAAAAAAAGATTGACAGTAGAAGAAAAATTGGATATGAAATAAGCTTTAAGTTATTGAATTCTCGGATTGAAATAAGTTACTACAAGCCGGGAAAAAATGATTGACAAATCAAAACCCAAACAGTATATTATAACTCTTTTCAAATAATCGCCGAAACGTTCGGCACGTCAATTACATGACGGATTTGATCTTTGAAAACTAAATAGTGACAGCTTGTGAGTTAGGTCTTACGTAAAATGTTTCTTGCTTGTCGAGAGACGTTTAAGAGTTCAATTGGAGAGTTTGATCCTGGCTCAGAATGAACGCTGGCGGCGTGCTTAACACATGCAAGTCGCACGAGAACTCTTCTGCTTGCAGAAGATAGTAAAGTGGCGCACGGGTGAGTAACGCGTGGGTAATCTACCTTCAAATCGGGGATAACATTGCGAAAGCGATGCTAATACCGGATAACGTCTCATACTCTCCGGATTATGAGATTAAAGGTGGCCTCTATATATAAGCTACTGTTTGGAGATGAGCCCGCGTACCATTAGCCAGTTGGTAGGGTAACGGCCTACCAAAGCAACGATGGTTAGCTGGTCTGAGAGGATGATCAGCCACACTGGAACTGACACACGGTCCAGACTCCTACGGGAGGCAGCAGTGAGGAATTTTGCGCAATGGGGGAAACCCTGACGCAGCAACGCCGCGTGAGTGATGAAGGCTTTCGGGTCGTAAAGCTCTGTCAAGTGGGAAGAAACTGGTCAATGCAAATAT
>JAWODC010000061.1:0-55575 GCA_046483495.1 Desulfobacterales bacterium
GCTGGAAAAACATGTTCAATCTTTATAAAGGAAGCGGACTCGGCCTGGCCCACGACCTCAACCAGGTGGGCGGCTTTCGGCCCAACAACAGGGATGAAAAATTTAAAAATGTATATTACGTGGGATCATCCACGGTTCCCGGTACGGGATTGCCAATGGCTGTCATCAGTTCACAACTTGTAACCAAAAGAATAAATCATGAGCAGAGATCTGTACACCAAAAACAACCTGCAGCTAAGTAGGTTGACCACCTTGAATTACAGCACATCCTTCTCTCTCGGGGTAAGGATGCTCAACAGGAAAATACGCAACCCGATTTTCGCCATCTATGGTTATGTTCGCTATGCCGATGAGATTGTGGATACTTTTTTCGGCTATCCCCAGGAGGACATGCTGGAAGAATTCATCCATGAAACTTACAAGGCCATAGAAAGGGGAATCAGCACCAATCCGATACTGGACAGTTTCCAGACCATTGTCAACCAATATGGAATAGAACGGGAGCATATCGACGCTTTTCTGGAAAGTATGCGGATGGATCTTTATAACCACAACTACGAAAAATCCAAAGTACAAGATTATATCTACGGCTCTGCTGAGGTAGTTGGACTTATGTGTCTAAGGGTCTTTTATTATGATGACGATGAGCAATATGAGTCATTGAAATACTATGCCCGTAAGCTGGGAGAAGCCTTTCAGAAGGTAAACTTTTTGCGGGACATTCAAAGCGACTATTCTGACAGAGAAAGGATCTACTTCTCCGACATCAGTAACAACGGATTCTCCATTGAAGTAAAAGAAAGGATTGAACGGGAGATCCAGCATGATTTTGAGGAAGCCTACAAGGGCATCAAAATACTCAATAAAAGAGCGCGCTTTGGAGTATATCTGGCTTATATATATTATCAAGGGCTATTCCGTAAAATACGAAAATCGGAACCCAACGTGCTAATGAACGGAAGGGTCAGAATTCAAAACACCCGTAAGATATATCTGCTGTTTCAGGCATATTTACGCAATTCAATGAACCTCTTTTAAATATAATGGAATATACCAATTTCACATACCTGTTCTTATTGCTGATTACAATAGCATACCCCCTGGCAAAAAGCTTTGAAAGCAGACTTCAAATATATAAAAAACTGAAATACATCATCCCGGCCATCATCATCACAGCAATTCCTTTTCTAATATGGGACATCATTTTTGAAAACCACCATATCTGGTCATTCAGCCCCGTTCATACCATTGGAGTCAACATTCTCGGCTTGCCTCTTGAAGAGTGGTTGTTCTTCTTCATCATACCCTATGCCTGTTTTTTTATTTATGAAACGGTGATATACTTCACAGGAAGGGCCACATTCCGCTATATACGCCAGACGACCTTCTTCCTGGCCTTAGTTTTGTTCCTTGCAGGGCTTTTGACCGTCCATCTAAGTTATACTTTCGTCAGTTTCATACTGGCTTCCATCATATTGTTCATGATTGCCAACAAAAAGCATATTGCAGTTCACCTGAGCAATTTTTTCAAGGGATATCTGGTATCATTGATTCCATTTTTTATTATCAACGGAGTTTTAACAAAATTACCGTTAGTATTGTACAATAATGAAGAAAATCTTAGTTTAAGAATTTACAGCATACCTGTTGAAGATGCGGTATATTTGTTAAGTTTGCTGTTTATAAATTTTTCTCTGTACGAAATTTTCAAACAATATGACCGGAAAAGGCAAGCTCAGGCTCAAGACGGAAATAGATAACCGATCGGGGTTTTGCTTTGGGGTTGTCAAAGCGATACAAAAGGCGGAAGAGCTTCTCGATCAGGGTGAAGAAGTGTATTGTGTGGGACAGATCGTGCACAACGAAGAGGAGGTGAACCGGCTGAAGAAGAAGGGACTGATTACCATCAACCATGAGGATCTGCCAAAGTTTAAAAATAAAAACATCCTGTTCAGGGCTCATGGAGAGCCTCCCGAAAGTTACAGCAAAGCCAGGGAAAATGACAACCGGGTCGTTGATGCTTCCTGTCCGATCATTCTGAAACTCCAGCTGATCGACATCATGCTGATACTGACCGACACCGATGGATTTGGGATCGATCTTTACAAGCTCGGCGAGAGGATCCATTAACCTTCTGCCGATGGATACGGCCCCTCTCACCGTCAGATCCAAATCGGGAAACTCTTCCCGTGCGGTCTCCGAAGCCGAATAAATCGAAGCCCCGCTCTCGTTTACCATGATAATTACAATCGAATCGGGCAGGTCGATGCTGCGGATAAACGCTTCGGTTTCCCGTCCGGCGGTTCCGTTTCCTACGGCAACGGCCTCGATTCCGTATTTTTCGCACAGTGTTTTTACCGCGGATTCAGCCTGGCGCGCACCTTTTTCGCCGATGTGGGGGTGAATCGTTTCATGGTGAAGCAGCTTACCCTGACGGTCCAGGCAAACGACTTTGCATCCCGTACGAAACCCCGGATCGATACCCATTACCCGTTTTGCTCCAAGCGGAGAGGCAAGAAGCAGTTCGCGGAGATTCTCGGCAAAAACACGGATGGCCTCTTCATCCGCTTTATTCTTGGCGGCCATTCGGATTTCCGTCTCCATGGAGCGGGACAGCAGCCGTTTATAAGCGTCGTTTGCGGACTGTTTCACCTGCTCGGAATCCGGACCTTCTCCGGTGACGGTAATGTTCTCGATCAAATTGACGGCCTCTTCTTCCGAAGGTGCAATGGTCAGGTTGAGTATGTCTTCCTTCTCGCCCCTGCGCATGGCCAGCAGCCGATGAGAAGGGACGGTGGCGGCGGGTTCTTTCCACTCGAAATAGTCTTTGAATTTGGCTCCTTCGTCCTCTTTGCCGGTCGCCAATCGGCACTCTATCAGGGCTTTTTCGGCAAACAACCGCCGTAAAGCCGCGCGGATTTCACCGTCTTCGTTTATTGTTTCGGCGATGATGTCCCTTGCCCCGGAGAGGGCGTCGTCAATCGAGGTCACCCCTTTTTCCGGATCGATGTATTCGCGAGCCGATTCATGCGGAACAATGCCGGACTGAGATAAGATCGCCAGTGCCAAAGGCTCGAGCCCTTTTTCCCGTGCCGCCATACCTCTGGTTCGCCGCTTGGGCTTATACGGCAGATAGATATCTTCGAGAATGGCCATCGTGGGTGCATTCAAAACCTGTCCGTTCAGTTCATCGGTAAGATGACCGTGCTGTTCGAGTGACTTTATGACGGCTTCTTTTCGGGCATCTAAATCGGCCAGTTGCATCATGCGGTCTCGAACATGCATGATCACGGTTTCATCCAGGCTGCCGGTGGATTCTTTTCGGTATCGGGCGATAAAGGGCACAGTGGCACCTGATTCAAGCAATCCTGCGACAGCCTTGATTTGGTTTTCAGGCAAATTCAATTCTTGTGCAATCTTGGCGACGTGCGAATCGTTCATGGTTTCCTTTCAGATCATTTAAAATCGGCAATAACAGATTTATTCCTGAAATTGAGTTAAAGCATTCGAACCGGTATTGGAATAGAAGCCTGGTGATTAAAAAGCCTTGAGCATCATGGGAAGGGCAACAAACGTGCCCAGGGAACTTCCCACATTTGTAAACACCACGACCAGTAAAATTTTGGTGATTTTGTTTCTCCAGAATCCTTTCATGGACAGAATATCGCCGGAGAGGTCTTCAAAATCCTTGACCTGGGGCTTTCGGGTGAACGCCTCCACGAGACCGGCCAACCATCCCGCAGCGATCATGGGATTCAAAGAGGTCAGGGGAGCGGCAATAATAGACGAAAAAATCGTCAGGGGGTGCGCCAATGCCGCGAGAGCGCCGATTCCCGCCAGTGCGCCGTTTGCCGCAAACCACCACATGAGCATATCGGTTCCCGCCTTTGCGCCGCCGAGAAAGAATCCCGTTACAATCAGCGCGGCAATGCAAACGGGCAGAAGCCATTTGACAAATGCCGTCCATCGTCTTCCGGGAGGCAGGATTTCAAGCGGGCGGATATCCTCGACCACCCCCCAATTTTCCTTAATGCCGGGAACATGTCCTGCGCCTACCACGGCGACGATTTTCCGACCGGGCGCATTTTTTATCCGATAGGCGAGGTAGGCATCACGTTCGTCGATGAGAATCCGCCTGACCTCGGGAAGGGCCTTCCCCACCTCGGACAAAATGGTTTCGAGCACATCCTCCTGCTTCATTTTTTCGATGTCCTCCTCTTTGATATCTTCGATATTGCCGAAGGAGAGGAGCATGTGAAAGAGAATTTTGATTTTCGACCACACGCCCATGCTTCGCCATGCTCTTGCCAGAGTAATGCGGATATCCCGGTCCGCCGGATAAATGTCTGCACCGACGGATTCTCCGGTTTCGATGGCGCGGATCATTTCTTCACCCGGATGAATATCCAATTTGGCGGCAATCCGTTTTTGAAAAGATGCCATGATCAGATTGGAAAGCAGCAGAAATGCTTTTTTTTCCTTGATTACCTCGACGATATTGGTTTCCCGCCATTTATCTTTTTGCCGGATGGATTGATACCGGCTTTCGCACAATTCAACACATACGGTGTCGGGTTTTTCCGAAACGATAATTTCAGCAGCCTGCTCGGCACTCTCGCGGGACACATGGGCCGTACCCAGCAGGACGATTTCTTTATCATCCGCACGCAATCGATGGACCATCTTGGTGTTGCCTAAGTTCGTCATAAGCGATATAAAAACCCTTTTAAGTGGAATAGTTGTCCGGCATCAAAATCGTGCAGACCTTTTCTTTTGCGATCCATTGCCGGAGCAGCAACAGTATTGATATGCATGACATAAAAAAGCAAGTGATATAGTCCGGAAATGAGAAAATTCGCTTCAGTAAAGGCGGTGAAACATGTTAACCGCAGAAATACCCTGATAAATTATAGGCTTAAACTTTTCACCGGCACAGAAATGGCATGATCAGCCGTTTCCGGATGGGCAATCATTATGCGAATTGAAAAGCCATTGCAACATGAAATGCATGTGAAATGGCCGGAGGATAATAATTTGAAAAATCTCAGCCATAGCGGTTTATCGGATTACATGATCGCCCGAAAGCCGTATTATCTTGCTTCGGGAAACGAAATCGACCTTTTTGAGGCCGCCTGTGACGCCAAAATTCCGGTGATGCTCAAGGGGCCGACCGGATGCGGCAAAACCCGGTTTGTAGAATACATGGCGCATCGCCTGAATCGGCCATTGATTACCGTTTCGTGTCATGAGGACCTCTTCGCCTCGGATTTGATCGGCCGCTATCTGCTCAAGCACGACCAGACCGTATGGGTGGACGGACCTCTGGCATTGTCCGTAAAACACGGAGCGATATGTTATCTGGATGAAGTGGTGGAGGCCCGAAAAGACACCACGGTGGTCATTCACCCGTTGACCGACAATCGACGGACCCTGAATGTCGATAAAAAAGGCGAGGTCGTACCGGCCCATCCCGATTTTATGATGGTGATTTCCTATAATCCCGGATATCAATCGGTGCTCAAGGATTTGAAGCAGAGCACCCGTCAACGATTCATGGCAATTGAATTCGATTACCCGGACGAGCCGAAGGAAACCGAAATCGTCGTTTCAGAAGGCGGAATCGATGCCGCTGTTGCCAAACGGCTGGTGATGCTGGGCCGCAAAATTCGAAACATTCGAGAGCATGGGTTGACCGAGGGCGCAGGCACCCGTCTTTTGATTTACGCGGCTCAGTTGATATCGCGGGGGGTGTCTTACAAAGACGCCTGCCGGACGGCCATTTGCCTGCCGTTGACCGACGATGAGCGGCTGCAGGAAACGCTGGCCGACCTCGTCGAGGACATTTTTTAGAAAATGCCGCACAACCTGCTCAGAGACTTGCATACGGCGGATCCGGAGCTTGCGGGCCGGATAACCGCTGAATTGGGACCCGACGACATTCCCGGGTTGGTGCCGTATATTCAGGAAATGGTCGATGCGGTGATATGGGCACTGTCACTTGAAACCGCCTTCGGCCGGACCTTGGGGTTAGGGTGCGTCGAACTGGCCAAAGCCCGTAATGCCCGCCGGGTTCCCCGATACGTCCGGCTTATCCGCGAGTTCGGTGCCGTCGGCCCGACACTCGGTACAATCATGGCTGAAACGCTCGTTCCCGTTTTGAAATTGGATGATGCCGGAATCGAAAAGCGGTTTCTTCACACCGCTGCGGTCATGCTGAAAAAAGGAACCTATACCCTGTACAACCCGTTCAAGGCCCTTGCCGATCTGTGCTCGGAAAACGATAAGGCGGGCATTTCGGCTTATCTACATGTGTTGTCCTGCACCTTTTCGCTGGATATGACCTACAAGCAATGCCGCCCGTTTACCTATATGCTTCCGAAAGCGGTAATGGCATTTTCTCCTGGTAAAAGGCCCTTTCAGGTCGAACAGCTTTGCCGGGTCATACGGGCGGATTTTGGACTGGCCGAGGCTTTTCTGGAAGGTATGGAAAAAGGCCTGCGGCTTCTGAGCCGGGATGCTTTGGATGATTTTGTAACAATAGCTTTGGCAAAACATGACAGGAACAGAAATTTATGTGCCAAATACTTGTCGCTTACTTCCAGTACGGCACTGAACTCGTTTGAATCGATGCAGGTGACGGTTTCGCTGTCCCGGGTTCGTTATTTTATAATGCAGTATATCGGCGCCCGAACAGGGCGCCATCTTCCCGTGAAAGGGATGAAGAAAGCCTGCGGGAAGGGCGTTCGGGAGGCATTTTCCTTTTCCGACGGGTCTGCGATATGGCTTCCCGAGGAGATCGGTTTGTTCGCCGAAAAGCAGCGGAATTTGGATTTGTATAAGCATCTGGCAAAGCTTGAAGCAGGTTTTTTCGAATTCGGCACCTTCGATTTCGATCTGGAAAAGCTGATGAAACGGCTGCCCTGCCGGCCGGATATTGCGGCTCATTCCGCAGCTTCAGAGCTGGCGCAGTTCCTTCACCATTTCCCAAATCCGGACCTGGCAAAACATCTGTTCACCGTTTTCGAGCACGGCCGCATCAAGGATCTGACCGCTATCCGTTACCCGGGCATCATTCGGCGTGTATTGCCCGAATTGCAGGCCGAGGCCGCCCGTATGCTCGATGGGAGTCAGCCCTTCGGTCTTCTGCAGGTGCTTTACCATCACATTGCCCTGGGCATGGATCATATCGGGGGTGCGGAAATCGGCGGTGCCGCGGACGATAAGGTCCGTGAAATCAAGCATCTCTACCGCTGGAAAACCGCCCGGGATCCTGTCGTGGAGACAGCCGCCGAAATGGTTTTTTTGACCTATCCGATTCTCGAACGCCGGATCGTCCGGTGTAAGAACGCGGGCATGCTCAGGACACCGTTTAACCGCGAAATCGATCCGGACCTGTACTTTTCATCACTTTCGGGTCCGGACCGGATTGCCGGTTCGATAAAGGATAAACTTGCGGATAAAGGCATTCATGTTTACCGTTCCGATCTTCGAAAACGCCTGGTTGAAAACAACGGTGAAATTACTCCGGCAGATATCAGGGAGATCGCCATCAGTCCGGCGGATAGCAATACGGACACCGGTCCTGCGCTCTTGCGGAATTCGGATCTTTCGAATGTGACGGTGACAGGGCTTTTGGCCGAAGCAGGTATGTGCGTTTGCCCCGAACCGGAGGCCTTTGAAAATGCCCGTTTTTACAAGGAGTGGGACAATCGGCTGGGGGATTACCTGCACCATCATACCCGTGTGAGAGACCGAATGATCCCAGGAATAGACGGCAATTTTTACCAAAATACATTGGACCGTCACCATGGTCTGATTAAACGCATTCGATACGCCTTTGAATTGCTTAAACCGGAGGGGCTATCGATATTAAGGCAATGGGTGGAAGGCGACGAATTCGATTACCGGGCGCTTCTCGACTTTGCCGTGGACAAGAAAGCGGGTGTCATGCCCTCTGATAAACTATACATCAAGCGGACCAAACAGCAGCGGGATGTCGCCGTTCTCCTGCTGGTGGATCTTTCCCGATCCACGGCAAATACCGTGGTGGACTCGGTGGAAACGGTTCTGGATGTGGAAAAACAGGCCATCATCCTTTTCTGTGAAGCCCTCGAGGTCGTGGGGGACCGGTATGCGGTGGCCGGCTTTTCCGGGACCGGCCGCCTCGGTGTGGACTATTTTCACATCAAAGATTTTGACGAAGATCTTGACGAGAATATCCGGAAACGGATCAATGCAATGGCCCCCCAGCGCAGCACCCGCATGGGGGCTGCTGTTCGGCATGCGACGGTTCAGCTCGATGCGGTATCAGCGGGTGTGAAACTGCTGATCATCATCGGTGACGGTTTCCCCAATGATGTGGACTACAAAAAGGATTACGCACTTGAGGATACCCGAAAGGCTGTTTCCGAGGCGCGATCGAAGAATATTTACACCCACGGACTCACTGTCAATCTGCCCGGAGACCCGAATCTGGATCAGCTGTATGGAAACGTTCATCATCATGTGATCTCAGACGTCCGTGAGCTCCCCGATAAGCTGCCCCGGATTTACAGTACGTTGACACGGTCATGAATCCGCCGGTCTTCCCTGTCGGGGGCTGGTTTAAACTTGATTTTATGCGCTGAGTCTGGTAGCAATTTATTTTTCCATCAAAAGTTGGAGACGCGGGTGCTGTAAACCATATGACTTATCCGGATGACTTATCCGGTGTCCATCTAGAAAATGGACACTATCCAATCTATTAACAGGTGAAGGAGGTTCTGAATATGGCAGAAGTAAGATTTGACGGTAAAGTGGCTGTTGTAACCGGTGCAGGCGGCGGACTGGGGCGATCCCATGCACTGACGCTGGCATCCAGGGGCGCCAAAGTGGTGGTGAACGACTTGGGCGGCACCATGGACGGCACAGGAGCGGGTAGTGCCATGGCCGACAAGGTCGTCGATGAAATCAAGGCAGCAGGCGGCGAAGCCGTTGCCAATTATGACGGCGTCGATACGGTCGAAGGTGGAAAAAACATCGTAAAAACCGCTTTGGACGCTTTCGGCAAGGTCGATATCCTGATCAATAATGCCGGCATATTGAGAGACAAATCCTTTATGAAAATGGATGAGGAAGGCTGGGACAAGGTTATCGGCGTACATCTGAAAGGGGCTTACTGCGTAACCCACGCCGCCTTTCCGGTCATGCGTGAAAATGCATATGGCCGTATCGTCATGACCTCGTCCGCCGCGGGACTTTTCGGCAATTTCGGCCAAACCAATTACGGCGCGGCAAAAGCGGCCCTGGTAGGCTTCATGAACGTTCTCAAGCTCGAGGGCGCCAAATACAACATCAAGGTCAACACCATCGCCCCCATTGCCGCATCCCGGATGACCGAATCCCTCATGCCGCCGGAAGTTCTGGACAAACTTAAACCCGAATTTGTCACGCCGCTGGTAGCCTATCTGTGCTCGGAAGAGTGCGCGGAAACGGGCGGCGTTTATTCAGTGGGCGGCGGTCATTTTGCCCGAATCGCATTGATGGAAGGCCCCGGATACCAGCAGTCGGTGACCTCGCCCATCACGGTTGAAGATATTCAAAACAATTTTGACAAAATAAACAGCCTGGAAAATGCGAAATACCATGCAAACCTGTCGGAAGAGAACGCCGCCATTATGGCCAATATCATGAAATAATTTACCGAAAACGCGTGAAAAGGCGTCTGCTTATTCGGGCGCCTTTTTCTATGCGCTTTGAAGCCTTGAACGACATGGCGCTGACAGAAGACCCTAAAAGGCGGGATGCTTTTTACGAGTTTATTCCCTGGAATACCGATGATCTATGGCGGGAGGTGAATCAATGCATGGCCTACACCGTGAAAATTCACCGCCGCAGTTTGCACCGTGCCGTCGAAACCGCCCGGAGTCTGTATTCCGACTTAAAATCGACGTATTCCGTAATGGACGAGCTCTGTGCCGACATCTGCCCCGAATGCCGCGAGCCCTGCTGCCGGGTGGCGAAATTATGGTTCGATTTTCGGGATTTGATTTTTCTGCATCTGAACAAGATCCCGATCCCCGATGCCCAACCGTTGGCGCATTATAACGACAGCTGCCGTTATCTGGGTGCAGCGGGCTGTTTGCTGCCCCGTCAGGCCCGCCCCTGGATTTGCACGTACTACGTATGTCCCGCTCAAACAGCCCGTCTGCGAAAATTAAGCCGCACCCGGCTTCATGAGCTGAATGCGTTGCTGGAAAATATCAAGACGAGTCGAAAGAGGCTCGAAGACGAATATGTACAGGGTATTTTACCGTCGGCCCCGTCTCAGTCGAGTGAATGGAGAAAAATTGTCTTGCCGGCCCTTGAAAAGGACAGCCGGCTGTTTTAATTTATGTAGATTGCCGCAAGATCGGACTATCCGGCGGATCATTCAGGTCATCGATTGGGATATTGGGATCAGCCGACTTGACAGGGGGAATGTTCTATAGTAGAGGAAAACATCATGTCACACTATTCGATCATCATCCAGGCTGATTTTTTTGGGTTTTTTGGTTTTTTTACCGGGACCTGCGGCCTGGGATGCGTCGATTAGCACGATACACAATCTCAGAGGGCCGCGGGTCAGAGACCGGCGGCCCTTTTTTTATGTCTCGAATCCGGTCGCCGTGATCCGCCGAGTCCTGAAAAAAGGAGGGGGCTTATGCAACTCGGGAAATCGATCAGACTGGAGCGAATCTTAAACCGCAATACCCGGCGAACCATTATCGTACCGCTGGACCATGGCGTTTCGGTGGGTCCGATTTTCGGGCTCGTGGATCTCCGGGACACCGTGGACAAAGTTGCAGAGGGCGGTGCAAATGCCGTTCTCATGCATAAAGGGATTCCCCGGCGGTCTCACCGGCAAAAAGGAAGGGATATCGGATTGATTATCCACCTGTCCGCCAGCAGCGATCTTTCTCCGTTTCCGAATGCCAAAACGCTGGTAGGCAGTGTTGAGGATGCCCTCAGAATCGGAGCAGATGCCGTTTCCGTTCACTTGAATCTCGGTGATGAAACGGAACGGTTTATGTTAAGTGAACTGGGCCGCATTTCCACAAGCGCCGACCACTGGGGCATGCCGCTGTTGGCCATGGTCTATGCCAGAGGGCGGAAAATTAAAAACGAATTCGATCCAAAGGTCGTAAAACACTGTGCACGGCTTGCCGAGGAGCTCGGCGCCGATGTCGTGAAAGTCCCATACACCGGGGATATCGATTCATTTAAGGAGGTGGTTGACGGTTGTGATATTCCCATCGTCATCGCAGGCGGCCCCAGGATGGGTAACATAACCGAAATTCTGCAGATGGCCCATGATGCCATCGAAGCAGGTGCGGCAGGCTTGTCCGTGGGACGGAACATATTTCAGGCGGATGATCCCACCGCACTGGTCCGCGCCCTGCACGGCATTGTCCATGAAAACTGGAGCGTCGAGCAGGCCAAAACGGTGTCGACATAAACGGCAGAACGGCATACGCCGTTCAAGCGCTGTAACGCCTTTACGACAACATCAAACAGACCGGACGGATTGCATGAGTGAAAAAAATGACCACAAAGAAAATACCGATATCGCGCGACGGCTTTCCGATATCAGGGCCCGGATCGATGACACCGACCGGCGGATACTCTACTACCTGAATCAACGGGCCACGCTGTGCAAGGAGGTGGGTAAAATTAAATCCGCAGCCAAGGATGCCGTTTTCAAACCCTCAAGGGAAAAAGAGATTCAGCAGCGGTTGGTCAGGGAAAACCCCGGCCCGCTTCCCGAGGACCACCTGCTGACCATCTACCGCGAAATTCTCTCGTCATCACGGCGTCTGCAACGGCCCCAGGAGGTTGTTTATTTAGGCCCGGAAGGAACTTTTTCTTATTTGGCCGGTGTCGAATACCTTGGCCACAGCGCCGATTTCCGGCCTTGCAAAAATCTCGCAGAAGTTTTTCATGCCGTATCTTTCAAGGATGCGGAACTCGGTATTATTCCACTGGAGAATTCACTGCAGGGCAGCGTAGGACAAAGTCTCGACCTGTTTTTAAAGTACCCCGTTTATGTACAGGCGGAAATATTCTGCAAAATCAGCCATTCGCTGCTGAGCAATGAGACCGTTTTGGCGTCGGTCAAGACGGTATACTCCCATCCACAAGCCCTGGAGCAGTGCGCCGGATGGCTGAGAACGCATCTTCCGGCAAGCCACCTGGTTCCCATGGAAAGTACTGCCGCCGCTGGAAAAATGGTCACCGACCACCCCGAGAGCGCCGCCATCGGCCATACCAAACTGGGTGAAATGTTTGGGTTGAATGTGCTTTCCCGGAATATCGAGGATCTGCCGGATAATTGGACACGGTTTATGATCATCGGTCCCATGATGCAGTCCGGGGGAAACAATGAAAAAACCTCCCTGCTGTTTACATTGCCGGACAAGTCGGGCGCCCTCGTCGGTGTACTGGCGCTTTTGGCGCAGGAGCACATCAATATGAAAAAGCTCGAATCCAGACCCTTGCGATCGGAAAAATGGCAGTACGTATTTTTTGCGGATGTAGAGTGTGACCTTACGCAGGAACGGTTTGCACCGCTGAGGCGGGAGCTGGCCGAAAAGTGCCACACTATTCGTATCCTGGGAAGTTATCCGTCCGGCCCCCACCTCGATGGATTATAAGCAAGTAAACGTCTCAAGCGGTATTCCGGCGGTTTTCGCAGGTTTTTGCACTAAATTGATGATGACCGTAAAGGGGGGAACATGATTCCCCCCTCATTCCGTTTGGCAACCACTTTGCTATAAAATATACGGTTAGAATTTGAAACGAACTCCTGCCGTCACGTTATGGCTGTCGTATTCGACTTCCGAGCTGCCTAATTCGGGGTCGTCCGTGGCAAAATAGCGGTAGGCAAGATCCAAATCCATGGTCGGACCGACGGCCCAAGCGACTCCCACGGTTCCATGATAGGCAAGAACCGTATCGTCATCATCCACTTCATGATAGGCAAGGCCGACACCGCCTCCAATGTAAGGGGTCAACGGCGCGCCGGTTTTAAGATCGTAAAATACATTCAGAAGAAAAGCCATGGTGTCGAGGGTATCGTCCTCTACGGCAACCCCGTCGACTTTTATGTCGAAATCACTGCGGCGGTACTCGAATTCTCCCTCGAGTCGGAAATTGTTATCCATGATCATGCCGATGGCGATGCCCCCCAACCAGCCGGCATCGAAGTCGATATCCACCGGAATCATCATTACCTCACCCTCTTCTTCTTCATCAAGGACGGCATCCGTATCATCGGCTTGGGTGTAACCGGCTTTGACGGCGACATACATCACTGCAGAGGCGGTGCTTGCGAACAAAAAGGAAAAACAAACCACAAACAATACCAAAATAAATTTTTTCATGATTTTTCTCCTTGTTTCAGATGTGGCTGCCAAATCAGGCATGATTCTAAATAAAATCAATACCTAAAAATGGGTAACGAATCAAGGAAAAAAAGGATGGCAGCTGAATGGTTTTCGGATTGGAGCAAAAAACTTGCCTTTTTACCGATAGCTGATAAATTGATATCGATTTTTTTTTGCGGAGTGCATCTATGAAAAAATTTATCGATTATAACCGTTTACGGCAGTATATCCTCGATCAGTTTTATGATCCCGAAGGCTCCATTCACGCCGGCGGCCACTGGCGGCGAGTGGAAAGGAACGGATTGTTTTTGGCAAAAAAAACCGGTGCCGACCTCGAAGTGGTTAAGCTGTTCGCTCTTTTCCATGATTCGCGAAGAATGAATGACTGCAGGGATGAGGGCCATGGGGCCAGGGGTGCCGAACTGGCTTTATCGCTTTTGGGGCGTTTTTTTCATCTTGACGCCGGACGGTTCGATCGATTGTATTATGCCTGTAAATGGCATACCGATAAGCGTCATGACGGCGACCCGACCATCGGAACCTGTTGGGATGCCGATCGGCTGGACCTGGGCCGCATCGGCATCGCCCCGGATCCGGAATTTATGAGCACCGATTTTGCGCGTGAAATCGCCTCCAACGACAGCGTTGATAACCTGTTGGAAAGTATCACCGGATAATCATCCCGCACCTGCCGTTTGCCCCAAAAGCCGCTTGACAAACGTGTGGTCTTCGGGCTCATCCACATCCAGTGAAATCTCGGGATATGCCGTTACAACCGGCACCAAATCAACCCCCAGTCGCCAGGAGATCATTCGTGCCGTTTGTTGCAGCGTCAGTCCCGAAAACAGGTGTATGCCGAAAATAAAGGCCAGACCCATTATCGGGCCGGCGGCCAATAATGCTTTTGCTGCATTTTTTCGGTTTTTGTAAGCCCTGCTCAAAGCTCCTGCGAAGGTTGTATTGTTGCGTATCGCCGGTGACAGCAAGGCCAGATTTCCATGGCACACCGACACATCCCTGAATGTGACAAATTTCTTCGGGGCATGCGCGTAAGGCCCCACAAAGGCGCTATCGGGCACAATCGACAGGAAAATAAACGCCTTTTTTTCGGCCGCGTTTGAATATGTTTTAGCGAGAAAATCGTTGACGGCCTCTTGTGTAATCAGCGGCAGGTCGGCGGTTAGTGCCAGGATGACAGGGGATTGCGAGAAGTATTCAAGACCTTTTAAAAGGCTTCCGGCCATCGTATGGTCTCCGGGAAGAAAACGATACGCGCTCGAATCCGGGAGTTCGTCGGCGAGTTCATCCGTGGATCCAATGATAAGGGTTTCTCTTATTATGCGGACCTTTTTCAACACATCCAGAACATACTCCAGGGAAGTCTTTTGGCCGTATCGGATCAAGGCTTTTGGACCGGGCTTGTGTCCGGCGTATAGGGGGACGGCATTTCTGTCACCGGCGAGAACGAGACAGGGTATTTCTTCTTCATCGTGTGGCATAGGATAATCCCTTCCGCTTATCCCATTTCCGGATGGACACTGTTTCGCTTTTTTGAGATTTTCTTTTTGACAATCGAAAAGACGGCCTCTCTCCTGATTTTATTGGAGAGTTTTCGGTAGGAGGCCGGAATCTTATGTTTTTCGTTTCTGAGAACCATTTCGTTCGATCCCGTCGGGCAAGTCGTGACGCAGAGTCCGCAGCCGATGCACCGGTCGGGATCGTAGAAAAGTGCGCCGTCGACATCGCGCCTGGCCGCTGTCGGGCATCGGGATATGCAGGTGAAGCAGGCACTGCAGGTGTTTTGGTCAAATTGAACCAGGTACCGCGAGGGTGCTCCCGCAAAACTTTCCCCCCTTTTCAGGCTTTTGATCAAAATACAGCAGCAGGAGCAGCAATTGCACAGGGTCCGTATGTTTTTAGAGCAGTTGTCGATGTTATGAACGAGTCCTTCCTTGTCGCAGTCTTGTATAATCTGAATCGCTTCCTCGTAATCGATTTCCCTTGCAAATCCATGCTCGATCAGGGTCTGGGCAAGCTCGTTGAATGCGAGGCAGGTTTCCATCGGATGGCCGCATCCTTCTCCCAGATGGCGTTTGGCCGCCCGACAGAAACATTTCGCCACACCGATGAGTTTGGCTTCATTTTTGATCATCTCCGTTATTTTGTCGATAGGCAACACTTCACCGGGTGGCGGAAGTGAGACATCGATGTCTATTTTTCTAAAGGCCTCGTTGCTGGTGATGGTCGGTTCAGACGGAATGACACGAAAATAGGGCGTTTTTGTCTCGATCGGCTCCTCGAGTTGTCCTTCAATTCCGTGGTTGAAAAATTCTGCAAAAACCGTTTTCTGCCGGGACGCTTCGGGTTTTCTCACTTGCTGTTCGGCCATAAAAACCGGATTGCCTCTTTCACAAAAGAGCCCCTTTTCATTTCGATAAAGGAGAATGAATCCTTCTGAAGCGAGAAAATGAAGATGGTGCTTCAAATCGTCTTCGAAAAGATCGGATTTCTTCAGCAATTTGGCGAATGGAATACCGCCGGAGGCGGGAATCAGAAAGTACGTTTCAAGGTAATTTTCAGAAACAGTTTGCTTCAACGCTTCTTTAAACCGAATCCGATCCGGTATCTTCCCCACAAATATTTCATAAAACCGGCATAAGTCCTCGTAATAATCGTTTTTTTTCATAAGCATATCTCCTCAAAAGGCTTGACCGCTCATGTGATATTTGCCTGATTTGCGGGGTCCAATCCGTTTTGAAGCATTTCCCTGAGGTTCCGCTTCAGTATTTTTCCTGTGGGTGTTCTGGGGATCTCCCGAATCGGGATGATGGCGGCCGGTATCTTGTGGTTTTCCATGTGATGCGAGCAGTACGCGGTGATGTCTTCCTTCGAGAGGGATGCCTCGTCTTCGAACACAATAAAAGCGGCTACGGCTTCACCGAAATCGTAATCCTGCATGCCCACTACGGCGGTGTCCGCAATGCCGGGCATGGAAGCAAGAACCTCTTCGACTTCGGCCGGATAGATGTTTACTCCTCCCCGGATAATCATATCCTTCACCCGGTCGACAATGTAGTAGTATCCCGACGAATCTCTTACAGCCACATCTCCGACCGTGATGTGTTTGCCGTGCCGTGTTTGGTCCGTTGCTTCAACATTCTTATAGTAGCCGTCCATCATGGCCTCGTTATACATATAGAGGACTCCACGCGCTCCGTCCGGCATCTCTTTTCCGGTATCGTCCAGTATAATAAGATCATTGTTTGCAAAGGCCCTGCCGACACTGCTCGGCCGCTTTCGCATTTCGGAGGGGGTGATCAGCGTATTCATACCGGATTCCGTCGATCCGTAGTACTCGAATAGACAGTCCCCGTATCGGTCGAGAAAGGACAGCTTGTATTCGGGAAATAGCGGTGCGGCTCCGCAGATCACGGTTCTGAGGCTTGAAAGATCCAACCGGCGCGTTATGCTTTCCGGAACATCGAGCAGCCTGCGGACCATCGTGGGGACCAGATGCGTCGAAGTCACCCCGTACCGGTCGACGAGTTCGAGAAACCCCACGGCGTCGAACCGGGGTTGCATGACCGTGGTGCCGCCTAAAAGAAAACTGATCGTGTTAAACAGGGTCGGTGCCGAATGGTAAATCGGGCAGCAAACGAGATGCACTTCATCGGCATTCATGCCGAGCGTGCTGATGGCGGTGAATATATAGTCCAAAACCCCCGGCTTCGAGACGAAATCCGTCTTTCGCGCCGCTCCTTTGGGCCGCCCTGTGGTCCCCGAAGTGTAGATCATGGAACTGCCCGGTTCGGCAGCGGGAGGTATGGCATCCAAATCGACGTCCGGAACATTGTCAAAAAGAAAACCATAGTCGGATGCTCCGTCAGCCTTTTTTTCACCGAATGAAATGAAGCCGTCAGCAAGAATTTTGGGATAATGTTTTCTGAAAGGCAGAATACGGTCGGCGAACTCATGCATGAATATCAAGACCCGGGAGTCGGAATCATTCACGATATGCTCGATTTCCCTCGGTTTCATTCGAAATCCGACCATCACGAGGCCGACTTCAAGATAGGAAAGGGCTGCAGAGACTTCCGTATGGACGGGGTCATTGTAGGTCATCAACGCGACCTGGTCTCCCGGGCGCACGCCCATCTCGTAGAGGCTTTTTGCCAGGGCGCGCGCGCGTTTTTTCAATTGACCGTAGGTCAGCATGCGGTCCGGGCCGACCACCGCCGGTTTGTCAGGATGGTTGCTTGCGTGAATCTCCAGATAGTTTGGGGGCTTTTCTCTTGGCATATCGTTTGTCACCATCTTCTCCTCGAACGCTTATCTTAAGCGCTTTTTTGAATCAATCTTGACATCCATACCCAATAAATGTGTTATCCTTTTTTATGCCTGCCTCCTTGGTTTCGGCTCTGTGTTGGTGTTGTTTATCATTCGGCAATATAACCCACGTTTGCAAGGATGGCAGGTTTTTTTATGAAACGTTTGAAAATAATGTCTTCCCCAGATCGAGAAAGCCAGCAAAAAATCATCATGGGCGAGAATGGGCCCATAAAATGCTCGTCGGAGCCCATGATGGTTTTTTGCGGGTTGCTTGCCTCGTTATGGCGAGCGCCTCGGTTTTAAACTGTCAACCATTATGTCTATGTAAGGGGGATTTCTCCCAACGCCGCACGGCAAAGATTACTGATCGGCAAAACCGTCAGGCCATGTTCAGGCGCCCTTTTTCTCAAATTGGCATAACAAAGCGGGCACAGGGTGACCATGATTTCGGCGCCGGCATCATGAGCATCTTTTAAATTTTTGTGCTTGATGTCATTGGCCATTTCCGGATTTCTCGGTACAATGGCTCCCCCGCAGCATAAGGCATCGACTCCTTCAAAAGAACGCGTTGGTTTTTCAGCCCCGACCAACTCGAACACGGCATCGACATATGGGTCCTTTTCCGGCGTATACCGGGAGGAACAGGGCCGTTGGTATGCGACGGTTTTATCGATCGGCCTTATAGCGCTTTTTAGCTGCTCCAACCGGCGATACATAAACTCCGGCCAGCTTACGGGATGAAAAGGAACCCGGATGCCGAGTTCAGGGGCGACGGCTTTGAAAAAGGTATAACAATCGTCATGGTAGCACACCACTTCCCCGGCGCCCGTTTCCGCCACATTGCTTACCACTGCGGCGGCGTTTTTTTCGACCTTGCCGGGCAGGGAAATGTGGTAAAATCCGATTCCACAAAAATATTTTCCCCCTTTAATGAACGTCGCCCCATCAAAGAGCGACCCCTCGAAGAGTCCGGGAATCAAGGCGTACACGGAACACAGATCGATGATCGTATCCGTTCGATTACCTTGAATTTCCGCCGGCAAACGGTAAGCCATTTCCATGTTTTGTTCAGGCTGCTCGAAACGAAGCCCCTCACCTTGCTCTTCCTGGCGTTTGACGATCAAGGAAAACGGATCGGCCCCTTCCGGACATATTTCACTGCATCCCATGCACGAAATACATTCGGAGATGATGCGGGAGGTGTCGCCTTTTATCAGGTGTTCGATTTGGATTTTACTTTCTTCTTCCGAAATGTCGATGTACGGGCACCACATCAGGCACTCCCCGCATAGGGTGCAACGATCTTCTTTAAACATGAAATAACCTCCGGTAAGTTTTTGCCGGGATCGATCGAAAAGCTTGTAAACCGTTTCTACAATGAATCGGCTAATTCGGCGCCGAATGGCTCGGCCTGGCGCGAAAATACATACGAAAACGGTATCGCAATCAGGTCACCGATGATGTAAGTCAGCATTCCCGTCACGAACACCGCATCATTGGCGGTTAATTGCCCGTGAATAAACAGCGGAAGCACAACGGCGATGACCCATATCGACTTGTAAAACAGCTGCATCATCAATACGGGAAGAAAGGCCAGGGGTGAGCGAAGTCCAAAAATCGATAGAATACCGAAAGCAACCCACACACTGGCCACGACGCCGAACATCATGGGATCTTGTGGAGCGAAGTTATTGATTTTGATCATTTGTTGAGGGAAAAAAAGCATTCCCAAACCGGAAAGCCCCGCCCCGATAATGGTATACCAATACATGAATTTGATCCACCCATACCGAATTTTTTGGTGCTGAGACATGACGTTTCTCCTTAGGGAAAGCGTGCAGCCCGGCCTGGCTGCATTTGTTGAGGGTTGTCGAAGTGCTGAATTGATCGTTAACAAATTCCATTATGATCAATATCACAATCAAGGTCGATTTTAAAGGGAATCGATAAAAACTGAATATATATGGGCCAAACGGCCCCGAAAACCATGATAACGAATCGTTTGGTTGAAAAATAAACGCTACGGCATCATATCCTCTTCACTTAACGGTTCCCAGGGATCCGGTTGAGGCCATTCATCGACATCCGTCTCATGCCAGGGCAGCATGAATAAAAAATTTCTTCGAATGGCCTTACCCCTCTTGGGAAGTTCATTCCAAGGGATATGTCCCCACTGGGCGGCATATCCCATATTATATGTAACCGGATTGATAAGAGTGGGGTCGACGATGACGTTGATCACCGCGGGCCTGCCCTTTTCGGCGGATCCTAACGCCCGTTTCAGGGCCGGCACAAAGGCTTTCGGCGAATCGACATATTCACCATGAACACCAAAGACTTCAGATAGCTTGTCATACCGAATATTCGGCAGAAAGGCCTGACCATGGCGGCGGTCCTGAGGTCCCAGAACGTCCCAGTTTTTTCCATAATAATGATATTTCATTCCCGTCAACCACCCGTCGTTATTGGTCACGATATAGACAATCGGCAGCTGATACCTGACGGCGGTCTCGATATCGAATCCCGAATTACCCATTCCGGCGTCACCCATAAGCGAAATGACCGGATGGTTTTTTGACTCGGGGTCGCCCAATGCCGCACCTATGGCCATTCCAATGCCGTGTCCGACGCCTGCCTGTTCCGAGGAATCCATAATCTGACCTGAATAGCGCGTCTTGGGGAAGGGGGGGATAAAGCCGGATATGGTATAGCCATCTATGATCAACCGATTCTTTCCTCCGTACAGGGACTCGCATGTATCCCACAGCGCTTTACACAGCCAGCCGTGATGAACCGGTTCATGATCCCTGTATTTTAAAGCCCGGGCGGCAAGCCTGGCGTCCGCCTCCTGCTGCATCCTTTGAATATCGTTTATCCAGTGCTCCCTGCCGGCGGGTGGAGACAACCCGATGGCGCCTATTCTTTCCATCATCTGTTTTAGTACGTTTTTCGGGCTTCCTATAATAATCATTTCGGTATCCACGGATTCAAAGATATGATCCGGCGATTCGTTGATCTGAACGCATGCAGGCCAATCGGACCCGAAACCGGAGTCGAAAAATCCGATTTTCATGCCGATGGACACCAATATATCGCATTGGGGCAAAATTTGCCGATGTATTCGGGAGTTAAAATGCAGCGGGTGTGTTTCAGGCATGGCGCCTCTGCCGATCCTTCTCCCGCAGACCGGTACGCGGGCCTTTTCCGCAAACGCGATCAACGCCTCCGATGCTCTGGACCAGTGGACGCCGTCTCCTGCGAAAATGACGGGCTTGTCGGCTTTTTGAATCTTCATCACCAGCTTTTCGATCAGTTCCGGATCTCCGGCCGGTTGGGGCAGGGCTTTTCCTGTTTCATTTCCTCTCCAGCGGTGCTTGTAAAGAAGACTTCCCGCCATGGTCGTAAAACTCGGTGGGGTAGGGGGACCTACCATGGCGGCCAACGGGAATTCAATTACGCAAGGTCCCTTCGGATAGGCTTGAGCATCTTTGAATGCCTTGGAAAGATAGTGTTTGACTTCATAATCACCCACAATGCGCTGCGTCCATTTCGTCATATGAGAAAACATGTGTTCGGCATAGGAAGGTTGGATCGTGTATGACTTTTCCTGTCCGATGATAGGACCGCCAACGATCCCTATAACAGGGGAACAGCTCAGAAAACACTGCTGAAGAGCGCTGGCGGTATTCGCCGAACCGGGGCCGGTATCCGCATAGAAAATTCCCACTTTGCCGGTTGCCTTGGCATAGGCCTCTGCGGCATAAACGGCTGTTTGCTCATGGTGGACGGTGATAAGCTTGATGCCGCTGCGGCTGATCTCATCGACAATGTTCCAGAGATCGCCCCCGTGAACGCCGAATGCCGTTTCGGCTCCATGCTCTTTGAGTGATTCTGCAAAAACGGCGGCCGCATTGGGATAGAATTCCCTTTTCCCCTTTAAGAGTTCGTTCTTTTTATCGGCAAATGTCATTTTACACCTCCGGTTGCGGTTCGGTGCGACACGTAAGACGAGCTATGCAAGAGAAAACAATGCGTGCCGATCCGGTGGTGGCGCCAATTAACCATTCATGGATAGAAAGTAACACTTAATTCAATCCACCGGTTTAGTCAATAAAAACCGAGTCTTGTCGTAAACAGGGTGGCTCTTCAAAAAAGGCGGCTTAAGGCCGGCTAAACGGAATAAATCGAAAAAAAAGATCAATAAATTATTGATTGAATATGAGATAAGATCAAAAAATCGATAACAATTGATTTTTTCAAAACAGTCTGCTTTAAGCGGTGTAGCCTGTTGGGTTGTGTTATCATTCCAGTAATTATCTTTTGTTCCGGTCACTTGGTTTTGGCCTTACTTCATTAATTTTTCGATATACGTTTTGACCGTGTTCCAACGTGACGGCTTCGCCTGATCAATCGAACCACTCATTATTCGTATACGGTTTCCAAGAGAGTATCGAGTTGCGCAACTCGTCAATGCATTCAGTAGCAGGTAAAGAAAGAAAAAAGGAGAGAAAAAATGACTGATACCAGGAAAAAGAGCGGCATTTTTTATGGCTGGTGGATCGTATTCGGCTGTTTTTTTATATATGGATTCGGTGCCCTCCTCAATTACACGTTAACCATATATGCCCCGTTTATCCTCGAGGAAATGAATTGGACGAGAGCTCATGTTGGAAACCTCAATACGATTTTTCTGCTGGTCCTTTTGGTGCTGGGCGTGGTGACCGGCTGGTTCATCGATAAATACGGCCCGAGGAGAATCATTCTAATTGGTTCCGTCCTTGGTGCCCTGGGGATGGTACTGTTCAGCACGATGCAGTCCATGACCGAGGCCTATGTGTTTTTCTCGGTATTCATGGGCGCCGCCATTGCCATGCAGATGCTGTTGCCGACGCAGACGCTTGCCCGCCGGTGGTTCTTGAAACGGGCCGCATTCGCGACCGGAACGATGATGTCTTCTTTCGGCCTGATAGGCGCCGTTTTTTTCCCCCTGCTGGCCGGATTGGCCGAAGTACACGGCTGGCGGACGATTGTGATGTGGACGGGGGTGAGCATAGAGGCGTTCATCTTCGGGTTGGCTCTTTTTCTTGTCAAAGACAGTCCTGAAAGTATGGGGCTGCAGATGGACGGCATGTCCGATGAGCAGGCAAAAGCTATCTTGGGGGATGTTGGAACAGCATTGGCCGGCGAACCCCACATGTCCAGAGGGGAGGCATTGAAATCGCTTCAATTTTGGCTGATTGCCGTATCCCTCTCCCTGGCTACCCTTGTTTTCACAGGATTTTTATACAATGCAACGATGATCGGCTTAAGCGTTGGAATGACGGCCGGCCAGGCTGCACTGGTAATGTCGGCATGGGCGCTGCCCTCTATATTGGGCAGGTTCGGCGGCGGATGGGTGGCAGATATGCTGGGCAAGCGAAAGTCACTGATGGCATTCGGCTTTCTTATCTCGGTGGGATATGCGTACGCATGGCTTTTTGCATCGGCTCCCACCCCCTTGTTTGTTTTTGCCGTATGGTCGGGTATATTCATGTCGCCCATACTTGTCATTATTCCGCCTTTTTTTGGAGATCTTTTTGGAAGGATGCACCTGGCATCGATTTTGGGGTTGTACGGCCTCGTTATCGGTCTGCTGGGTGCATTGGGTCCCTTTGTAGCGGGAGGGATTGCAGAGGCCACGGACAGCTATCAACTCCTTTATCTGCTTGGCGTTATTGCAAACATTCTACTCGTCGTCACGACCGTTTTTGTAAAACCTACCCGGGTGGAATTGGAAATGCAGGGGAGGTAGGCGCTTGGATTCACACCATCATCGTGAAAAACGGCGTGCATCGGTCGTTTTGGGATGGGCACTCTTCATACGTCTTGACCCTTAGGGTTTTTGTTGATGGAGTTAAAATTTTAGGTTATTATTAAAAGATTGGGTGATTTACTGAGATCGGCCCCGGCTGGGTTTGACAAAACGGGTCGGCTGAAATAGATTTAATTATTACGTAAATCGTGCCTGTTCGGAAACGGCCGAGTTTCACTGTTTCTGCGATGGCCGGGAATAACCTTTAAAATACTTTTAGCGTGTATCCTTGGTTAAGATCTTCGGTTCACTCGAACCGAATCGAATTTAATTCCGTATAGACACTAGACAGCTAAGCATATGTACAATAGTTTTTTTGAAAATAAAACGGCAATTGTGGGTGCCGGAAATTTTTGCGTTCGATTTCTCGAGCATTTTTTCCTCGGCCCACACGGGGGCACAAAACCGGAGATTATCGGCGTTGCCGATAAAGATCCGTCAGCTCCGGGGATTTCACTGGCACATGCATTCGGTTTCCCCACCACAACGGATTACCGTGAATTTGCAGCAATGGAGGGTCTCGAGGTCATTCTGGAAATGAGCAATGACCCGACGCTGGTGGACGAAATCGCCGGTCATATGCCGGACCACATCCGGGTCATCGATCATTATAAAACCCGAAGTCTGTTCGACCTGCTGCTGATCCGGGAATTTCGGGATGAGGGCCTGAAAAGAATTCAAAATGAAGGCTGGAGTTCGACCGAAATCAAGAAATTTTTTGACTGCTTAATGGATCGGTTCGCCCGTATTCTCGAGGGGAGAAACAAACGTTCCAGGCAGATTGTAAGAGATCTCTGGGAGCAGGAGGAAACCGTCTCCCAGATCATTCAGGGCAGCACCATTCCCACCTTCGTCATTAACCGGGACCATAAAGTAACCCACTGGAATAAAGCATTGGAGCGGTTGACGGGTGTGTCTGCCGATGAGATGATCGGGACCAACCGTCAATGGTTCCCGTTCTATAGCGACGTAAGGCCTTCTCTGGCGGATCTGCTTCTCGATCAGATCGATATTCATGATATCGGAAACCACTACGGGGCAGGATGGAATCCATCCAATTTAATCGACGGCGCCTATCAGGCGGAAGGATTTTTCGAAAATATCGGGGAAGGCAAATGGCTGTTTTTTACCGCCGCTCCCATCAAATCCCGCAACGGTAAAATCATCGGCGCTATTGAAACGTTCTGGGATACCACAGAGGATAAACGTCTTGCCGAGGAACAGGCCCAATATACGCGGGAGCTTTCCACACTGCTCGACCTCTACACCTCCCTGAGCGCCCCGGCAAGTTTCGAAGAACGGCTCAATGAAGCCTTTCGCGTAATTGTCGATTTCATGGATGCAGTCAACGTGTGCATTTTCCTTCGGCAGGCGCCGGATTCCTATGAAATGCGTTACGGCTACGGCGAATATCCGGGTGGCAGCGGAAAGGATGTCGGCCATATAGCCAAAACAGTGGACAAGGACAGGCTGATTATTATCGATCGCCGGGAGACGGGCATTCCGGACAGCCAACCCGAACATCATGATCTTCATTACCGTTGCTTGGTGTATGTGCCTTTCAGCGACAAAGAAAAGAATCCTTTCGGTGTCATTCAAATCGCCAGCCGCAAGCCCCCGGCCTTCACTCAACGCGAAAAAGACATTCTCGAGCTGATGGGCAATCGCATCGGTGTGGCGGTGGAGAATGCGCTGCTTCAGGAAAAGTTTGTCCAATCCGAGGAAAAATACCGCACGCTGTTCAATAACGACCCCACCCCGATTTTTATTCTTGACAGTGAAACCGGCCGTATCACCGACATGAACCATCGGGCTGAGGACACCTACGGTTATACGCTGGAGGAAATGCGGGACCGGCCGTTTACAGCATTAGGAGATGCCGATGACATCGAAGTCATCTCCGGTTTGGCTGAGGTCACCCCGGAACAGTCTCTTCTGATTTCCAAGAAACGCCACTACAAAAAAACCGGCGAGCCCTTCTATGTGACCATCGTTATCAGTGCCGCCGAATACCGCGGCCGGGAAATCCTCATTGTCAACACGACGGATATTACTGAAATTATGGAAAAAGAAGCTCAGCTGATTCAGGCGGGGAAAATGACCACCCTGGGTGTGATGGCGGCAGGTATGGCCCATGAAATAAACCAACCCTTGAACGTCATTCAGATCTGCGCGGATTATTTTCTGAAAATGCTGAAAAAAGGAGAACCCGTTCCCCCGGATGAATTAAAGGCTATGACCTTGAACATAGCGGAAAATGTCGATCGAGCATCGACGGTCATCAAGCGGGTTCGGGATTTTGCCCGGCAGACGGAAGTGGTGCGTCATGAGATAGGTATCAACAATCCCATCCAGGACAGTTTGAACGTGGTCGGCCATTCCCTGAAATCCAACGGAATAGAATTGCACCTCGAACTGGCCGAAAATCTTCCCCCCATTCTTGCCGACCATAACCGGCTGGAGCAGGTTTTCATCAATCTTATCACTAACGCTGTAGACGCCATCGAAGAAAAGGCGGAGAAATACCCGGACCGGCAAACTGAAAAGGTGATCACGGTAAAATCATTTTGTGAGAAGGGGGAAGTGGGTGTAACGGTTTCGGATGCAGGTGCCGGGATGAGCGATTACGTGCGGGAGAAAATTTTCGAGCCTTTTTTCACGACGAAAAAGACCGGAAAGGGAACCGGCCTGGGAGTGAGCATCAGCTACGGAATCGTGAAGGATTATGACGGAAAAATCGAGGTGAACAGCGAGGTGGATAAAGGAACCACATTCAAGGTGACCTTTCCGCATGCAGGCATCACTGGAAAGGAATGTCGATGACCCGCTTGCTTTTAATCGATGATGAAAAGCTCAGTGTCGAAGTAATGGGAATTTCGCTGAGAAGCGACGGTTATGAGGTCCTTACAGCCTCCAGCGGGGAAGAGGGCCTGGATGTTTTTGACCGGGAATCACCCGACATCGTCATTACCGATATTAAAATGCCGGGAATGGACGGCATCGAGGTGTTGAAACGCATCAAAGCGCGGTCCGATACAGCCGAAGTCATTATCATTACCGGTCACGGCGACGTGGAAAATGCCATTGAAGCGCTGAAGTACGGAGCCTCGGACTTCATCAATAAACCTGTTCGGGACGAGACCCTTGCGCTTGCCCTGAAAAGAGCCGAAAGCAAGATAAGCATTCGGGCGACACTGAATGCTTATACGGAAAACCTGGAAAACGAGGTGGAGCGCGTCACCCGCGAACTTCGAACCCAGTCCAGGTTTCTTGAAAAATTGATTAAAACGTCGGAGGAAGGGATTGTTGCTACGGATCGGGCATTCAATGTGGTGATCTATAATCCGGCGGCGGAGCACATTTTAGGTTATCCGGCGGAAGAGGTCCTCCACAGGAAAAAAGCCAAGGAGCTTTTTTCACAGGATCTTATGCGCAAATATCAAGCCAAGCGCCACGATCTTCAGAAACGGAGAAAACTGGAGCATTTCGAAACACAGGTCAGGCATCGGGACGGAAGCCTCATTCCGGTCCGGTTCACCGGCGTATTTCTTTATGAGAAGGGGCGCATCATGGGAAGCGTAGCCTTTCTCGAGGATTTGAGAGAGATCAAGCGCCTTCAGAAGGAGCTTTTGATGTCGGAACGCCTGTGCACTGTGGGACAGACTGTTGCCGGCATGGCCCATGGCGTGAAAAATATTTTGCATGGATTTAAAGGCGGCAGTTATTTGATGGAGGTCGGGTTTAAAAACGAAGACACCGAAAAGTTAAAGGCCGGTTGGAAAATGATCCAAAAACATATTTCCAGAACATCGGAATTGGTGATGGATCTTCTTACCTATTCAAAATTTCGTGAGCCCGAATATATGGTTTGCCGGCCCAATGATATTGTTCGGGAGGTCTGCCAGAGCCTGCAGCGAACAGCGGTCGAGCATAACATCCGGATCGTAGAAGATCTCGACCCCGCCATAGGAGAGGTGATGATGGACGGCAGGAGCGTCCATACCATTTTGATGAATCTGATTTCCAATGCGCTCGATGCCTGTGTTTTTGACGATTCTTCCGGAAAATCGCCGGCTGTTGTGGTGAAAACGTTACTGGAGTACGATCGGATCGGATTTGAAGTGACAGACAACGGCATGGGAATGCCATGGGATGTTCAGGAAAAAATCTTCACTTCCTTTTTCAGTACCAAGGGCCACCGCGGAACGGGGCTCGGGCTTCTCGTGACCGGAAAATTGATCGAGGAACACAACGGCACCATCGATCTTTGGTCCGAAGTCGGCAAAGGCACACGCTTCACTGTGAAGCTCCCATTTAAAGAACCCGACGGCATTGAGAAAATAAACGATTCAGTGATGAGAAAGGAGCATGTGAATGAGTAAGAAGATACTGGTGGTCGATGATGATCCGGATGTTCGCCTTTTTTCTCAGACCGTCCTCGAAGAAAACGGATACATCCCCATCCTGGCCGGAAACGGCCTGGAAGGAGAAGAAGCAATCCGGAAAGAAAAGCCGGATCTGGTTGTTCTCGATGTCCTGATGCCCCGGGAAAGCGGCGTCCGGCTCTACCGAAACATGAAGACGGACAAGAAGTTCAAGGACATTCCGATCATCATCTTGAGCGGCATTTCCGAGAATTCGTTTCTCAGATCTCAGAAAGTACTCACTCAATTCGGCGGCGATCCCGTGCCGGCTCCCGAAGCCTACCTGGAAAAACCGGTTGATGGTGAAGTGCTTGCGGACACGATTAAGCACATACTCGATCGCAGCTGACAGACCGGATCGACGGTAAACCCTTTTATAAGCTCATTTGCCGCCGGCTTTGAAGAGGCGGGATTCGAAAGCCGGCGCAGCAGTATGGTTTGCAATTGGAGGAGGCTTGAATGGCGGTTATCACAATTACAGGACAATTTGGGTGCGGAGGGCAAGCCTTGGGCAGAAGTGTTGCAGAAGCACTTGGATACGTCTTTGCCGAAAGCGAAATCATAACACGAATAGCCCGGGCGGCGAATGTCTCGGAAGCCTGGGTTGAACATATCGAAAAAGAGGCCGGGGGAAAATTTCTTTGGATCATCACCCAATTGGTATCCAAAGATCTGGTGAATAAAATCCTCAAAGATGAACGGGGCTATATCGATGAAAACATCTACCTGGATTACCTGGTGGTGCTGATTGCACAGTTTGCCGAGGAAGGCAATGTGGTGATCATGGAGCGGGGAAGCCAGTATATTTTAGATGACCATCCTGATGCCGTTCACATCCTTCTCGTGGATTCACTGGAAAACAGGATCGGGCGCATTATAAAACGCTTCGATTTGACCTACAAAGAAGCGGCTCAAATGGTGGGTAAAGAAGACAGGCGGCGGGCCGCTTTATATAAAAAGATCGGCAAAACAGATTACGAACAGGCCGACCTCTATGATTTGGCGATAAACTGCGCCCGGGTGGATGCTGATTCGGTCCGGGATATGATCATTGCGCTTGCGCGGCGCAAAGAGGGAGCTTGAAAAAGCCTATGAATGCGGCTGACCGCGAACGAAAAGTGGTGGATGAACGGCGGCGGAATCAGTTGAGAAACATACCCGGTGTGGACAGCGTTTTACAATGGGCAAAGGCGGATGCATTTTTTGATCATGTCCCAAAATCCGTTCTCACCAATGCGGCCCGAGCTGTTACGGATATGCTTCGGTCATCCATACAAGCCAAGCAGAACGATGTGGACCCGGCCCGGTTTTCACAGCGCGTCGTGCTGAACCGGCTTAAAGAATCGGTGACGGAGCAGATGACACCCAATTTGCGGAAGGTGGTCAATGCAACGGGCGTAGTGGTCCACACCAACCTGGGCCGCTCTCTGCTGCCGCAGGATGCCCTGGCCAACCTGTCGTTGATCGGCGGGAAATTCTCTAATCTCGAGTTTGACATCAAAGAAGGACGCCGGGGTTCCCGGTATTCGGCGGTGGAGGGACTGCTCTGCGAGATATGCGGGGCCGAAGCCGCAATGGTGGTGAATAACAATGCCGGTGCTGTATTATTGAGTCTGGACACCCTGGCAAAAGACAAACACGTCATTGTCTCCCGGGGAGAACTTGTCGAAATCGGCGGCTCATTTCGAATACCCGACGTAATGGCCAAAAGCGGGGCTGTATTGAAGGAAGTCGGCACCACCAACCGCACCCATTACGGTGATTATGAGAACGCCATCGACGGTAATACCGGTTTGCTTCTGAAAGTTCACGCGAGCAATTACTGCATCGTAGGATTTAAAAAAGAGGTTTCCCTGAAAGAACTCGTCACGCTCGGCTCAACGCACCGCATTCCTGTAATGGAAGACCTGGGAAGCGGAACGCTCGTGGATTTTTCCGAATACGGTCTGATGAAGGAACCCACAGTCCAGGAATCCGTAAAAACCGGTGCCGATATCATCACCTTCAGCGGCGACAAACTTCTGGGCGGCCCACAGGCCGGCATCATCCTTGGAAAGACGGCTTACATCAAAAACATCAAAAAAAATCCCCTCACACGGGCCTTGCGCATCGACAAATTGACCCTTGCAGCCCTGGAAACCACGTTGCGCCATTATCGGGAACCGCAGCGGGCTGTGTTCGAAATTCCGACCCTTCGCATGCTGACCCAGCCGCTTCGACGGATTGAAGAGAAGGCGATGGCACTTAAAAAGCGTTTGAATGCCACCGGCATATCCGTTCGCCTGATGGACATCGCCTCGAAAGCCGGCGGCGGGTCCCTTCCGCTTTTAGAGCTGCCCAGCAAATGCATCGGCATCTCCGTTGCCGGCATGTCGGCCAATGCCGTTGAAAGAACATTTCGGTATTCAACCCCGCCGGTTATCGGCAGGATTGAAGATGATATATTCATAATGGATTTGCGAACGATCGAGGAGGACGATTTTGAGGATATCGAATCCGCCGCCGAAAACCTGTTCAGCTCAAAAGGTATGCTATGAAAGAAATCCGCTCCCCCCTGTTTCACACCAAAAAAACCGACCATCAGTTCATGTATTACAAGGCCGACGGCATTTGCCGGGTCGAACCGGATGAAGCGCCGGAGCTTGATCACCATGCGTTTGGAATCGCCCTGTCTGATGCATTTTGTGAAAAACCGTTTTGCCGGGAGTTCATCGGCCAAGCCGTTTCATTTTCCGAAGGAGGCCCGGTTTTTTGCGTTCTGTCGTTAAGGATGGATGGGAATACCCGAAATTCTCATCCGGAAGAAGCAATCGGACCTGCCCGTATTCTTCAGGAGGTGTGCAAAGAGGAGAAGGGGCTTTGGGGTGCAACCGGCTGGTTCCGGTTTGCCTGTCTGTTCCCGGAAAAAACCGGGACCGAGGGATTGTACATTGCCAATCGCATACAAAACAGACTTTCTCATGAGCTGTGCCGTACCGTGACCATCGGTGTCGCAGCCTACCCCCTCGCCGGCTTTACAAACGATCGAACCCTCGAAAACGCCGAAAAGGCATTAATGCATGCTGCTTTTTTCGGTCCGGACAGTGCAGTGGTTTTTGATGCCGTAAGCCTGAACATCAGTGGCGATGCCTTTTATCAGAATGGGAACCTGGCCGAGGCGGTTGCGGAATTTAAAGCGGCACTCGAAATCGATCCAAACAATGTCAATGTTCATAACAGCCTGGGTGTCTGCCTTGGACAGATGGGAGACCTCGACGGCGCCCTTAACCACTTCAACAGGGCAAGGTCAATGGACCCACAGGATTCGATGGTTTGGTACAATACCGGTTTAATTTACAAGTTTCAGAAGAATACCGAAAAAGCGCTCGAATTTTTTTTGAAGGCCGGTGAAATTGACGAAAATCTGTTCGAAGCGGCATTCCAGGCAGGCAAGATTTATTTTGAAAAAAATCTTCCCGAAATCGGGAAACAATATTACCGGAAAGCCATCGACCTGAAGCCGGGAAATAACCTGAACTATCGTTTTTTAGGGGAGTGTTACATGGAAATGGGCATGGTTGACGACGCCGTGGCCGCCTATAAAAAAGCGATACTGGAACACCCGAACGATGCTGTGGCGCTGTCCACTTTGGGTACACTATACGCCGAAAAAGGCGAAAATCCTGAAATCGCCGTATTGTTCTGCCGGCAGAGCATCGAAATCGCTCCCGAAAATGCGCTTCTGCACCACCGGCTCGGTGAAGTGTATGAAAAACAGAGCATGCATGAAAATGCCTTGCTGTCGTTTAAAAAGGCCTTCGAACTTGGATACGATGCTTCAGTGGATATCGAGAGAATAGAAACCGTTATCAACGGAAGCGATATAAATTGACAATACGGCCGGCATTGGATAGGCTCTGCCAATTTTATAATCTAATATGGATCGTGTAAAAAGAATGATTATTTTAAATTAGTTAGTGTCCATCCAGAAATAGGCAATTTCGCGTGAGTTCAAGGCGGACCCAGGATCGAAACCGCAGGAATAGTATACTATTTTGAGGATTTCGATCCTGGGTCCAACGCAGAAATCGCGTGAAAGGGCCATTTATGGATGGACACTAGTTATAATTCCGATGGGAGAATAAAACATATGCCTATTTATGAATATCATTGTAATGATTGTCAGCACGATTTTGAATATCTTGTTTTCGGAAGCGACCAGCCGACGGAGTGTCCTGAATGCGCCGGAAAAAAAATTCAAAGGCTGATGAGCAAGTGCGGTTTTTTCAGCAAGGGGAGCGGTGGGGAAACCATTAAATCCTCTGCTTCCAATTCCGGGTGCAGCGGCTGCGCCGCTAACAGTTGTGCAAGCTGCGGCCATTGATGATTCGTATCGGCTCCCGGGTAAGCAGGCTCGCCCTGCGGCAGGTATCACCGGGATGGAAAGCTGATAATCAAGGACGATTATGCCGGTCCGAGAAGTAGCCCGGATTAGGTGGGTGATGCATTGGCCGAAAAGCTGTCGGCCGGGGGGGCCGATAAAATCATCGATAACCTTCAATGCGAAGGATCTGAAAAAAACAATGGATGGCGGCAAAGTATACCTCGTAGGCGCGGGACCCGGAGACCCCGGCTTGATTACACAAAAAGGGTTGGAATGCATCTCCCGATCGGATGTGATTATCTATGATTTTCTGGCATCCCCGGTTTTGCTGAGATATGCCTCAAGCCATGCCGAGATCATATATGTCGGGAAAAGAGGCGGTGACCACACGCTTGCACAGGATCAAATCAATCATTTGATCATCGAAAAAGCCGGACGGGGTTTGACGGTCACCCGCCTGAAAGGGGGAGATCCATTCATTTTCGGTCGTGGCGGCGAGGAGGCCGAGGAATTGGCTGCAGCCGGCATTCCGTTTGAAGTCGTTCCCGGCGTTACGTCTGCAATTGCCGCGCCCGCTTACGCAGGCATCCCCCTAACTCACCGGAATTTTACATCTACTCTGGCATTTATCACAGGCCACGAAGACCCCGCCAAGGGAGAGTCCGGCATTGACTGGCATACACTGGCAACCGGCATTGGAACCCTCGTTTTTTTGATGGGCGTAAAAAACCTGCCCCGCATCATCGGGCGGCTGAAGGAAAACGGAATGGACCCGAATACTTCCGTTGCCCTGATTCAATGGGGAACCACGCCGCAGCAAAGAACGGTTTCCGGTACCCTGAAAACCATTGTCGGTGATGTCGAAAAGGCCGGTCTCAAGGCGCCGGCCATCATCGTGGTGGGACGGGTGGTTACCCTTAGGGATCGGCTGAAGTGGGTTGAAAAGAAGCCTCTTTTAGGCAAGCGGATCATTGTAACCCGGGCGCGGGAGCAGGCAAGCCGATTGGTTCAAAATCTATCCGATCTCGGAGCCCGGTGCATCGAGTTCCCCACGATCCGGATAATGCCCCCCCAATCCTGGGATCCCCTGGATAATGCCATCGACGGCTTGAATGAATATCACTGGATCATCTTTACCAGCGTCAACGGGGTTCGATTCTTTTTTGAACGTCTTTTTATGAATAACCGTGATGTCCGTTCCCTGGGTCATGTCAAAACAGCCTGCATCGGCCCGGCCACTGCGGCTGAACTGTTTACATTCGGCATTCGGACCGATGTGCTCCCGGATAGCTACCGCGCTGAATCCGTAGTGGATGCATTTCGAGACATTGATATTCGAAACCGTAAAATCCTGCTCCCCCGGGCTGAAAATGCCCGCCCGGTGCTTCCGAAGGAGTTGAGAAAAATGGGGGCCGCCGTAGACGAGATTACCGCCTATACGACGCAAACGGTCGCCGAAGAAAGCGGCTTCGATCAGGATGCTTCTCTGCTTGAAACACTGGCGGAAAAAGGGGCCGATGTCATCACCTTCACCAGTTCATCAACGGTCACCAATTTCAAAGCCATGCTGCCGGAGAAAGATTTTGCCGCACTTATGCAAGGCCTTACCGTTGCATGTATTGGTCCCATTACTGCCGAAACCGCCGAAAAGCTCGGATTTCATGTCAACATTATTGCCGACCGTTATACGATCGACGGATTGTGCGACGCCATTATCGCGTATTTCCGACACACGTAAACGCGGAAGCTATTTTTATCGCCCATCCGACGGCTCATTCGAAAACCGATCCGCCATATTGTGATCAGCGGTAGGCTATCGGCCCCGGGAGTTTTGGGCATGCCTTTCGAATAATTCGGTAGACTCCAGTAAAATACCGCAAGCCAGGCAGACGATATTACCGTTGACCGTATTCCGAAAGCGGGTGATCAGGGATCTGTCGACCACCCAGACCATCCGCCCCCCTTTCCTCATGATTTGGTAGCAGCCCTCCCAACTTCTGTTTTCCAAAAAGCCGCCGACCCGCTTTTTTCTGGCTTCCGAAACGGGATTTACGTTTTCTTCGACTCCGGCGATATCCCGGTTAAACTGTAAAATGTCACCCCTGACGATGTTTTTATAACCGATTTCAACCAGCTCTTGCGGGGTATAGCCGCTGATGGATTCAATGCTCGGGCTCATGTAAGCATGGGCGATTTCCGCGGCGCCATCTTCCCAAACCGTTACATAAGAAACCATGGGCATATCATTGACCATTTCATTGAACATCATCACGGCGATGCGTTCGCGTATTTCTTCTGATATTTCATCGTCCATTTCTAATTTCAGGGCCGTGATACAGTGATCGATTTGGGGGTGGCACAGTCGTATCAGGTCCTTCCGGATGTTCTGCATATGTGCCAAACGTATGTGGTTGTCCATGGCGCCTCCTTTTGGTTTTATGCGGTCGATGTGAAGAGCCGCAGCTGAACATCCTTGGCATCAGCGGATTTTCCGGGTGCTTTCTCACGGCTGCGCTCATGCGAAAGCTTAAACCGGAGGGAAGAAGAAAGCATCAGCTGCAGCCCCGCCGCCATCCTCCGTTTATCCGAAGGTAAGGCCGGTCGGCTTTGCGTCCCGCCCTTTCGAACGGTTTGCCCTCGCTGCGTGATATGTAATCGGTCGGGGGCCAAAAGTCAAATCCCATCACGTGCAATAAACGGCAACGGCGTATCCGGTCCGGTTTCGGCTCGCAAAATGCCGATGCTTTTTCCGAATGGAAACGGGACTGAATTCTCGGGTATGGCACGACTCGCGAGGATACCGTTAGCGATGCTGAAAATACGACGTTTACCCCATATCTGCATCATGCGCATTATCTTAGAGTGATCCTTAAGTAAACGAAAAAACAGGAGGATCATTATGAAAGGGGCGCTTGTTGCCGCTGCCTCCATTTTCATTCTCATCACGGCCGGTGCATCGGCGCATGCGATGGACAACTGGCGATGTGGAAATCTACTGTTGGATGAAGGGACCCATTCGTTTCTTGTAGAACGCGATTGCGGAAGGCCATATTTGAAGAAACGCGTTGGATGTACAGGCGGCTGTTTTGAGGACGACAGCCATTTCATTATCGAAAAATGGGTATATGGACCTTACAGCGGGTATTTCTATATCCTGTATTTTATCGGCGGGGAACTCGACCGGCTGGAATCAGTCCGTGCCGACTGAGATCCATTTTACCGAGGAAGGCCCGGTCGTGGTGAACGGCAGATCATCTGCCTGCGCCCGCCATTGCGTGCGTGCAGAAAACGTCGAAACGGTCGCCCCTTACCGGATGCCGGCGCTTACAGACCCAGAACCGCTGCTATAGATCCTCGGTGTTTTTCAAGTTTCTCTTCATCGAGCTCGATGCCGATGCCCGGACGGTCCGGCACCACCAGGTACCCGTCTTCCCATTCGAAGGGCTCCTTGACGATTTCATCGAAAAAGCCGCCGGACTTGTAAATGCTTTCCTGAATCAAAAAATTGGGGATATTGGCGTCGATCTGAAGTGCCGCAGCGGTGATCACGGGGCCGCCCCAGACATGGGGGGCCATAAGAACGTAGTGGGCCTCGGCCAGTGTTGCGATCTGCTTACCGGCCGTAATCCCGCCGCAGCTTCCTAAATCGGGCTGGGCGATGGCACAGGCCCCTTCCTCGAAGAGCTTTTGAAAATCATGGATGGTGACGAGGCGTTCGCCTGTAGCAATGGGAATGGATGTGCTTCGGGCGATTTTGGCCATTTCTTTGACGTTTTCCGGCGGGCAGGGTTCTTCCAACCATAGCGGGTCATAGGGTTCAACCCGCCTGGCAAGCCGCCGCGATACCGCCGGTGTCATTTGCCCATGAGTGCCGATGCAGATGTCGGCACGGTTTCCGACGGCCTCTCGAATGCTCCGAATGGCTTCTTCGGCGAAATCGTACTCTGCCATGGTAATCTCCCAGGGCGCCAGCGGAAAAGTCCCCGGCAACGCCTGATGCAACGGATCGATCTTGATGCCGGTAAACCCTTCGTCCACCCGCCTTGCGGCGATTTCAGCCAGTTTCACCGGGTTCTTGGTCCAATCCTCGGTCGCGTCCAGCAGGCTGCCCTCCAAATCCAGATTAAACAGGTAAGTATACGTTCTGACGGTTTCACGGCATTTGCCGCCCAATAGGTTGTATACGGGTGTGTCGTAGTATTTGCCGCAGATGTCCCATAACGCGATATCGAAGGCGCTGATCAACCCAACGGTAATATAGTCCGGATGCTGGGCGGTAAGGCTGTTATACAGCATTTTGTTCAGCGGCTCACGGTCAATGGGGTTTTTGCCTTTCAAGTAGATGTCAAATATGTTTTGAATCATCTTTTCATATCCCTGCTCCAGACCATAAAGGCTGAAAAGAACGGCGGTTTCCCCCCATCCGGAAATCCCTTCGTCGGTCTCCAGTTTTAGAAAAAACCAGATGAATCCACCCAGATTCGGGGGCTTCGTTTGAACTGCATAGGGCTTTACACCGGTAAGTTTCATGGGAATTCCTCCTGATGTGTTTATGGGGTTTCGCGTCCGAAAAGATGCATTTGCTCTTAAATTTCTGAACAGGCCGCACCATTTTGTCAAGAAATAATTATAAGATGTTTTGGTTTCTCCGAGATTTATTGTGTTTTATTGCTATTTTTGTTACAATATTTATTCATATAAGGAGAAGATCCATACCCTCTGGTCATGAAAATGATCGACTTCCATAACTCGCTTCCCCGTGACCGGGCGGAATTGTATGGGTTGGTTCTGGCTTCAGCGGGAATCGAGTACCGGGTAAAAAAAGGCCCATCCGGATGGCGTGTTCGGGTGGATGCCGAAAATCTTACCAGGGCAATAGATGCCCTCGATGCCTATTTTGAAGAAAATCCCGGTCATGGCACTGCGGAAGAAAAGGCGCCTTCGGTGAAATTGAACGCCTCTTCCGGATTAATTACGGCTCTGGTTTTATTGGTTTTTTACCTGGCTGTAGGAGAAGACAGGCCGATCTTTTTCAACGCGTTCGGGTCTTCAGCATCGGCTGTTTTGGATGGGGAGATTTATCGAACCGTCACTTCTTTACTGCTTCACGTAGACGCCGTGCACCTGTTGGGGAATATGGCGGGAATCGCTCTTTTCGGTTCGGTCATCGGATCACTGCGCGGAATGGGGATCGGGTGGCTGATGATACTTTTATCCGGCGCTCTGGGCAATCTGGCGAACGCGTGGCTTCATCAAACAGACCATTTGGCCGTGGGGGCGTCCACGGCGGTTTTCGGGGCCGTCGGCATGCTGTCCGCCTATCAATTCTGGAACAAGATAACGATTCCCGGCCGACGTCTGAAAGCCTGGCTGCCTATCGCCGGGGGATTGGCCCTTCTGGGAATTTTTGGCTCAGGGGGCGGCCGCGTCGATCTGCTTGCCCATTTTTTTGGATTTTTAGCCGGAATTATTCTGGAAACGGGATATCGTTTCGGCATAAGACGCCAACCGTCGATCATGATTCAGTGGGCAAGCCTGATCATTTTGATCGGTATCGTCTCGATTTCCTGGTATGCGGGGACGGTGTAGGGAAACATTTCGAATTTCGTGTCGAATTTAACCATTTGATTCAATCATCGGAAGAACCTTGGAAAAAGGTTAAGGAGGATCGTTCATGGCGGATCTCGTAAAAATTTCAGTGGACAATCACGTGGCCGATGTCCGGTTGAATCGTCCTGAAAAGTACAATGCCCTTAGCGGTGAAATGTTCGAGGCTATCGGTGAGGCCATTACGACCCTTTCCAAAAACCCGTCCGTAAGGGCTGTTGTTTTGTCGGGTGAAGGCAAGGGGTTTTGCGCCGGACTGGACTTCGATCGTTTTCAAGAAATGGAGGGTGGGGCTTTCGGGGAAAGCGCCATAACCGACCGGATGGAAGGCAATATCGTCAATTCCGGTCAATTTATCGCCTACGGATGGAAGCAACTGCCCGTTCCGGTGATTGCCGCAGTGCACGGTGTTGCCTTTGGGGGTGGATGCCAGATCGCCCTGGGGGCCGATATTCGACTCGCCGCACCGGATGCCAAATTTTCGATTATGGAAATGAAATGGGGGCTGATACCGGACATGTCCGGCTCCCAGACGCTGAGGGATCTGGTGCGCATCGATGTGGCGAAGGAACTGGTGTATACAGGCAAAATTATCAGCGGTGAAGAGGCCGCAGACTTGGGACTCGTGACACGCGTATGCGAGAATCCGCTTGCCGAAGCATTGAAGTTGGCCGAAGCAATCGCCGGCAAAAATCCTCACGCCGTTAGATCCGCCAAAAAGTTGTTCAATGAGTGCTGGCATGGTGATGCATCCAAAGGTTTGCTGATGGAATCACAACTCGAAGGAAAACTGATCAGCTCTCCCAACCAGGTTGAAGCCGTAAAGGCCAATTTCGAAAACCGGCAACCTCGATTCAACGATCCGGATTAAACGGCGGGGGTTTGGAACTGATTTTCGTATGGATCGGCAATTCCTGTGTTTATATCCGCACCGCACCAGTGGTGGAGAATGCATAACCTCAACATTTTGAGAAGGAGGTGTCGTCATGAAGATAAAAGCAGCTGTATCACCCCAAACTGGAAAACCCTTTGAAATTCAGGAAGTCGATTTGGAAGAACCCCGCCCAAATGAAGTGCTGGTAAGGATTGTCGGGACCGGGTTGTGCCATACGGACTTGCTGTTCAAGGACCACATGCCGATACCCCTGCCTGCCGTCTGGGGGCATGAAGGGGCCGGCATCGTCGAAAAAACGGGCGAGGCCGTGACATCCGTAAAGCCGGGGGACCCGGTCGCAATAAGCTACAATTCCTGCGGCAAATGCAACAACTGCATGTGCGGGATGCCATATTACTGCTTGAATTTTATCGGCCTGAACTACAGCGGAGCACGACTGGACGGCACCATGCCCATCTCCAAGGACGGATCGCCTGTTTTTGGAATGTTTTTCGGTCAGTCTTCTTTCGCCGAATTTTCATTGACCACGGAACGCAACATCGTCAAAGCTCCGCCGGATGTGCCGGTTGAATTGCTCGGCCCTTTAGGATGCGGAGTGCAAACCGGCGCGGGAACAGTCCTCAATGCATTGAGGGTTCAAGCGGGTTCCTCCATAGCCGTTTTCGGGACGGGTGCAGTAGGTCTCAGTGCCGTGATGATGGCCCGGGCGGTTGGATGCACCTGCATCATCGGTGTTGACATTAAAGAGGAGCGGCTTAAGGCCGCACAGGAATTGGGCGCCACGCATGTGATCAACCCGAAAGAAAAAAATCCGGTAGAACAGATTCAGGCCATAACGGGAATGGGGGTGGATTACAGCATTGAGACCACGGCTGTTCCCTCGGTGTACCGGCAGGCGCTGGAGTCCCTTAATATGACGGGTGAATGCGTCCTTTTGGGGGCGCCTCCGCTTGGTACGGAAGTTACCTTTGACATGCAGTCCTTTCTCACTGGGAAGAAAACAAGGGGCGTCATCGAAGGCGACAGCATTCCCCAGATTATTATTCCGCAACTGCTCGATCTCTACAAACAGGGGAAATTCCCATTCGACAAGATGATTACATACTATGATGCCAAGGATATCAACCAGGCCGTTGAGGATTCGGAAAAAGGGGTTGCCATCAAGCCGGTGATCCGGTTCGATCATTAGCCGTTTTTACGGCCCGGGGCGGGCGTTTGCCGATTCAACAGGTGGTGAATCGGCAGAACCCCGGGCTGAACTCAATTTTCTTCTCTTTCCTTCATCTGGTGAATCAGACTGTTTATCCGGTCGATGGCGGCAGGATCCCTTGACAGGGTTTTGGCATATGTCAACGCTTTTTCAGCATCATTATATCGCTTCATTCGAACATAAAAAGAGGAAAGGATCAGGTAATTATCGATATTCTCCGGATCCAACTCAATGGTTTTGACCATTTCGTCGGCTGCGCCTGAAACGTTTTTGCGAAGCGCATACACCCGCGCCAGGTAGCGGTGTGATTCAACGGAAGCATTGTCCAGGATCACGGCCTGTTCAAAGGCTTTTTCCGCCTGCTCGAAATTCCGGTTGGCCTCATCCATCTTGCCTCCGGGCAGCAATTCATAAAAACCTTCATTAAACAGGGCCACACCTTTTTCATGAAAGTATGCGGCGCTGTTGACGTCAGTGTCGGATCCGCAACCGGTCATGAAAAGTGCGGTTGCGGCTGCCAGCAGCACCAGGACGCGGGCAGCATGCATACATCGTTTGATCATATCGAATTTCTCCTTAATGGGCCGCAGCCCAGTTTTCGCCTTGGGCGATATTGACTTTCAATGGAACTTTCAAATCCCAAATGCCCTCCATTGTGGTTTTCACCAGAGATACAGCAAGCTCGAGTTCTTCCGAAGGGACTTCAAATACCAGTTCGTCGTGCACGGTGAGAAGCATGGCCGACTGAAGTCCGCGTTTTTCTATTTCACGGTGAATGTGAATCATGGCCAACTTTATCAGATCCGCAGCCGTCCCCTGAATCGGCGTATTTACTGCGATACGTTCGGCGAAGCTGCGGAGATTGGCATTGGAACTGTTGATTTCAGGAATCATGCGAATACGATCTAAAAGGGTGCTCGTTTTTTCGGTGGTTTTAGCCTCTGCAATGGTGCGGTCGATGAACCGCTTTACGCCTTTATATCGTGAGAAGTAATTGTGGATGTAGCTTTTGGCCATCTTTTGGCTGATATTCAGCTCCTTTGCAAGACTGAACGGACCCATCCCGTATATGATTCCGAAATTGATGATTTTGGCATGCCGCCGGAGTTCGGGTGTAATCATCTCCGGAAAAATCTGAAAAATCTCGGCGGCGGTTCGGGCATGAATATCCTCATTGTTGAGAAAGGCGTTTATCAGGATGGGATCTTCGGAATAATGGGCTAATATCCGCAGCTCCACTTGGGAGTAATCCGCGGAAACCATATGCCATCCTTTCTTCGGAACAAATGCGCTGCGGATCTCCCGGCCTTCCTCGGTTCGAATGGGGATGTTCTGAAGATTGGGATTCGAACTGCTCAGGCGTCCGGTAGCGGTCACGGTCTGGTTGTATGACGTATGGATTCGGCCGGTTTGCGGATGAATCAAATCGATCAGCGCGTCGGCATAGGTGGACTTAAGCTTGGTCAGCGTGCGATGCCGCAGCACCAGTGCCGGAAGATCATGATGGTCCGCCAGAAACGTCAAAACATCCACATCGGTGGAATAACCCGTTTTTTTCCGGGTTTTTTTCTGGATGGGGAGGCACAGCTTGTCAAATAGAATGCAACCGAGCTGCTGGGATGATTTGATATTGAATTCTCCCCCGGCCAATATATAAATCTCCTGTTCGAGCGCCGCCAATTGACGCTCGAAACCCCGGGAAAGCATCCTTAGCTTATGCTCATCCACGGCAATACCGTGCATTTCCATTTTCATTAGAACTGGAATCAACGGCATTTCGACTGTTTCGAAGAGCCGAATCAATCCAATTTTTTCCAATTCGGGCATGAGTGTATTCATGGCCCACAGGGTCATGTCGGCATCCTCGCAGGCATAAGGGACGGCCTTTTCAAGTGGTACACGGCTGAAGTTTTTTGCACCGGTATCGTTGATGAGCTCTTTAAATGTCATGCACTTGTGTCCGCAAAAATCCATTGCGATCTGGTCCAGGTTGTGGGCCCGTTTGGAAGGATTGATCAGGTAAGAAGCCAACATCGTGTCGAACGCCACGCCGTTCAACTCGACACCGTGTCGCAGCAAAACCATCCAGTCGTATTTGATATTCTGCCCTGTTTTTTTAATGCCCGGATTTTCGAAAATCGGTTTCAGCCGTGAAAGAACATCCTCACGGTCAAGCTGTTCGGGGGCACCCTCATAATCATGTCCCAACGGGATGTAATACGCTTCTGTGGGAACTACGGAAAAAGAAAGCCCGATGAGATCGGCTTTCATAGGATTTTCGGAAGACGTTTCGGTATCCAGAGCGAAGATGTCCGCGGATGTCAATTTTTCGATCAGTTCCTGAAGATCCGGCAGTGTCAGGACGGCATGATAGGACGTCGGCCGATGCTCCGATTCGACTTTAAATTCCTGCTGAAGCTGCCTGAACTCTAACTGCGTAAACAAGTCAAAAAGTTTTTCGAAATCCGGCGGATCGGCTTTCAGGCGTTCAGGATCGAAATAAACGGGCACATTGCTGTTGATGGTGACGAGTTTTCTGCTTAAAAACGCCTGTTCCCGGAAATCTTCGAGATTTTCTTTCTGCTTTTTTTTTGTGATCCGGTCCAAATGGTCATAAAGATTTTCCAGGCTGCCGTATTGCTGAATGAGATCCTTCGCTGTTTTTTCACCGATTCCGGGAACTCCGGGGATATTATCCGATGTGTCCCCCCAGAGGCCCATGATATCGACAAGCCGGGCGGGTTCTACACCATAGGCGCTTTTAACGAATTGCAGATCCAGGATTCGATCTTTCATGGGATCCCACAGGGTGACGTTTTCGTCGATCAGCTGCATGAAATCCTTGTCTCCCGTCACAATGACGACATGAAATCCGGATGCCTTTGCAATCTTGGCGAATGAACCGATGAGATCGTCAGCCTCATAATGCTCCTGTTCATAAATGGGTATATTGAAACCTTCAGTGATGCGCTTGATATAGGGTATTTGAATGACCATATCCTCGGGTGCGGGGGGACGGTTGGCTTTGTAATCCTTGTAAATTTCATGCCGAAACGTAGGGCCGCGGGCATCGAAGAACATGGATATGTATGCGGGTGACCGTTCTTTGATCAATTTGATAAGCATGCGCGCGAATCCAAAAGCGGCATTGGTGGGCAGGCCTTTTGAGTTGGTCAGGTTTCGAATGGCATGATACGCACGATAAATGTAAGCGGTACCATCGATGAGGTATATCGTATTTTCTTTTTTCAGCGGCATACCGTCTGGTTTCTCCAAAGGCTGTATGACAACGCCTCTAAACAGGTTGACTTCCATTTGCCCTGACTATAGAGTTCGACAAGTAGTGATTTTCCGAGAAATGGCTGATTCATTCCATTTCTTCGTTGGCGGGAAAATTGTAATCCTCAAAATACTTAACGTATTTCTGCGGTTAAAATTTCCCGGCCGCCTTGAAATGAAGCGAATTTTCTCATTTCCGGATAAACACCGGTTACACAACCCGGTCACGGTTATTATCACCGGTCACCGTTTTCACCGAATACGGGGCAATGGCAGCCTCCGTTTTCCGGATGGCATTTTACTCATACCATCAAATGCCCTAAACGACAAGGTGGACAACATGGCATTGCCGAATGGAAAAATATTAAAGGACGACAAGGAAATAACAGCCGTATTATCGGAGGCTCAAACCATTGCGGTTTTGGGTTTGAGCCCCAAACCCGCCCGGGATTCCCATCAGGTGGCAAAATACTTACAGAAGAACGGTTTCCGGATCATTCCGGTTCGGCCGGCACAAGCGGCGATCCTCGGCGAAAAGGCCTATAAGAGCTTGAATGATATAGGCGATTCGGTCGATATCGTGGACGTGTTCCGGCATCCGAATCAGGTCATGCAGCATGCACAAGAGGCCCTTCACCTGAAGCCGACAACCTTTTGGATGCAGAAGGGGATCGAGCACTATGATGCGGCACTGATGCTTACTGCCGCCGGCATCAACGTGGTCATGAATCGGTGTATTAAAGTGGAGTATGAACGACTTATCAAGACCGCGAACCTATAAAAGAAGACGTTCCAAGTGGCGGGAATGCCACTGTTGCGGCGCCCGGGTTCCATTTTGCTGGCATTGCCGCTGCGGCTTCAACATTTGCCAGGACTGCATGATGGAAAACCTTTGGGGTATGTCCTGTAATGGGATTACGTGGCAGTGCCCCGACTGCGGGCTTCACAACGGGTTCGGAAACCAATGAACATGTTGAGGGGTGCATCGGTGTTGCCGTTCTATCCTTGCAGTATATTCGACGGCCGCTTCCAAACGCCTATTTCCCCAAGCCCAGGAGAGAAACGACTTCCGCCAGATCGTTGATATGGTAATCGGCGGCAAGCCCCGGATTGTCATAGGCCGCAAACGGCACCAGTGCGCCCTTGGCGGCCATTTCATCCAGTTTGGAATCGCCGATATAAAGGCATTCCCCCGGTTTTAACGAGAAGTGCCGTAAAATTTTGATCAGCGATTCAGGATGAGGTTTGGGGTTTTCCACATCAAGTGACGTGACCACCAGATCGAAGCATTGTTCAAGGCCGTGTTCACGTAAAACATGGTCCATCGTATCCGAGCGATTCGTCGCCACAGCGGTTTTAACGACGGGTTTTATTTTTTTCAAAAGCGGTTTCAAATAAGGTTCGGCAATCATGTCCTTGATAAAAGGCATGTAGCCCATGGTCTTTCGGAATGTTTTGGCGCGCTCCAGTTCATCCGGACAATCGGTCAAAAAGGCCAGTGTCTCGTCCACCGTATGCATATGTGCGAACTTGAACTGCTCCGGCGTCAGCGGAGGCTTCCCCAGGAAATGTAATATCTCATTATAGTAGGATGTATTTGCCGTCCGGGTGTCGAACATCACGCCGTCACAGTCAAATGCCACCAGTTTGTATAAGCTCATAATGCCGGTGCCTGCTCCATGGTTTTTCGGATATTTCCAAAAACCCGTATTTTGATCTCAGGTTGAATCGTGCTGGTGGTTTTCAGTATCACGGTATCCGAATAGCGGCCGTCGCTTTTTCTGGCGTTTTCCACGGTCAGCAGATAGAGCCTGCCGTGTGACCCGGATTTTTTTTCGGAAAATTCGAACGTGATATCGGTGCCTTTCAGCGTGCTCACATCCGTTATCCGGAAAGGATATTTTTCTTCCGGTATGACGGTTATGGTCTGCTTGATTTCATTTTCCGGATCTCCGGTGAGGTTGACAAGGATTCCCGGCAGTATTTTGGCAACTTTGTCGACATTTCCGGACATCGTCAAGCGATGTTTTGGCTGATCGGGATCGTTGGTGAGAACCCAAATCGTTTTCGCCAACTTGCGGCCGCCGTAACCTTTTGTTTTGATACTGATCGTGATCGTTCCCTCGCCCCCGGGAGGGATTTGCTTCGTGTAAGAAGCGGCACGGCATCCTCAGCCGGGTTTTACTTGTAGCGACAGCATGGCCGTTCCCTTGTTAAGTACTTGGAAATCATGAGAAATCTCCGTTCCTTCGGCCACCGGTTCAAACGCGTATGCGGGTTCGGGGATCACAGCCACGGGTACCGCCTGACCGGCGTCATCGGCATCGATAACAGCGCCTTGCATCAGTATGGCGGAAAAAGCAGCAAAAAAAATGAATCGTTTCATACTTGCGTTCCTCGAATTGCACATGTGTATTGATTTTCAAAAATCGTTTTTAAGACAATCTGCGATTCAGCATTTTCGACCCCAAATCTATACCATATTCGAGACAAATTTTACATCATAAAATGAGGATCCACATCGATTCCGACCCGTACCTGCCGGTTATTGAACAGGTGTTTATAATCCGTGAGCATCCGGCTTACCGCTTGATGAAGTGGTTTTACGCGGCTTCCCTTTAGCAGAATCTGCCAGCGGTAATCCCCCGCAATTCGGGATATGGGCGATTCAATCGGACCCAAGACGGCAATTCGTCCATGGAAATCGGCTTCCGAGGATATGGATTGTATGGTTTTCCCCGTTTTGAAGGCGTGCTCCTTCGTTTGCCGGTAATCCCTACCTGTTATCCTAAACTGGATCAGTCGTGAAAACGGGGGGTAATTAAGGGTGCTTCGAAACGTTAAGTCCTTGTGATAAAAAGCTAAAAAATCCTGGTGCAGGGCCGCGGATATGCTGAAATGTCCGGGATGATAGGTCTGCAGGATGACATTGCCCGGCGAGTCCCCCCTGCCGGCCCGCCCGGCAACTTGAGCCAGCAGTTGAAATGTTCGCACTCCCGAGCGAAAATCCGGAAAATTCAATGAAAGATCGGCACAGATGATTCCCACGAGGGTAATATTCGGGAAATCATGCCCTTTGGCAACCATTTGCGTTCCAACCAGAATATCGACGGTGTTGTCCCGAACACGCTGAAGGATTTTTCTCAGGGCACCCTTTTTACGGGTCGTATCCCGATCGATTCTGGCGACTTCGGCACTTGGAAACATGCGTTTTACCGTCTCTTCCAGCTTTTCGGTTCCAATTCCCAGATGGCGGATATGGGATGATCCACAAACCGGGCAGTCCGTTTTGGCGGAACAGGAAAAACCGCAATAATGGCATTTATAGGCATTGTACCGCTGGTGCAGGGTCATGGATATTTCACAATTTCGGCACTTGACAGCCTCTCCACAGGTTCCGCATACCGATATATTTGAAAATCCCCTGCGGTTTAGAAAAAGGAGAACCTGTTGATCCCGCGCCAGGGTTTCCTGCATGGCCGTCTGCAATTGGGGTGAAATGAATTTTCGAAAACCCCTGAAATCCCGGGTTTTCCGAAGGTCCACCAATTGGATTGCGGACATGGGCCTTTCCATTACCCGTTTGGTTAGTCTCACTTCCGTGTACTTCCCCGTCTGAACGTTATAGTACGACTGGATGGAAGGGGTCGCCGAACCCAAAACGACCACACACCCTTCCATGCTGGCGCGCTTTACGGCCAGATCCCGGGCATGATACATCAAGCCATGTTCTTGTTTAAAAGAGGGATCATGTTCTTCGTCCACAACGATCAGCCCGATGTCGGTCAAAGGGGCGAATACCGCCGACCTGGCCCCGATGACGATAGGCGCCCGGCCGGCCATAATTCTCATCCACTGATCATAACGTTCCCCGCTTGAAAGTCCACTGTGGAGAACGGAAACGCATTCTCCGAAGCGCGCCCTGAACCGCCGTTCCACCTGTGAAATCAAGGCGATTTCGGGAACCAGGATCAGCACCTTTCGACCGGCGTCGATGACCTCTTTGGCAAGCTGCATGTACACTTCGGTTTTTCCGCTTCCGGTGACGCCGGTCAGCAGAAATCCGGAATACCCCTTTTTCACAACCTGTCGAATCCGGCCGACGGCGGATCGCTGTTCATCCGTTAGAATCGGCGGCGGTTCAGGCAGAACGTCATCTCCAAACGGATCGCGATACACCTTCTTCTTAACTATCCGGATATAACCGTCTTTCTCCAGCGATTTCAAAACGGAAGCGGCGGAAGGCACCTGACGCTGAAGCTCTGACGTTGACATCTCCGGTGTGTTTTTCAGAACAGATAGAACCGCATTTTTTACAGCGGATCGAAAGGTTCCCGGCTCTTTACCTTCCGCGAGGGTGACATAGCGTTTGAACAGGTGCTTGGGTCCGTTTCGACGCTGTCGGTTTCGTTTTAAAATCCAATTTCTATCGATAAGGGTTTGTATGACCGTTCTGGAAACCGGTTGACCCCGACCGGTAAAAAGATCTCTTTCCCGGCAGGCACCCTTCTCGAGCCGATGGAGAACGGCGGATTCCACCGGGGTAAGCGGCAGGCCTTCCAAGGCCGCTTTGCCCGATTCAGACAAGGCAAGCACGGCATAAGAATTGACGTTCAATCCGGCCGGAAGGGCGCAGGCGATAACCTCGCCGATGGGACACAGATAATAATCAGCGATCCAGTTAAACAGGGGGATCATGGATCGGGGAAACAACGGTTCGTCGTCCAGAACGTCCAGAATCTGTTTAACCGCTTGGGACGGCTCTGAAAAATGTCGCTTCAGAATATATCCGGTCACCCGCTGACGTTTGAACGGCACCAGTATCCTGATGCCTTCACCGGCGAAGCTCGCCATGCCGGGCGGAATTTCGTACGAATAGGTTCGATATACGGGTAATGCCACCGCTACTTCCGCAAACATTCGAATGGAAGTACTGTTGGCCGATTGCTGCAACATCTTCATGCCTGAGGGATTGTCAATTGCGATTTGTTGATATCAGCAGAGGCTTCATTCATCTAAAAAAAGCATCCCAGCCCCTTTTTGGGCCGGAATGTACCGGCTGCTGTGAATATCGAGTTGCATGACGCGAAAATAATTGCTATTGTGCGCTTTATCAAATCACAAGGGCCGATTCCGGCCGATTCGGTTTCTTCTTCACTAAGCAAGGCAAGTACCGGCTCTGTATCGCCACATAGGGCTTAGCATTGACAACTGCGTGACTTACAAGGAGGCATGAATGAGTAAGCTTGTCAAGAAATTATTGATCGTTTGGATTGCCGCCGCGATGGTTTTGCTTCCGATGTCGTCGGCATTTTCACAGCCTCGATGTTATGAAAAAAAAGCAACAGCCGAAGAAATGGCGGCCGACTTTCTGCTGGCAAGGCCATTGGGTTTTGCGTCTCTTGTGTTGGGCTCGGTTGTCTTCGTCTTCTCGCTGCCGTTTTCTGCAGCCGGGGGAAATGCGGACGAAGCAGCGGAAAAACTGGTTCAAAAGCCTGCAGAATATACATTCAAACGCCCCCTGGGCGATTTTTAAAGCGGTAAGGGGGGCTGAAACGGGCGGCAGAGCGGGGCGGGTGCGTTAAATGCGGATCGGCAGTCGAACCGCTCCGCCGGTATATTCAAACGGCCGGGCCTAAATGTCAATTTCGTTTTCCGCAATGAAAATATGAGGACGGCCGGAGGAATCGATGTTTAGCAGAATTTCTTTGTCCGAATGGCCGGCCAAATCCGGAAATCGGGTTCGTAATGATGAAAAATTCAGTTCCGTCAGCAAACGTCCGACGGCCTCGATTTTTTGTTCCGCAGTCGGCATCTTTTCCTCGGCATTGAAATAGTCCGAAATCATTTTATTGTGAAGACGCTTCAATGCCGTTTCAATACAATATTTGCTCAGGTTCAGCTTAAATCGGATCATTCTTGAAACCCTCATTAATGTAATCCGCCCATTCCCATTTTATGCCGCCGTTTTTGCGGGTATATGTGAGATAATTCTGTTCAACGGCGAATGTCAAGGTCCTGCAGATCGCGTCAAGGCCACATGTTCGCTTGCTTTGCGGTTCATAAGTTCGAACGGCCAGGTTTGCCAGTTGCAGGATGAAGGCTTCATCTGAATCGGCCGGGCTGAAGGGCTTCAGCCGTTCGATGGTTCTGTCCATAAAGAGATCATATATCAGTACCGTGTGTTCCAAACGGGTCAACGGCCATAGTTCATCGGCCGTACCCCCGCCGTTCTTCCTGAGGGCCGCCAGTCGTCTCAGGTGGAGATCGTATTTTTCCTCCCAGCCGATTACGATGTCATTCATCATTTTTGCATTTACCGCAGAGGTCTCCACAACGGCCCGATTTGCATGATATCGGCGCCAGTCGTTCGTAAGGATTTTTAGATCGTATCGGTCGATGTTTTCCCGAATTTCGGTTCCCGGAAACGGTGCCAGGATGTGAAAACCATGCTGGACCCCCATTTTGCGCAGGACTTGACCAAATTCGATGGAGTCTTGCATGGTCTCCGGGGTTTCTCCGGGCAGCCCGAGGATAAAGGATGCCTGCGGTGAAAGCCCTGCATCGAGACACATCCGGACGGCATCGATCACCTGCCGGCGCGTTATGCCTTTTTTGATCCGTTTAAGCATTTCCGGGTTGCCGGATTCCACCCCGAAACTCACGGTATGGCATCCGGCCGCTTTCATCTTCTTCAGAATTTCTCCGGAAACCGTATCCACACGGGCGAATGAGGTCCATTGGACATTCAGTCCCCGATTGATGATTGCGTCACAAACGTTGGTGCAATGAATTGTATTGGCGGTAAAAAGATCGTCGGCCAAATTGATCTGGTGAAATCCCATGCGGCTTAACTGTGACATCTCATCTGCAACGCTTACCGGGTTTCGATAACGAACTCCGGCGCCGACCATTTTTCGGCCCACGCAGAAAATGCACTGAAAAGGGCATCCGCGGCTGGAGGTCATGCTCACCGGCATTCCCAGAGCCCTGTATCTTCCCAGTGGGATATGATGCCGTGCCGGTAAGGGCAGCCGGTTGATATCGACCGGCTTTCGGCTGCCGGTGATGTGGATGTGTTCACCGTTTCGAAAGGCAATACCTTCGACGGCGGCGAAATCGGTATTTTGCTCAATGGATTTAACGAGATGGACAATGGTGTTTTCCCCTTCTCCCCTGACGATAACATCCAATTCCGGAAAGGCGGACAGCGTCGGTTCGACGTTAAAGCTTACATGGGGTCCGCCCATTACCGTAGCAATTTCCGGATTGATGTTTTTGGCGTCACGAATGACCCTTATGGCGTTGTCAAAGCTCATTGTCACACAGGTTGCACCCACGACATCCGGTGAGAACCGATTGATATGATATTCCAGGATCTTTCGTGAATATGGAAATACGACGAAATCGAGAAGTTTCACCTCGATTCCGGCTTGTTCCAGAACCGCGGCGATAAACCCGAGGCCCAATGGCGGCGAGGGGGTTTCATCGATAGGGTATTGCGGGTTGATCAATAGCACACGCATGCGCAGGCCTTCTCTTGATGATGAGCAAGCTTTTATAGCCGGAAAAAAATGGGGTCCGTCATTTCGGACCCCATTTTTACGGCATGTAAATTATATTAGAAATAAAAGTTCCGACATCAACGGCGGCATCGACACGCACCTATCGATAAACATGCGCCGTTTTCAACAGGACGTATATTGCCCTTAAACGCGATTGAGACGCCATTTAAAAGAGCCCCGAAACTTTACCGGTTGCCGGATCGACGTCAACTCTTCTGAACGCAGGGTTGGACCCGGTCCCCGGCATCAGGCTGATCGTCCCCGCACAGGGGCAGAGGAATTTGGCGCCGGAGTAAATCAGAATGTCTCGAATGGGCAGGGTCCATCCCTTTGGGACACCCTTCAGCGTCGGATCATGGGTGAGGCTCAAATGCGTCTTAACCATCATGGTGGCAAAATCAGCATATTTGGGATCCTCTTCCAGCATTTTGGCTTTTTGCTCGGCTTCAGGTGCCCAGGATACCCCGGCAGCGCCATAAACTTCTTTTGCGATCACGTCGACACGATCCCGCAGTTTCATGTCCAGAGGATAAAGGAAATCAAAATCGTTTCCTTCTTCACAGGCGTCGATGACGGCATCGGCAAATTCAAGAGCGCCTTCTCCGCCGAGTTCCCAGTGTTTGGATTCGGCACAGCGAGCTCCGGCAGCCTCGGCCGCCTTGCGAACGATGGCGCATTCGGCATCCGTGTCGGTATAGAACCGGTTGATGCAGACCACCGGGTTGATACCGGCTTTCCGAATGATGCCGATCATGTGAACCATATTTTCGATGCCTTTTTCCACCAGGGCTAAATTCTCTTTGGTGTACTCTTCCGGAAGGGCCTTGCCCGGGACGACCTTGGGTCCTCCGCCATGCATCTTAAGGGCGCGGATTGTTGTGGTCAATACGGACACGTGCGGTTTGAGGCCGGAGAAGCGGCATTTTACGTTCCAGAATTTTTCAAATCCGATGTCGGCGGCGAATCCCGATTCGGTGACGTGGTAATCGAAAAGCTTCAGGCCGACGCGATCGGCGATAATGGACGATTGGCCTACTGCGATATTGGCAAAGGGGCCTGCATGGACAAAGCAGGGTTGATATTCGGCCGTGCACATCAGCGTCGGGTTGATGGTATTCCGCATGAAGGCGGCCATCGCGTTGCCGACTTCGAGATCGCGGCACGTCACGGGCTTTCCGCTCTTGTCGAATGCCAGGGTTATATCGTTGATCCTTTCCTTCAAATCGGCCAGGTCCGTTGCCACCGCCAAAATGGCCATGAGCTCCGAACCGACGGCGATGCCGAATTTGGACTGCATGGTATACCCGTCGAAACGGCCGCCGAGTCCGATTACGATGTTGCGCAGGGCCTGGGCACAGAAATCGATAATCCAGCCGAATTCCACGCGGGTTGGATCGATGTCCAGCCGGCGCATTCCGGTCAGCCTCTGGAGCTGTTCGTCATTGTAATTCCGCTCGTGCTGCATTCGGGCCGTCAATGCCACCATCCCTAAGTTGTGGGCGTTCATAATGTCATTGATGTCGCCGGTAAGTCCTAAAGAAAACTCCGTCATCGGAATCAAAAGGGAGTTGCCGCCGCCTGCGGCGGTCCCTTTCACGTTCATGGTAGGGCCGCCCGAAGGCTGACGCAGGGCGCCGCCCACATTTTTTCCGCGCATTCCCAAACCTTCCATCAGGCCCACGGATGTCGTGCTCTTTCCTTCTCCCAGCGGTGTGGGGGTAATGGCGGTCACCTCGATGTATTTGCCGTCGGGCTTATCCTTGAGCCGGTCGATGACTTTTAGAAAATCGATTTTGGACAGCCGTCCCATGGGAAGCATTTCTTCTTTTAAAAGATTTAGTTTTTCCTGCCAGTCTTCCGGCATGGGCATATTCTTTTCCGCTTCTTCAGAAATCTGCCAGTCAGCCATTTCTACCGCATTGTAAGCCATTTATCCGTTCCTCCTTTATTAAGTGATGGGTTTTTAACGCAGATCAGAAAAAATATTTAGCATCGGTTCCTTCATTTGGCAAGCGATATAACTGTAAACATACCATCCGAAAAGACGTTTCAAGCTCCTCCTGTGTGACGGCATATTCAATCCCGAAAGCAGGTACCTCCTAAAATTTAAAGGGAAAAATGTCAACAGTAAATTACCCGGTTTGAAGCTGATGCAGCCTGAAATAAAATCCTTCTTTTTTCATCAGTTCATCATGGGTGCCCGTTTCTATAATCTCTCCGTCGTTCAGTACGATGATGCTGTCGGCATTTTTTGCCGTGGACAGCCGATGGGCCACCATGATGGAAGTGCGGCCCCGCATGAGCTGCCGAAGTGCATCCTGTATTTTGATTTCGGTTTCCGAATCCACGTAGGAGGTCGCCTCATCGAATATGATCAATTCGGGATCGCCGGCAAATGCTCTGGCGATGGAGATCAGTTGACGTTCACCGCTGGATAAGCCGCGGCCGCCTTCATTGAGAACCGTTTCCAAGCCGTTCGGCAGCTCCCGTATCAGGGCGCTTAAATGTGATGCGGAAACGATCTGTTTTAGCCGATCCGGGGGGATGTCCGGGTTGCCGTAAGCAATATTGTTGAAAATGGTGTTCGAGAATAAAAAGGGGTCCTGCATCACCAGCGCAATCTTTGCCCTGAGCGTGGACAGGTCAAAGGCGTCAATGGGGGAGCCGTTGATCAGGATCATGCCCGTATGGGGTTCGTAAAACCGCAGCAAGAGGTTTATCATGGTTGTCTTTCCCGATCCCGTCGGTCCGATGACGGCGAGGGATTTGCCTCTGTTCAGCTGAAATGAAATATTTTTCAGAACCGGTTCATTGTCGGTGTATCCAAACCAGACCCGGTCGAAGGTGATATGTTCAATTTTTTCTATTCCGGATGGAGCGGTCGAGCGGCCCCGTTTTGGACCCGGAAGACGGCCGTCACGGTCAACCGTGTCCAAAACGAGGAATATCCGTTCGGAGGATGCCATGGCGTTCTGCATGATATTGTACTTTTCGGCAATATCCCGTATGGGTCTGAAAAACATTTTCATATACGTAATAAAGGCCACCAGTTCACCCAGGCTGATCCGCCCCCTGAGCACACCCGAACCGCCGTACAGAATCACGATGGCCAGCACCACCATTCCAAGGAGCTCGACAACCGGCATGAACAGGGCGAAGACACGGACCTGCCTCATGCCGGCCAAATAATATGCATGGTTCAAATGCATAAAACCGCCGTAGTTTCGGGCCTGCTGTGAAAAAAGCTGAATGACATTTATGCCGAGAATGGTTTCTGAAAAACGGGTGTTTATCTCGGCTATTTTTACCCGCAATTCACGGAATGCTTCTCGTGCGAGACGGGAAAACATCAATGATGTGTAAACCACGAAAGGCAGTACGGCGAATGAAACCAGGGCCAGGCGGCGATTCATGGCCAGCAGGACTATGGAAATGCCCAGCAGCAGGAAGACGTCCTTGAACAGGAAAGTAACCACCGATGTAAACAGGTCATGCATATTTTGGACGTCATTGGTCACGCGGGTCACCAGCCGCCCCGTCGGGTTTTTTGAAAAATAGGACACGGAGAGGTGCTGTATGTGATCATACAATCGAAGCCGCAGGTCATGCATCATTTTTTGGCCGGTAATTTCCATCACGATGTTCTGCAGGAAATTCAAACCGAAATGGAGGGAAATCAGCATGAGAAACAACGCCGATATCTGCATGAGACCGGATAGGTTCTGCGCCTGTATGATTTCGAGCTCTTCTTTTGAAAGCTTGACATAATCCGCATACCGGATCATTGCCGTTTGGTTTTGACGCAAAAACCAGTGTTCGTGTTTCCGGATAACGGCTTCGATTTTCGGGCCGGTTATGTGAATTTCGAGCCACTGATCGCCCCCTGCTTTTGGCTCTGAAGTAGGCTGAAACTGTTCCCTCGGCACGATGTGCCGATCGATGGCGATTTTGACGATATAGGGGAAAGAAAGGTCTAAGGCGGTAATCAGCATCACGAGAAAAATGGAATAGAAAAAGAGTTTGCGAAAGGGGGCGGCAAACGGTGCCAGGCGTTTTAAAAGCTTTACATCATAAGGGCTTCCCAGCTTTTCATCTTCCGCGTATCCATACTCATCATGCATGGTAGGCTCTTTCCATTTCCTGCAGGGCGAATGTTTTGGCGTAATATGGATTCACTCGGAGAAGTTCGTTGTGGCTGCCGGAAGCGGCAATCCTTCCTTTTTCGAGTACGATGATCCGGTCGGCGAACCTTACGGCGGCAATGCGGTGAGAAGCGATAATGATGGATTTGTCTGATCCGAGTGTTTTAATTGTTTCGATCAGTCTGTCTCCGGTCTCCTTGTCCACCTGGCTGACCGGATCGTCAAACAGGAAGATCGGAGCTTCTTTGAGCAGCGTCCGGGCGAAAACGGTGCGCTGCTTCTGGCCTCCGGATAGGATGATTCCTTTCTCCCCAATAACGGTATGAAGCCCCTCCCTGAATGAAAGGGCCTCCTTGAAGGAGGCCCGGGTCAACACTTCAGACAGGCGACGGTCCTCGGATGTATCGGATGTAAACGCAATATTGTCCCGAAGTGTGCCGGCAAAAAGAACGGGTTCTTGCGGCATGTGGGAAATGGCGGACCTGAGGTCCTCCAGGTGAATGTCCC
>JAWODC010000085.1:0-7611 GCA_046483495.1 Desulfobacterales bacterium
CCTCAGTTATGGATGGACACTGACTGGTGCCGGGTGTAAATCAAGCCGTTGGTAAACGCTGATCTTTGTCTATTGACAAAAACCGTGGCCCCAATCCCTTTTTTTCAGGTGTCAGGTTTCAGGGTTAAGGGAGAAACGTGGCGACCCATAGCAATTATTAATGGATTGGAGAAAACATTGGAGGAAAGTCCCGGAGCAAGAACGCCGCTGGCAGTTAGCTGAGGAAACGGCAGTGTATGGCGTAAATGACGAATCGTTCTCTCAGGGCTGCATGCCTCCTTGTATGAAACTTCAACATGTATCAATGGCCTCATCCTTTGTTAAGGTTTGAACTTTGTATCCTAAATCATTAAGTATTTTTGTATATAAATTCACACGACGTAGGTTAAAACGAGCCTCGTAAGCCTGTGCGCCACTGTCAACGTAAGATTGGCCATAACAGACCAATCGATAAACATACTGGGCAAGTTTACGAGCGGTCGCAAACACGGCCACAGATGCACCTTTATAACGGGAAATTCGGCGATAGAAAGCCCCAAGCGCTGTTTTTGAGTTGCGCAATGTTAATGCCGACATGCGTAGCGCGGTGGCAACTCGCGTACAAGTGCTGGCCTTAAACTTTTTGGGGACCTTTTTACCAGCACTGATGGACAAATTCGGGGCGAGTTTGAGGTAGGAAACGAAATGTCTTTCATTGGGAAACATAGTGAAGTCTAAACCGAGTTCACTTACAAGCACGGAAGCGGTATCGACGCCGATGCCATCGATGGTTGTCAGATCGAAACCGCAAAGCCGATATAGAGCTTGGCGTAAAGGCTCCTGACCACGTTTTGTCAGGTTCATGGCTTTGGATTTGGAAGCGGGAGGCGGTGCAGATTTATCATTGTTATCTGTAGGTTGGATCACTTCCAGGTAGCTGAGGATCTCCGAGTCATAGTCCGCGATTACAGTACAGAACTGATCATACATCTTCAGAGCCTGGCATAGGTTGAAAAGATGCTCGGGACGCCAGTTGCCGGTCAGTTCATTGGTAATTTGTTCTTCGGACTTGCGACATCGAGAATCACGAAGGCGTGCCAAAACATGGGGATCGCGCTCGCCGTTTGCTATGGCACGGATAATGGACATACCCGTGACGCCGGTGATGTCGGAAACAGCATGATGCACACAGACGTTCATTTGATCGAGATTCTTCTGCATTCGTCGGACCCAGTCCGAACGTTGTTGCACCATCGTATTACGTTCGCGGATTAGGGATCGCAGTTGGCAGATGTCATCGGAAGGACGGAACGAACCCCGGAGCAATCCGCAAGCATGCAGTAGTTGGAGCCATTGGCAATCGAGCATATCGGTCTTTCGACCGGGGACGTGGCTGATCTGGCGGGCATTGGCCAACACGACTTCAAACTGTCGGTTATCAAGGATCTCGAATAACGGTATCCAATATACGCCGGTGCTCTCCATGGCCACGGTCTCGACTCCTTGCTCCTTGAGCCAATCGGCAAGGCGTAATAGTTCGGGGGTAGTTGTGCCAAAACGTTCAACGTTTGGCTTTCCATCTTTAGATGGTGGACCGGCCACCCAGTGCTCTCGTGATCCAAGATCGATCCCAGCCGAATGCGGCTGAATCGTCTTAAGCGATTGCGGGTAATCTTTGTGGCCTTTACCCTTGACGTTTTTAATCTTTCGGGTCATCTTTATCTGTCTCCTTTCTTGTAGTGCAGGAACGACAGCCCGGGATGGCTTTTGTACGATTCTTGTATAGGAGAGAGCATAAGCCTCATCAATGATTATGGGCCGCCCGGGGCCAGGCTGACAAAGGGGCATAACCGCTCCAATGATTTTTGGACCTTAACTGCTGCCGTTTCTGGTTTGCCTCATAGTAGAAAACCTGAAACAGTAAGGCAAGACCGAAGTTTCTTGTTTGATTAATCCGGCTCCGCCGGCGGCGGGGCTGACACCTGAAACCTGAAACCAAAAAGTCTTGGATAGCAATTAACAAACTGGTAATGCACCCTTACGATAAGGAGCTTAATTATGCTTGATGCAAAAATACCTTCGGGACTCCTCGCAGAAAAATGGGATAAGCACCGTTTTGAACTTAAGCTTGTCAATCCTGCCAATAAAAGAAAATATACGATCATTGTGGTCGGGACCGGCCTTGCCGGTGGTTCTGCAGCGGCATCCCTGGGCGAACTCGGCTATTACGTAAAAAGCTTCTGTATTCAGGACAGCCCCCGGCGGGCTCACAGCATCGCGGCTCAGGGGGGGATCAACGCCGCCAAAAATTACCAGAATGACGGCGATAGTATCCGGCGTCTTTTTTACGATACCATCAAAGGGGGTGATTTCAGATCCAGGGAAGCCAATGTCTATCGGTTGGCCCAGGTGAGCAATCATATTATCGACCATTGCGTGGCCCAGGGCATACCGTTTGCCCGGGAATACGGAGGCCTTCTGGCCAACCGCAGCTTCGGCGGCGCCCAGGTGTCCCGGACATTTTACGCCCGCGGCCAGACCGGCCAGCAGCTTCTTCTGGGAGCTTACAGCTCACTGATGCGCCAGGTGGCGGCCGGCCGGGTCTCTATGTTCCCGCGCCGGGAAATGCTGGACATCGTGGTGGTCAACGGACAGGCCCGGGGCATTGTTGTCAGAAATCTTGTCACCGGAGAAATTGAAAGTCATGGGGCCGATGCCGTGGTGCTGTGTACGGGCGGGTATGCCAATGTATTTTACCTTTCCACCAATGCCATGGCGTCTAATGTGAGCGCGACCTACAGGGCGTATAAAAAGGGGGCCTTTTTTGCCAATCCCTGCTACACTCAGATTCATCCCACCTGTATCCCGGTCCACGGTACTTATCAGTCCAAACTGACATTGATGAGTGAAAGCCTGCGTAACGACGGTCGGGTTTGGGTGCCGAAAACCCCGGGAGATAAGCGTCCGCCCGACCAGATCCCCGAACCTGAAAGAGATTATTACCTTGAAGAAAAATATCCGAGCTTCGGCAACCTGGTCCCCCGGGATGTGGCGTCGCGCAATGCCAAAGCCCAGTGTGATATGGGCAAGGGCGTAGGGGAAACCGGTTTTGCGGTATACCTTGATTTTGCCGACGCCATCCAGCGGGACGGCAAAGAGATGATCCGACAAAAATACGGCAATCTTTTCCAGATGTATGAAAAAATAACCGCGTCAAATCCTTATGAAACGCCCATGATGATCTACCCTGCATCCCATTATGTCATGGGAGGCCTGTGGGTGGATTACAACCTGATGAGCACCCTTGACGGGCTTTTTGTCATGGGTGAAGCTAATTTTTCGGACCACGGGGCAAACCGCCTGGGCGCCAGTGCCCTGATGCAGGGTCTGGCGGACGGTTATTTCATTATTCCATACACCATCGGCGGCTACCTTGCGGGCACGGGCCGGCCGGAAATCACCACCGATCACCCGGCATTTAAGGAAGCGGTCCATTATGTGACCGAACGTACCCGAAAGCTTCTTTCCATCAACGGGAAGCGGACCGTGGATGACTTCCACCGCGAGCTGGGTCATATTCTCTGGGAATACTGCGGCATGTCACGAAACGATGAGGGGCTGTTGAAAGCCAGAAAAATGATCCAGGAACTTCGAGAAGAGTTCTGGAACAATGCGGTGGTGCCCGGTTCGCCGCAAGATTTTAACCAGAGCCTGGAGCGGGCCGGCCGGGTGGCGGATTTTCTCGAGTTCGCAGAGCTGCTGGTTATGGATGCCTTTGAACGAAAGGAATCCTGCGGAGGTCATTTCAATGAAGCCTATAAGACCCAAGAGCATGAGGCCCTGCGGGATGACGAGAATTTCTGTCACGTGGCGGCATGGGAATATAAAGGGGATGACACGGATCCCGAGTTTCATAAGGAATCGCTGGTCTTTGAAAACGTGGAATTAACGCAAAGGAGTTACAAGTGACCAAAAGCATAAACATAACGTTAAAAGTCTGGCGACAGAAAGGCTCCCATGTGAACGGCGGTTTTGAAACATACCCTGTGACGGATATTTCAACGGATATGTCCTTTTTAGAAATGATCGACGTTGTCAACGAACAGCTCACTCTGGAGGGCAAAGACCCCATTGCATTCGATCATGACTGCCGGGAAGGGATCTGCAGAATGTGCGGCGCCGTGATCAACGGCCGTGCCCACGGCCCGGAAAAAGGGACCACCCTTTGCCAGCTTCATATGAGGCATTTTTCAAACGGAGATACCATTGTGATAGAGCCGTGGCGTGCCAAGGCGTTTCCCATCGTAAAGGATCTTGTGGTGAATCGCAGTGCGTTTGATCAGATCATTCTTGCCGGGGGGTATATTTCCGTAAACACCGGAGGCGCTCCGGATGCCAACAGCATACCCATCCCACAGGAAATTACCGAACTGGCCATGGATGCCGCTGCCTGTATCGGATGCGGGGCATGTGTTGCCGCGTGTCCCAATGCATCCGCCATGCTGTTTACCGGTGCCAAGATTTCTCAGCTGGCACTGCTGCCCCAGGGAAAACCCGAAGCCGCGAGTCGCGCCCTGGCCATGGTGAGAAAAATGGATGAGCTGTGTTTCGGCAACTGCAGTAATGAACGAGAATGTGAGGCGGAATGTCCCAAGGAAATTTCCATATCCAACATTGCCCGATTAAACCGCGAATTTATAAAAGCAGGACTGGTTTCATCGGTGAGATGATAGAATACCTTTGAAAAACGCCCCCTTTTGCATAAGGGTCGGTTGAGTCCATCGTAAAATTTATGGGGTTTTAAAGTGGTCCCATCCCGATGGTGTGAAGGATGTGATTTCTCCGTTCCAAAGAATAAGCTCCATTTTCCCCGAATCGGTTATTTCGCCGATTCGATAAAGCGGGTTCCGGAACCTCTTCAGATAATCCGCCGCAATACGATCCACTTTGTTCGGTACTATGGTGCACAACAGGGTATAATCCTCGCCGCCGGCAAGGGCAAATTCAACCGGATCAAAATCAAATCGGTGGCAAAACTTTTTCAGATTATTGGAAACGGGTATTTTATCGGAATACAGACGCACCCCCACGTTGCTCTGCCCGGCGATGTGTGCCATATCAGAACTGAGCCCGTCACTGACATCAATCATTGCATGAACGCCGCCCTGGCGAGCAAGAAATCGACCTTCCCGAAGATAGGGTTTGGGTATGAGGTGCGCATTACGCAGCGCTTTATATTCCTTGGAATTCACTTTTAAATTATTTGTTATCAGATGCAATCCGGCCCGGCTGTCTCCTAAAAAACCGGTTGAACAAATGATATCGCCCGGTTGAGCGGTATTGCGGTACAATATTTCTTTTTCAAACGCAGATCCCAACACCACGATATTTATGATTAAATCAGTTGTTGAACGGGTCGTGTCTCCACCCAGAAGGTTAAGGCCGAATTCCGTAGCCAGTCTTTTCATTCCGTTATACAGATCTTCAAGAAAATCCACGGAGCAGTCTTTCGGTACACCGATACTGATGAATGCTTCACGGCCGATTCCACCCATTGCGGAAATATCACTCAGGTTCACGGATAGCGCCTTATACCCCAAGTTAAATCCGGAAGTTATATTTCTGAAAAAATGGATCCGTTCAACAAGCAAATCCGTGGTGACAAGCATAACTTCGTGGGGTGTGGGAATAAACGCAGCAGCATCATCGCCGATGGCTTTAATAATATTTTGAGGACGAATTAAACAGCCCCGACTGATTCTTTTAATAAAGCCAAATTCACCGATATCACTTATATTCACTGTATTAACCCGATCTCTTGATTATTTTTCTTACGGTTAAAAAAAGATAATTTTATGGTAGAGTTATGTCAAGCATAAAACAATGGTAACCCGTGCACAGGCATTTTACTTTTTATATAAATTTTAATGAAGAAATTATCTTGAAAATTCGATTCGCAAGTGTTTATGCTGACACTATATTAATTTTTAGATCGAAAACCCGGTCCTTATGGGCCAGGTCAGAGATAGATGGCTCTCCCTTGGATTTTTGTGTCTAAAATCTCAAATTCCAAGCACCAAATTACAAACAAATCTCAAATTCCAATATTCAACACGCGGCGCAAGCGCCTGCGCTGCGCGTGACCAAAACTTTCCAGGACAAGGCATTGTTTAGATTTTCGAATTTCGGTCATTGGACATTGTTTGATATTTGCAATTTGATATTTGGCATTTTAATAATTCAATGGGGGTGATCTTCAGGTCGTACGAACCTTTTGCCGGGAGGGGAAATGAAAGTAGCACTGACAATCGCGGGGTCGGATTCTTCAGGCGGCGCCGGAATACAGGCCGACCTGAAAACATTCCAGGCCCATGGCGTTTTCGGCATGAGTGCGGTTACGGCGGTGACCGTCCAGAATACTCAAAAAGTGTATGATATTCAGGAGATAACGCCCCGGATCGTACATGATCAAATTGCGTGTCTGTTTGAGGACGTAAAAATCCATGCCGTAAAAATAGGAATGGTGTCCAATGTTAAATTGATCGAGGCCGTCGCAACAGCCCTAAAGGCCGTTGATCTGCCCCCTGTGGTGCTTGATCCGGTGATGATTTCCAAAAGCGGATACCGTTTGCTGAATCAAAATGCCCGGGACGCCCTGGTGGATTATCTTTTTCCGCTGTCCGCGGTCATCACCCCGAACATTTATGAAGCCGAAGCGCTCATCGGCAAAAAAATAAAAACCATAGAGGATATGAAAAGAGCTGCCAATGATATTTTAAAGTTCAATGCAAAAAAAGTGGTGATAAAGGGGGGGCATCTCAGAGAAGCGCGTGCAACGGACATCCTGTATGATGGAAAGGAATATAAAGAACTCCAGGGTCATTGGGTAAAAACCAAAAATACCCATGGTACGGGATGCACGTTTTCTTCGGCTATTGCGGCGAATATTGCACTGGGCAATACGTTCTTTGACGCGGTATCACTTGCCAAGAAATATATTACCGGCGCCATAGAACATTCTCTATCCATTGGCAAGGGCTATGGCCCTACCCATCATTTTTTTGAGTTATATGCCAAGGCGGGGATAGGGTAGAGACGGAAAATAATTCAAGAATCCATACCGAATTTTTCTTTTAATTTCCTGTTGACCACCGGCGGTACCATACTGGTGATGTCACCGCCGAACTGTGCGGCTTCCTTTATTATTGAAGAACTGGTAAAAATCCATCGCAAACCGGTCATCAGAAAAACGGTCTGAACCTCTCTTTTTAACCTGCGGTTCATCAGTGCAAGCTGAAACTCATATTCAAAATCGGATACCGCACGCATTCCACGCAAAATGGCAATACAGTTCCGACTGGCCGCATAGTCCACAAGAAGACCGTTAAACGTCTCCACGGTAATATCCGGATACTTCTCAAAGCTCGATTCAAGCATTTCCAACCGTTCTTCAGTGGTAAAAAAACAATCTTTAATAGGGTTATGTAATATGGCCACAATGATCTTATCAAAAAGTTTAAGTCCCCGTTCAGCGATATCAATATGACCGTTTGTGACAGGATCGAAGGATCCCGGATATACGGCAATTCTTTCCATCTGGTATTCGTCCTTTTTCAAAATATTCAAAATTCG
>JAWODC010000073.1:0-44386 GCA_046483495.1 Desulfobacterales bacterium
GGAACAGATACAAGATAAAAACCAGCATCACGATACAGAACGCCGCAAGGGTTCGATTATACGACATCCCAAAAAACATTTCCCCTTCACCGACATTCGGCAGCTTCGAAGGACTTACAGGCAGTCCGTAGAGTTCTGCCAGAATGTTGATGTTCGTCATGTGAATGATGGGAACATCCTTACGGGCAAAACGGGTCATAACACTGTCGAACTTGAGGGCCGAGGCACGGACTTTTTTATTGAGTCCTGATAAATAACGGCTTTTTCCGATCCGATTGCCGGCTGATATGCTGCTCCCGCCGATATTGACGTAGACGGCTGCGAAATTGCCGGCGGACATTTCCCGGTATAGGGACATCCTGGCATCGATATTGTCTGTACGGTTGTCCAATGAAATATAGGGAACCCGGTTTCGATCGATGATATTCTCGATCAATTGACGGTTCTTCGATGATTGAATGAGAATGTCATCCTCGTTTCCACCCAGTGAAACAGCCGCGGATCGCGTTGAAATAACGCCCTTTTCGACCAAAAGGCGCTCCATGTCAAGCCACGTAAACTCGGGAATATTCGCTCCCCATGTCGAAGCGGTGATGCTGCTTACGGCAATAATGTTCAACCCCAACGTTTCCGCCGCGCAAATAGCGGCAAGGTTAATGGCTGGAAATGATCCGGAAAATCCCATGGCCACGACATCCCCTTTTTTTACCCCGGCTTTCTTATAAAGGTGCACCATAACGGCAGCCCAATTCGGATTAATCGTGGTGCGCTTCGCCTCGAGATATCCGGAAACGCTGGTAATCGGGGAATGTGCCGTTCCGATCATCCCGGAGCCGGTGGGGTCGGCTTCATGGTCAACAGGCTGAACGTGTTTTACGCGATATTCCCTGAGGGTTTCCATAGCCTTTTTCATTTGCCGGGCTGCCTCGATCTTTTCCTCGTAATAGGGCTGCTTCTTTTCAACCCGGAACACCTCTACCGAAACCATGGCAAGGACGGCCAAAATGGCGATAATGACCAAGACGGACCTCGGAACTCTGCTCGGGCGCCAGTAAATGCCTTTCATAGCACCATTTCTCCACCGTAAATCAGTATAAGGGTCAACCTTACGATCACCCCGGCAATGATCAAGGCTGAAAAACTTTCGACCACCCCCTGGCGGTCGATCCATATGGCGATCAATCCCGGGATAATATATCCGACGACCGTGAGATCGATCGATGCCGCCGGAAATTCCACCGGACCGAAAAAACGCATCAAAGCGCCGATGGTAAAACCGATGATAATCATCAAGACGGTTCTTCTGCGCCCGTAGATGATCATAACGGTCCCCATCGAATGAACGATGAAGTAGGTAAAATAGCTGGCCGTCAATGTAAAAACAATGATCAAGGGGCTGTCCAGAAAAAGGGCGACGTATCCGGGGACCACCATTCCGCCTGCAGCAAGGCCGAACAGTTCCGAAAAGGCCAGGCTGATAACCAATCCGATGCCGATGGACAGTGTAATCAACTCTTCCATGCCGTTTCCCTTTACAGAAGCGTTGCCCGATTCTCAAAATAGTTGACCAGCTCGAGCCCCTGCCCGGCGATGTTTCCAATCCCCATGACCATGGCCGATTTATCGGCAAGGCCGATAATTTCCTCGAAAATACGGCTGACCGGCATACCTTCGGCATATAAGAATTTAGAAGGCTCCATACCCCTGGAAACAGCGGTTCTCAAAAGGATATAGACGCCCGTGCCCATCAGGACATACCGGTATGCCTCGGGCCAAGTTTTCAGGGCCTCTGCCAACTGTATCGACCTGTCCGGCCGGTCCGACCGGGAATTGATCACCATAATTCTGCGGGAAAATGCCGAATGATGCTCGATGGCCATCTGCCAGATGCGCTGAGACGATTCGGGGTCGTTTGCAGCGAATCCATTGATAAAAACAATTTTGCGGCCAAAAAAATCGATGACATATTCACTCATCGCACCGGGATCCGGCTTGGACTTCCACATTCCCCTCAAAGCCGTATCCCTGGGAATTCCGAGATTTTCACATAAATTGAGCACCAGGGCGACATTCTCCTTATGTTCCACATATCCGAATCGGCTCATTTCTTCATCCGATACCGCCGTCACCTCGGATCCCCTCGTTACAAAGAGTTCGCATTTTCGGTCTTCACACACATGACGGAACTCCGGAAGATAATCGAGTTCGGCTGTAAACAGCTTTCCATGGAGCGGCGTTGTTCCCAGAATCGCCATCACCACATCCTGTTCGGAAGGGCCCATGATGTCCAGGTGATCCGGACGGGTGTTCGTGATGACGCCGTGGGTGGCGCGTACGAACTTGAGGGCGGTCAGGGACTGCAGCCGAGGCTGCAGCGCCATGCATTCAATGACAAGGGCCTGAGCCCGGTTCTTCGACGCAATGGAGATAATCCTCAGCTGCTCGATGATATTGGCGCGGGCCGGCCGATAAACCGGATACTCTTTTCCGTCGGCCATGATCATCCGGGGCAAGGTGCCCGTGGTTTTAGCGAATGTACGGATCCCATGCTCCCGCAACGCACCGGCGATAAGCCGTGTGATCGAAGATTTTCCCCGCGTGCCGTTTATATGAATTCGGATGGGAATGGCTTTGACATTTTTTAAATGAAATGCATATTCGGCGGTCAGCAAAAGTGCTATAACAGCGATGAGAATGATATACATCCACAGCATATTTTACCCTCAACACACCTTTTACCAAACCGGAAAACGTATATGATGCCGATATCCATACCGGCATATCAATCTCCGACTCATCCGCCGAAAAGAATTTGTCCACGTTAAGAAGATCCCCTGTTCCGGGGGAAAAAAGCCGTTTTAGGGCAATCCGTGTATGAAAACGGCCTCGAAATACCGAAGTCCGTGATTTTTGCGGGGCTGAATATGGCAAAAAGAAAAGGATGTGTCAACACATTAGATGGCATGTAAGACCGGCCGGGCCACACGCGCAGGAAGCATAGACCCGGACCATTACGGCCGGTAGTGAGGATATTTAACTTGCCCTCTTTCGCAATGCAGCCGTCCACTTATCGGCATTGTAGATTTTTGAAAATCAAAACGTCACACGGGATATTCAGTGAACGATCCAAACCGCAAGCGCGTCAGACTGCTGAAGAACTTTGCTGGTAACGCTGCCCATAAAAAATTCTTTAAACATCGAGATGCCTCTTCGTCCGAGAACGATGGTGCCGAAATCGTTCGTTTTCGCGAAATTCACGATATCATTTGCCGGATTGCGGGTGCCCTCCACCACCTTTACGGAAATGTTGTTCTCGGGAAAACCGGATTCAACGAGTATCTTCTGTGACCGCTCGATATAAGGGGTGATTTCTTCTCCGGCTTTTTTGCGCCAGGTTTCTTCTACATCAGGCGCTTCCTTAAGTATTTCCGAGGGGATGAACCGGCCGATATTCCGAATCGTGTGAAAGAGCATAACTTCACAATCGGTTCCGGAAAGCATGAAGCCGGCGTGCCCGACGGCTCTCAAGGCATTATCCGATGCGTCCAGGGCAACGAGAACCTTTTTGGAGGTAACGCTTCCACCGATGATCCAGACCGGAACCTGCTGGCAGTATTCTACGAAATTTTTTGAAATTTCCCCCATGAACAAGTCTTTGATTTCTGTTTTTCCACGCCGCGTCAACACAATGGTATCCGACCGCCGGCTTTCCGCATAATAGCATACGTCCTTGGTGACGCTTCTCTGTTTTTTCTGGTAAAGGGTTTGGACGCGATCCTCCGGAAAGCCTTTCTCCAGCATTTTGGCTTTGGCTTCGGCCATTATTTTTTCGGCAAGTTCGATATTCTTCCGTTCGATCGATCTCAACCGGGCACGCTCCTCCCGCGTCAAATCCGAATCCCCTTCGAAAATCATGGGCAAAGAGGGAAGGATATAGCAGATCAAAATCTTGACATTATGTTCAGGCCCCAGGATATTTTCTACATAATCCAGAGCCTTGAAGGAATTCTCGGACCCATCCACCGGGATGATGATGCTCTTTTCAAGTTGTCTCATGGTTATTTTCCTTTATGATAACGCAAGTTGGTCGAGACTTATGTCTTGATCATTAAACCCCGCAAAAAGTTCCGGATAGCGGTGTAGTGTGTTTTCTTCAGTCTTTTCAACAATCTGTTGATTTTTTCCCTGTTATACCCAATGACGACTTCATCCTCGACAACGAGGGTCGGGAAGGACAGCTTGGGATTATATTCCTTCAAAGTAGTGAAGATTTCCTGCCGCTCGTGTTCTCCAAGCCGATCAACCTCGATTGTCTGGAACGTGATTTTCAATTTTTCCAGTTCTTTTTTCAGTTCCTTGCACATGCTGCATGTGCTGAGAGAATAAAGCCACACCGGCCTTTCTGTCATGGTAATGCATTCCCCCCCTTTTTTGTATTCAGGATCAGAGCCGATCGCTTATTTCATCCGACTCGTACGTCTCCTGTTTGATCGACAATTCCAGGTTTGTGATCAGTCCGGCATGTTTTTGGGTTTCCTCTGCGGCCAGAAGATCGGAGTGCTGTTTGCGGGTATCGGCCAAACTTTCGAGGGTGTGCCTCAGGGCTGTGCCGACAGCGGAGGAAAACCGGATTTGTTTTACATCGAATCGGGGTTCGAATCCATTTTCCGCAACCGGTTCCGCAAGGTGGGCCAGCTGCTTCATTTTTGTCATCGAAAAATCCATGATTTGCCATCCCAGCATGGCATCCTTTTGAAATACCCAAGAATCCCGAATACATTGAAGCATTTGATTGTATTTGGCAGAAACCGCCTGCTGAACGGCCTCCACAAAGGCCGTAGGAAGCTCGTTTTCCTCTTCCGGAAGCTGATTCGCCTGCTCAGGTGTGAGTTTGGACAGAACCTTTTTAAACTTGACGGCATGCATTTCAGACTCCCATGCCTCGCGCTGCAAAACGCGTTTGATATGGGGATCGGCTGTCTTTTCCGCCTCACCCATGTAATGGGGAATCAGCTTTTCTTCATACCTCACATAGGACTCGAACAGGGTTGCGCGATTGGTGGGATCATGAGGGTACGGCGCCGGTTTCATTTCCGGTTCACCGCCCAATCGGCCGATGATCATTCCCAGCCAGTGCATATGCCACATTTCCTCACGGGATCGCGACAGCAGACCCGCCCCAAGGGGCGTATCTTCACCCTCCAGGTAAGCATGGACGAGATAACGGATAATGGCGGCATGTTCGTCTGCAAGATCCCTGTTCAGCATGGAAATGAGTTCCTGGTCATTCATGGTCGGCCTCCTTGACGCATCAGTGATGGATTTTATAAAATTGCAATTTACAAAAACCTTCGATAATATGGCAGCCTTGAAATTCGAGATCATACTACCAAATTGTTCCGGTTAGGGTCAACCGAATAGTGGAAGGAATTGAGTGAATTTACAACAGATTCGAATTATATTGACACAACGCCTTTTTTATGGTTTCCCCAGAATCGCTTTTTTGAACCCCCGTTGGGTTGCCTTTATAAAGGAACAAACGGAAAAGGAGATTAACCGATGAAACAAAAGTATATCGTCTCTAAAAGCGAGAGCGGCAAACAGCTGATCATTAGAGAGTTTGCGGAAATCGATAAAGATATTTTTTCTCAGATGTGCGAAGTCAGTTATGATTTCGAGGCGGTTCGATCCGCTATCCTATCGGGATCGGATCACTTTGCAAGTGTCATTCGAAACCGTAATTTCTTTCCACCCATTACAACGGTGCAGCAGATATTCGCTGAGATGGACGGCATCAGCGGACTGAACCAAAATGAGTCCATCGAGATTTTTACCGATGACACCGATATTCTGGCCGAACAGGGAGAGGCCTATGACCTTCTCGACGATTTGGAGGAAGATACGGATAAGCTCGACGAACTGCTGGAAGATGAGGTTGACGTTTATGATGAAAATATTTCCGTAAAAAAAATCAATTCATCCTTGAAAGTGGATGATGATGAAATCGCCGACGATAACGGCGAGATGTAATTGCCCGTGAATAAGAAATACCGATATTTTATCTTTCTGATTCTGATTTTTTTGCCTTTGGGCTGCCGGTCTCCGGAAAATGAGCATGTTATTTCCGGCCGAACCATGGGCACCACGTATCATGTAAAGGTTGTCGCCGGATTGCCGGACGGCACCGACCGGTTGAAAGCCCAAATCGATGAGAAACTCGAGACGCTCAACCATCGCTTTTCAAACTTTATACCCGAAAGCGACATCAGCAGGTTCAATCGATCGGCCGACACCGAGACCGAATGCGCCTTATCCCCCGACTTTTTTTATGTGATGGTACAGGCAAAGCAAATCCATAAATTGAGCCACGGCGCATGGGACGGCACGGTAAAGCCTCTGGTGGAATTGTGGGGGTTCGGATCCGATGACGCATTAAAAAGCCTCCCGAGCCGTGAAAAAATAGGAGAAATACTGAAAAGAACCGGGTTTGATCGCATTGAACTGAAAAAAGGAGGTCTTCTTCGGAAAACCCATCCGCAAGTGACGCTCGATCTGGCTTCGATTGCCAAGGGATACGGAGTGGATGCCGTTTCGGAACTGCTCCGATCCAACGGCTATCACAATTTCATCGTCGAAATCGGAGGCGAAGTCTATGCGTCCGGTGTTCGGAAGGATAAAAACCTGTGGCGTGTCGGCGTAAATACACCGCATAAGGATGCCGCGTTCGATGACATACATCTGACGGTTGAATTGAAAAACAGGGCCATGGCCACCAGCGGCGATTATCGCAATTTTACCGAGATCGGCGGAGTCCCTTTTTCACATATTATCGACCCCCGAACAGGATATCCGGTAAAAAACGGTGTTGTCAGTGCATCCGTGATATCGGGCAACTGCACCCTCGCCGATGGGCTTGCAACGGCGCTTATGGTGATGGGGCCGAACGCCGGAATCGAAATGATCGACCGAATCACGGATACCGAATGCCTGATCATTGTCCGAAACCCGGATGGATCCCTCACGGATCATTATTCCAAGGGATTCCCGCATTAAATCATGAATGTTTATTTCGAAAGTCTTGGGTGCGCCAGGAATCAGGTGGACAGCGAGATACTGATCGGCCGTTTGATAAACGCCGGCTGCAGGATATCCGAATCCCCGCAGCATGCCGAGGTGATCGTCGTGAATACCTGCAGCTTTATTGAAGATGCCGCCCAGGAATCCATTGACGCCATTTTATCACTGGCCGCCTATAAAGCACTTGGAGCCTGCCGCTTTCTCATCGTCATCGGATGTCTGCCTCAACGTTATCAGAAAGATATTTCAGAAAGCTTACCTGAAGTCGACCTGTTTCTCGGAACCGGTGCCTTCGCGCATCTTTTGCCGGCGGTGCTGAATGTGCCGCATACCTCAGGCGCTTTATTTCCGAAACCGGACCGGCCCGGGCTTCTCGATTGTTCTCTTCGCACCCGGCTCGATTCAAAACCTGCAGCTTATATAAAAATCGCCGAAGGGTGCGATAAGCATTGCACCTATTGTATTATACCGAAACTTCGCGGACGACAGAAAAGCCGACCCCCGGCCGACATCATTCGCGAAGCCCGTGGGCTGATTTCAGCCGGGATCAAGGAACTGGTTCTGGTGGCTCAGGAAACAACATTTTACGGGAATGACTTCACACCGAAAATGGATTTGTCCCACCTTCTCGCCGAATTGGCCGTGCTTGAAGGCGATATTCGGATCCGCGTTCTTTACGGCCATCCCCTGAGCATGAGCAATGACCTGATTAAAACCATTGCATCCCATTCCAAATTGTGCTCATATTTCGATATGCCGATTCAACATGCCAGCGATCGCATTCTAAAACAGATGGGCAGAGGTTATACATCACGCGATCTATACGACACCATTGAGCAAATTCGCCGTCATATCCCGGATGCCGCGCTCAGAACCACGGTAATCACCGGTTTTCCCGGAGAATCCGATTCCGATTTCCGCAAATTGACCGATTTTCTCGAAGATGTCCGGTTTCATCACCTCGGGGCGTTTACATACTCGGATGCCGATGATTTGGCCGCCCACCGCCTTCCGAACAAGGTACACCCCAAAAAAGCATCCCGCAGGTATGACCACATCATGTCTCTTCAGCAACAGATCTCCGAAGACATTCAAAAAACCTGTATCGGATCGAAACTCCGGGTGCTGATCGAGGAAAAACCCGAAAAAGGCCTGTTTGTCGGAAGGACGGACTTCCAGGCTCCGGAAGTCGATGGGGTAGTATACATCGACACCGGAAAGCAACTGTCCGTGGGAGATTTTGCCGACATCAGAATTGTCGATGCGCTCGAGTACGATCTAATGGGAGAACCGGCATGAGCGATCTGAAAACCATGCTCCTGGAGTGGGTGCGCCCTGATCTCGAACAAATCGAAGCTTCCCTCAGACGCCATTTGGTAACCAACTTCGATCTGGTTTCGAAGGTTGCCTCCCATCTCCTGTTCAGCGGCGGCAAACGGCTCAGGCCTTTGCTGCTTATCATGTCGGCGAGGATTTGCGGCTACCGCGGCGGAGTTGACGTGGACCTCGCCACTGCATTTGAATACCTTCATACGGCGACACTGCTTCATGACGACTTGGTTGACGGGGCGGGTTACCGGCGGGGCAGACCCGTAGCCCATCAACTATGGGATAATCCCACGGCGGTTCTGGTTGGTGATTATCTCTTCGCCAGGGCCAGTTCAATTGCCGCTGCTACAGAACATCTCGATGCCATTAAAGTACTTGCGGAAGTGACCCAGGAGATGTCCCAGGGCGAACTGTTCCAGCTCACGAAAAAAGGCAATATCGATCTCACGGAAGACGAATATCTCGAGGTGATCCGTCGAAAAACAGCCGTTCTGTTTCAGGGCGCCTGCAGAATCGGGGCCAGTCTTCATGACGCGGGAAATGAAAGAAAATCCGCTCTCGATGCATACGGGCTGCACCTCGGACTGGCGTTTCAGATGGCGGATGACATGCTGGATTATCTCCAGCAGGATATCGAAACGTTGGGAAAAGCGGCAGGCGCCGATTTGCGTGAAGGGAAAGTGACATTGCCGGTGATTCACACGCTCAGGCAGGCCGCACCCTCCGATAAAGCCGCGATCAAATCGATTCTGGCACAACCCGATTTTACCACCAAAGACTTCAAGCGGATTATGCGGCTGATGGAAACCTACGGCGGGATGGCCTATACCCGTAAAAAGGCTGAAGAGCACTCGGAGACGGCAAAAGATGCACTATGCGTCTTTCCTCAATCGAAAACACGGGAAATTATGACGGCGCTTGCCGATTATGCGCTGATCCGAAAAGCCTGAGCCGTCGCGAACCGAATCATTCGCCCGAAAAGGCCCACAAAGAGAAGAGACCGACATGAAACGTATTGCCTTGTTTTATTTAAATTTTTTGATTGTTTCAGTCACTTCGTTGCTGCTAGTTTTTACCGGTTTTTCGACCGCTCACGCCGAGGAACTCGAATCCCCGGATGTGCGGACCGTCCGCATCATCGGGTGCGGAACGGTTGTTTCTTCAAACGTCGCCAAGGCAAGAGAAACCGCGGTTTCAAACGGCCTTGTTGCAGCCGTGGGTCAATTAACCGGGGAACTGCTGCCGGCTGACGGTATCATCGATCATTTTCAGGAAATCAATCAGACCATTTTCGGCGATTCGAACACGTTTGTCCAAAGTTACAAGGTACTGGCAGAATCCACGGACGGCAACTCCTACCGGGTCGTTTTGGAAGCCGCCATTTCCGTCGGCAACCTGAAAAACAAGCTTTCCAATGCGGGGTATATACGGACTCAGCACAATTTACCGAAAGTGCTTTTTCTCATTTCAGAACGGTTGAATCCCGAAGCCCCGGCACGTTTCTGGTGGGGAGACCAGGATTCCATATTTTATACCGCAATTTCCGAATCCGCCATGATGCAGGTCATGAATGAATCCGGATATACCATCACGAGCCATCAGAACCCCGAAATCCTGAGTCAGCCGGCCTCTTTTCCGTGGGATACCCAATTGAGCGATGAAGATGCCGTGCTGATCGGACGAAATACGGACGCCCAGCTTCTGATTGCCGGGGAATCCTGGGTGGATACGTCACCGGGGATTATGGGGAGCGAAAAACGGACATTCAAGGCGACCGTTTTGGTACGTGCCATCCGCATCGATACAGGCGAAGTAATCTCCCGGATTCGCCAAACCGCCATATCGGTAGGTTCGGAAACGTCCAACCCGGGCCAAAAAGCCCTCTCACAGGCGGGAAACCTGGCCGGAAAAACCATGGCGAATCGCATCGCCGCTGTCTGGAGAACCGATCCGACCCATCCCGGCCAGATATACCTGTGGATTGAGGGGACCAACAATCTGGGGCATTTTGTTTCCTTTCGCCATTCCTTAAAAGACATCGTGGGCGTCAACAGCATTTCCATCAAAGAAATGAAGTCCGACACATCCGTCATTTCGGTCGATTACCAGGGGACGCCGGAAGAGCTTGCCGATGCATTGATGGTTGAAAACTTTACCGGCTTCAGCATCGACACTTACAGCGTCGGCCCGGACGGGCTCAATATACGGCTGATCGGAAACTGATTCGTTATCCCTCTCTGCACGGCCCTGCGGTTCGGAGGCATGGTGCAGACCATGCCTGGAAGAAACAGTGCCGAAAAGGAACGGATGTTCAGGCCCCGTGTGCGGCCTCATTTTTCTTGACAGCTTATAGGAGAGGTGCTAACCACGATAAACGATTAGAGGCACGTAGCTCAGGGGGAGAGCGCTACCCTGACACGGTAGAGGTCGTTGGTTCAAATCCAATCGTGCCTACCAGAAATGACAGGGGTTTGCGGAGATCAGGTTCTGCAAACCCTTTTTTTTGGGATTTGCACCAGGTATGCGCAAAATTTAACTTTCAGGTCCTCCTCAGGCAATTTCATCGGCAATCTATTGACTCTTTTCTAATTGAAGGCAAACTGATAACATGAAATTATTTCGTATCATGAGACCGCATACCTTCAACCCAATTAGATGCGTAGGAATTTATAAATGTATCCTAAGGCGCCCATGAAAAAAAAAGATCATTCCCAAAGCCTTCCGTATATCCTCAACGCAATGGAAGATGGTATTTATATCATCAATGATCAATATATTATTGAATTCATGAACAAAGTGATGATGGATGAATTCGGCAAAGGAGTGGGGAAGAAATGCTATCAGATCATCGGAAAGCGGGACACGAAATGCTCGTGGTGTATGGCCGAGGATATATTTAAAAAAGAGAAAACCCTTCACCGGGAGAATTACCTTTCTTCGGTTAAGAAGACCTACAATATAATTGAAGTGCCTATCCGAAATTTCGATGGATCAAAATCTAAATTAAGCCTTTTCAGGGACATTACGGAGGATAAGGAAAAAGAAAGCCGTTTAAAAGAGAGCGAACAGGATTATGAAAGGTTGTTTGAGCATGTCGGATCCGGTGTATACATCAGCAGCAAGGAAGGAAAATTTATCAATGTTAACCGGGCGCTTGTGGATATGCTCGGCTACGACACAAAAGAAGAGCTCCTGCAGATCGATATATCGAAAGATTTATACCTGCATCCTGAAGACCGGTTGAACTTTATGCGACTGATCGAAAAAGAAGGACGGGTTGTAGATTACGAGGTAAATTTCAAGAGAAAAACGGGCGACACAATTCCGGTTTTGCTTACAAGTCATGTACGTTATGACATGGAGGGGAATATCGCCGGATATGAAGGCATAGTGGTCGATCTGTCACATCGAAAAAAGATGGAGAAGGATCTGAAGTCAGCGCGTGATTTTTTAAACAACATTATTCATAATTCCCCAAATGCCGTTATGGCGAGCGATCTAAATGGGAATATCATTCTTTGGAACAGGGGCGCGGAGCAAATCTTTGGTTACAGGATCGAAGAGGTAACCGGGAAAATGACCTTCAGCCAGGTATTTCCACCGGGAATCGGCAAGCAGATGATGCAGATGATGCGTAGCTCACAATATGGCGCCCCCGGTGAATTAAAGCAGTATCCCATTGTATTTTATCAGAACAAAAGATTTATCGAAGGAAATATTTCGGCATCCATTATTTTTGATGAAAACGGGAATGAAATCGCATCGGTAATTATTTTCGTGGACTTGGGAGAACGTCTTTCCGTAGAGCGGGAGTTGAACAAGACGCAGCAGCAGTTGCTGCAATCCGAAAAATTGGTGGCCATGGGTCGCCTGACATCGCAAATCGCCCATGAGATCAACAACCCTCTTTATGGAATTATGAATACCCTCGAATTGATGAAGACGGAAATTCGACCGGGCAATCGTCGGAGAAAACTGTTGGACATGTCCCTCTCGGAAACCGTTCGTTTGGCGGATATGATCAAGAAGATGCTTTCTTTTTCGAAACCGGACCAGGAAGTTCGGGATTGGGTGGACATTAACGTGCTGATTGACGAAATTCTGCTTCTTTATGAAAAACAACTATTTGAAAATACCATTAAGTTAAAGAAATCCTTATCGGAGGAACCCTGTCCGGTTTTTGCTTCAAGAAATCAGCTGAGGCAGGTTTTTCTGAATATCATATCCAATGCAACAGATGCCATGATCGATGGCGGCACATTGACCGTAAAAACAGAAGCCGATGATCAGAATGTCAGGATTGTTTTTTCCGATACGGGAATGGGGATTCAAAAGCATGATTTAAACAGGATTTTCGATGCGTTTTTCACCACAAAAGACAGTGTCAAAGGTGTAGGGCTGGGGCTTTCTGTCTGCTATGGTTTTATTAAAGACCATGGAGGGGATATAAAAGTCGTGAGCACGCCCGGGCAAGGGTCGACATTTACGATCCTGCTTCCTACCGCCGCAAATCCCAATCCAATTTAGTTCAATTCAAACCTTTTTTCTTCGAACAGTTTTCCTGATCCGTAACATTGGTTTAGTTATTATAGTTATTCAAGTTTTTATAATTTCCTTAAACTCATTGTAAGTAAAAATAGTTTAAAAATAATTCATAATTTCAATTAAATAAAAAAAATTGTTTTTTTCCTTGACAATTTAAAATTTATAATAAATAAAATAAATAAAATTCATGAATGGGGGTGCGTTATGGAAATGGATAAAGTCATGACCGTTTATGAAGCCAGCAAGTACTGCAACGTATCATCCAAGAGCATTATCAACTGGGTGGAATCCGGCCATATCAAAGCCTATAAAACGGTCGGGGGCCATCGCCGCATCAATAAAACCGACCTCATCGACTTTATGGAAAAGCATGGTATCCCTCTCCCGGAAGCTGAACAACGATCTGAACGGAAAAAGATTTTGGTGGTGGATGATGACCCGATCATTGTGGAAACCATCGTACAGGCCTTGGAAGAAGATGAGAACGGATATGACGTAATTTCCGCCTCTGATGGTTTTGAAGCGGGCCTTCAGGTGAGACATTTCATTCCGGACCTCCTGATATTGGACATTATGATGCCGGATATCAAAGGATTTGAGGTATGCAAAACCATAAAAGCCAATCCGCAGACGAAGCATATAAAAGTCATTGTATTATCGGCATATCTCGATGACGAAAAGTTCGAAAAAATGAAAGAGAATGGTGCGGACATCTGTTTTTCCAAGCCGTTGCCATTGCCGCAACTGAAGGAAGAGGTGGCCCGGCTTTTAGGGCTTTGAAAAAAGGCAACGTTCAAATGGTGACGTGCAATCGACGCAAAGGAGGTCATCATGAAATTACGTGATGCATTGGAAAGAAAAAGATTCATCGTTACCTCTGAAATACATGCGCCACCGGAATTATCGTCCGTCTCTTTGATTAATGACCTGAAAAAAGTCAGAGGCAGAGTAGATGGGTTTTCCGTTTGTGACATGGAATTGGAAGGCATAGTAGGAGATTCCCTCAAGACCTGCGAATTTTTGCGCCAAAATCGCTTTGAAGCAATCTATCAGACCACCACGCGCGAAAAAGACCGTTTGACGCTCCAGAAAGATTTGCTTTCTGCACATAACGCCGGTGTTGAAAATCTTCTGGTTTTTACGGAAGACTACCGAATAACCGGAGACAGCCTCCAGGAAATGATGTTTTTTCATGTGGATTCCGGCAAGCTGTCATCCGTTCTTGAGCATTTGAAAAACGGGAGTACCGTGGAAGGCAAAGAAATCGCAACCCGTCCGGAGTTTTTTCTTGGTTCCGGGGTTGAATCTTCATGGGGGAAAAATATTCCGGATCTTGAACTGAAGGAAATGGAAACCTTAACCGAAATGGGAACCGGTTTTTTCCTGAGCACACCCGTTTTTGATACGTCGCAGTTTGAAAAATATCTGAAGCAGGTCAATACCTTCGGCATCCCCATTATTGCGGAAGTCTTGATCTTGAGAACAGCGGGTATGGCCCGCTTTTTGAATCGGCACCTGAAATCCAACTTGGTGCCGGACTGGGTTATTCAGAAACTGTCACGCGCCAATGATAAGCAAAAAGCCAGCATTGAACTCTTTGCCGACATCGTATCGGAACTCAAACATCTCTGCCGGGGCATTCATATCATCTCCATGGGAGGAGAGGAAAAATTGAAACCCTATTTTGATGCAGCCAATTTAAGATAACAATTCCTCGGGGACCGTTCCCTTACACCACACCTAACGCTGCACGTCCCCTCAATTTGCCGTCCGGGATTCCGAAGGCTGAAAGGCATTGGAGATCCTGTCTACAAGGAGGCAATCAATGAAACCAGCCATTGAATTGGATGATTTCAGGCCTGAACTAAAAGACCTCATTAATGAAAACGTTCCCGGTGCCAATCTGGATTTATGCCTGACATGCGGCACGTGTGCCGGGGGTTGTCCAGCCACCGAGCTGATGGGTATGGATCCAAGGAAGTTTTTGCGCATGCTTCTTTTGGGCATGGACGACGTCGTGATGAAAAGCAATTGGGCATGGGTGTGCACGATGTGTTCGCGCTGCATGCACGGCTGTCCGATGAAAATCAACATTCCCAAAATGGTATACACAATTCGATCGATGTGGCCCCGTGAGAAACGCCCAAAGGGGATTCTGGGCTCCTGTGATCAGCATATCCGCACCGGCAATGCCATGGGCGTTCCCAAGGATGATTTCATATGGACGGTGAAAGATGTCGCCGAAGAAATAAGGGAAACCGATGAACAGTTTAGAGATCTCAGTGTCACAGTCGATCGACCGGGAGCCTATATAGCCCTGAATCAGAATTCCCGAGAGCCGGTGACCGAACCGGACGAACTCGGACCGCTTTGGAAAATACTCCATATCGTTGGTGCGGACTGGACCTATCCGTCCATCATGTGGGCCGGGGAGAATTATTGCATGTTTCTGGGGGATAATGAAGGCTGGCGGTATATCCTGGAGGAGTTTGTCAATCATATCGACCTCACTCTCGGCAGCAGACTGGTGGTAAATACCGAATGCGGCCACTCTCATTATGCCATTTGGGAGGGATTGCAGAAATTCAAGATTCCCCACAGATTCGAATACAAGAGCATTATGGAACTTTATGCGCAGTGGATACGCGAAGGCAAGCTGCCGGTTTCTTCAGAATGGAACAAGGAAAAAAAAATAAAATTTACCCTTCAGGACCCGTGCAATATCGTTCGAAAATCCTATGGAGATAAAATGGCGGAGGACTTGAGATTTGTTCTGAAACATACGGTTGGTGAGGAAAATATCATAGAGATGATTCCCAATCGGTCCAACAATTTCTGTTGCGGCGGCGGGGGTGGCGCTTTGCAGGCTGGATTTCCTGAAGAGCGAAAAGCCTACGGAAAGGTAAAATTCGATCAGATCCGGGCTACCGGCGCCAAATATGTCGTTGTTCCTTGCCATAACTGCCATTCCCAGATCCTGGATTTGGCAAAGGTGTACGGCGGTGATTACCACGTGGTTCACTACTGGACGATTATTTGCCTGGCCATGGGGGTCCTTGGGGAAAATGAACGGGAATACCTTGGTCCGGACCTGAAGAATATTATGCAATAACGAAAGGATGTGGCCATGACAAAACACGCTGAAGGATCGGTAATGGTAGTCGGTGCCGGGATATCCGGCATTCAGGCTTCCTTGGATCTGGCGGATTCCGGGTACTTGGTTTATCTGGTAGATAAAAAATCCGCGATCGGTGGGGTAATGGCTAAACTCGATAAGACATTTCCGACCAATGACTGTTCGATGTGCATCATTTCTCCCAAACTCGTGGAAGCGGGGAGGCATTTGAACATCGAGCTTCTGACACTTAGCAGTGTCGAGGAGATCTCCGGAGAACCGGGCAACTTCACGGTAACCATTTCTGAACAGCCGCGCTACGTGGATATGGAAAGATGTACGGCGTGCGGAGAATGCATCAAGGTCTGTCCGGTGGATACTCCAAATATTTTCGATGAAAACCTCCGCCTGAAAAAAGCGGCTTTCAAGCTCTATCCTCAAGCTATGCCTGGGGCATATGCCATTGAAAAAAAGGGGGTTGCGCCCTGCAAGTCTGCATGCCCGGCGCATCCCGGGATTCAGGGATTCATCGCCCTTTCACAGCAGGGAAAATTCCAGGCGGCACTGGATCTCTTCAGGCGTGACCACCCGTTTCCCGGCGTATGCGGACGGGTTTGCCACCACCCCTGTGAAGGCATCTGCACCCGGGACCAGGTAGACGCCCCAGTCGCAATACGTTCGCTTCATCGATACCTGTTCGACAAGGAATATAAAACATCGCATCGATTTGTCCCCGAAAAAAAACAGATCCGGGAGGAAAAGATTGCAATAATCGGCGCCGGACCCGCCGGACTCACCTGTGCCTATTTTTTGGGCATTGAGGGGTATCGCGTATCCGTATTCGAAAAGCTTCCCCTATTGGGCGGCATGCTTAGTGTCGGCATACCCTCTTATCGGCTGCCCCGGGATGTGATCGGCTACGAGGTCGAGGTTATAAAAGAACTCGGGGTTGAATTTGTCACCGGTGTCGAAATTGGAAAAGACATTACCATCGGCCGTTTGCGTGAGCAGGGATTCGCGGCCTTTTTTATAGGTATAGGTGCTCACGAATGTAAAAGATTAGGTATCGAAGGCGAGGGCCTCGATGGGGTATATTCCGGTATTGAGTTTTTAAGAGAGTTCAATCTCGGTCATCCGATAGCCCTGAAAAACCGGGTGGCCGTGATCGGCGGTGGGAATGTGGCCATCGATGCGGTCAGAACGGCCCTTCGTACCGGTTCTGCAAAACCAATGGTCATTTACAGGCGCAGTGAGGCGGAAATGCCGGCCGATCCTCAGGAGATAAGGGAATGCCGGGAAGAAGGCATCGAGATCCTTACTCTTACCAATCCGGTGCGCATACTCGGGGAAAACGGTAAAGTTACAGGGCTCGAATGCATCAAAATGGAACTCGGAGACCCCGACGATACCGGTAGACGGCGGCCGGTGCCGATCACCGGCACCGAGTTCGTTATTGACGTGGATAACGTCATAACGGCGATCGGACAGGAATCCGATTGGGCCTGCCTCACTGAGGAGTGCGCTTGCAGTTTGAATGAATGGCGAACACTTAGCGTGGACCCCGTCACTTTCCAGACCGATGATCCCGACATTTTTTCAGGCGGAGATGCAGTAACAGGCCCGGCAACTGTAGTAGACGCCATTGCTGCGGGCAAAGAGGCCGCCATCTCCATCGACCGGTTCGTCCAAGGCCGGGATCTGCACAAGGGCAGATCCCGAAGTTCAGATATAGCGGCAAACGTAAATACGGAAGCGGCGAAACCAATCCAAAGGCAGGCCATGCCTCTTTTATCCGAGAAAAAACGGATAATTAATTTTGACGAAGTTCAGCTCGGTTTCGATGACGCTAAAGCCCGTCTGGAGTTGGACCGCTGCCTTTCATGCGGCGTATGTTCGGAATGCTATGAATGCGTTACAGCTTGTCTGCCGCAAGCGATCGATCATGATATGACGGGAAGAAAGCATACGGTCAACGTGGGGGCTGTTATACTTGCACCGGGATTCAAACCCTTCGATCCTTCTGTTTGTGAACCCTATGGATACGGGACCCACCCCAACATTGTCACCAGTTTGGAATTCGAGCGGATGCTTTCCGCTTCCGGACCTTATGAAGGCCATCTCATCCGTCCGTCTGACCGAAAACCGCCGAGTAAAATCGCCTGGCTACAGTGCGTCGGTTCCCGGGATATCAACCAAGCCGATCATAGTTACTGCTCCTCTGTCTGCTGCATGTACGCCACCAAGGAAGCCGTGATTGCTAAAGAACACAGCCAAATTCCGCTTAATACTACGATATTTTTTATGGACATGCGGACGTTCGGAAAGGAATTCGAGAAATATTACATGCGGGCCGAAGAAGAAAGCGGGGTGCGTTACATTCGATCCCGTGTTCATTCCGTATTTCCTTATGACGAAAACCAACTGCGTATCGTATATACGACCGAATCCGGCACCAGCGTGGAAGATGTATTTGACATGGTCGTCCTTTCCATCGGTATGTCGCCCGCGGATGATGCGGTGGATCTGGCAAATAAAATGGGAATCGATTTGAATCGTCACGGTTACGTCCGAACGGAAAGTATGAAACCGGTCTCAACGAGCAGGGACGGCATTTACGTGTGTGGAACATTTCAGGAACCCAAGGACATTCCACAGTCCGTGACGGAAGCCTCGGCCGCCGCGGCTGCCGCCGCCGAACCCCTTTCAGATGCGCGATGGTCATTGACCCGTGAAAAGCAGGTGCCGCCCGAAATAGATGTATCTGGGCAGGAACCGCGGATCGGCGTATTTGTATGCAACTGCGGGATAAACATCGGCGGCATCGCTGATGTTCCTGCGGTCAGTGATTACGCTCAGACCCTTCCCAGTGTAGTGCATGTGGAACAGAACCTCTTTACCTGTTCCCAAGATACCCAAGATCACATGAAGCAGGTCATTCGGGAAAATGGGATCAATCGTGTTGTGGTGGCATCCTGCTCTCCACGGACTCACGAATCCCTTTTTCAAGACACCATTCAGGATGCGGGATTAAACCGGTACCTATTTGAAATGGCCAATATTCGAGACCAGAATACATGGGTCCATATGAATGAACCCAAAAAGGCAACCCAAAAAGCAAAGGATCTGGTCCGTATGGCAGTGGCCAAAGCCGCTTATGTAGAGCCTCTTTACCAGGAAAAATTGGACATTTGCCAGTCTGCTCTGGTGGTGGGCGGTGGAGTGGCCGGCATGGAGTCGGCACTTTCAATTGCAGACCAGGGATTTGATGTGCATTTAGTGGAAAAAACAAAAGAGTTGGGCGGAATCGCCAATGTTTTACGGACTGCATGGCAGGGCGAACCCGTAGGCCCTTATCTTGCCGATCTGAAAAACCGCACCATTAGCCATCCACGCATTTCGGTTCACCTGAATTCCCAAATCACCTCCACCGGCGGCTCTGTCGGCCGGTTTGCTACAACCATTCGTTCCGAAGAAGGTTCGCCGAACACCATGGAACTACTGCATGGCATTACTGTATTAGCCACCGGCGGAAGGGAATATCAACCCAAGGAATATTTATATGGACAACATCTCGATATTTTGACGCACCTTGATCTGGATGCGGCTTTTTCGCGAAACGACAATCGTTTGTGCAGAGCCAAATCCGCAGTGTTTCTCCAATGTGTGGGTTCCCGAATATTGGAGAGACCTTACTGCAGTAAGGTTTGCTGTACGCATAGCCTGAAGGCTGCCCTTGCCCTGAAGCAACTCAACCCCCGGATCAAGATTTTCATTCTGTATCGTGACATACGGTCCTTCGGATTCAGGGAGGATATTTATAAGGAAGCCAGGGAGAACGGCATTCTTTTTATTCGCTATGACCTTGAAAATCCGCCGCAACTGGAAAACGAGGAAGATGGCAGTCTGCTTCTGAAAATTACGGATCATGTTCTTGGCATGCCGATTCATTTGCATCCGGATCTCGTGATACTGGCTTCTGCGGTTTTGCCGGCGGAAAACAAACATCTATTCGAACGCTTTAAAGTGCCTGTAAATTCCGAAGGCTTTCTGGTGGAAGCACATGCCAAATTAAGGCCGGTCGATTTCGCTTCCGACGGAATATTCTTGGCCGGTCTGGCTCATTATCCCAAGCCTTTAGAGGAGTCTATCGCCCAAGCGAAAGCTGCAGCGGCCCGGGCAATGACAATCTTATCGAGGGAGTCTATTCTGGTGGGCGGCATCGTTTCTACAGTGGATCACGACCGCTGTGCCGCATGCCTTACCTGCGTGCGGACATGCCCTTTTGGGGTTCCCTATATCGGGGATCAGGGTTATGCCGTTATCAATGCTTCTGAATGCCATGGGTGCGGTATATGCGCGGCGGAATGCCCGGGGAAAGCCATTACTTTAAAACATTTCACCGATTTCCAAATTATGGCGAAAGAATCGGCTTTGTTTCAAGAGGAAACTCCCGTGACTTGATTGATGGGGCGAATAGATGGTGACAGGCTGTCGTAATTACATGAAATCTATAGTTTGCTTGCCTTGAACGCAGGAAAAAGGAGGTGCGCCGATGGCACATGAATTCGAACCCCGAATCATAGCCTTTTGCTGCCGGTACTGAGCCTATGCCTCAGCGGACCTGGCAGGTTCCATGCGGTTGTCCTACCCGGATAATGTTAAAATCATCCAGGTGCCCTGCACCGGCAGGGTGGATATTATCCATCTGCTCAGGACGATTGAAGACGGTGCCGACGGCGTTTTTGTTGCCGGGTGCCTGGAAGGAGAATGCCATTACATGAACGGAAATGTAAAGACCAGGAAAAAGGTCGCATACGTTCAGCAGGTATTGCAACAAATCGGCATGATTCCGGAACGGGTCCAAATGTTTAACCTTTCATCTGCAATGGCCACGCGGTTTGCCGAAATCGTTCGGGAAATGACGGAAAAAACGAGAAGAATGGGACCAAGTCCTCTAAACAAACATAAGGCTGCATAACGAGGTGCCTCATGATTATCGCAAATAGGAAACCTCTCGAAGAAATACTTGAGATGATAAAGAATTGCAAGAAAGTACTCCTTCTCGGATGTCGTGGATGTGTGACCGTATGCAATGTCGGCGGAGAAAAGGAAGTAGAGATTCTGGCCGCTACCTTGAGAATCGCCCGTAAAAAAGAAAGCGATGAACTGGAAATTCACGAAAAATCTCTCGAAAGGCAATGCGACCCCGAATACATCGAACAGATAAAAGATACGGTTAAAAACTTTGATGCCGTCCTTTCCATGGCTTGCGGCGTTGGACCCCAATTCCTCTCCGAATGTTTCCCGGAACAGCGCTTCTATCCAATGGTGAATACAACCTTTATGGGTGGTGGGGTGGCTCACGGCATTTGGGAAGAGCGCTGCGCCGGCTGCGGGACTTGCATCATACATTACTATGAAGGTATGTGTCCCATTGCCCGATGCGCAAAAAGCCTTCTGCACGGCCCATGCGGCGGGTCGGCAGGTGGAAAATGCGAAATTGACAACCAGGTCGTTTGTATATGGAATGAGATCGTGCAAAAGAAGATGGAGCGGGGAAGGCTGGAGGAATTGCTGGAATTAAAGCCCCTGAAAGACTGGAGAACCGCGCGGGACGGAGGACCCCGTAAACGGGCAAAGGAGGAATTGGCGTAATGGAAACTTACAAATCCGGAAGCCGATTGGAAAAAGTACTGAGATCCGGACAATTTGCTTTTACGGGTGAGTGCGGCCCGCCAAAGGGCTCCAATGTATCACATCTAAAAGAAAAATTTTCCCATCTGAGGCAGATTGTGGATGCCGTAAACATCACCGACAACCAGACCGCAGTTGTCCGGATGTCAAGCCTGGCTGCATCAGCCATTCTGGTATCCGAAGGGATGGAACCCAATTACCAACTGGTCTGTCGAGACCGTAACCGCCTGGCTTTAATGAGTGACATTCTAGGTGCGGCTTCATTAGGCATTCGAAACATGCTGTGCCTCTCCGGAGACCATCAGAAATTCGGAAATCACCCTGAATCCAAAAATGTATTTGATATCGATTCCATGCAGCTTATCGCATTGGTAAAAACGATGAGAGATGAAGGCCTTTTTCCAAATGGCGAAAACATTGATGAGCCTCCCAAACTGTTTATCGGTGCGGCTGCCAACCCATTTGCGGATCCTTTTGACTACAGGATTTGCCGACTTGCCGCAAAAGTGGCCGCCGGTGCGGATTTCATCCAGACTCAGTGCATTTACAATATGGACAAGTTCAGGACCTACATGAAAATGGCAGTGGACATGGGGCTCACGGAAAGATGCTACATCCTTGCCGGAGTTACTCCGTTAAAAAGCTTTCGGATGGCCCAATATATGGCTGCCAATGTTCCTGGAATGGATGTCCCGGAGACTGTGTTAAAACGTATCGAAGGTGCGGGCAAAGGCAACTATGCTGAAGAAGGAATCAAAATAACCCTCGAGCAAATTGAAGAGTTCAAAGAAACGAGAGGTGTTGCCGGTGTTCACCTCATGGCGATAGAATGGGAGCATCGGGTGCCGGAGATAGCCCAACGCGCTAATTTGGTCCCCAGGCCTGAAGTCTAATATTCGAAACTGAGATGCGTCCATTTGATTGTGCCACGTTTTGTGTCTCGTACAATAATGTGTGACATGAGGTCTGCACTTTTTCGTTTTCGTTCACTTTCCATCGTTCCAATTGCATAACATGTTCGTAACATTTCCTGGTTCAGTTGTCATCCGCTACCCTCCTTGTCGTACATAGCATTCTTCTATTTTAAAGAAATATATACGGTGACTTCCTTTACAAATCTACGTAAAAATGCTAATGGATGAACTTAAAATATATTTTGAATGCAATTAACAGGATGAATACTATCATGCCCATTTATTCGAGGGGGTGGCTCAAGGTTGCCTTACCTGCGGTAGCAGGTTTTTTTTTGGTCGTCACCGGATGGGCGGTGACAGAAATAAAAAAAAATGAATCTTATGAATCGGGCGATATCCTTATTCAATCGGTAAAGGAGTTTGCACCACTGGAGCGGGCGGCGGTGGTCTTCCACCACGATCGCCACACCGATGTTCTCGAAGCACATCAAAAAGGCTGTTCGACCTGCCATTTAACCCATGAAAACCGGCTTTCCCTTAAATTCAAGCGGCTGGAAGACAAAGGCAGGCAGTTCCTCATGGAAACGTATCATACCAATTGTATCGGATGCCATCGGGAATTGAGGGGAAAGCAGCAAACCGGAGGTCCGTTGACATGCGGTGAATGTCACCGGGAGCCTGTGCCTGAGATCGATCGGGACTCCATGTCCTTCAATCATTCCCTGCATTACAGGCATGTAAAGGCTGCCGACAAAGAATGTGGTCTGTGCCACCACGTTTATGACAAAGAGGCCGAAAAAACCGTCTACGCTAAGGGAGAAGAGGGGTCCTGCCGGTACTGCCACAAGCAGGAGGACAGCGACACGGGCATGTCGTTCCGGAAGGCCGCCCACATGTCCTGTCTGTTCTGCCACATGGAAAAACAGGCGCAAAACCAGACCGCCGGTCCGGTCAAATGCCGGGGATGTCATGATCCGGGGGAAAAGCAGGCCATCAAGACCGTTAAAGACGTGCCGCGGATCGAGCGGAATCAACCCGATGTCGGGTTTGTCGAACGTTATCCAAAAAATCCTGAGATGACGGCCTCGGATTACCGAATGGGCCTTGTGCCGTTCGATCACCGTAATCATGAAACGCAGGAAGACACATGCCGGGTCTGCCATCATGAAAGCCTCGACACGTGCAGCCGATGCCACACGGTCAAAGGAGCTAAAGAGGGGAATTGGGTAACGCTCGCTCAGGCCATGCACCAGGAGGGCGAACAGAAGAGCTGCATCGGCTGCCATTTACGAAAGACGGAGAAAACCTCCTGCGCCGGATGCCACGGCGTGAAGCCGGCCCGGAAAACGGAGGATTCCGATTGCTTGCGATGCCACTTGGCAGCTGTTGGAAAGGATGACCTGCCGTCGGCTGTTGTCGCAGACAGCGGTCTTGCGGAAAGAATGCTGAACCGGGCGAAAAAGGGCGCCGAAACCCCGAATTGGGAAAGTCCTCCCGAAACGGTGAAAATCGACGCATTGGAGAAAACATACGGCCCGGTCGATTTGCCTCATGGAAAAATCATTTCGGCATTAAAGAAAGGGGTTGCAGAAGACGGTCTGGCGCAGTATTTTCATAATGGCGATGAACAGTTGTGCCGGGGATGCCATCACAACAGCCCCCCCAGTGAAAACCCCCCCCGATGCGGAAGCTGCCATGGAAAACCCTTCACCGGCAAGGATCCGCACACACCGGGATTGATGGCGGCCTATCATCAGCAGTGCATGGGGTGCCACCGGGAAATGAATGTATCCAAACCCCCGTCAAATGACTGCACAGCATGCCATAAAGAAAAAGGAAAAGAAATCGTTTCGGCATTCCGATAAGCAGGAATGCAAAGCCCATCCGGTATGAGATTCCAGGTGACTGCATGACACTATCACGACGAAAATTTTTAGGGTGGTTCGGCGCCACAGCCGGGTCGATGGCAGCGGCGGCAAAAAAGGGTGAAGGGGCTTCGGCGGGACAGTTCGCCGGATATTCCGACAGCATCGGCATCTTGCACGACACCCGTTTATGCATTGGATGCCGCCGGTGTGAAGACGCCTGCAACCGGGTGAACTCGCTTCCGGCCCCTGAAAAACCGTTTACCGATTTGTCCGTTCTGGAACATTACCGCAGAACCACGGCCGAGGCCTTTACCGTCGTCAACCGTTTTGACGGCCCGGATATGGAAATCAGGCCGGTATTTGCAAAAAAACAGTGCAACCACTGCCTCGAACCGGCTTGTGTATCGGCGTGTTTCGTCAAGGCGTTGAAAAAAACACGGCAGGGCCCCGTAATCTATGATGCGTCGGTATGCGTCGGATGCCGTTACTGCATGATCGCCTGCCCATTTGAAATTCCGGCTTATGAATACGACAATGCCTTTACGCCACGGGTAATGAAATGCACCATGTGCTACCCGAGAGTTCAGGAAAACAGGCTTCCCGGATGCGTGGAAGCCTGCCCTACCGAAGCCTTGTCATTCGGGAAGCGAAAAGATCTCATCCGTATCGCCGAAGAAAGGATCGCAGCTAATGGCGGCACGTATGTGAACCATATTTACGGGGAGCATGAGATGGGCGGGACCGCCTGGCTGACCATTTCAGCAGTGCCGTTTTCCCGGTTGGGAATGCGGGAGGATCTGGGGAACGTCCCGGCTCCGCTCTTGACGTCCGGGGCATTGAGCGGCGTTCCGATCGTCGCCGGGCTGTGGCCGGTCCTCCTGGTGGGGATTTACGCTATATCCAGGCGAAAGGACCGCATCGCTGAGGAGGAAAAACGAATCGCCGTTGCCGAAGCGGTGGAAAAAGCCGAAACAGCGGCTGCCGAAAAGCATGCGCAAACTCTGGAAAAAATGCGGCAGGAAAACAAGACGGAGATCGAACGGGAAGTAAAAAAAGCCCTGGAAAAGGCGAACTAGTGTTCATCCAGAAATAGGCAATTTCGCGTGAGTTGAAGGCGGGCGCAAGATCGAAGCCGCAGGAATAGTGTGCTATTTTGAGGATTTCGATTTTGCGCCCGACGCAGAAATCGCGTGAAAGGGCCGTTTATGGATGGACACGAACTATCCTCCATCCGGAAATATGAAAGGAGATCGATGGCCGACTACACGGACAACGCCGCCGGAAAAGGGTGGCTTACCCCATTTAATATCACAGCCGCTGTCATTATTATTCTCGGTCTGATCCTTACGGTGATCCGATTTACCCGGGGACTCGGGGCCGTGACCAACCTGTCTCACGACAACCCCTGGGGAATCTGGATCGGGTTCGACCTGCTGGTGGGCGTGGCCCTGGCCGCCGGGGGATTCGTCACCTCTGCGGCCGTGTATATCTTCGGCTTGAAGCGATACCATTCGGCGGTCAGGCCTGCGATTCTGACGGGATTTTTGGGGTACGCCCTCGTCGTTGTGGCCCTTACCTATGACGTGGGCCGTGGATGGCGCCTGCCGTACCCCTTTTTCGTCAGCCAGGGAACAACCAGCATATTGTTCGAAGTCGCCGCCTGTGTGGCCCTCTACCTGACCGTCCTTTTTTTGGAATTTTCTCCCGCGGCCCTGGAATGGCTTGGATTGAAACGGCTGAGAAATCTCATTGTAAAACTCACTCTGGTGCTTACCATATTCGGTGTGGTCCTGTCGACACTGCATCAGTCATCATTGGGTGCGCTGTTTCTCATAGCCCCGTCCAAACTCCATCCCTTGTGGTATACCCCGTATCTGCCGGTGTACTTCTTCGTCACAAGTATCGTCGCAGGGCTTTCCATGGTAATCGTGGAAAGCGCCCTTACCGAAAAGTACTTCTCTCGACAGATGGATGAAACTCACCGGCTGGAAAAGGAAAACGTGGCATTCGGCTTCGGAAAAGCGGCGTCTTTCATTTTGGCAGGATATGTCTTTATCAAACTTATCGGAATTTCCACGGACAACGAATGGCGCCTGCTGTTCACGCCTTACGGGGCATGGTTTTTGATCGAACTGGTCGGTTTTGCGGCCTTGCCGTCGTTTGTCTACGCCCTCGGCGTCCGTGAAAAGCGGATCACTCTCATACGAATCGCCGCGGCATGGTCCGTCCTGGGAATTGTCGTTAATCGGTTCAATGTCAGCCTGATTGCATTCAACTGGCACTTGCCGGCTGAAAGCCGGTATTTTCCGCACTGGATGGAGATCGGGATTTCCGTATTTCTGGTCACAGCCGGCATCCTTGTTTTCCGCTTTATCGTTTCACGCATGCCGGTGGTCTACGAGCATCCGGCGTATAAACATGAACTGAAATAAGGGGGTACCCCGTCATGAAAGGAAAATGATGGACTCGGTTTACAATACGCTTCATGAATTTATGGCCCATGCCGAAGGGGTCACTTATATCCTGGTGGTAGCGACGCTCATCGGTATCGCCTTTTTCTGGCGGTTTTTGAACGGCCGCGATGAAGACAACTAAATAGGTCCATCCGGAAATGAGAACATTCGACTCGGTTCAAGGCAGCCGGGAAATTTAAAATTCACGAATACATTGAGTATTTTGAGGCTTACAATTTCCCGTCCAACGCCGAAATAGAGCGAATCAGCCATTTCTGGATGGGCACTAAATCAGGCTGCGAGGCTTCACATGTATGAATTTCTAACCGGACCCATGGCATGGTTGGCGTTCGGCGTCTTTTTTGCGGGGATGATTCTCAGGGTCGTTCTTTATATCATGGGGCTGGACTGGCGCACGGACAGAGTGACCTACACCCGGAACATCCTGCACGGCATCAGGGGCGCGCTTCGGTCCGTAGTCTTATGGCTGGTACCCTTTGGAACGAGGTCATGGCGAAAAAATCCGGCGTTTACGGCTGTCGTGTTCGTATTCCACATACTACTGCTGATCACCCCGATGTTCCTTCAGGCCCATCAAATACTTCTTAATGACGCTTGGGGTTTCCGATTCTATGCGCTGCCCGAGGGCATCGCCGATCTGTTTACACTCGGGGTGATTCTAACGGCTTTCCTGTTGATCCTCCGCCGCATCAGCGCGCCCGAAGTGAGGAGGCTGACGAATATGTACGATATGTTGGTTATCGGGATCGCCGTTCTGCCCTTCATCACCGGATTCTTCGCCCGACACCAGACGGGTTCCTATTCATTTTGGCTGTATACCCATATTATCAGCGGTGAAATAATGCTCATGGCCGTTCCGTTTACAAAACTTTCCCATTTCGTATTGTTCTTTCTTTCACGTGCGCAGCTGGGCATGGATTACGGTATCAAACGAGGCGGCATGAAAGGGAAGGGAATGGCATGGTAGAGCGGTACGTGAATCGAAATAAAAAGATCAGGAAATAGATGATGCCTCAGGGTAGACTCTGCAATAAAAAACCGGTCTCAACGGAAGAAGAACTCCGGGAGCTGCTGGCGGACAAGGGCGGAAAATCCTATTATGAAGAAATGGCGTCTCTTAACGTTGACGCGTCTGAAATCCAGGGTCTTCTGAAGAAGACTTTCAAGTCGAGAATGAAATGCTGGCTTGAAATCTGCACGCATTGCGGTCTTTGCGCCGACACCTGTTTCTTTTACCTGGCCAACGGTAAAGACGCTGGACAGGTGCCCTCCTATAAGATTCAATCCACACTGGGCGAATTGGTCAAACGCAAGGGCCGGGTGGATAATGACTTTATGCGGATGGCTATGGACACGGCATGGTCGAAATGCACCTGCTGCAACCGTTGCGGCATGTATTGCCCTATGGGGATCGATATGGGCGTGATGTTCAGCTATTTGCGCGGGATCTGCTTTTCCCAGGGATTCGTTCCATGGGAACTGAAGATCGGCTCCGGGATGCACCGCATTTATCACGCTCAGATGGATATCACCACCGAAGACTGGGTTGATACCTGCCAATGGATGGCGGAAGAATATGAAGAGGACTGGCCCGGCCTCGAGATCCCCGTGGACAAAGAAGGTGCGGACATACTCTACACGGTTAACGCCAGGGAACCGAAGCACTATCCGGAAGACCTGGCAGAGGCCGCCATTCTGTTTCGTATCGCCGGCGAAAACTGGACCGTTCCCAGCCGGGGCTGGGAAGAAACGAGCCTTGCCATGTTCGCCGGGGACTGGGAAGGCTGCCGTATTCAGGTGGAATCCGTATATGACGCCATGCGGCGGTTGAAGGCAAAGCGGATGGTGGTGACCGAGTGCGGGCATGCCTACAGGGCAACGGTGATCGAAGGGCCCTACTGGGCAGGGCTGACCTCAGGAAAGACACCCATTGAAACCCTTCACTATGTCGAGTGGGTCGCCGAGGCGCTGCGCAACGGAAAATTGAAAATAGACCCAGCCAAAAAGATTAAAGAGCCGGTAACCTTTCAGGATTCCTGCAACTACATCCGAAACGGCGGTCTGGCCCATATCGGCAGAGAAATTATGCAGTACATAGCGGAAGACTTCCGCGAAATGAAACCCTGCCGGGAGCATAATTTCTGCTGCGGCGGCGGCGGCGGATTGAATGGAATCGGGCGCTACCGTGAGCAGCGGAATATCGGGCTGAAAATCAAACGGGACCAGATTCTGGCCACGGGGGCGAAACTGGTCATTACGCCGTGCCACAATTGCTGGGACGCCGTGCGGGACCTGGAAGACGTGTATGGAATCGGCATCCGGTGGTCTTTTTTAAAGCCGATTCTGTTAAGCATGGTGGAAGTGCCCGCTCACATGCTGCCGAACGAATGAACGGCGCCTGCCAAAAACCGGCTCTGAAACCAAAAAAAATGGCGCTGTCGGGATAAGCCGATGAATGTCGTAACCCTTGAAACAAGCGGCTCACTTTACTGCGGAAAGTCCGCCGTTGAGGATCCGCTGGCTTGCCTGGGGCACCGTGTCTTTTTAACACCCGGATACCTTCTTCGAAGTTTCTTCATGGTATTCGAGCGGTATCCGGTGCTGAAGCGGCTCAATCCTCTCTTCCGGGGCCGGGGAACAGAGCCGGTTTGGCAGGATTCCGGCATCGAGGCGCATTCGGCCGCTTTAAGCTGTCTGGAATTGACAAAAACGGTGGAATTGGTCGGGTTTCCGGGGCCGCCGAAAATTGATTTATATGTGACTCTGCAGGGAATGCAGGAAACCACACCGGTCGACATCAAAGGGTATGGTACGGCCGAACTCATTGATGTTCCGATTCGTTTGGGAAAAATAAAGCACATCGTGTTCGGGGATACGGTCGACCGTCTTGAATGTGACGCGGTGTTTTCCTTGTTTGAAATTTTGGATGGCATTTTATGGGAGCTCGGATTTTGTGCCGAATCCCGAACGTGCGACATAGAAAGGCCGACTGATGTTTAAAAAAATACTTTTTGCCACAACCGGGACGCCGGTCTGCGACAATGCCGCCCATGTGGCATTCGATATCGCCGGCAAGTACGCCTCGCACCTTGTCCTTTTTCATGTACTGGGGCTGCCCCCGCACGGTTTCAGCACACTGGTCAGGGACGTGCGCACCGGGGAGGAGGAATATTACGACACCGATTACATCCAGTGGGTCCGTGAAGAATTGAAAAACACCTACAGCCGACAGCTCGAGGGGTACCCGAACGTGGACATCGTCTCGATTGCCGGCGTTCCCCACACGGAGATACTGCGAATCGCCCGCAAAGAGAACGTCGACCTCATTATCATGGGGGCCCATTCCAGGCAGGAAGAGACCGGCGCCATGCGATACCGAAACGTAGTGGGCAGCAATATGCAGAAAGTCGCCAGGGGGGCACGGTGCCCCGTTCTGATCGTCAGCCGCCCCTGCACTACGTGCCTCTGGTACTTTTCCGATATTGTCTTTTGCACGGACTTCAGCAAAGCGGCCTACGCCGCATTCCTCTTCGCTCGAAAGCTGGCCGGGGAAATCGGCGCCAGACTCCATATTTTTCACGCCTTGGACGTCAGCCGAATTCATACGGGAAAAGTGCTGCCCCAGGAGGACATCGAAGCGGATATCGAATCGGCAAAAGAAAAGATCAGGCACACTTATCTGACCCAAATGGGGGAATACGACAACGTCGATATCGATGTCTGGGAAGGGGTGGCTTATATTGAAATTTTGAAGTACACCCGGGAAAAAGGCGGAGACCTTATCGTCATGGCCCACCACACCCGTGATATGGATCCCGAATCGGCCCTGTTGGGCAGCACCGTGGAGCAAGTTGTTTTGCGGGCCTCATGTCCAGTGGCCAGCGTAAACCGCCCCGATAAAGTTGACGCATGACGAGTGTCCTGTTTGTCGAAGACGAGCTCGATATGCGGCTGTACATATCGACCATTCTCAGGGCCCATGGCTATAATGCCGTTTCCGCCAGGGACGGAAAAGAAGGATTGGCACTGGCGGCGGCATACCGTCCTGACGTGATTTTACTCGACGTCATGATGCCTGAAAGCGGAGGGGTTTTTATGTACGGCCGATTGAAGGCGGATCCGGCCTTGAACGCCATCCCGGTGTGCATCATTACAGGAGTAGCCGAACCGTCCTTCCGGCACTTCTTGAAAATGACCCATGTGAATCCGAATGAGGCATTGCCGGAACCCGATGCCTACCTGGAAAAGCCGTTCGAGCCTGTGGATTTGGTGGATATTCTCAGGCGGCTGGCGCCAGGGAGAGTTAACGGTGAACGGTGAACAGTCAGTGGATTGGGTCTGTTTATAAATGAGTGGTTACGTGGGAAGGTTGTTAAATGGTTAGGTGATTAGGTGTCCGGGTGGGGGCGCGCGCAGGATGAGTGGAGCGGATCAGCACCTTCTTATTTTTATTTTAAGGCACGGAATAAAACTAAATCGGATAGGCCCCTCCACACCTATTACCTATAACATATAACATAACCTATAGCCTATAACCCATAACCCATAACCCATAACCCCTCTTTCCATGAGCGAAACCATCCTAATCGTCGACGACGAACCCGGTATTCGAAAAATGCTCGGCATCGCCCTTGCCGATAAAGGCTATAGGGTAATGACGGCCCGGGGAGGCGCGGAGGCGCTCGAGATGCTAAAACACGAAGCGCCTTCGATTGTGCTGACCGATATCCGCATGCCCGGCATGAACGGCATCGAGCTGCTGAAACGGATCAAAGCGGCGCACCCGGATACGGAAGTGGTGATGATCACCGGACATGGGGATATGGAGCTCGCCATCGAGAGCCTGAAGGCCGATGCGGCGGATTTCATCACCAAGCCGGTAGACGACAGAATTCTGGCATATGCATTGAGCCGGGTCTGTGAAAAGCAGCGGCTGCGCCAAGCCCTTAAGGCGTACACGGCAAATCTCGAAGACCGGGCGGTGCGCATCCATCAGCGATACCGGCTGCTTTTCAATGAATCCCCATGCTACATTTCCGTTCAGAATCGTCATCTGACGGTGGTGGACGCAAACCGGCACTTCAAGCAGGAATTTAACTGGCAAACGGGCGGCAAGTGCTACCGGATTTACAAGGGCCGGAACGGCCCCTGTGAGGAATGCCCGGTGCTGAAAACCTTCGAAGACGGCAGTTCCCACTCGTCGGAAATGATAGTGACGTCAAACGCCGGGGACGAGATTCATTTGTTGATTCGCACCGCCCCTATCACCGGTCGGGGCGGTGGTGTCGACCAGGTGATCGAGATGTCCACGGATATCACTCAGATTCGTCGGCTCCAGGACCGGCTTGCATCACTGGGCCTCTTGATCGGCTCCGTCTCCCACGGCATCAAGGGCCTGGTCACCGGGCTGGACGGCGGCCTTTACCTGCTTCGGCGGGGTATCGACAAGAACCTGGCCGCCGACATCGATGAGGGTATGGAAACCGTCGCCATGATGGGTGACAGGATGAAAAAGCTTGCCCTTGACATCCTGTTTTATGCCAGGGAAAGAAAGTTGAACCTCGACCTTGTGGATGTATTCGCGCTTGCCCGGGATGCGGAGGAGGTGGTCCGAAAAAAAATCAAGACGGGCGGCGGCGTTTCCTTTAAATGCCGGTTGGACCCGATGATCGGGACCTGTATGATGGATGCCGGCATTGTCCTCACGGCCTTGATCAACCTGCTGGAGAATGCCTTCGAGGCCGTGCGGCGGGACGGCTCGAAACAGGCCCACGAGATCCTCTTTGAAATGTATGGAAAAGGGGAATGGGTAATATTCGCCATAAAAGACGACGGGATCGGCATGGACAAGGACATGCTGAACCGCCTGTTCACCCTTACCCTCGCTTCCGGTGAAGTGTCGGGGGCAGGTCTGGGCCTTTTCGTTGCCAATGAAATCATTCGCGACCATGGCGGCCGCATCGAGGTCGCCTCCGAACCGGAAAGGGGATCGCAATTTACCGTTTACCTGCCATTGAAGGAGGTTGTCGTATGAACCTTCTGAAGGATGATGTGCAGCAGCTGTTCGAAACCGTTCCCTGCACGATATCCGTTCAGGACCGGGATTATCGGCTGGTTCGATACAACCGGGCATTTGCGGTGAAATTCAACCCGGAGCCGGGGGATTTCTGCTACCGCGCCTACAAAGGCAGGACATCGAAGTGCGAAAACTGCCCGGTTGAAAAGACATTTGCCGACGGAGGTGTTCATTACAGCGAAGAGCAGGGCTTGGACAAGGACGGCTCCCTGGTGTACTGGATCGTGAAGACATCCCCCATTTACAATGACGGCGGGGATATTATCGCGGCCATGGAAATGTGCATCGACATCACCGAGAGCAAGCTTCTCGAAGACAAGCTGAAAAAAACAGAGAAGAAATACCACGCAATCTTCAACACCATTCCAAACCCCGTGTTCGTCCTGGACCGGAAGTCTTTAGAGATTCTGGACTGTAACGCCAGTGCCCCCGTGGTTTACGGGTGTAACAGGACCGCCATGTTGAACCGGTCTTTTATGGATTTTTTCGTGGATTCGGAAAAGGCACCCTACCGCAGTCGACTGCAGCACGATTCGGCAATAAACCGGGTGCGTCATATCGGCGGCGATAACAGGACCGTTTACGTCGACATCCGGGTGTCGGCCCTCGACTATCCCGGCCGGAATGTATTGCTTGTCACGGCCAACGACATTACCCATCGCCTGGAAGTAGAGCAGCAGCTCATACAGGCGGGGAAGATGGCCACCATCGGGCAGATGGCAACGGGCGTAGCCCATGAATTGAACCAGCCGCTGTCGGTGATTAAAACCGCCGGCACGTTTCTGATGAGCAAAATCGAAAAAGGTCAACCGATTGACCCTGATATTCTCCACGAAGTCGTCTACGAAATGGATCAAAATGTCGACCGGGCGGTAAAAATCATCAACCACATACGACAGTTCGGAAGAAAATCGGATCTGGTTTTCGGCCCGGTCGATGTCAATCGCATTTTATCCCGTTCGGTGGACATCTTTTCCGAACAGCTCAGCGCCCGGGGCATTCACCTGCAATGGGAAATCGAAGAACATCTTCCCGAAATTCTAGCAGATCCGGACCGACTGGAGCAGGTGTTCATCAATCTTCTGGTCAACGCCAGGGACGCGCTCGAGGAAAAGTTCGGCCGGCGCCCTGATGCGGACACCCGGCAGGAGATCATCTTGCGGTCTTGCCGATCGGCGGATGCCGTCATCATCGAGGTCTGCGACAACGGTATCGGCATTCCCGAATGGGCCGCCGAAAAAATTTTCGAACCGTTTTTCACGACCAAGGAGGCCGGAAAAGGCACGGGATTGGGCCTGTCCATCAGCGACCGCATCGTCAAAGAATGCGGCGGAAAAATATTCGTCAGCTCCGAGCCGAGCAGGGGCACCGTCGTTCGGATTGCCTTTTCGATAAACGAGGAAGCAAATGGCCGATGATATTTTGCTCGTGGACGATGAACCGGGCATTCGCAAGATTATCCGCATATCCCTGGAGGATTTGGGGTATTCGGTGCTTGAGGCGGAACATGGAAAAGCCGCGCTGAACCTTTTTTTGGAGCGGCGCCCGGCCATTGTGTTGACGGACATCAAGATGCCGGAAATGGACGGCATAACGCTGCTCGACAGGATCAAGCGAGTGGACCCCGAGACCGAGGTCATTCTCTTCACCGGCCACGGTGATATGGATGATGCCATTCAAAGCCTGAAGTTCGATGCCACTGATTTCATCACCAAACCCATCGATGTAAAGGTGCTGCAGATCGCCTTGAAACGGGCCAAGGAGAGAATCGTACTGCGCAACCGCCTTCGGGAATACACGGAAACGCTGGAAAAATTGGTGGCGGAAAAAACCGGGAAGCTGATCGAGGCAGAGCGGCTGGCCGCCGCAGGAGAAGTCGTGGCGGGCCTGTCCCATACCATCAAGCATATCGCAACCGGCCTCAAAGGCAGCATCTATGTGTCTGAAGATGCGCTGGCCCGGGACGACATAGACCAGGTGCGACAGGGCCTGGACATGATCAAGGAAAACGTGGACAAAATCGCCGGCCTTTCCATGGACATGCTGAATTACCGAAGATATGCCGGCATTCACCGCCGAATGGCGGACCCCAATGAAGCGGCAATGGCGGTGTTGAATCTAGTAAGTCCCAGAGCTGCCTCCCGCGGCATTGCATTGAGAACATCGCTTGCGCAGCACCTCTCCCCCGTTTCAATGGACCCGGACAGCATTCACTGCTGCTTGCTGAACCTGTTGACCAATGCCATGGACGCCTGTGAATGCAGGAAACCGGAAGGGGAAAAAACGATTGAGTTTCAAACCCTGCCGTATGGCCAGCGCGGCGTTGAATACCGCGTGGCGGATAACGGCTGCGGCATGAGCCGCAGCATTCGGCAGCGGGTGTTTGCGGAATTTTTTACAACCAAGGGATCGCGGGGAACCGGTCTGGGGTTGAAAACGGCAAAACATATTGTCGACCTGCATGGGGGAGAGATCGGTTGCCATACCGACGAGGGCAAAGGGTCCGTTTTCTTTATCCGGTTGGACGTACACGGCTGAGGATCGATCGAACTACCCGATGGTGCTTTTGACGATGCCGAGAAGCTTCTCCGGGTCGAAGGGTTTGCGGACAAACGCCCTTGCGTTCCGAATGGCGTGATCGCCGTCAATCCCGCTGATGACAATGACCGGAATATCTCTTAGCGCCGGGTCTTTGCGCAGTTTCCGGTACAGCCTTGGGCCCCACTCCCCGGGCATTTGAAGATCCAGGCATATCAAGTCGGGCATATCCTCGAGAATCCGGGCGAAAGCTTCTTTTGAACAGGCGGCACCCTTGGTAGTATACCCGTTATCCTCAAAAAGTGCGATGAGGTATCGCACCACGGTCGGATCATCATCTACAATGAGAATTTTCTTGGACATGGCTGTTCAGGATTGAGACAGGTAAAGTGTAATCAAAGAAGCACGCGTCATGAATCATTTCTATCTGCGTGGAAATTCCGGTGCCTTCCATTTGTTGGTTTCAATTACATTAATTATAATTAAATTTCCGGTTTTTCAAGCCTAAATCACCCGGAATTGTAAGGAGCGCCTGATTAATTCGCCCCCGATCATCCCGGCAGGTGAACCGATGGCGACCTTGACTCCGGAATGCGGGATCATCATTGGGCTTTTCAAACAACCCAACCTGGAACGCGTAAGCGTTATCGTAATTACCTATATTTCGGAATCGCTAAAATATGCGGCGGAATGGTGCAGACTGAGTCGGCAGGATTCAGCAGGTTGGATTATCGATTAATCGGCAACGAACTGAAGTGCCGCCCCTAAAGCTCCAACCATCTGGGGATCGGCGGGTACATGTATCCGCCGCCCCAATCCTTTTGTAAGAAGTTGATTGATACACGGATTTTTGGCGACCCCACCGGTAAAAACGATATCGCCGGATGAAGAAATGCGGTTGATCATTCCCGTAATCCGGCTGATGGCGGAAGCATGAAGACCAAAAGCAATATTTCGGCGATTTTGCCCTCTGGCAATCAATGAGGTGACTTCGGATTCGGCAAATACCGCGCACATACTGGATATGTGAAGCTCTTCATCCGCCAAAAGGGCCTCTTTTCCAAAATCATCGATAGTAAACCCAAGCGTTTTAGCCATAATTTCAAGAAATTTTCCTGTTCCGGCAGCACAGCGATCATTCATTTCGAATTTCTTTACCCTTCCCCTTTCAAACATGGAAATGGCCTTGCTGTCCTGTCCGCCTATATCTAAAATGGTGTGGTGAGTGGGGAATAAAGCCCGCGCACCCCTTGCATGAGCTTTAATTTCGGTAATTGTCGGTGCGTTAAACGTTTCTTTGAATAGAAGCCTGCCGTAGCCGGTAGCAACGATGCTGTCACAGATTAGTCCGTCCATCAGCTTAGATGCCTCCGTTATAGGATCATAACCGGTGTCCGTTCGAAGATTGAAAAGAACATTGCCGGCACCGTCCACAACAACCAGCTTTATCGTTCGTGATCCGATATCAATTCCTGCGAAACGCATTTTTTATTCCAATCAAGCCGCTCACCGGAGCTGTTCGATGAATGCTTCAACCCGTGTTTTCAACTGCCCCATATCTTCCAATCCATAATCGGTTTCAATGCGTAAGCAGGGAATGTTTTCTGCTTCGAGGGCTTTTTCAATCGGAATTGATTCCATGAGATAGGGTTGACAGAACTGCAAGCCATAAAGGATGACGCCATCCGCTTTGTAGGCATTTGCCATTTCATGTATATGCCCTAGTCGTTCGGTATTGGGTGTGAAAATAGCGCAATCAATTTTGAAGTAACGGTCTGCAATGGCTTCCATCATTTCTTCGATTGTGCTGCCTGAATCATCTGTGAGGTTTCGAGTGCCGCGCTCTCCAACGCACGATTCCTCACCTATGATTACCGCTCCGGAAGCTTCCACGATAAACGGCAACTTCCAATTGGGAACTGCCTGGGGGCAGCCGGACACAAGGATTCGCAGCGTCTTTTCCGGAAAGGCGCCTTGTATTCGTTCAATTCGCTTTTCCAGTTCATCGCATATGGTGTTTACCGATTCCGTAAATCGAGAGGCGTCGTCGTAAAAGGAAGCCTGATTGACCAACAGGGCGTCCAGTCCCGATACAGGTGCAGGATCAGCTTTTCTCATTGAATTGAGCCGATGGATTGCCGAACGTTTGTCGTTTACGGTCCTGATGGCTTTTTTTAAGGATGCGCCTGTGATTCTAAAACCAGTGAGCTGCTCAACAGCGGATTTAAACCGCTGGTATTCGGTTATTAAAAGAGATTTTCCAATATCGGATTTGACTTGGGGAAGATCCATTATATAAAGGTTCTCAACCCAATCTTTTAAAGTCTCATAGGCTTTTTTCTTGCCGTCGCAGGTGTTTTCTCCCACAACCATATCCGCACTTTCCAGATACGGACAGACATTTCCCAATTTAAAGCCGAAGGCGGATTTTATAAGGGCGCACGTATTTCGGGGCAAGAGCCTTTCAACCGCTTCAGTTGCAAAATCAGCACCGGAACACAAACCAACCAGGGTTGCATCGGCGGCAAGAACGATTTCTTCCGGAACGAAAACACAGTAGCTGCCGATGATTTTGCGTCCGGCCTCTTTTTCATCCAGCAGTTCTTTGATACGCTGGCCATGTATTTCACTCATAACGAAATCGAAATATCCCATCCCCTTAGGCCGATTTTTCTGAGAAAGATAAATATCTTTATAGGATTTTTGAAGTGCACTTAAAAGAGCGTCGTGGGCATCCAAATCCAAACCCAAATCGGTCCACATGGAACGGCATTCAGCGGTCATTTTATATTCCTTCCCATACAATTGCCTGATCACAACGTTTTTCATTCTGGCTCCCAGCCTATATTATGCTCCTCTATCCTATAAAAAAATACAATAAGTCAAATTCATAATATCAATAATGATGGAAGGTTTTATTTTTACAAGCTATAGGCTTTTACAAGCACTTGAACATTCGGATTAGACTTCAATCACTAAAAACAAACTCTTGGATATGATCAGAAAGATAAGGACCCTGCAGCGTTAATAACGCTGCAGGGTCCGTCTCATCCCTATGTTGGCACCTTCTATTTAAAAAACTTGTCGAAAACGCTTCTAACCCCGCTGCCGACCTCATCCACAAAGTTTTGCTCGGATTCGTCTTCGATCGTTTTCTCCGCATCCGCCGCATCATCGACTCCGGGATCTTCTTCAGCGCTGCCGAACAGGTCTTTCTGAGGTGTCGGATCGGAGGCGTTCATTGCTGCACCGGAATCCGAACCGTCGCAAGGGCCGATACGATGCCCGGAAAAGGTGTTGGTCATCTGAAAGCCCTGTGAGGCCATGGTCATGCTCATGGTGCCGCTCATATCATCTCCGGTGTAGGTTACTAATCCAGACCCGTTCATTTCACCCCCCTGTCCGTCGCAGGAAATTTTCCATGAAACGGTGTTTCCGTCGTAAACGACATCCGTCACCTTGCATTCCTGGGAGGTGTCCCGGTTCATCGGTACAAGATCCTCACGTGTGATGCACTGGGTATGGGTAAAGGATTGGGGCGGCATACCCGCCATTTCCGTCTTCGTCGTAATTTCCCATTTTCCAGGATTCATCAGGGGTTCCGCCCAGACCGAAGCAACCGTTAATGCCACAATACCGATAACGCCGATCAACATTTTTCGTCCCATGTTCAGCTCCTCTTTCTGTTTCAGGTTCACCATTTTCAATGCCGGTTTTCGCGGCAATCCGGAATCTGTGGGTAGATACCATTTCGGGCGGCAATATGGCAAGAAGTTTGCCCGTAGGGCAAAAAACGGTTTTTTTGTTAACCCGTATCGGCGTGCACATTCTGAGCACAGGCATTCTCTTAAAGGTTATCTACTTTCATGAATGCGTAAGGGAAAAACTCCGTTTGGTCGACTTCCGCCACGACAACGCCCGGAAGCATGGTGTTGTCGCCGGTCGCGTACACAGCTCCGAGTACACGGACGATTTCTACCTCAACCCAGGGATCATGCTCCGATGACCTCAGGGTAATCTCGGCTTTTCCCATTTCGGTCGTTTTGGGGCGGCGGGTTACAATCTCTCTTATCAGGCGGGGGTTGAAGTCGAAGCCTCCGCCTTCAGGTGCGGGGAAATGCTTGAAGTTGTACACCACAACATCGGAATCGGGCGCCATGTTTTCCAACATAAGTTGTTGGAACGCTGTATCATTGAATTTCCCGGTGAGTTGCGCCTCGATCTCCACGAAGCGTATACCGTGGCGCTCCGTCCATCCTTTGACGGTCGCCCCCTCCTTCTTCACATCGATTTTTGCCATTTTTTTGGGATATCCGAACACCTCCCGGCCGCCGATCATCGCCATATCGTCCGTTACCGGCATGGCAAGGAAAAATATGCCTTCGTCCCCATTATGCTGTGCCGTTAAAAAAAGCGCACTCTCCAAGTAGCTGACGCCGAAATTGGTCTTGGGATAGTTCGCCACGAAGATTCCCCCCACAGGTGCAATGGAAGGGCGAAGGGGCGGGGGAAGCAGTCGATTGACAACGTCGTCTCGGGTTTCAAAATATACCATCAGGACCTCTGCATCATAAAAATCCGCCGATCGTGAAATCCGTTTGGCTATTTCTTCATCGGTTTTGATAAATCCCATCATTCACCTTCCTTTCTGTCACGGTGATCCCATTTTGGTTTTCATATCAACGGCCGATGGTTACGGAATGGAAACGGGCCGTTTACGTATGCCTGACGACCTAAGCCGAATGTGAGCAACGGGGAAAAGAATCAGCTTTGATTACTCTGAAAACGGCGAGCTCTGTTGGCTTACTGCGATGTTATAGAAAAGGAAGTCTGCCTGCACCAAGGACCGGATAAATGCCTACCGATGTGGAGAAAGTTTCCTTTTGAAACAGTGATGAAAATGAAAATGAGAAACGATTCGGGCGAGCGAATTAGGATCGGGTTTCTGCTGAGAATCGACCTGAATTTTTTGCCTTGTTTTGTGTCCCCCCCTTTTAGACAGAAGATGTGTGAACTCTATTAAGCCGAAACAGGCCCTTTCAGTCAATAAAAAATATGATTTTTTTGATGCCATACATAGGCTTATCGGCGTAATGATCTTTTGCCGGCCTCATTCACTCGATGATTCATCAGCTCCGGTTTCATCGGCCTCATCTATCTTAGAAAATAATGGTCATTTTGTGAACGCTAATCGTAAGAACCGGAATGAACAACGAATACACATCGCCTACCGCCTTGATCACCGGGTGCGGCAGCGGCATCGGGCGGCATTTGACATCTGTAATGTCACGCCTGTGATATCGAATACTGGCAACCGACATCAATATCGAGGCCCTGGAAAAAAGTGCTGAAGAATCGGATTGGCCAAGCGATCGGGTAATGCTGCAGAAACTCGACGTGAGAAATGCCGCCAAGTGGAAAGAAGCCATCGGTTGCCTCGTAGGAACCTGGGACAGGCTGGACGTTTGCATGAATATTGCCGGATTTGCCGTTCAGGGATTTTCAAATGAATTTCCGTTGGAACACATCGACCTGCACCTGGACATTAATACCAAGGGCGCCATTTTAGGGACACGGCTGGCCGCAGAACAAATGCTCGAACAGGGGTCCGGCCACATCATCAATATGTGCTCTCTTGCCGGTCTGGCGCCTGTACCCGGAACCAGCCTTTATTGTGCGTCCAAATTCGCTTTAAGGGGCTTTTCCCTGGCGTCCCATTATGAATTGAAGCCGAAGGGAATCGACATCTCCATTGTGGCGCCGGATCTGGTCAACACGAGCAAATTGGAAACCCAGCCGGCTTACAGCGATACGGCGGCCGCCATCGGTTTTTCGGCACCCCGGATACTTGAGGGCCTAACAGTAAATTATTTTTACCCTAACACTACCCAAACATGATTGAGATTATATCCATTCCCCAAATAAGAGGCTATTGTTAAGAAAACTTATTATTACGGGGATACATAATGAAAATCGACATGCATGTTCATTCGAAACATTCCCACCGGCCGACCCAATGGGTTCTTCAGAAGATCAACTGCCCGGAAAGCTTCACGGAACCACTGATGATTTACCAACTGGCCCGGAAAAAAGGCATGAGCCACGTCACCATCACAGATCACAACAAAATTTCGGGCGCCCTGGAAATCGCACACCTGCCGAATGCCGTCGTATCGGAAGAGATCACCACGTACTTTCCCGAAGACGGGTGCAAAATTCACGTCCTGGCATATGACATTTCAGAGTCCAGGCATGACGATATTCAAAAACTGAGAAGCAATATCTACGAACTGGTTTCCTACCTCAGGCATGAAGGTATTTTTCATGCCGTCGCCCATCCGCTATACGCCGTCAATAACCGTTTCGGTGCAGGTCATTTCGAAAAACTGCTGATTTTGTTTAACGTATTCGAGCAAAACGGGGCGAGAAGCGGCGAACTGAATGATTTTCTGGAAACATTTTTAAAAAACTTGACGTCGAAAGACATCGAAGCTTTGGCAGACAAACACGGCCTTTACCCATTCGGACCCACCCCCTGGAAAAAAGGCATGATCGGCGGTTCGGATGACCACAGCTCATTAAATATAGCGCGCTACTACACGGAGGTGGAGCCCGCCGGATCGGTCGGCAATTTCTTCTCTGGAATTGCCGGCGGAAATGCAATCATACACCGGACCGATGCCCATCCAAAGACACTCGCCCACAATCTATACGGCATCGCCTACCAGTATTACCATCATAAATTCAACCTGGATAACCGATTGGGCAGAGATTTTCTTCTCACCTTTTTGAACAGAACGCTGCAAAGCGGCGCAACCCGCAACGGCCGCGTGTCCAAATTGGCCTTTTTAAACCGGTATCGCAGCCGGCCAAACGTCAAAAAAATACCCGAATCGCTCAAGAGCATTATTCAAAAAGAGACCCTGGACCTGATTCTGAAAGACCGGAAAATATCGAGCCTTATTCGGGGCAACATCGAACAGCGAAAGCAACTCGAAAAATATTGGTTCGAGGTCGTCAACCAGGTGTCAAACAATGCAACCCATCACCTGGGAAACCAGACCCTCAATCATCTCTTTAATGCCAATGTGTTTAAAATATTTCAGTCCCTCGGGCAGATAGGCGGCCTTTACCTGCTTTTATCGCCTTATTTCATCGCCTTCAAACAATTCGCCAAAGACAAGACCACAAACATGCAGATAATCGATCATTTTCCGGCAATCTCTAAAAGAGCCGGGCTTGCCCGAACCCCTTTGCGCATCGCCCATTTCACCGATACATTCGATGAAGTTAACGGTGTGGCCGTGACACTGAAGCAGCAGGTCAGTGAAGCCCGCAGAAAAAATCTCGGTTACACCCTGTTAGTTTGTGCCGAACCACTTGAACGGCCGCAAAAGGGCATCGAAACCTTCCTGCCGGTCGGCAGCTATCATCTCCCCGAATATCCCCAAATCAGAATACATTATCCACCTATCCTTGAGATTCTGGATTACTGCTACAGGGAAAATATCACCCATATCATATCCGCAACACCGGGCCCGATGGGGATCGCAGCATGGATCATTTCCCGAACCCTGAACATCACCTTTTCAGGCACCTACCATACGGCGATACCGCAGTACGTTCAATTGCTGACCGGCGACAGCACCATGGCCGATTTAAGCTGGAAATACATGATATGGTACTATGACCAGATGGATCGGGTGCAGGTTCCCTCTGAAAGCACAAAAAAAGAATTGATGGAAAAAGGCATCAGCGGCGATAAAATTGATCTCATCAACCGGGGCATCGATGTCAACCGGTTTCACCCCAAATATAAAAACGCCGTTTTCCAAGACTGCTACGGCCTGCCCGATAATTCGGTTAAACTGTTGTATGTCGGACGCATTTCCAAGGAAAAAAACATCGACCTCCTGGCTGATGTGTTTATCTCACTTTGCCGTGAATTCAACAACATTCACCTGATTATCGCCGGTGACGGACCGTATCTGGAGGTTATGAAACATAAACTCGAGGATTTCCCCTGCACCTTCACCGGGTTCCTCGAAGGCAACGACCTTGCCTCTGTTTTCGCGTCCAGCGATATGTTTGTTTTCCCGAGTACGACAGATACATTCGGCAATGTCGTACTCGAAGCCCAGTCTTCCGGAATTCCGGTGGTCGTTACCGACAAGGGCGGTCCCTGTGAAAACATTATCCGAAATCAGACCGGATTTGTCGCCGCCGATAATCATGATGCATTTCGGCGATGCATCCGAATACTGGTAAAGAATGCTAAAAAAAGGCGGGAGATGGGTCTTGCGGCCAGAAAATACATGGAAAATAGAGCATTTGGAAAGGCCTTTTTAGAAAACTGGGAACAGATCGAAAAAACGACAGCCTGGTCACCCGGAATCTCGGCAGGTGTTTCATAACCATTCACAGATGCATCTCATGAATTCATCACGATCGGTTTTTCCTCTTGCGTTTAAGCATTTCGTTCGAGAAAGAAACGGGGTTCCGGGCCAGCTCGTCATCCAGATCACGAACCACTGCAACGGCCGATGTCCCCAGTGCGGCATGCGGGTGACCGAAACCTTTAAACGGACTTCGCTTTCGGTAGAGACAATCAAAAAAATCATCGACCATGCCGCAAAAAATCACGTTTCCGCACTATCCTTTACAGGAGGTGAACCCTTTCTGCTCGCCGAAAAAGTCGCAGTGCTGATCCGTTACGCCGGAGAAAAAGACATTCCATTTATCCGCACCGGCACCAA
>JAWODC010000074.1:0-117051 GCA_046483495.1 Desulfobacterales bacterium
GGTATATCGATTTCCGCCGGACAGGTCTGTTGGCACGGAGCCAGGGCATCGTCCTCCTGGTTGAAGTGGAGCAGCCGCTCAGACATCGTTCGAATATTGATAATGGATTTAGGGCAGGCTTTCACACAAGCCCCGCACCCGACACACTTGTCCTCATCGACCACCGGATATCCATCCGGACCCATGTGTACTGCATCGAACTGGCAGGCATGGATGCAGTCTCCCAACCCGATGCATCCAATTCGGCAGACCCGTTTGCCGCCGTAATGCGCGGCTAAGGCCCGGCAACTGTTTATCCCTTGATAAATGTATTTATCCTCCGCACGAAAGCCGCCTTGACACTCGTTTTCTGAAATTTTGGCTTCTGCACTTCCGGCGTCCATTCCCATCACAGAAGCAATATTTGCGGTCGCTTCCGGACCGGAAATAATGCAGACATTCGGCGGTGCTTTTCCGGTGACAATCGCAACCGCAGCCGCCGAACAGCCGGCGAAACCACAGCCGCCGCAGTTCGCACCGGCAAGATATGATTCGACCTGGGCGATCCTTGGATCTTCATATACGTAAAATACTTTGGATGCGACACTTAGAATCAACCCGCAGAGGGCACCCAAGCCCAGCATAAAAATCAAGGCTCCTATCACGAAAACCTCCTTATGTTAACGTCCCCGAAAACAGGGACGATTAAACCATTCCTTTAAATGCAAAAAACGTCAGGGACAGTATCCCGGCGGTAACCAGGGCGATCGATGTGTCCTGAAGCGGTTTCGGAACCCTGGCCAGCATAATCCTTTCCCTTACACCGGCAAAGAGAATAAGTGCCAAACCAAAACCCAAGGCGTACGAAAAAGATGAAACAAGTGCATTTATAAAGGTATATTCTTCATTGATGTTAATCAGGCAAACACCCATGACGGCACAGTTCGTGGTGATCAGTGGAAGAAAAATGCCGAGGCCGGCGTAAAGGGCCGGAATGCTTTTCTTCAAAAACATCTCCACAAACTGCACCAGCGAGGCGATTACCAATATAAATGCAATGGTTCTGAGAAATTCCAGCCCGAATTGCTTCAAAATAAATGCATTTACCATCCATGTAATCACACCGGCCATGACCATGACGAATACAACCGCCATCGACATACCCACTGCGGTTTCCATTTTTTTGGAAGTTCCCAGAAACGGGCATTGTCCCAAATACTGAGCCAGGACAATGTTATTAACCAGTATGAAGCCGATTGCCAGGACTATATAATCACCCATCTCTTTCTCCTATTTCTTTCCGATCAAGTTCAGGAAGCACAACATCAGCCCAAGGCCGACAAAAGCGCCGGGGGCTTCCACCATAAACGTGAACGGTTCGAATGATGCGCCCATAACCGGTATGGATTTTTCCCAGAAAGTCAGCGTACCGGCTCCCAAAAGCTCCCGGACGGCGCCCAGAGACGCGAGTGAGAGCGTAAAGCCGATGCCGATGCCGAGGCCATCGGCAAAGGACGGCAATATGGGATTTTTTGACGCAAATGCCTCGGAACGTCCCAAGACGATACAGTTGACCACGATCAGGGGGATAAATATGCCCAACTTCAGAAACAGCGGATATGCAAACGCCTGCATCAGAAGCTCCACTATGGTCACGAATGTGGCGATAATAATAATAAAGCAGGCAATTCGGATTTTTGCCGGAATCACTTTTCTCAACGTCGAGACCAGAATGTTCGAGCACACCAGTACAAAGGTGGTTGCCAAACCCATGCCCAACCCGTTTTCCACCGTTTTGGTCACCGCCAGGACCGGGCACAAACCCAGCACCAGTCGAAACGGCGGCACTTCATCCCATAATCCCTTGACAAATTCCTGTGCGATTGACTTAGCCATCATATTCTCCCAGCTATTTGTAGTCGCTTAACTTTTCCATGATCTGAGGCTTCAGGCGACCATAGACATCGGTTGCTTTCGTTGCAGCCGATGTCACAGCCCTCGAAGTGATGGTCGCGCCACTGATAGCGTTGACCGATCCGCCGTCCTGAGTGACTTTTACCGGTTGATCCGCCGGCAATCCGGAAAACTGGGCGGCGAATGCTGGATCATCCTTCGCCAGGGACCCCAACCCGGGCGTCTCCGCATGGGTCGTAACCCCCACTCCGGCAAGGCGCTCTTCTTCCGTATTTATGCCGACCATTACGCCGATGTCTCCGCCATACCCTTTTCCGTAAGTTTCCAAAGCGATTTTTTTCGGCTCCCCGTCGAAGACACCGACAAAGACCGTTTTCTCGAGTCCGTCGGTTTCAATGGTGAAACGGTCGGATATGGGATCGTTTTCGGCCCCTTGCAGAATGGCGCGGATGGCGGGTCCCTTCACAAACTCGAGCTGTTGATTTGCGATACGATCCTGGGTTCCGTTTCTGATGGCCGCCAAAAGGCCGCCGGAAACGGAGCTCAACAAGGTCAACACAATTACCATTTTAATCATATCTCGCATGTTACGCAACCTTCCCTATCGCTTTAGGTCTGATTTTATCCAGAAGCGGATTAACCAGATTCATAATGAGAATGGCATACAACACCCCGTCGACATAGGCGCCGATATTGCGAATCAAGATCGTCAGCACACCGGCTCCCGCACCAAAAACCCACATGGGCAACGTGTTCACCGGTGAGGATGCATCTTCCGTGGCAAGAAAAAAAGCGCCTATCAGAGTATAACCTGTAAAAAGATGAAACAACGGTCCGGCGTATTTGTCCGGATTGCCCATACTGAAAAGCATGGCGGTCACAAAAATGCCCGCAAGGAAAGAAACGCTGATTTCCCATCGAATAAAGCCGCGCAGGATCAGGTAAATTCCACCCAGTATCAGGCCCAGCCCGAAAACGGCGCCTATGCCGCCGACCTGACGTCCCAGCAGCAGGTCGATGATCGTAATATCCTCGACAGCGGATAACCCGAAATACTTCAAGGCCGCCAACGGATATACCGCAACGAAATCAAAATCATAATTCACGAGTGCTGCATCGAAGTCAAAGTAAGTCCGCCAGGAAACCATTAAAATGCTAAGAGAAACCACTACCGGGTTGAATACGTTATTCCCTATCCCCCCGAAAATATACTTGCCGATGATAACGGCGATAAACGTTCCGGTTACAACGATCCACCATGGAATCACCGCCGGCAACAGCATGCCGAACAACAAACCGATGAGAGCGGCGCTTCCATCTCCCACTGTATTGGATTTTTTGGTGATCTTATTGATCAGCACCTCCCATATGATCGCAGTGGAAACGGAAAGCGCGATCACGGCAAGGGCAGGGACACCGAACCGGTACAGACCGAACAATACCGCCGGCAAGGCCGCCAGCATGGTGTGATAATTCCGTTCCGATATGGAACTGCCGTTATGCCAGAAGGGTGCATGTGATACTATAAATTTTTTATCGTTACTCATGAGCCGCCTCCGCTGTTTCCGCCCGGTTCAATTCATATTTGGCCAATCGAATGTACTGAAATACCGGTACTTTTGCTACACAAACATAGCTGCACAGTCCGCACCCGATGCATGAATACAGGTCATAGTCGTCTGCAGCCTCTTCATAAAGCCCCGCCTCCAAAAGTCTCACCAGCATATTTACCGGAATATTTGCAGGGCAGATCCTGACGCATTCGCCGCAATTGACGCAGGGATAGTCCGATACCAGTGAGATATCGGCCTTGTCTTGAACCATGACAGCGTCGGTATCCGGGCCCACGGGATAATCTTCGGCATAAATCGCCGATCCGGTCAAGGGACCGCCGATGATCAGCCGGTCCCGCTCCCGGACAGTAACTCCGCAGCTCTTGAAAATATGCCCCATGGGCGTCCCGAGGCGGGCTGAAACCAATTCTTTTTCACCGTCCTTTTTCACCAGCGTCACGATCTTATCCGCCGGTATGCGGCCGGTTTCGAAGGCTTTTCCGATTGAGGCGACGGCTTCGGCACTCATGAACACAACCCCCATATCCTCGCATGTCTTGCCGGCGGGTACGGGCCGCCCCATGACCTTATCCATAATTACCTTCGGATGGGCGGACGGGTAGGTCAAATCAACCCCCCTCAATTCCGCACCGGTGTGACCGAATCCCGGTACAAGGTCACGGGGCAAGGCGATAATGATATCCTCGATTCCCGTAATTTTCTTCAATATTTCGATTCCCCGGACAACATCGTCGATCCGGTACTTAATCACGTACTGATTGGTGGTGATCAACAGGTCTGTATTGCCGCCGAAAACGACAATGGTCTCTATCGGCTTTTCAGGGTCTTGAAAAACATCGAAACGGGCTTCACCGGGCAGAAAGGACAAATAGTCGGCAGCGGTTTGCAGCGAGGGCTCTTCTATAAGAGATGTGAAAGAATCCTCTTCCTCTTCCGTTTTCGCAGTCTCGATGGTAATTGCCGTATAGGACTTTCCATAATCGCCGACAAAACCTGAAACGCCGGTTATTTTCCCGGAAACGGATGAGATAACGTAAGCATCCCGCCCTTCTTTCAATGTGAGCTTTTGCCCCTTTTTTACGCTATCCCCGATTTTTATGTCGATATCGTTTCGCGTAAACGGATCGTCCAGCATCAAGGTAACGGTAGGGGGCAACGCGATCTGCTTTGGTTCAGACAAGCGACCGTCAATTAGTTCGTAATTGATTTTCGGTTTGGACATGCAGAAAAACGATCGTTTCATTATAGTATACCTTTTTTAATATTCACCTGACGGGTCGATCGGGTCATGGCGTTACATAACATGGCAACCGGCACATTCCGTCGGTCCCTTTTCAAAATCGTCATGGCATTCAATGCACTGTGAATGAAACGCGTCCGAACGTTTCACCATTTCCAATCCTTCTATTTCATCGGCGTAATGGCATTCCATACAGGCTTCGATTTGCGTTGCCTCGGCTTCTTCGGGTCCGTGGCAGTCCCCGCAGGAACGGATTGCCGATTCATCTTCTTGGGGATGGTGGTGACAATCAAAGCAGGATATGCCGTAACCCGACGGAACCGTGTGCGTCTTATGCAGGAACAGCACACTTCCGGCCGATGTCTCGAACATCAGTCGAATCGGTTCTTCCGGAGCTCTTTTGGAAAAAGCCGCATAGCTGAACACCCCAACAACAAACAGAACGACAGCCAGGCCGTAAGCTAGCCGCATTTCCTTCTTCGAATTCATTTTTTCATTATTCCTTTCAGCAATTTATCGGATTTGCAGGCATCAACAAAATCAAAGATGGCGAGTATCATAGAGTACTAAAACTTTCAAGGGCTTTTTTCCGTGGTTCGTGACGATTCCTTCCCGATGTAAACGGCCGTAGATTGCAGATTCATCATCACAATCGGAAAGATCAGTGCATGGGGAGAAGTGCCGCAGACGTATGCAAGGCGCGACGATACTCCTCCTTCAGGCGGGATACATCGAATCCATGATCGATGAAGTGCCAGGGGAGAATACGGTCCACCATTTCTTCTTTGGTATAAAAATCCGTATTGAGAGCGGTTTCCTTTAAGGTTTTTGCCCAATTGCCTTTATTTTTATGCAGATGGATGAGAAATCCCCCAACCTGCCGATCCCCTCGGGAAAGGAGTGCCTGGTGATGCGCCTGCCGGGGGGACTCGGCAAACACACGGACATTGGGGAGGCTTTTCAACCCGTTTGTGACATGTTTGATCTTTTGCTTGATCGATTTGCCGTCCGCCGCCGCCGTCCACTGAAAAGGCGTAAACGGTTTCGGGACAAACGGGTTCAGGCTCACCGTGATGGTTCCGACGCGCTTTTTACTCCGGCCGGCCGTCAGAAATACGGTTTTTGCCCGGGCCACCAGTTTGACGATTGCCTCGACATCTTCGGCGGTTTCAGTGGGAAGGCCCACCATAAAGTAGAGCTTTACATTCGGAATGCCGGCCTCGACCAGCCGTTGCACCGCGGCAAGAACGGCTTCTTCGGTGAGGCCCTTTTTAATGACCTCCCTCATCCGCTCAGATCCTGCGTCCGGGGCGATGGCGGCGGTCTTGATCCGGCTGTTCCGCAATACCTCGATGATTTCCCCGGACAGACGGTCCGCCCGCAGCGAGCTGAACGATACCCTCGCATCGGTTTCCGATGCCAAACGGCACAATGCTGGCAAATCGGGAAGATCAGTAACAGCGGCCCCGACAAGCCCGATGTGATCCGTCAGGGCGATCCCCTGATTCATGGCATCGGCGAGTCGGCCGAGACTTCGAAATCGGGGCGGCCGATAAACATACCCGGTGCTGCAGAAACGGCATCGATGGGGGCATCCCCTTCCCACTTCGATGAGGAACATCCTGCCAAACGGCGCGTGGGGGGAAATGACGGTGCTGGTTGTCGAGAAACCGGATATGTCTTCGGCATAAGGCCTGCACACCTTTATGGGCACATCCGTCACGGGCTCGAACGTTTTGACGGCACCGTCGGAATCGAAAACGGTTTCATATAGTGCAGGAACATAGGCACCCGGAACATGCCGGGCCAGGCATAACAGGTTGGATGACCGGGAACGTTTCGGATCATACGTCTTGAAAAATTCAGGAAGGACGGCCTCGGCTTCACCGATCAGAAAGCAGTCGATAAATGAGGCAAGGGGTTCAGGATTCAAAAAGCAGGCAACACCGCCGGCGATAATGAGAGGCAAGCCGCTGTTTCGGTGCTCCGCCTTCAGCGGAATACCGGCAGTATCCAGTATGCGCAAAATGTTGGGATAATCGTTTTCGAAAGAAACGCTGAAAGCAACGATGTCGAACTGCTTCAGATCCCGGCACGACTCCACGGTTTTGATGCCGGAAGCGTCGGAAGGGCCTTGTTGGGGGAGAAAGGCCCTTTCGCACACGACGTGACCATATTCGTTGAACAGCCGGTAAACCGTTTGGAAACCCAGACTGGACATACCGACGGGGTAGTTGTTGGGATACACCAAGGCGATGTTGATCCGCCCTTCAGGGCGTTTGAATATCGCGCCTATTTCCGATGCTGACGGGTTTTCATTCGCATATTGAAATCGTTTAGCCATACGTTAACATCATGCCATGAACACGTCCCCCGCGTCAACGCCGGTTCAGATCCTCAATCGGCCTTCCGCCTGAGGAAGGTGGGGACGTCCAGATCACTGTTGTCCAGGATCACCCCCCTGTACCCACGGTAAGACGAACCCGCCGACTCATTTGCCGCACGCTTTTTTCGAATGAACGTGGGTTCATCGAGATCGACGGCATTCCGCAGATCATCAGGGGTGATGTCCCTGACCTTCCCGCCGTAGGTGGCATCGGGTCGGGGCACTTCCTGCAGCACTTTTTCCGGTTCCGACCCGATTCCGGTGGCAATCACGGTAACGCGCAGTTCATCGCCCAGGCTTTCATCGATGGCGGTTCCCCATATGATTTCCGCATCTTCGCCGACTTCGTCGTAGATTCTTTCAGAGGCTTCCGTCATTTCATCCATGGTGATATCGCTGGTGCTCGTAATGTTGATCAATACGCCCTTGGCACCGGAAATGGGTACGTCTTCGAGCAGGGGGTGGGATATGGCGCTCTCAGCGGCCTCCCTGGCCCGGTTTTCCCCGGTGGCGATACCGATGCCCATAATCGCCATCCCGGCCTTGGACATGGTTGTTTTTACATCGGCGAAATCCAGGTTAATCAGGCCGGGGATCATAATCAGATCGGTGATGCCTTTTACGGAATGAAGCAGTATTTCGTCCGCCTTTTTAAGCATGTCCGTCATCTTGGCATTTTTCTGGGCCAATCCCCTCAGCCGGTCGTTCGGAATCGTAATCACCGTATCGGCGATCTCCTTGAGTTCCTCCAATCCCTTTTCAGCCGCTTGCAGCCGTTTCTTGCCCTCGAAGGAAAACGGCTTGGAGACCACCGCTACAGTCAGGGCGCCCACCTCCTTACAGATATCGGCGATAACGGGCCCTGCACCTGTTCCGGTGCCGCCGCCGAATCCCGCCGTGATAAACACCATGTGGCTTCCTTCCAGTGCGCTTCTGATGGCTTCACGATTTTCCATGGCCGCTTCACGACCGATGGCCGGGTTGGCGCCGGCACCGAGACCCTGGGTCAATCTTTCTCCCATCTGGACCTTCAATTGGGCCTTGGATACTTCGAGAGCCTGCGAATCCGTATTCGCCGCGATAAACTTTACTCCTTTGAGGTCGGCTTCGATCATGTTGTTGACGGCATTCCCGCCGGCGCCTCCGACTCCGATCACCTTAATCTTTGCAGCTTTTTCACTTTCTACATACGTAAACATAATTTCCTCCCCCTAAGCTTGTGATTCGGTTTATCATGATATCCGGCTTGTAAACGATCCGAAAGGACCGGTCACACCACTTCCTTGAACCATCGCCGCATACGGGAAACCAATCGGTTAAAGATATTTTTGTCCCGTATTCTGAACTTCTTCGAGGTTTGATTTTTGGCACCGTACATCACCAATCCCACACCCGTGGCGTACATGGGGTTGTTGACGACGTCCACCAGTCCGGTGATGCCGATAGGCCTGCCAAGGCGCGTCGGCACGTTGAACACCGACTCGGCGATCTCGATGGTTCCATCCAACAGCGCCGATCCGCCCGTAAGCACCATCCCCGATGCAATGAAATGTTCCATGTCAGATTTGTAAATCTCGCGCTTGACCAGTGAGAAAATTTCCTCCATTCGGGGTTCGAGTATCTCGCCCAGCACCTGCCGGGAAAGCTTTTTGGGCTTGCGTCCCCCCATTCCGGGAACCTCGATGGCTTCATCCCCCCCGATGTTTCGCGATATGCAGCAGCCATACTGCCTTTTGATTTTTTCCGCCTCCGCCAACGGGGCGCGCAATCCGACGGCGATGTCGTTGGTGAGGTTGTTCCCGCCAAGTGCAAGCACGAATGTATGTTTGATATTGTTTTTGGAAAAAACCGCCAAATCCGTCGTTCCGCCTCCAAGGTCGATCAGTCCCGTGCCGAGCTCTCTTTCTTCCTTTGTCAGCACCGCCTCCCCGGAGGCGAGCGACTCCAAGACGATATCACAGACATCTAAGCCGGACCGGTTGGCGCACTTTACGATGTTGTGGGCCGAAGTCACCGCGCCGGTGACAATATGAATTTTGGCTTCAAGGCGGACTCCGGCCATTCCGATGGGATTCTGAATGCCGGTTTGGTCATCCACGATGAATTCCTGCGGGAGAACATGGATGACTTCACGGTCCATGGGAATTGCAACGGCACGGGCGGCGTCCACCACCCTGTCCACATCATGTTGCGTGATTTCAGCCCCCTTTATGGCCACGATTCCCCTGCTGTTGAACCCCATGATATGCCCGCCGGCAATACCGGCGTAAACCGATGAAATCTCGCATCCGGCCATGAGTTCCGCTTCTTCCACGGCCTTTTTTATGGATTCGACCGTGGATTCGATATTGACTACGACGCCTTTTCTCAACCCGATGGATGGGTGGGATCCGATGCCGATGATGTTGATTTCATTACCCGTCACATCCCCGACAACCGCACATATCTTTGTGGTTCCCACATCCAGACCGACAATGATATTTTCATGCCCCGCCATTCAGACCTCCTTTTTCCGCTTATCATCGGGCTCGATCACCATCGGGCTGACAACGATTCTGTCCGCATTCATCAGATCGATGGATTCGAAATCGATTCGGCAGCTGTCTTTAAGATATTGCGTCACCCTTTTAAGCCGGTTGTACTTGTCGGTGAAATCGCCGAATCCAAGTTTGATTACGCGGGTCGCATGTTCCGTAAAAAGCGTGACTCCCATTTCCCTGTCTACGCTGATTCTGCGAATCGCTGCGTTGGGAAGAATGGAATCGGGGCTGCTTCCTGCCTGCAGCACCTTCAAGACGGCACTGTAGGCCATTTTTTCGGGCGTACCGCCGCCCGTGAAGTCGGAAAACCGGAGCCCCTCCACGACAGGGAGCGCCATATCGTCCGCATCCCGCCATTCCCTGTATATTTTGCCTGAATCATTCATCAAAAATCGCCTGCCCAGATCGACAACGGCCATCGGGCGATGTTCTTTTATCCGTATGCGGAGTCCATCGGGATAGGTCCTGACGATATCCGCATCTTCGATATCCGGATGGCCCAAAAGCCTTTTTCGTGCAGTGAAGAGATTCACTGAAAGTATGTTGATTCCGGAATATAAAGAGGCCTGCGTCAGGATATCGTCCTCTTCCAACAGGTCCGTGCCGGTGATTTCGATATGCTTCGCCTTGAAATAGTCGCACTGGGTGAAGACGCCGTACACCAGCATGTAGACCGTGCTCAAGAATACGATGCAAAAGACGCCGCATATGATTTTCAACCCGGCCGAAAGCCGCCGTTTTAAATCGATGCGCTGCTGTATCGGCCGGCGCCTGTAACGGTTTTTACGGTTTTTGGCTTTAAATGGTTTCATCACCGATGATCTCGACTTCCGGTTCAAGATTAATGTTGAATTTTTCGCTGACACGTTTCTGGACGTAGCGCATCAGCCGTATCACATCTTCCGCCGTTGCCTCCCCTTCATTGATGATAAAATTGGCATGGCGGGGCGAAACCCGTGCATCGCCGACCCGATACCCTTTCAATCCCGATGCATCGATCAAACGGCCGGCGGAAATCCCCGAGGCCGGATTTCGGAAGAAGCATCCCGCACTTTTTGATGCCGGGGGCTGGGATATTCGCCTGTTCTCCAGAAGTTTTTCGGCTTCCTTTTTCAAAAAGGCCGCATTCTCCGGATACAGGGAGAAAACGACCTGCAGTACAACAGCCGGCCGGCCGCCGTTTAGACACCCGTTTGCAAGTCCCATTCTGCGGTATTCAAATACGAGCTGATCCGATCGAACGGTTATGCATTTACCGGTCGAAAGCAGAAAACGTATTTTCGTAACCCTTTCTCCTATTGAGCCTTCTTGCGTTCCGGCATTCATGCGAACGGCGCCGCCCACTGTGCCGGGAATGCCCAGGGCGAAGTTCATGCCCCCGAACCCCCTCTTCAATGCGTAACGACAGAGCCTTTGCAGCTTTACACCGCCACCGGCTCCGACCAAAACCGCTTCTTCACTTACGGCATATATCCGGATGCGACCCGCGCATTGTGAAAGGTCGACTACCGCCCCCCGAATGCCGCCGTCTTTCACCAGGATATTGGAGCCGTTTCCCAGAACCCGGTACGGTATGCCGTAAGACGTGCACCATGTCACCAGGGCCGCCAGCTCGAATCTGCTCTGCGGCGTTACCAGGGCATCAGCCGGCCCGCCGATGCGGTAATACGTGTGCCGGTTCATGGGCTCATCGAAGCGCACGCCGTCACCGAACGTTTTCTGCAGCCATTCTTTGGACGATTTTGACAATGCCATGCTCGATTACTATCCTCCAAACGACGCCAGGAAATCGTCCCCGATTCGCCATACATCTCCTGCTCCCAGCGTCAGCAAAACGTCATTTTCCCGGGCAATCTCTTTCAGGTAAAATACCGCTTCCTCGCGGCCGTTTTTAAACACCACATCCTTATGTCCGTGGGCTCTGATGGACTTGGAGAGCGCATTTCCGCCGATCTTTTCAATGCGGGGCTCCCCCGCTGCATAGATGGGCAGCACCACCAATACATCTGATTCATAAAAGGAACGGGTGAAATCATCGAAAAGGGCTTTCGTTCGACTGTATCGATGGGGTTGAAAAACGACTATTTTTCGCCGCTCCGGCCAACTCTCTCTTAAAGCGGCAAGCGTATGTTTGATTTCAGTGGGATGGTGGCCGTAATCGTCAACTACCGTAATGCCGCCGACGCTGCCCTTGACCTCGAGCCGCCGCTGCACACCCTGTAAAATTTCCAATGCCTCTTTTATGGTATGAAACGGGATGTCCAATTCGACCCCGACGGCGATGCTGGCCAATGCATTGTAAATGTTGTGCCGGCCGGGCAGGTTCAGGGTTATGCCGCCGAGTTCGATTCCATGATGCCACGCCGTAAACCGGCTTTTCATCCCTTGAATCGAAATATGTTTGGCCGTGAAGTCCGCCTGGCTGGTGAGTCCGTAAGTGGTATAGCGTTTTTTAATCTGTGGAATGATATCCTGAACGGACTCGTTGTCCAGGCACAACACCCCCAGGCCATAGAACGGCACCCGGTCCAAAAACCTCAAAAACACCGACTTGATGTCCTCCAGGTCACGGTAATAGTCCAGGTGTTCGGCATCGATATTGGTCACAACGGCAATGGTGGGCGCGTATTTTAAAAATGACCCGTCGCTCTCGTCGGCTTCGGCGACGATGAAATCCCCGCGTCCGAGAAGAGCGTTGGTGTCCACACTTTTCAATTTGCCGCCGATGACCACGGTGGGATCCAGCCCCCCTTGCTCCAGGACGGCGGCCACCAGGGAGGTGGTCGTGGTTTTTCCGTGCGTTCCGGAAACGGCGATGCTGTATTTCAGGCGCATGAGCTCGGCCAGCATCTCGGCACGAGGAATAACGGGAATCGATGACTGCTGCGCAGCGGCGACCTCCGGATTGTCCTGCCGTACAGCGGAAGACGTCACCACCACGTCCGCCCCGACGACATGCTCGTTCAAATGGCCCTCGTAAATAAGGCCGCCCAACTGCTGAAGCCTTTGGGTAATCGGCGACAGACGGACATCGGAACCGGACACTTTATAGCCCAGGTTGATCAGCAGCTCGGCGATTCCGCTCATTCCGATACCGCCGATACCGACAAAATGAATATGATACGTTTTGTGATACATTAATCTTTCGCCATTCTATCCCTAAGTGAATCTTCAAAAAGCAAATAACAGTCATCTACGATAACACCGGCCGCATCGGGCTTCCCGTGCCGTTCGGCCTTTTTGCCCATTTTTGCAAGAACGGCCGGATGCTGTGAATAATAGACAATTCTTTGAGCCAGCAATTCGCATTCCAATTCCTCCTGGAGAATGATTTCCGCCGCTCCCTCATTTGCCAACGACGCGGCATTCAACACTTGATGGTTATCCGCCGCGTGTGGGAACGGTACGAAAATTGCGCCTTTGCCCATAGCCGTAACCTCGGCCACGGTTGTGGCGCCGGACCTGCAAATCAGGAGATCGGCGCTGTCGTACTGCCGGGCCATATCCGTGAAAAACGCCCGCACGTCGGCGTTGAATCCCTTTTGCGCGTAGGCCTTTTTTACCATTTCAGCATCGGCGGCCCCGCACTGGTGAATAAAAAAATAACGGCCGGGTTCAGGAATTGCGTTTAAAGCCTCGATAACGGCTATATTGATTGCATGGGCCCCCTGGCTTCCGCCGGCAATGAAAACGACAAACGGTTTTTCGTTTTTTGTCCCTTCCGTTTCCGCAACAGCGTTTTCCCGATTCCGGCCGCGGATGAATTCATGTCGCACCGGATTACCGGAAAACACGACCTTTCTTCGAGAAAACGCAGTTTTTGACGCTTCAAACGACACGTACACCCGGGAGGCGATACGTGACAGCATTCGGTTGGTAATCCCCGGCATGACGTTTTGTTCATGAATGACCACCGGAACGCCCGCCATCCATGCCGCCACCACCACGGGACCTGCTGAATATCCCCCCATGCCGATCACCAGGTGCGGTTTAAAACGAATGACGCGTAAAAAAGCGGCGGCCAACCCGGCCGGCAGACCGAGAACGGACATGATTTGGTTTTTCACGCCCCGCCCTTTAATGCCGGAAACGGGTATTGTCGCAAGTTGATATCCGGCCTCTTTCAAAGCTCTACGCTCCAGTGAATTGCCCAGGCTGACGAACAGTGCCTGATTGGCGGGATTCCGCGAGACGAATTCCTGGGCGATGGCGATGCCGGGAAATAGATGTCCCCCGGTAATCCCACCGGCCATCATCACCCTGAGGGGTAAGGAATGTTGTCGGCTTTTATGCCGGTTTTCCATGAAATGCCCTCTTCGCCGTTACGTTCGCCGAACGCCGCCTTACAGGTCCTGTACCGGCCGTACGGCTTTTCTGTGCGCTGATATTCATCAGTATTCCCGCCGATGCCATGCTGAAAATCAATGAGGACCCCCCGTAGCTCAAAAACGGCAGGGTCAGCCCTTTTGTAGGGAGCAGGCCCAGCGCCACGCCCATATTGATGCAGACCTGAAGCCCCAAAACGGCCGTAAGCCCTGTCGCCAAAAGTGATCCGAAGGTATCCGGCGTTTCAAGAGCGATTCTGATTCCTCTTATGAAAATGATCACATACAGCCCCAAAATAAACAGGACTCCGGCCAATCCCAGCTCTTCACCAATCACCGAAAAGATGAAATCCGTATGGGGTTCAGGCAAATAAAACAATTTCTGATACCCTTTTCCGATGCCCGTTCCACAAAGCCCCCCTGTTCCGAATGCCATCAGGGAATGGACGATCTGGTATCCTTCATCCGTCTGGTACGCCCAGGGGTTCAAAAAACTTAACAGGCGCTTGAACCGATAGGGCGCCATAAGAACAGCGGCGACGGCAATCGGAGAGAGAGCCAAAAGAGACGCCGACAAGTGAAGGACCCTTGCTCCGCCAACAAACAGCATAATCCACGTGATCATCGCGAGAATGACAACGGAACCGAAATCCGGCTGAATCAACATAAAGACGGACATCAGCCCGAAAACCAGCAGATGCGGAAACAATCCTATGGAAAACCGCTGCATGAGATCCGCTTTTTTGCTCATGGAATACGCAAAATAAATCACCAGAGCGGGTTTGGCGAATTCCGAAGGCTGAAAGGTGACACCTCCGATTCTCAACCACCGTTCCGCGCCCCCGGCCGCATGTCCCAGTCCCGGTATTTTGACCGCCGCAAGAAACACGATCGCCGCCATGAGAATGGGATAAGCCAGGATGCGATAGGTTCTGTAGTGAATATGACGGCACATCATGAGTGCGAAAAACCCGAACACGGCGAACACCGCCTGTTTTTTCAAAAAGTACAGATCACTGCCGTATGTTTTAAGGGCCAGGGCCGAACTGGCGCTGTATACCATGACAATTCCGATGCCCACCAGGAAGAGGACAGGAAACAGCAACGCAACATCGTATTTAAATGCCTCGTCGTTTACCGTTTCTTTTTTTCGAACACTGTGGATCATCTTTTGGACTCCAGTTTTTCGACCGCCTTTTTGAAAGTGTCTCCCCGGTGGGCATAACCGTCAAACATGTCGAAGCTGGCGCATCCCGGAGAAAGCAGCACGGTATCACCGGCTGCAGCCGTTTCGAAGGCTTTTGCCACGGCCTCATCCATATCGGCTGCCGCAATCGTAAAGGTCTCTTTTCCAAGGGCGTCCGAAATGGCCGATTTCGTTTCTCCCAAAACGATCAGCTGCTTCACACGCCGGTGGACAGCCTCCTTGAGCAGGTTGAAATTTCCTCCTTTATCCCGTCCGCCCATGATCAGCAGCACGGAAGGAGCAAAGGACTCGAGGGCCTTTACAACCGCATCCACATTGGTGGCCTTGGAATCGTTGTAAAAATGAACGCCGTTCAATGTTTTAACGAATTCCATTCGATGGGGCAGTCCCTTGAACCGGGTGACCGCTTCTGCAATCCCTTCTACCGTGCATCCTGCAGCCAGCGCCGCCAAACCTGCCGCGGCGATGTTTTGAACATTGTGGCTTCCGATGAGAGAACTGCCGTTTACGGATACCCGCTGAACGGGCAAGCCGGGCAGCCGGTAATCGATATGACCCTTTTGTATAACAGCACCGGGTTCTTTGGCGCATACCGCATCGAAGTGTAAAATTCTGGACCGGATTGTATTCAGAAACGGATGCACAACAGGATCAGCCGCATTTAAGACAGCCGTATCCGCAGCAGTCTGATTGGTGAATAATTTCATTTTGGAAGCAGCATAAGCATTGAAATCATCATACCGATCCAGATGATCATCCGTAATATTCAGCACTACGCCTACATCCGGCCTGAAGGACCAGGCTGTGTCCAGTTGGAAACTGCTCAGTTCTGCAACGACGATGTCCACCGGCGTTTTTTGGTTTACATATTCGATCAATGGGTTCCCGATATTCCCACCTACAAACACCGACTTGCCGGAACAGCGGAACATGCTTCCCAAAAGCTCCGTGGTGGTCGTCTTTCCGTTCGTGCCGGTCACGGCGACAATGGGCGTTTCGATGAAGCGGGAGGCCAACTCCAATTCCCCCATCACCGGAACGTACTTTGCCCGTGCCGCTTCCACAGCCGGGATATTGTGCGGAACACCGGGACTCAAAATAACCAGGTCGGCCGTTTCAAACGTACTGATCCGGTGTTTCCCCAGCTCCAGTGAAACCCCCGGCCGTCGAATTTTGTCGAGAAACAGTCCGATATCCCGGCCGTCGGACAGATCCGTCGCCACTACGGCGGCACCCCGTTGAACCAGAAATTCGGACAACGAAACACCGGTCCTTTTCAGTCCGACCACCACCACTTTTTTGTTTCTCAAATCCATCTGTTGAAAACCGTCCCGCCTCTTTATTGCCGCCCTAACGCAGCTTCAGTGTGCTCATGGATAGGAGCGCCAGCACGATGGAAATGATCCAAAAACGAACGATGACTTTGGGTTCCGCCCACCCTTTCAGCTCGAAATGGTGATGCAGGGGCGCCATCCTGAAAATTCGCCTGCCGTTGCTCATTTTAAAAAATCCCACCTGGAAAATAACGCTTAATGCTTCGATAACGAAAAGCCCTCCCACCAGCGCCAGCAGAATTTCCTGCTTGGTGATGACCGCCACCGTTCCCAGGACCCCTCCGATTGAAAGCGAGCCCACGTCTCCCATGAACACCTGCGCCGGGTATGTATTGAACCACAAAAACCCGAGTCCCGCACCGGCAAGGGCACCGCAAAAAATGCTGATTTCGCCGGAACCCGCCACATAATTGATCTGAAGGTACTCCGCAATCTTGATGTGCCCCGCCACATAAGCGAAAACCATGTAGGTCACGGAGACGATAATTGCCGGCCCGATAGCCAGACCGTCCAACCCGTCGGTGAGGTTCACCGCGTTGGACGTGCCCACGATGACGAATACAGCAAAAAAAACATATCCCCATCCGAGATCCGGCGTTACGTTTTTCAAAAATGGAATGGTCACTCGCGTGTCGAATTCCGGAATCAGGTAAACCCAGACCCCGGTCAAAACGGCCGGTATGCACTGCAGCAGGATTTTTTTCCTCGCTGTCAGCCCTTTGCTTCGGCGTTTCACCTGCATCAGGTAGTCATCGGCGAAGCCGATCAACCCGAACCCGGTGATCACGATCAGCACGATCCACACGTAGTGGTTGGTCAGGTTGGACCAGAGCAGCGTCGATAAGACGGCCGCACCGACGATCAGGACACCTCCCATGGTCGGCGTGCCTGCTTTTTTCAGATGGGTTTGCGGCCCGTCTTCCCGGATGAATTGCCTCACCTGGAGTTCCCGAAGCCTTCGGATCACCCAAGGGCCGATTAAAACACAAATTAAAAATGCCGTTAAACTCGCGTATATGGTTCTAAACGTGATATAACGAAACACGTTGAACGCGGAAATCGATGTGTGAAGCGGATATAACAAGTGATAAATCATAACGTTCTTCTGTACCCCCGGAAAACATTCAGGGTTTGGAAAAAATCAGGTCATTGGGCTTACCGAAGACATGGGTCCGGGTATAGCAGAGCATTCACGATGGTTTCCATATGCGTGGATCGGGAGCCTTTCACTAAAATCCAGTCGCCGGGTCTAACCCAACTTTTGAGTTCATGCAACATTTCTTCCTTCGAACCGGCAAAAATGTTCCGGGCCGGAACGCCCGCCTCAGACGCCCCCCGGGCAACGTCCCGGGCGAATTCACCCGGCAGAAAGAGCGCATGCACACCGTGGTTGCCGGCGGCCTGACCGACCCGGGTATGCATCAATCCGGCCGATTCTCCCAATTCCAGCATATCGCCGAAGACCAGCGCGCTGCGTCCGGTCTTGTTCAGCGATTGCAGCGCCGAAATCGCGGCCTCGGCGGAATCGGGATTGGAATTGTACGTATCGTCGATCAGGTATGCACCCGAATGGATTCTGAGAATGTCCATCCGCCCTTTTACGGGGGTCACCGTTTCAAGTGCGTCTTTTATTTCCTCAGCATGAAGACCCGCAAGGAAACCCACACCAGCGGCGGCAAGGGCATTGGAAACCATAAAGGTCCCGGGCATTTTCAGGTGTACGCCGATGCTCTCCCGGGGAAGTATCAATTCGAAGCAGGTACCGTTTTCTCTTGATTCGATATTTTCGGCGCGAACATCGGCGCTGAAGGATCGACCGAAAAACAGCACCTGCTTATCGGTTCCACCTGCTATGGATGCGACACGGGGATCATCCGCATTCAGAACGGCCGTGCCGCCGGAAGCCAGCTTACCGAGAATTTCGGCTTTCTCCCGTGCAACAGCGTCGACCGACCCCAATCCTTCCAGGTGTGAACGGCCCACGTTCGTGATGACCCCGATATCCGGCATAGATATGCCGGCAAGCCGTGCTATTTCACCGGGATGATTCATCCCCATTTCCAGCACCGCCCACTGGTGCCCCGGACACAGTCCGAAAAGCGTCAAGGGCAAGCCGATTTCATTGTTGTGATTCCCGGATGTCGCCAAGACGGCAAACCGTCGGCCCAGTACGGCCGCTGTCATTTCCTTGGTGGTGGTTTTCCCGTTCGATCCGGTAATCGCCGCCACTTTTACCGGAACAGCCTTTCTTCTCCACCCGGCCAGCGCACCCAGTGCACCAATCGTGTCGTTTACCGCAACCTGAACTACACCACCGGACCGGTCAGACGGAATCTTATCGATCTTGGCCTTCTCGACGACCACCCCTTTTACCCCCGTCTTCAGCACCTCCGGTATAAAATCGTGCCCGTCGAAACGTTCACCTTTTATCGCCACGAACAGGTCGGCACGTCCGATTTGCCTGGAATCGATGGAAATGCCGGCGAAATCGGTTTCTAAGCCTCCCGAAAGAAGATCGCCTCCGGTGGCTTCGAGAATATCTTTCGTGGGCCATACAAGTGGTGTCATTCGATGGTTGCCTTGAATGGGTTTCTCACCGTCTCCCCGGCAACGATCCTGTCGTCGAAGGGATGGATTCGGTTTCCGATAATCTGGTATGTTTCGTGCCCTTTACCGGCGATCAAGACGATGTCGCCGGGGCCGGCGAGCCGTATGCCCAGGCAGATGGCCTTCTTCCGGTCGGGCTCGATCACATACCCCTTTCCGCACGCTTTTCCGGCGGGTTCGGCACCGCTTATCGGTCGTGCACATTTTTTTGCGCCGTTTTCCACCTGCCGGATGATATGCAAAGGCGCTTCGCTTCTTGGATTATCCGTCGTAATTACCGTCAGGTCGCACCATTTGGCGGCGATTTCCCCCATTTGAGGACGCTTGCCCGTGTCCCTGTCGCCGCCGCATCCAAAGACACAAATGATCCGGGCGGTCTTCAGGGCGGCAAGATGCCGCAATACATTTTCCAGCGCGTCCGGTGTATGGGCGTAATCCACGTAAATATGAATTTGGCGGTCGTTTTCGATGGGTTCCAGACGTCCGGGCACGCGGGACGCCGCTGCAATCCCCGCAGCAACTGCCGGCAAGGGGACGTTGAGGGCCATGGCCGCACCCGCAGCGCAAAGAATATTTTCCGCGTTGAACCTGCCGACCAGATCCGATCGAACGGGTGTGGATCCTTTCGGGGTCGTAAGCTTTCCGGAAATGCCGCACAAACCCGTCTCGAACCAAGTGAGTCCGATGTCTCGGTCAGGGTTCAGACCGACGGACAGTTGCTTTGTAGAAATCTGATTGGAAAGGGCGCTGCCGTTCGCATCATCACAATTGATCACCGCCGTAGCCGTGCGGCTCTTCGGTCCTGATGACAGATATTCGGTAAACAGCTTTTTTTTGCACTCCCAATACCGCTCCAGGTCATGATGAAAATCCAGGTGGTCCTGACTGAAATTGGTAAAAACCCCGACGTCGATCCAGCAGTTGTGGACACGATTGAACCAAACCGCGTGGGACGACACTTCCATAACTACGTGCGTTACCCCGTTTTCCGCCATCTCGGCCAACATTTTTTGCAAATCCAGAGATTCCGGCGTGGTCATCCGGCTTTGGGTGACGTGTCCGCCATACCGATATTCGACGGTGCCGATCACGCCGACGGTAAAGCCCGCCTCGCGAAGTATGCGTTCAAGAATATAGGACGTGGTCGTTTTGCCGTTTGTTCCGGTAATACCGACGATAGAAAGCTTCGATGACGGATGGCCGAAAAACCGGCTCGAAACTGCGGCGAGCGCCTTTCTCGAATCTTTGACAATGATTGTCGCCGCCCGTTTGTCTACGGTAAACTGCGAAATTACGGCAACGGCCCCGCGATTCACGGCATCCTCGATGTAATGGTGGCCGTCAGCGGATTGTCCGACCATCGCCACAAAAAGCCCTCCCGGCAGAACCGTTTGAGACTGATAGTGAACGGAGGCGATAACGGGATCGTATTCCTGAGACGCCGTCGCCGATTCGGGCGGCACGACGCGAATCGGATCGATTCCGTCTATCAGTTCCGACAATTTCAACCTGAGGCCCCCTTTTCCAGAGAAACGGTAAAGACATCCGGTATGGGCTCCGGAGACACGTTTAAATAATCCAATGCTTCTCCGGCAATCTGTTTGAACACCGGCGCACTTACCGTTCCGCCATAATATTTCTTTTTCGGTTCATCGATCACGACAAGTATGGCCATCACCGGGTTGCTTGCAGGCACGAAGCCGATAAACGACGATACGTATTTCCCTCTTTCGTAAGTCCCGCTTGGGCCGATCTTCTGGGCGGTTCCGGTCTTTCCGCAAACCGTATATCCTTCCAGATAAGCATTGCTTCCGGTGCCGTCGGCATCGATAACAGTTATCATCATTTTCTTCAATGCGTCGGCCGTCGTTTCCGAAACAACGCGCCGAATCGGTTCGGGACTGAAACTTTCGATCAACCCGCCGTTGGGGTCGGTTACCGCCTGAACGATGTGGGGCTTCATCATCACTCCCCGATTGGCTATGGCGGATGCCGCCGTCACCAGCTGGATCGCGGATGCGGCAATCCCCTGACCAAAGGCGATGGTTCCGGCATCGATGCGGGTCCATTGCCTGTAATGCGACAGACTGCCGGTCGTCTCGCCGAGGCAGTCGATTCCCGTTTTTTGACCGAACCCGAACGAGCGAAGTCCGTGGTAAAGGTTCTTGGTCCCGATCAACTCCTCGACTTTGACGGCTCCGATATTGCTCGAATACTTGATGATCTCCTGCAATGACAGCCATCCGTAGGAATGGCCGCCGGCATCATGCACCACGTTCGGACCGATGCGGTAGTCCCCGTTTTCACAAAAAAACACCGAATCCGGCGAACACAATCCGGATTCGATTGCCGCGGATGCGCTGAAAATCTTCATGGTTGAACCGGGCTCGAAGGAATCGGTGATACAGCGATTCCGCCAGGCGGCTCGATCATAGGCCCAAAAGCGGTTGGGATTGAAAAACGGATAATGGGCCGCTGCAAGCAGCGCCCCTGTTTTCGGCTCCATGACCAGGGCCATTCCTGTTTTGCCGCCGTGTTCGATGACGGCTTTCTCAAGCGCCTGTTCTGCAATATACTGAATAGTGCAGTCGATAGTAAGAACGATATTGTTGCCGTCAATGTCAACCTGATTTTCATTCTCCCTTTCAAAACTGCGCCCCAAGGCATCTTTTAAGACGGTGAACCGGCGCCTTTCCCCCCTGAGGTCGCCATCACGGGCGATCTCGATTCCTTCAAGTCCGTGCCCGTCGATACCCGTAAACCCCAGCACCTGCGCAGCCAGCGTCTTATGGGGATAAAACCGGCTGTACTCGGATTTAAATACAACACCATCGATACTCAACTCCCTGACTTTTTTTTCTTCTTTAGGGTTGGCATGCCGTTTTAACCATATGAACGGCTTCTCCGACATCAGGCTCTTTAAAATTTCTTTTCGGTCTCCGTCCAGAACACCGGCCAGCAGTTTTGCCGCTTTCGGCTTGTCCTCAACCCGTTCGGGATGGGCGGCGATTGAGTTCAATTTCAGGGTTACAGCCATTTCCCGCATGTTCCGATCATATATGGTGCCCCTTTTTCCGGATGAACGGATGGACCTCTCGTACTGACGGGCGGCTTTTTCTGAAAGGTGCGGCCCTAAAATGACCTGTAGATAAACCAGCTTGGCGGCTATTACAACAAACAGAAGGGAAAATGTCAGGCTGAAAAAAATGGTTCGCGTTTTTATTCGTTTTTCTTTTTTCGGCACGTTTTTTTTCGTCATGGCATCATCACCATCTGCCCCGGGGTGGGCATTACGAGTTCAAGTTCTTCCCTTGCTTTTTTGGCGATACGGTCCGGAGACTTCAAACTTGCCAGTTCGACGGTAAAATTGCTTTTGATGGCTGCGAGCTTCTGGTAATGGGTTTCAGTTCTGCTGATGGCATACCCCATACCCGTGCACTGAACACGGCACCATGTGTAAAAAAAGAGTTCCACAATGAAAACCGCCATCACCAGGATGCCGATCCAGGTTGTTCTCGACATTGGCCCGGATCCTCGTTCAGCTTTCTTTCTCATCGCCAACCCTCTTTCTCAAGAACCGTTAGAGTTTTTCTACAGTTTTTCCAAAACACGCAATCTTGCGCTCCTCGACATGGGATTTTTTTTCACTTCCTCTTCTGTCGGCTTCACTCCTTTTCGGGTGACCCGTCGGACCTGCGGCTTTTTATTGCAGATGCAGGTCGGAAATTCAGGGGGGCAGGTGCAGCCCTTTTCAAGCTCTCTCGTTCGGGTTTTAATAATTCGGTCTTCCAGTGAATGGTACGATAAAACGCACAAGCGTCCACCGGGATTGAGGACATCCACGACGTTGCTCATGAATTCATCCAGCACCTCGAGCTCCCGGTTTACGGCTATACGAAGCGCCATGAACACCTTGGTGGCCGGATGAATTTTCCGTTTTTTCCTTACCCATAGGGGAACGGCCCGGCAAACCAGGTCGCTAAGCTGTCCCGAGGTTTCGATTCCGGACGTTTTCCGCTGTGCCATGATCTTTTCGGCAATAGGGCCGGACCATTTTTCCTCGCCGTATTCCCTGAACAATCGGATGAGGTGCTCTCGATCGAGTGTATTCAGGAGATCAGCGGCCGTTTCTTTCAGGTTCGTATTCATCCGCATATCCAGCGGTTCATTTCGTGCGAAGCTGAATCCCCTGCGGCTGGACTCGATGTGGTGAAGCGATAGGCCGAGATCAAGCAGAATGCCGTCTACAAAATCGATGGTCAACTTGGTTAAGATCCCGGGAAGGTGGAGAAAATTATCGTGAACCAGATGGATGTTCGGTGAAAGGTTTCCCAGGGTCTTTTCAGCATTGTGAACCGCATCTTGGTCTTCATCGATTCCGATGAGCGTCCCGGTAGGCGATATTTTTTCCCAGATGGCTCTTGCATGTCCCGCTCCTCCCATGGTGCCGTCCACGATGATTTTCCCGGGCCTCGGATTCAAAAAATCGATGACTTCCCGCTGCATGACGGGGATGTGTTTATAAGGCATACGTGTTAAAGCCCCAGCTTTGCAATTTCGTTTCTGACATCCTCCTTTTTCATGTCCTTTTCCATTGCAGCATTTTCCGCTTCCCAATTTGCCAGGGACCAGATTTCGAAATGGTCCAGAGCACCAACCAGAACGATCTCCTTTTCAATACCCGCATACTGCCGCAGTGGGGACGGAATCAGTACTCGGTCCTGTTTGTCGCAGAGGCATTCGGAAGCGCCGCCGATGAATACCCGCCTGAATCGCCTCATGGTGTCGCTTTTCTCGGCCAATGACAGGATCTTGGCTTCTATCTTCCGCCATTGGTCGAATGTATAGGCGTAAAGCCCCTGATCCAGACAGGACACCATGACGCCGTCCACTCCGCCGGCTTTGATGACGTCTCGAAACCGTGAGGGAATCTTTATTCTTCCCTTCTCGTCGATGGTATGATAAGAAGCTGCTCTAAACATGGTTGGTCCACTTTGTTCCACTTTTTTGGTATTCAATCTTATTTTCGAACTTTTGTCAAGAAAAAATTATTCGTTATGTTTAATAATTCAAAAAAGTTAAAATGTAGATTATTTTGTGGTAGAAAGTGGATCGATATAGAAAAAAACTTGCGCCTGCCGAGTAGCGGCAGGATCAATGGAAAATGATTGCATTTATTCGACTATCCATTTTAATTCATAGGAAATCGATTGGCACACGCTTGACAACGGAGTTGAAAAACGATAGCGTAACCTTTCCCTGCACCGACCTGTTTCCCCACGTTAAAAAAAGGTAAAGCAATGGATAATCCTGGAGCAGAAACCGCCGGATCGATGAGTATCGGTGAACTCCTGATAAAAGAGGGGCTCGTAAAAAAAAAAGAGGTCGAAAAAGCCCTTCTCATTCAGGAAGAAGAGTCCCGGAAAAGGGGCGTTCCGTTGGGCGAAATCCTGATTCAGATGAATAAAATCACCCGGGAGCAGCTTAATTTCCTCCTGGATCACAAGGAGCTCAAAAACAACATCGGTGAATTTATCATCGAAAAAGGGTACATGGATGAGGACGAGCTGAACGCCTGCCTGTTCAATAAAAGCCCCGATGAAAGCGTCGGGGACTGCATCGTCAACCGGGGATATCTCTCAAAGGGCGATTTGGCGGAGCTTCAGCAATACCAGACCGGCGGAAAGAAGCTCGGGGAGTTGGCCGTCAAGCTGAAAATGATCAGCCAAAAAGATCTGGAAGAAGCCCTGGCACAAAAGGGATCCGTCAGAACACTCGGCGAAATTCTAAACGACCTGAACCTCGTATCGTCCATGGACCTCAACCGGGTTCTGAAAAAGTACAATAAACAGCTGCGACTGGGCGAAATCCTTCTGAAGCAGGGCCTCATCGACGAAGAAAAGCTGAATGCGGCCCTGCGGGAACAGCGGCACAGCGCGGAACCTTTGGGAAACATCCTGCTGGGCAACACGTTCATCACCGTCGACCAGCTGTATACCGCATTATCCAAGCAATACAATCTGTTGTACAAGAGACTGGACGATTTTTCCTATAATGAAATGCAAAAACAAAGCCTTTCCAGCATCGTTACACAAAAGTATGCGGAAAAGCACCTCATCATCCCGCTTTCAATCGAGGGAAATCGGCTGACCCTTGCCGTGTCCCTCCCGGAAAACCTGAAAGTCATCCAGGAACTCGGCTCCGTCTACTCGCATTTGAAAATGCAATGTGTCCTGATCACGGACAAAAAGTTCATCGAATTATATGAAACCCTGTACAATAAACCGCTGCAGTCCTACCGGTTGTCCAGCCACTCGGAAATAACCCGGGAAGATGTCGACCGAATGAATATCGATCTTGAATCGGTCAACGAAACGGTTTCCAAGGATGCGCCTTACGGCGTTTTGGACATGGAGGCGGATGAAGTCGTAAATTTCATAATAAAATACGGCATCATAAACGGCGCCAGCGACATCCACATCGAGCAGGACCGCCAGGGGGCCAAGCTGCGGTATCGATTCGACGGCGTTTTGCATCCCTTGAACCTGAAATGGCTGGATGACAAAATCCGGAAAATGATTCCGGCGATCATTTCAAGAATCAAGGTTATGTCGAATCTGGACATCGCTGAGCGCCGAATTCCTCAGGACGGGGTTTTCAGAATTAATTTTTTCGACCGAGAGAAAAACCAGAAAGTGGACCTCGACTTTCGTGTTGCCACATGCCCGGCGATCGTCGGCGAAAACGTCACTATCCGAATCCTCGATCCCCGAAACGCAAAAGTCGATATGGACAGCCTCGGCCATGCCCCCCATGTACTGGATCCGCTCAAACAGCTGCTGAAAAGCTCGGCGGGAATGATTCTCGTCTCAGGCCCCACGGGAAGCGGGAAAACCTCGACATTGTACAGCGCCCTTCAATACGTCTACAATCCCGGCATCAAAATCATAACGGCTGAAGACCCCATCGAATACAGCTTTCCCGGTATTATGCAGACCCAGACAAAGCCGAAGATCGGACTTACTTTCGCCCGATTTTTAAGATCTTTTTTGCGGCTCGATCCTGATGTCATCCTGGTGGGGGAAGTCAGGGACGAGGAAACGGCGAGGATCGCCTTCGATGCGGCCCAAACCGGTCATCTCCTGCTGAGCACCATCCATACCAACGACTCTTTCAGCGCCATTACCCGGCTGCTTGACCTTCAGATCGAATACAACCAAATCGCCTCGAGCCTGATGGGCGTTTTAGCCCAACGGCTTGTCCGCAAAATATGCCCGTTTTGCCGGAAAAAATACATTCCCACCGAAGACGAGTGGGGCCTTGTTTATCCCTCGTTCCCCGCCGATGCAACCTTCTACATCGGAGAAGGTTGTGATCAGTGTGATTTCACCGGATACAAAGGGCGCACCCTTATCTCTGAAATGCTGATCATCAACAGGGAAATCGCCAATGCCTTACATCGCGGATACGGAGAGAGCGAAATAAAGCGCATCGCCTTGAAAACCGGCATGAAAACAATGGTGGATGACGGCCTGATGAAGCTGAACCAGACCACCTTGAGTGAAGTGGTGCGGGTGGTGCCCCACGATATGCTGAAAGAATTCAGGACCCGCGAACCCGGTGCCGTCCCGAAAGCCGGCCCGAAAATCGTATCGTCCACATCTGTCGAATCGCCGGAAGGAAACGGCAGCATCGTCCTGAGGAATCCAAACGATGAGACGCCGTTGATCGACGACTTTTTCGAAGCCTACATCAAGGCCAGAAAAAAGGCCGGGTTGGCCGCAAACCGTTCGGACAAGCCCCTGTTCAACGAATTTGTTAATGACAATTTCAGTAAAATATGCAATACATTTCGTTGCGACAGCGTCGTTTTCTCTTTGGAAGAGAGAGAGGACACGATAAAAATATTCGCTGAACCCGGCGGTTAAAGAACCGGGGGGAACACATCACACCACCGTAGCGGCAGCCGGAATACGTCACTAAGTGTCGCATACCGACTGGTGAACACTTGAAGGAGCATAATGGCTCGGGTTATTACGGTTACAGGGGGCAAAGAACATGTGGGTGCAACATTCGTAAGCGCCAACCTTGCTGTATGCCTGTCCGCCAGGGGGTTCCGGACCTGCCTGCTGTTTGCCGACCCGGATATATCCGAAGAAAATTCGCCGCTGCCTGTCGAGGCTTCCGGAAATATCGACCGGTTTCTCATCGGCGATGCCGAAGTGGAGGATATCCGTTTCCCGTATAGGGAACATCTGGACGTCATTTTTGCCGGAGACGCTTTTTCTCCGGACAAGGCTATCGAACAGGATCAGGCGAAACGGATTTGCGATGCCTTTGCCGGACAGCCGGAATATGATTATGTTGTCATCGATACCTTAGCGGTTCCGTCGCAAAGCACGATTTCTTTTTGCAGGGCCGCCTCACAATCCATTCTGGTATTTACGCCGGAGCCACCGGCCATTTCCGGTGCTTACGCCCTCGTAAAAGCGCTCGGGGCAAACGGCTTTACCGGCCGCCTTTTTTCGGTGGTGAACAAGAACAAGAATGGGAAGATCGCCGAGCTCGCTGTTTCAAAGCTGAATCAGTCTCTGGCCAAACGTTTTACAATTGAAGTCAGCTGCCTGGCAACCATATCGCTGCACCTGTTCGTTTCCAGGCCGACCGCCTTTCCGGGAGCCCTTGTCGAGCACAGCCCTGAAATCACAGCCGCAAAAGATATAAAAATTGCCGCGGACCGTCTTGTCGATGAAACATTATCCGATGTGCCGCTGATCGAATTTTGGGACACCTATTTTACCCTGTTCACATCGAAAAACAACGTTCCGGAAAAGCAAGAAGAAAAAAATGCCGAATCGGTCGCCTCACACCCGAATGCGGCATCGGCAACTGATTTTTCTTTCGTGGAAGAACAATCGTACCACGCACCGCTTGCGGCGGAACCGGCGGAACAGCGGAACCGAAAACCCTCCGAAGAAGAGGATGCCGCCCTGCTGACCATTGCTGAAGGCATCGCCTCTTTGACCCGGGAAATATACGAACTCCGCAGATTAATCGAGAGCGGGCGCCGGCAATCATCTGAAGTCGCTTTTCGGCCGCGTCAAAAAGTCGAGCTGGATTTTGAAGAATTTCTCACAGGCCGCTTCAAATAATAACCCATGAACATGAAAGACGCCGATTTTTCCGCCCTCAACGCTTCAACATTCGAGAAACTCACATCCGCTGAACCGGCTTTTGAGCCGCGGGAAGGAAACATCCCTCCTTTTTCGGACATTCTCGAGCAGGCAAAAGCCCATTTCAGCAGTTCAAAAGGCAGCCACGGCTGGGATCACACGATTCGCGTGCATCGTCTCTGCCTCACCATCGGCCGAAAAGAAGGCGCCGATCTTCACGTTTTGTCCATCGCCTCACTGCTGCATGATATCGGCAGATGTTATCAGGACAACTCAAAAGGGGCCGTATGCCATGCTCGAAAAGGGGTCGAAATGGCAAAATCCCTGGTCGAACCGCTTTCCTTGACGAACGATCAGAAAAAAAACATTCTGCACTGCATTGCATCCCATCGATTCCGAAAGAACAACCCCCCGAAGACGCTCGAGGCAAAAATATTGTTTGACGCAGACAAAATCGATGCCATCGGTGCCGTTGGGATTGCCCGGGCATTTCTGTTCGCCGGAGAAGTGGGTGCCCGGCTGCATGCCCCCGAACTCAGCATCGAAGAAACCGAGCCTTACTCCGTCAATGATACGGGCTATCGGGAGTATGTAGTCAAACTGTCAAAAATAAAGGATCGAATTCTGACAGAGGAAGGCAAGAAAATTGCCTTCCAACGCCATGAATTCATGAAACGGTTTTTTGCGCAATTCATATACGAAATCGAAGAACGGGATAATGCAAAATGACGATTAACAAGGTGGAAAAAATCGATAATTGTGTTGCGGTGAAGCACGTTCTGGTAAGTGTTTCCGACAAATCGGGACTGGATGACTTCATTGTAAAACTTGCCGCGATGAATTCGGACATGACGTTTTTCTCGACGGGCGGCACATATGCCAAACTGAAAGAAATTCTGGGGGATTCGGCATCATCGAGGCTCCGACAGGTGTCGGACTACACCGGACAGCCGGAAACACAGGGAGGCCTCGTCAAAACGCTCGACTTTAAAATCTACCTGGGCCTGCTTACGGAAACGTACAATGACGCACACCGGCACGACCTGCTCAGGACCGGCAGCGTTCCCATCGATATGGTCGTGGTGAACCTCTATCCGTTCAAGAAAACCATATCCCGGGTGTCGGCAACACCTGAAGACGCCCGGGGGAATATCGACATCGGAGGTCCCTGCATGATCAGGGCTTCGGCCAAAAATTTTCTGCGGGTGGCGGCCGTTGTCGATCCATCGGATTATGAACGGATTCTTTACGACCTGGAGCGGCACAACGGCCGCACGTCGCTGGCCCTGCGGTATCAGCTCGCTCAGAAGGCGTATGAGCATACCGCCGCATATGACACCATGATTTCTCGATATCTTGCCGACACCGCGTTTGCGAATGTCGAGCAATGCTATCACTTCCACGGCAGCTGAATGCATTTTCAAGCAGCGGCGGGCCGAATTTACAGGGCCGCCCTTTCGTATACGCAGCCATGAATCCCTTTTGTGAATCGGCAGCATAGGAGTGACCATCATGACCGAAGATTTGAAAAAAATGTATAAAACAATGGCCGGAGACCCATTCCCTTCCAATATGGAAATCAGCTTTTTGGAAAAAGGCCGACGCCAGACCCTTTTTTATGAAAAGGTTTTGTGGAACATCGGCGGTGAAAAGAAGGGGTTGCGCTACGGAGAAAATCCCGGACAAGAGGCGGCTCTCTATAAACTCATCAACGGAAATCTGGTTCTGGGAGACACCCGAATGATCCATCCGGGCCGGTATCTGGCCTCGGATGTCGAACTGCTGCAATCGGGGAAACATCCCGGAAAAACGAATCTGACCGATACGGATAATGCACTGAATATTCTCAGGTATTTCTCTGAAAAGCCGACGGTGGTCATCGTCAAGCACAACAACCCCTCCGGTGCAGCCCAATCGGATTCATTGGAGGACGCTTACCGCAAGGCCTACATGGCTGACCGGGTTGCGGCCTTCGGAGGATGCATCGCATTGAATCGAGCCGTTGACAAGGCCACTGCGCAGGCCGTTTATGAGCAGTATGCCGAAGTGGTTGTAGCGCCGGATTTTGAAGCCGGTGTCATGGAAATTCTATCAAAGAAAAAAAATCTTCGGGTTATTCGGATTGAAAATATCGCCCGACTGCACACATTTGTCGGCAGCCGGGTGGTGGATTTCAAAAGCCTGATCGACGGCGGGATTATCGCCCAATGGTCTTTCGTGCCCGTGACCCGGACAAAAGAAGACCTGAAAATCGCCGCATGTGAACACAACGGCAAGACTTACAGGATCAACCGCTATCCCACCGAAAAGGAATACGATGATATGATTTTCGGATGGCTCGTCGAATCCGGCATCACATCGAATTCCGTTATTTTTATCAAGGATTTGGTTACCGTGGGAATCGGAACAGGGGAGCAGGACCGTGTGGGTGTCGCCGAGATCGCCAAAGACAAGGCCTACCGGAAACTGAAAGATCGATACGCCTTCGAAGCTCACCAGACCCCCTATGTGGAACTGCGGGATACGAATGCAAGAGAGGAAATCGACAACCGGGTGAGGCGGGAAAAAGGGGGGCTGTTGGGTGGGGCCATGGTCAGCGATGCCTTTTTTCCTTTCCGGGACGGCGTGGACGTCGGTATCCGGGAAGGGATTTCCGCCGTTATTCAGCCCGGCGGCTCCAACAACGATTACCAGAGCATCGAGGCATGTAATGAATCGGGCGTCACCATGGTCTATACCGGGCAGCGGAGCTTTAAGCACTGAAACATGCCCCGTTTATTTTTTTTAAATGGTGTCCATCCAGAAATTGGCAATTTCGCGTGAGTTCAAGGCGGGCGCAAGATCGAAATCGCAGGAATAGCGTGCTATTTTGAGGATTTCGATCTTGCGTCCAACGCAGAAATCGCGTGAAAGGGGCATTTATGGATGGACACTGAATGAACCGATCTTCGAACAAGAACACACTGAATCAAGGAGAATACCGGCATGGTTCCTGTTATAGCGAAACTGGGAGTCAAAGAGGGACACATGGGAAAAGCCGTCGAGATGGTCAAAAAACTGGTGGTCGAGGTGGCGAAGGAAGACGGCACATTAATTTACAAGTTCTGTAAAGATCCGAAAAATCCCAACATGTTGGTTGTCATGGAGGCTTACAAAGACGGGGAAGCATTGAAGCGCCATTCGTCGACTCCCCACTTCAATGAATTCTTCGCCTCGTTTTCAACCATTATGGACGGGTCGCCGGAAATCATGATTTTAGAGGAAATCGCATCCATTTAAGCCGGTTAAATGCCTTTTCGGGCGGTTTCCAATCCCGCCCAAGGATTTATTCGTCGGCCTGTCGGTGCTTCCGGGATCCCATCATGTTCATTGGGACGGCCTCTTCCGGCATCGCACCCGTGTCTTCAGCCGGATCCATCTTTCTTTCTTCTATTTTTTTAACGATTCCTCGAGAGCGGCCCGAATAAAATCCCTAAACAAAGGATGGGGCGCCATGGGACGGGATTTGAATTCCGGATGAAACTGGCATCCCAGGTACCAGGGATGATCAGCCACCTCTATGATTTCTACCAGATCCCCTCTTGGTGATTGGCCACTGATGATCAGGCCTTTTTCTTCCATAATTTCTTTATAGTCATTGTTGAATTCATAACGATGCCGATGCCGCTCCGAAACGTCCCGTCGGCCGTAAGCCCGCTCTGCAAACGATGCGCTCTTCAACAAGCAGGGATAGGCGCCAAGACGCATGGTCGCGCCCTTATCGGAATGGACATCCCGCTTTTGGTACGTTTGTGTTTTTTCATCATACCATTCCTGCATCAGGTAAATCACCGGATGAGGCGTTTCCGGATCGCACTCGGTGCTGTTGGCGTCGGTTATTCCGGCCACATTGCGGGCATATTCAATTACCGCCACCTGCATTCCGAGGCAAATGCCGAAATAGGGTATTTTGTGAATACGGGCATATTGGGCGGCACATATTTTCCCCTCGACGCCACGGGCCCCGAACCCTCCCGGGACAAGGATGCCGTCCGCCTCCTTCAGGATCTTTTGGCAATTATCCTCTTGGATCGTCTCGGCGTCGATAAATATCAAGTCGACCTGTGCATTATTGGGAACCCCCGCATGATAAAGGGCCTCGTTCAAGCTTTTATACGAATCGGTAAGATCCGTGTATTTTCCGACAATGGCGATTTTCACCCTGTACTTGGGGGACTTGTATAACCGGACAAATTCTTCCCACGCCTCGAGCCGGGGGGCTCTCGTCCAAATATTGAGCAGTTCTACGATCTTTTCGTCCAACCCTTCCTGGTTGAAATTAAGGGGAACTTCATAAATGCAGTCAACATCTTTGGCCGTAATAACAGCATCCTTGCTCACATTACAATAAAGGGCGATCTTGCTTTTGATATCGCTGGAAAGCGTTTTTTCCGTCCGGCATAATAAAATGTCCGGCTGAATGCCGATGCTGCGAAGCTCCTTGACGCTGTGCTGTGTGGGTTTCGTCTTTACCTCTCCCGCAGCGGCGATATAGGGCACCAGCGTCAGATGAATATACAAAACGTTTTCCTTGCCGACATCGGCTTTAAACTGCCGTATCGCCTCTAAAAAAGGGAGGCTCTCGATATCGCCGATCGTCCCGCCGATCTCGACGATCACCACATCGACATCATCGGACACGAGTTTGATGCTGTTTTTGATTTCTTCGGTGATATGAGGGATGACCTGTACGGTCCCTCCCAGGTAGTCTCCCTTTCTTTCCTTCGTGATAACGGAATAATAAATTTTGCCGGTGGTAAAATTGTTGTTCATGCTGAGCTTGGCATGCGTAAACCGCTCATAATGGCCCAGATCCAAATCCGTTTCCGCCCCGTCATCCGTAACAAAGACCTCTCCATGCTGAAAGGGGTTCATGGTTCCGGGATCGACATTGATATAGGGGTCCAACTTCTGAATGGTGACCCGAAGCCCCCTGCTTTCCAGGAGGGCACCGATCGACGCGGATGCGAGGCCTTTGCCAAGAGAGGAAAGTACACCGCCTGTTACAAATATGTATTTCGTATTTCCCATAAAATTCCTTTTTCCGGCTTCTCTTTGTGCCCGTCCAGAAATCTATCCCCCGGCCTCGAGATCCGAGCCGTAGTGTTAAGGTCCCGAAACCTTCCGATTCTTTTTGAGGATTTCAAATGCGAAAAAACGCTTTGCAGGACCTATCCCGGTTTTGGATGGGCATCGGTTTATTTTGCTGCAGTCAAAACGATCCTGCTTTCGAACCGCCGCACGTCGGTAAGAGAGCCATATACGGCATCCGAGAGGGGCTATCGATACATTCGCTCGAAGTTTTCGATCAGCGATCGCGGTTCGGCCGACTCGGACGGTTTTCCCGAATCGATCTCGATCAGATGTTCGCCCCTGGTGCGTGGGTGGGCGGCTCGAATCATGCCGATATCGAATTGATCATCAGGAATCGTGACATCCCGATTTACGGCATCAACGATTATCTCCCGCACGTTGACCGCGTTGATGTTGAACTTCATGTGCATCGGATAACGGATGCCGTTCACTTCACGCCAATCCAGGAACACGATCTCCTTGCACGCCGGCTTACGTGCACCGCCTCTGTCCGGCGCAAGCCACCGAACCGGTAGAAAGGCTTCTTTGTCGAACCATATCTGCGGCCGGGATTCATCCGGATACCTGGCTCCGATGACATAAACGACCGAGCCATTGAACCGCCCGAGGCTGGATATGGATACATCCACCCCCAGTTCCAGCAGATGCTGTTGGAGGGCAGATCGTGAACGGCCGATCAGAAGATCGGGATAGCGTTCGAAAATCGATTCCTCGACATCAGAAAGTTTGCCGTCGATGACGGTTACGGAACGGCCGTTTGATCGCGCATAAACCCATTCCCGCCCCCCTTCCGATATTTCCATGCGATATTTGTCGGGGTGCTTATATGTTAAAATCTGAAAAAGTTCAAGCGAATGAGTGGATTCATGCGTCTTAAGCCGCTGCCGAACCGCTACATTACCGGCTTTTCCCTGGTTTTTGACGTACATATCCAGTATGTGGGCGCCCTCCAGAACGTACCCGTAAGCGGCAGAACCCATTCCGATGAAGGCCGCTGCCGCCCCGATGACGAAAATCCGGTGTGTCTGCATGATTTCGGTTATAAACCTGATCATCATTTTGCGATGAAAAGCTCATCGGAAAACCGGGCTGCCTCACCCAGTTCTTCCTCGATTCTGATCAGTTGGTTGTATTTGGCAATCCGGTCGCTGCGGGACAACGATCCCGTTTTGATCTGACCACCGTTTATCGCCACGACAAGATCGGAAATAAACGTATCCTCCGTTTCCCCGGATCTGTGGGAAATGACCGTCGTATACCCGGCCTGTTTTGCCATTTCGATGGCCTCTAATGTTTCGGTTACGGTGCCGATCTGATTGAGTTTTATAAGAATGGAATTGGCTATGCCGTTTTCGATGCCCTTTGCAAAAATCTCCGGATTGGTCACGAATATGTCGTCTCCGACGATTTGAATGGCCCCCTCCAACCGGTCGGTCATCACTTCCCAGTTATCCCAATCTTTTTCAGCCAGGCCGTCCTCGATTGAAATAATCGGATAGGATTCGATCAATTTTTCATAGTAGTCAATCAATTCCTCCGCCGTAAATGACTTGTTTTCCGATTTCAGTTCATATCGTTTATTCTTGTAGAATTCATTGGCGGCGGCATCCATGGCGATTGCGATGTCCACACCCGGTTTATACCCCGCCTGTTCGACGGCCTTCATGATGTATTTAATCGCGTCTTCATTGCTCTCCAGATCCGGTGCGAATCCGCCCTCATCCCCTACCGCTGTATAATGGCCTTCCTTTTTCAGAATCTCTTTCAGGGCATGGAAGGTTTCAGCACCCATTTGAACGGCCTGCACCATGCGCTTTGCGCCAATCGGAACAATCATGAATTCCTGAATATCCAAGCTGTTGGCGGCATGGGCGCCACCGTTTACGATATTCATCATGGGGACTGGCAGATAACGGGCATTGACACCACCCAGATACCGGTACAACGGCAAAACGTATGCAGCGGCGGCGGCACGGGAAACGGCCATGGAAACGCCCAATATGGCATTGGCGCCAAGCTTGGACTTATTGGGGGTCCCGTCCAGATCGATCATTGCTTTGTCAACAGCAACCTGATCGGAGGCATCCATACCGCAAACCGCCGGGGCGATAACGTCAACAACGTTCTTGACAGCGGTCGCAACGCCTTTACCCCCGTATCGTTTCAGACGCTTATCCCGCAGTTCGAGTGCCTCTCTGGAGCCTGTCGATGCTCCGGAAGGAACCGCCGCCCGCCCTGTTGCACCGCAGGCTAAAATCACATCCGCCTCCACGGTCGGGTTGCCCCGGGAATCCAGAATCTCTCTCGCCCGAATATCGATTATCTCAGTCATGGCATCCTCCTTGCAAAAATAAATTCCAAAAAAATCCCCGCCTCCCGACGGCGACCGGAAACTTGACAAACACCATATTTAATGATTACTCATAGCGGAAACATGAGGAAAAATCCGATTCGGTATGTGATGATTTCGCGCATCCATTTTAATGAAGACCGGTCGGCTGCTGTGTCAATCAGGGTTTTATATGTTCTTTACTGTGCTACGAATCATTTATTTTTTCAATTAAAAAAAACGCCATGGACAAAAAAGAGTTCTATCATAAAGCACATCTTACGGTCGCGGCCATTCGCATTCTCGAGCATCAAAACGGTATGCCGCCGGCTGTCGACACGTTGAGTTCCATGCTGCGTTTTTCGCTGGAGGAAAGCCAGTACCTCTGCCGCAAACTCAGCGACTTAGGCATCATCGACATTGTCGAAGGCGCTTATGGAATGAAACTGTTTGTCAAAAATCATCTCGGACTTGAAGATATCCCCAATTCCGTGGATGATTCCAGCCTTAAAGAAGACCTCGATAAATTTATGAGCTCAAAAAAAACACTCGAGAAAGAAATAGCTTCAATCAAGGCCAAGCAGGAAAAAAAGCAAAAAGACCTTTTCGCCGAAATAGACCGGAAGCTCAAAAAGTCGATGGATCCCAAATCATCCTGACCTGATGCTGTTCGAATCCATCCCCGCCGTGAGAGGAACAGACCCATGAAATCCGTTATCTATGAAGTAAAAGACAAAATCGCAACGATTACCATCAACCGGCCGGAAGCACTGAACGCCTGCGATATGGCCACTTACGAACGCCTTGGAAAAGCATGGCGGGATTTTCGGGACGACGATGATGCATGGGTTGCCATTATCACCGGTATGGGAGAAAAGGCCTTTTGCGCCGGAAGCGATATCAAGCAGAATTTCTCGGAGGTCCCTCATCCGTCGGAAGCATTCGATCCCGCTGCAAAAGATACCCTGACCCATGGATTGGAGATTTTCAAACCGATCATTGCCGCCATAAACGGCCATTGCAACGGCGGTGGCTTGGAATTGGCCTTGGCATGCGATATCCGTGTCGCCGCCGATAATGCCCGGTTCGGCCTGGGTGAGGTAAAACTGGGCCTATTGCCGGGCGGCGGCGGTACCCAAAGGCTTCCCAGGGCCGTTAGCCTGTGCAATGCGCTTTGGCTTCTGTACACCGGAGAACGCATCGATGCACAAGAGGCTTACCGCATCGGTTTGGTCAACCGGGTGGTGCCGCTGCCGGAGCTCATGTCAACGGCGGCATCCATGGCGAAAAAAATTTTGGCGGCCGGCCCCCTGGCGGTTCGTGCGATAAAGCAGGCCGCAATAAAAGGACTGAATATGCCGTTGGAAGACGGGTTGCGTCTGGAGCAGAATCTTTTCCGCATGCTTCGCCTGACCGAAGACAGTCGGGAAGGCACTCGTGCGTTTGCCGAAAAGCGCGAACCGATATGGAAGGCGCGCTGAACACAATAGTTAGTGGCCATCCAGAAATAGGCTATTTCGAGTGAGTTCAAGGCGGGCGCAAGATCGAAACCACAGAAATAGTGTGCTATTTTTAGGATTTCGGTTTTGCGTCCAACGCAGAAATCGCGTGAAAGAGCCATTTCTGGATGGGCACTCATCTGCTTAAACGCAGTATCGCCAGTATTTCCTCCTTGCTGAACAAGGTCCCCTTCCCGATGCCGGGACATTCTTTTTCAACCTGCCGCCATGTCAACTCGGACCGCAGGTTCTCGAACCAGAACGGAAATGTTCGACATTGAACCGGACGGACAGGATATATCCGGCATCCATTTTCGTAAAACAGACATCGCCCCCGGTCATCTTCACGGACGGAATAGGCATCCCGGTAAGGGTAGAGGTATCGTTCAATCACATGCAAAATGGGGGTGTGCAGAAAATCGGAGATGCTTTTAATCTCATTGTTTCCAACATAAACGGTGCCGGGTTCGCCGGCACAGCATTTACCGCATTGTAGGCAGGCAAACCGAATTCCCTCATCGAAAAAGTAGTGTCGCTTAAACAGGGCTTCCATAATGCCTGCGACGGATAAGTTTACGTGATTTATGGAAGAAGGGCCTCGGTTGCCTCCTCTTTCCCGTCTTAATCGATTTCCGGGTGGGCGGCAGCTGCCTTTCGCTTCAGAACGCGAATGATTCTGGGGCGATATTCTTCTTTATTTCCCATTTCATTACCCGTTTTTTTGACAACCCAAACGGAAACAAAGAAAAAGGAAAATGCCAAAACCGCCGACAGCACGGAGGGGTCCATCAGAAACCGCGGGGCAAGTTTTTCACCAATCATTGCTCCAAAAATCATAAATAAAATAGGAAACAGATAAAGCATAAAGGTCGCTTTTAAAAAAGGCCGTGTATCGATCTGGATCACGACCTCGTCACCCTGTTTGGCCCCAACCCTGTTCACCGCCTCCACTTCCATGTCGTTGCCTTTCGTGGTGCAGGAATGTTGAGCGGAGCACGCGGCACAGGCTTCCGACTTCATGGTTTTAACCAGAGCCACTCCTTCTACGATTCTCAGGACCCTGCCCTGTTCCGTTGCCAAAATCCAACCCCCTTTTTATACGACGTTTTCCGGTTTTTCAGTGCGGTTTTTATCGCCATCGTTTTTATAACAGATCAATCCGCACTGCAAACACCGATCCGCTTCCTTTCCGGCCTGGGTTTCATCGAAACCCTTTTCGATTTCACCGGATTGCGCCAGCTCTTTCTCACCGGCCATCGGCATGATCTGCCGCGGAACGGGGGTTACACCTTCGAGCGAATCCACGTCCTGGTAAACCGACCGGGCCGTCAATACGTTCTCGGGCAGAAAAATTTCAATATCGTACATAATCTTGTGAATGGTGGCCGCAGCCCTTCTGCCAGCGGCTATGGCTTTAATGGCAGCGGAGAAATCCGTCAACACGTCCGCTTCGGACATCATTCCGACAGCATCGGCAAACAGGGGCAGATTGTAGGGTTCGAAAGCTTCCCAATGGACAGGACGGTTTGCCGATGAATTTTCATCCTCCATGGCTTCATCCGGCTCCAGTCTTTTAAAAATCAATTCAGGGAACCGTCCGGATGAGAGGATAAGGTTGTTCGCCTCAATGGACTCGGTGGTATGCGTTTGCAAATTTTCAATCTCGACTTCACACAGACGGTCGGCTTCTCCAATCAGCCGTGTGACGGCGCACCCAAAATGAACCGCGATGCCGTCGCCTTCCAGTTTGTCCGCATCGATTTGTGTGTCCTCGGCATAATGTTGGGGACCTTCCCTGAAAAGGATATGGACCTTGCCGGCTCCGATCGATTTTAAAATGCCGGCCGCTTCGACAGCCAATTCCCCGCCGCCCACGATGACGGCATCTCCGGAAACGGACAGTCCGTATTTGTTTTCACTGCCTGATTTCATCACATCCAGCAGCAAGTATGCGCCGGGAACGGCTTGTTCACCAACATGAACAGCTCCCCTGGCCAAGCGGCTGTCCCAGCCGCCGGAAGCCAGAAATACGGCATCGTATCCATTTTCAAGCAGAGAAGCCGCAGTAAAATCCGTTCCCATCGTTTGTCCCGGTTTCAATGCCACCCCGATTTCCCGAATGCCTTCGATATCCCAGTCCAGAACCTCACGGGGCAGCCGCTCCCGGGCAATTGCCGTGCGCAACAGTCCGCCCATTTCAGAGGATGCTTCATAAACGGTGGCATCGTGCCCAAGTCGGGCTGAGAAAAATGCCGTGGACAACCCCTGCACCCCGCCGCCGATTACAGCGATTTTTCGGCCCGTGCTCGGCGCTTTGTAAGGCTGGCTCCGTTTTCCGGTTTGCCGCTCGTAATCCGCGACAAATCGTTTCAGGTAGTTGATCGCGACCGGTTCGTCGACGAGTTTTCGGCGGCATTCCAGTTCACAAGGGCGTGGACAAATTCGTCCGATGACGGAGGGAAAGGGATTCCGTTCCTTTATAACCTGGACCGAGCGCTCATAATTTCCCAGCGTGATTTGACGAATGTATTCACGAATATCGATGCCTGCCGGACAGGCCCGCTGACAGGGTGTTGTGCAGTCATCAACCGTGTATTCAAGCAGAATTCTGCGCGTGACCGAGGAGAGCTTGATGATATGCTTCGGACAGACCCTTTCACAGGTGCCGCACCCCGTGCACTTTTCGTTGTCTACGGCAGGAATGCCGTCGGGCCCCATGGTAATCGCATCAAACGGACAGGCCCTTGCGCAGGTTCCCAGTCCGAGACATCCGATCGTACATACTTTCATGCCGCCGCTGATCAATGCCGCAGCACGGCAGTCATTGATGCCGTTGTACAAAAATTTCGTTTTCGCTTCCGCCACACCGTAAGTGCATCCCGGCAAGGCGATATCCGGCTCTTTTGCCTCGACCGAGATTCCCAATATCGCAGCAACGGCCTCGGCGACATCCGCTCCCGCGGCCACACACGAGGTTGGTGGTGATTTGCCGGCCACGATTGCCTCGGCATTCGAACTGCAACCCGGAAAACCGCATCCGCCGCAATTGGCCCCCGGCAACGCGTCTTCCACAGCGAGAACCTTTGGATCGACATAAACATAGAAAACCTTGGATGCGGCCGCCAAGAGCGTACCGATCAGGATTCCCAATCCACCCATTATAATGACTGCTTCGATCATAAAGCGACCTCCGGACAAAAATTTGCCCGTTTTATTATGTCGTTAAAAGCTCAATATCCTTTTTTTTATTCGGGCGATAAAAACTACCACGACCCATCCAGCCCTCGAAGCCCGTTCATGTACAAACGGCCGCTGGCCACGAACATTGAATACTGCGTTTGCAGAATAGGCACATTAAACGATTCGGCCATCTCGATCACCCGTTCGCCGGGCATCTTCCCCCTGACAAATACGATGGCCCCGACCCCCGCCACCTTTGCGACACGCAGCACCCGTTCGGTAGGAACGCCTGTCAGCAGAACCGAGCCCTCCGCAAGCGCCGCTAAGATGTCGTCCATTAAATCGGCCGATCCTGCTGCGACGACCTCTTTGTCCAACTGGTCCTCCCCGACCAGAACCGTCGCCTTTAAGGTTTCCATAACTTCTCTGATTTTCATGACTTTACCCGCTTTTTTAAGGAAGCGCTTCCTGATTTTATCGCTTGGGTTTTCAGAAGCAGTGTTTTTTTCGGCATTCCCGATGTTTTTGTTTAAACCAATGAAATTACAACTAAACTTTCATTACCCAAAAAAAATGAATATTTCACAATCACAATGAAATGTCAATGGTCTCATCCGGTTAATCTCCGGTTTGACGGCAAAAATTGACGTCCGCCCGGATCGGCCGGCATTCCCGGTCGTCCAATCCCTTGACGGAGCGATCATCGTCACCTATGATTCGGTTTGTTCACATTCTGTCAACCCTTAAAAGTAATGGAATCGATGATAGGCGGAGGGAACATGGATCAACGGGAAAAAGCCGTGGAAACGGCAAATTTTTTAAGGCGGCAGTGGAATGCAACGCCTCGAATCGGCCTTTTTACCGGCACGGGATTGGGGGATACAGCGGGGATGCTCGAGGATAAAATTACATTGGATTACGCCCACATTCCCCACTTTCCTGTTTCCACGGTTCAGAGCCATCGCGGCAAACTCGTTTTCGGCGGCCTTTCCGGAAAACAGGTGATCGCACTTCAGGGGCGGTTCCATCTATATGAAGGATATTCAGCAGAACAGGTCACCTTCCCCATCCGGGTCATGCAGGCGTTGGGGGTAACTACTATCATTCTCACAAACGCATCCGGCGGTGTAAACCCCGGGTTCAATGCAGGGGATATCATGGTGATGATCGACCATATCAACCTTACCGGTGACAATCCTTTGATCGGACCCAATATTGACGCATGGGGGGACCGATTTCCCGATATGACGGCTGCCTATGACCGTGAGCTGATCGCTCTGGCCTTGCAGGCAGCCGATAAACACAAGGCGCCGCTGCAAAAAGGCGTCTATGCAGGGCTTAAAGGGCCTTCCCTGGAAACGCCGGCTGAAATCCGGTTTTTAAGAACAATCGGCGCCGATGCCGTGGGATTCTCGACCGTTTTGGAAGTCATCGCGGCGGTTCATGCAAACATTCCCGTTCTAGGCCTCTCGATCATCACCAACGTCCACATCCCGGATGCGCCGATTCCTGCATCCGTGGAGGACATCATTGAAACGGCTCGCAAGACCGGGCCGGCATTGGAAAACATCATCCGGCATGTCGTTGAAGGGATGTCCGACTGAAAAGGGGCACTCAAGCGGACCAAAGGTCGGCCATAACCGTGATAGGCTCACGATGTTCCAAGGCAAACGGTTTACGTTTCAATCAGCCGAACAATCGTGTCGGCCACCTGCTCCGGAGTCCGATCATCGGTGTCGATTCGGACATCCGCGGCCTGCTCGTATTTCGGCGCTCGTTTCTCCACCATGGCCGCCACTTCCTCGGTAAAGGTCATTCCCGGTGTAAGGGCCGGCCGCTGCGTTTCTTTCTCGATACGGGAGACGATCACCGGCACCGAGGCCCTTAACCAGAATACCGTTGCATTGTTCCGCAGGTTTGCGACATTCTCCGGCCGTTCGATTACACCGCCGCCGGTATCGATAACCAGATTATCCCGTTCCGCCAGTAATCGCACTACGGCGGATTCCATATCCCGAAATGTTTTCCAACCGAACTTACCCACGATTTCCGGAATGGACATGCCGGCCGTTTTAACGATTTCATCATCCATATGGACGCACGGCATGCCGAGTTTTTCGGCAAGAAGCACCCCTACGGCACTTTTTCCCGTACCGCGATATCCGATCAGCACGATTTTCATGTCAAACGCTCCATGACCGCCCGTTGCATCACTTCCACCGGAGCATCTTCTCCCGTGAATTGCTCGAATTGAAGGACCGCCTGGTTGATAAACATGTCCACCCCGGAAATGGTCATAAGGCCTTTGGCCGCCGCATCGGACAACAGTTTTGTTTCAAGCGGCGTATACACGGCATCGAATACGACCTGGCCGGACCTGAAAAGATCACGCGGCACCAGAGACTCTCCTTCACGGGGATGCATACCCAGGGGAGTGCAATGAACGATGATGTCCGCGCGCTCCATGGCAGCCGCCAATTGATCGCCGGCCGGAAAGCCGGTGTTCACCGTTGTATCCGATGCATCTTTTATATCCCGCCTCAACGTCATCCGCATGGATTCGTCGATGTCCAGAATGATCAACTCGATCGGCGGAACCTCGAGGGCCAGGGTAAATGCAATGGCACGGGCGACACCGCCGGAGCCCAGCATCAGTACCGTTTTGCCTCCCGGTTCAACCCCGGCATCCCTGAAAGCCTTGAGTGCTCCCGGTCCGTCCGTCCCGAGCCCCCGCAATCGCCGTTTGTCATGGATTACGGTATTGATCGAGCCGATGCGCCGGTCCGATTCGGAGATGTCATCCACATATGGTATAGATGCTGTCTTATGGGGGATGGTGACGCTTAAACCCCTGAAGTTTTCAAGAGCGCGAAAGCCGGCCAAGGCATTTTTGATGTCATCGACCCGAAAGGCCACATAGATGAAATCCAGGTCCAGTTCTCTGAATGCGGCATTATGAACAGCCGGCGAAAGGCTGTGGGCCACCGGATTGCCGATGACCGCGCAAACCTGCGTGCCGGTTCCAACGGAAAACATATCCACCATAGCGTCTCCTGTATATCCGGGTCGACAGCGGATGAGGACGACCCTCAAAAGATTGTATCCGCAAATCCCTGTCGGATCGAACGGGCTAAAACGTCGGTCCCTGCTTTAAGTAATTGAAAGCGGCGGTTCTGTTTTTCTCCGCGCAGGTCAATTCACCATCCGCGGTTTGGATGCAGGCATCAAAAATGGCATTGCCGACTTCGTCAATGGTTTTTTCTCCATCGATGATTCCGCCGGCGTTGACATCCATGTCGCCTGCCATTTTCGTGAAGGTTCGGGAGTTGCTCGCCACCTTGACCACGGGTACGGCCGGAAATCCCGCGATCGAACCCCTGCCTGTAGTAAAAATGATGATCTGGGCGCCGCCTGCGGCCATACCCGCCATGGAGTCGATGTCATAACCCGGGGTGTCCATGATAACCAGACCGGATGCCGATGGCCGTTTTGCGTATTCGACAACCTGTGTTATCGGTGTAGTGCCGCCCTTCATGATACACCCGAGTGATTTCTCCGTAATGGAAGAAAGGCCGCCGTCGATGTTTCCCGGTGAAATCACCATCCCGGCCAATTCGCCCAGGGACCGGCGCACATGCTGCTCATGGTCGTTTACGAGTTTCTCGACCTGCAGCCCGACATCAGCCGTGGCACACCGGCGCTTCAGGATATGGGCCGTGCCGATCATTTCCGTGGTTTCCGACAAAATGACCGTGGCCCCTTCGTGAACGAAACGGTCCGCCGCCACCCCGACCGCCGGATTCGCCGAAATACCCGAAAACGCGTCTGAACCGCCGCACTCCAACCCGATAATCAAATCCCGCACCGGAACCGTCTCACGCTGTTGCCGTTTCATATCCTTCAAAAATTTCGCGACGGTCTTAACACCCTTTTCCACAACGGCCGCACTGCCGCCGGCTTCCTGGACAACCAGTTTCTCCAGCGGTTTATGCATGACATTGCCGATCAGAAAGTCCGGGGCAAGCACTTCACACCCGAGTCCGATCACCAGGCCGGCGCCGACATTCGGGTTGTCGAGAACACCTGAAAGCGTCGTAATGCTGGTGGTGATATCCTCCGGTCCATACCCGCACCCATAGGGATTGGCAATCACGACCGCTTCCGGCAGGGCTCTTCCAATGGCTTCCACCACCCCGTTAACGCATGAAACGGAAGCCATAACCACAACATGGTTTCTGGCGCCGACCCGTCCATCCTCGCGTCTGTAACCGGAAAATTGCATGATGGTTTTGCTCCTTTCTCAGCTAATCGGTCTGGTATTGTGGGTGTGAATCCATTGCCCGGGGTAAATCTTTTCGAGGGCCTTTACGATGGGTTCCCCATATCGGATCACATGGTCGCCGGCATCGATCTCGATCAATGCGATTTTATGGCCGGCGCCAACCGCCTCCGCCGCATAAAACAACTGCTTTCCCCCTGCAACCACCAGGTCATTTTTGGCGATGTCCCGGGTTGCGATCACGACATTGTCGCAACCATTGATGTGAAGGGCATTGTTTTTCATGGCATATTCTCTCCTTTTTCATCGGGTTAAACCCGGTCGGCGGAATTTCCCGGCAATTCGGATTCACCGGTTTTTTTCGAGCGAGTCGGCTGTGCGTGTTGCGATGCATCGGGCGCGCGCCATGACGTCTTCCACATCCAAGGTCATCACCTTTCCACCGGCCATTACCAAACGGCCGTTGATAATGGTGTGGGATACGTCGGTTCCCTTGGCCGCGTATACCAGATGAGAATAGGGATTGTACATGGGCGTCAGGTGAGGTTTGCGGGTGTCGACGACGATGATATCGGCCTTTTTGCCGATTTCGATCGAGCCGATGCAATCGGCCATACCCAAAGCCTCTGCACCCCCGATGGTGGCCGTTTTAAGCACCGTGCGGGCATCCATTACCGTTGGATCGAGTGTCATGACCTTGTGCAGTTTCGCGGCCGTGTCCATTTCTGAGAACATATCCAGGTTGTTGTTCGACGCGCAGCCGTCCGTGCCCAACCCCACAGAAACACCGGCATCGAGCAGTTTCGGGATCGGCGCCGTTCCCGCAGCGAGTTTCATATTGCTTTCCGGGCTGTGAATCGTGCTGACGCCGCAATCGGCCATGATGCCGATTTCAAGATCATCCACCCATACACAATGATCGGCGATCACGTGCCCGCCTAAAATGCCGAGGGATTTCAGGTAAGCAAAGGGCGATTTGCCGTATTTTTCACGGCAGTTCACGATTTCATCCCGGGTTTCGGACATGTGAAGAATCAGGGGGACACCGTGTTTTACCGCCAATTTATTCGTCAGCACCAGCACATCCGGGCTGCAGGTATAAATCGAGTGGGGTTCGACGGCTGCGGAAATCAGGGGGTGGCCCGCCCATTTTTCAATCATCCTTTCGGCATACGCCAATCCGTTTTCGATGGAGCCGTAATTGGGTGAAGAAAAATCGTACAGCACCTCACCGGCCAAACAGCGCATCCCCGCCTTTTCCGCAGCACGGGCGGTTTCCTCCTCGAAGAGGTACATGTCGCAAAAGGTGGTGGTGCCGGAAAGCACCATTTCCGCACAGGCAAGCAGGGTGCCGGTATATACGAACCCGCTGTCGATCCGTTTTTCCGCCGGAAATATGTAGCGGTTCAGCCAATCCATCAAGGGAAGGTCGTCTGCAAGACCCCTGAACAGGCTCATGGCCGCATGGGTGTGCCCATTGATCAAACCGGGCAGAATGATGCCTCCTGAAGCATTGATGACCGTTTTTGCCTCGAACCCGGCAACGTCCTTTTCGACGGCGGCGATTCGGTCTCCCGTAATTCCAACCAAACCCTTATCGACAATCGTATCCTGCTTGTCCATCGTCAGGACTATGCCGTTTCGAATCACCATATCCCATTTTTGCATGCATCACCCCTTACACCATTTTCCGACCCTTACGGTAGATGTTCATTCTTCGAAATCCTCCCGACCTCCCGCCTTCCCGATATGCCATATCCTGTTGATCAAAACATTTCAAGCCGTAAAAACAAGGCCTTGACAACGACCGCTCCTTGGTTCAGAAATGAAGCTTTCGGCAATCCAGGCGCGTGAGGATCGAATGACATATGACATGGTGATTCATAACGGCGTCATCGTTACCGTAAACAAGCACTTCGACATCATTGAAAACGGGTTCATCGCCATTTCCGGCGACAGGATCGCCGCGGTCGGAACAAGAACAAAAAAGCCGCCTCCGTCGGGCGGCCGAATGGTTGATGCGTGCGGCGGCATTATGATGCCCGGCTTGATCAACACCCACAACCACCTTCCCATGACGCTTTTTCGCGGCCTGGCCGATGATATTCCGCTGATGACATGGCTAAACGACTATATCTTTCCAGTGGAGGCCCGGGTCATCACCCCGGAATCATCCCGGCTCGGGGCCCTGCTCGGCTGTGCCGAAATGCTGCTGTCCGGCACCACAACATGCTGCGACGCGTATTTCTATGAAGATGCCGTGGCCGAGGCATTCCTCGAGTCCGGCATGAGGGGCGTTGTAGGCCAGGGGGTGATCGACTACCCCGCTCCGGGGGTGGCCGACCCCTTGGAAAATGTCGAAACCGCACGGCGGTTCGTCGAAAAATGGGCGGACATTTCCCCGATGCTGACGCCTTCCATCTGTTGCCATTCGGTATATGCCTGCTCGAGAAAAACCCTGATCGATGCAAAAAACTCGGCCCGGCATTACCGTGTGCCGTTTCAAATCCACCTGGCCGAAACCCGAGCCGAAGTGCTTCAGTTCACATCGGAACACGGCGTTTCACCCGCCGTTTATTTGCGTGACCTGAACATTCTGGACCCCGACACCCTGCTGGCCCATTGTGTCTGGGTGGATCAAAAGGACATTGCCGCAATAAAAGAATCCGGAGCAGCCGTTTCCGTCAACACGGAAAGCAATATGAAACTGGCCTCGGGAATCGCACCCCTTTCGAAGCTCATCAGCGCGAACATTCCGGTAGGATTGGGGACGGATGGATGCGCATCCAACAACGACCTCGACCTGTTCAGGGAAATGGATGTGACGGCCAAGCTTCACAAGGTCACCGCGTTCGATCCCACATTCCCGGACGCAAAAACGGTGCTCCGGCTGGCGACTATGGGAGGAGCCCGTGCCCTGGGTCTTGGGGATTGCATCGGGTCCATTGAAATCGGCAAGCAAGCGGATATCGTTATCCTGGATACCCGAAAACCTCATCTCACGCCTATGTACAACCCGGTGTCCCATATCGTGTATGCCGCCGCCGGATCCGATGTAAAGGACGTGATTGTCGCCGGCAAACAGGTGGTGAAGGATTATCGGTTAAAAACGATCCAGGTGGATCCGTTATTAAATGAGGTCAATGAACTCATTCGGTCCATCGATCGGCCATAAAAAGCAGGCCATGCATTCATTAAGGCGCGGCTCCCATCGGCTCGCGATACGCTGATCCGCGCCCCTTTTTTGAATGTGGGTGCCGCATGAGAAGGCGGGGCAATACCACTGCCGGGGCGAATGTTCATCCGATTCGCGCGGATTGCCCGCCGTCCACCGGCAGCTGCACCCCGGTGATGAAGCCGGCCTCATCCGAAGCCAGGAAAAGTGAAGCATATGCCACATCCCACGCCGTTCCCATTTTCCCTTTCAGCGGCACCATGGCATCCCGGGCCTCCCGCAGTGCGGTCTTGCTGATGCCCCGCGCCTTTGAAATCGATTCGATGGCCATGGGTGTATCCATCAGTCCGGGCATGATGACGTTGACGCGAATGCCGTAGCGGGCATTGCTCACGGCAAGCGAATGGCTGTAGGCGTTGAGGGCGGCCTTCGAGGTTTTGTAGGCGACGATTCCCACGGAGCAGACCGCCGCCACGGATGAAATGTTCGTGATACAGCCGGACTGCTGTTTCCGCATCACCGGCACCGCGTGCTTGCATGTGAAAAAAGAGCCTTTGAAGTTCACGGCCATGATGCGGTCGAGGGCGTCTTCGGTAAGGGAGATCGGGCCGGCATCGTTGTCGCCGATGCCGACATTGTTCTGAAGCACGTCGATCCGGCCGTAGCGGTCCAGGCAGACATTCACCATCTTTTCAGCGTCGGCTTCGCGGGAGACGTCAACCTGAATCGAAACGGCCTCGCCGCCCTCCGCTTCTATCATTGCCCGGGTTTCTTCGGCGGAATCGAAATGTTTGTCGGCCAGCACCACTTTCGCACCTTCCCGGGCGAACAGAACAGCCGTGGCCCGGCCATTGCCGATGGTGTCCCCGGGCGTCTGACCGGCACCCGTCACGATGGCGATTTTGCCCGCGAGTCTCATGTCAAAACCCTTTCAGGCCCGGATCGATTTGCACCCCCAGGCTGTTGAGCGCCATGGACACGATGTGATAGTTGCCCACCGCGAAAATAAGATCCATTATTTGATTGTCATCGTAGGTTTTCTTCAGTTCGTTCCATGTCTCGTCGGTAATGAACGCATCATCGTGCAGTTCATCCGTGGCGCGGAGCAGCGTCTGATCCAGTCTGCTCCAACCGGGTGCATCGGGCCCCTCCTTGATGCGCTCGATTTCCTCGTCTGTAAGACCGGCGGCCCTGCCGATGACCACATGCTGAGCCCACTCGTATTCCGCCCGGCAAAGCCAGCCCACACGTAAAATCACGAGTTCCCGCTCACGGGCGGGAAGGGTGGATTTGTTCAAGACGTGGGCGGCGAATACGAGCCATCGCTTGAGCAGTTTCTTGTGGCGCACCAGTGTCTTGTTGATATTGATGGGATCGTCAAAAGAGGCGCGGTCCAGAAGATAGCGCTGCTCCTCATCCATTTCGGCAATATCCAGGGGAGATACTCGGGGTTCTGTTAATCGCATAACACTTTCCTCATTTTTTCGTTTGGAATGAATGGTTGAAGACGCCGGCCGGGTCTTTGTGCGAGCCGCAAGCGGAACGGGATACCGAACGAACATATAGTTGAAAACAGCTCTGATGTCAATTTATAGAAAACGGCCTTCATGCTTTACAAACGGCAAAAATTTTCATATGGTCGACATCTGCACACCGTTTATCCCTCGACAAGCCTTTCGGCACTCCCGTATACGGAAAAACCGTAAAGGAGAACAGGAATGGAATCGATTTTTTATACGTCCGCTTCCAAGCTGCTGAATCTCATGAACTACGGAGAGCTGTCCCCCTTGGAAGTGATGAAGTCCACCTTGAGTCGGATCGAGGATCTCGACAAAAAAGTTAATGCGTTTACCAATCTCTACCCGGAACAGGCCCTTGAATGCGCTGCCGCCGCTACTGAGGCAGCAGCTTCAAAAAAGCCATCAGGTCCTCTGGCCGGATTGCCCATCGGGGTGAAAGACCTCGAAGATTCAGCCGGAATGGTGACCAGCTTCGGATCCGTACCGTTTCAAAACAACGTCGCCCGTCACGACTCCACCCAGGTCAGCCGGCTGAAAGCCGCCGGAGCCATTGTCATCGGAAAGACCAACACACCGGAATTCGGATTTACCGGGTTCACCAAAAACCGGCTTTTCGGCACCACCCGGAATCCCTGGAACCCGGACCGCACCCCGGGCGGGTCCAGCGGCGGGTCCGCCGCGGCCGTCGCCGGAGGTATGGTCTGGATGGCCACCGGATCGGACGGCGGCGGTTCCGTAAGAATCCCGGCGTCGTATACCGGATGCTTCGGGCTTAAAACATCAGCGGGAAGAATTCCCTGGGGCCCGGTGCCCCTGCTTTACATGGACAATGTCTCGGTCATGGGACCGCTGACACGGACCGTTGAAGATGCAGCCCTTTATCTGGATTGCGTCTGCGGATATCACCCGTCCGACCCCCGGTCCCTGCCTGCTCCGAACCTGTCCTATCGCGAATGCCTCAAGCAGCCGCTGAAAAAGCTGAACATCGCCTTCAGCCCAACATTGGGGTATGCCGCGGTGCAGACGGATGTTGCGGACCAGGTGGCCGAAGCGGTGAAATGCTTCACCGAAATGGGGCATTCGGTGGATCTCCTGGATAATGACTTCTTCGATCCATCAGACGGATGGTCCGTATTCATGAATATGGATATCTATGCCCAGATCCGCGATGCATTGGCATCCCAAAGAGACAAACTGGGCCGATCCCTGGTCGGCAGCATCGAAACACTGGGTGCGCTGACCATGGATGACCTCATTCAGGCAAACGTCGTCCGAACCGAATTCAACCGGGTGATGTGGAAGCTCTTCGACCGATACGATTTACTGCTCACCCCGACGATGCCGACGGAAGCTTATGCGGCCGAGGGCCCGCCCCCCATGGAAATCGAGGGAAAACCCACCGACATATTAGGTGCTGTCGCCTTCACTTACCCGTTTAATCTTTCCGGTCATCCCGCGGCCTCCGTTCCTGCGGGGTTGTCGGACAGCAAAATGCCCGTTGGCTTGCAGATCGTTGGACCGCGCCACCGGGACGACCTGGTTTTACGAGCGGCGGCTGCATTTGAAAACGTGCGGCCCTGGAACAGCACATGGCCCCGCCTGTAGGTGGTGATACCCCGGAGCCCGGAGCACTGTCGCTTCACACTTAAACATCCAAACAGACAGCGTAATTTTAATGGACTTCAATTTCTCACAGCAGGAAATGCTGGTTAAAAATTCGGTAAGAGAATACATACGTGACAAGATCGCCCCCCTTGCCGACGATGCAGACCGGCGAGGCCCTTTATCCGGAAAAGCCGCCCGGGACCACTTAAACAGGCTTGCTCCGTTCGGCTATGTCGGCCCGCTCGTTCCGGCCGAAGACGGGGGTCCCGGACTCAGCCATGTAGAGGCGGGCATTATTTATCAGGAGCTCGCCGGGGTCTGGCCCGCCCTCGGGCTTTTGGCGCTATGCACCTCCCATGCCGGTTCCTTGTTGCTGCGGTCGGACAATGCACCGCTTCGCCGGCGATTTCTGCCCGGCCTTCTTTGCGGCGACATCATCGGAGCCGTAGCCGTCACGGAGCCCGGTGCCGGAATCGACACCACGGCAATTTCCACCTCAGCCGAACCATCCGGAGATTACTACATAATCAGCGGTGAAAAAAGCTGGGTATCGAACGGCGGCATCGCCGACATTCTGATCGTGGCGGTAAATGTCGGCAAAAATAGTGAGGATGTATCACCCCGGCAATTCATTCTGGTTGAAAAAGAGGCATCCATGGTGGTGATCGAAGAAATTCCCAAAATGGGTCTAAAGGGGATTTCCACCTCCCGGCTCGTATTTGATCGATGCAAAGTGCCGAAACAAAATGTGCTTGGACCGATCTTCCCGGCCTCCCGGCCCACACCGGATTTCGAAGACGCCCACTGCTGCCTTTCGGCGGCATTGGCCGTGGGCATTGCGGCAACCTCATTTGAATTATCCGTTTCATACGCCCGACAGCGGGTCCAGTTCGGCAAAGTTTTGGGGCAATTTCAAATGATTCAGCGCATGATCGCCCAAATGGCCACCGGGGTGGATGCGGCCTTTCTGCTCTGCTTCCGCGCGTTGAAGCGCCTGGATGAAGGGGCTTCTGCAACAAAGGAGACCGCCATGGCAAAAACATTCGCCGCCCGGACGGCCGTGGAGGCCGCCTCAACAGCCATACAGATTCACGGGGCATACGGCTATTCGGATGAATTCCCCATGGAACGATGTTACAGGGATGCCTGCTGCTTGAACTTGGTCGGGGGCCATGCCGATATGCAGGACCTGCGAATCGCCGAAGCCGTTACGGGTTTTGCCGCCCTCACCTAAGGAGCCGGATTATGGATTTCGAACTCACCGATAAACAGAAGCAATTGAGACAGACGGTGCGCGAATTTTTAGAGTCCGAGATCGCACCCATTGCCAATGGAAGAGATTTGCAGGGGGCGCTGACAAAGGCGGAACTGAAGGCCTTTATCAAAAAACTTATGCCCTTTGGGTATTACAACGGCATGCTGCCTGAAACCCTTGGCGGCAAAGGGCTCGATGCAACAACCATGGCACTTCTCCTCGAAGAGCTCTCCCGGGTTTGGTCCGGGCTCGCAGCAAGCGTATGGATCGCATCTTCGGTAAATGCCTTTGCCCTGGCATCCCCGCAATTCATGGAGCGTTTTCTGCCGCGAATACTGGAAGGCGAACTCATCGGCTGCGCGGCCATCACGGAACCCGACGCCGGCTCCAATGCCGCGGCCCTTAAAACGACAGCGGTCAAGGATAGAGACGAATGGGTGCTCAATGGGAGCAAAACATGGATTTCAAACGGCGGCGTCGCCGACGTGGTGAACGTACTCGCCATCACCGACAGCGGAAAGGGGCCTCTCGGGATCTCCATGGTGCTGGTGGAGCGGGACGTATCCCCATTCGAACACCGGGAGCTGCATAAAATCGGCTGGCGTGCATTTCCCACCGCCGAGCTGTTCTTCAAGGACTGCCGGGTTCCCGCCGAAAACGTAGTCAGCTCGATGGGGTCCGATCCTGATCCGGGGGCGCCGCGCTCCGGTTACCAGAATATGATGGCGGCCTTTGAATCCGCCCGGTCCACCATGTCCGTACTGGCCGTGGGGATCTGTCAGGCAGCCGTGGATGCCACACTGGCCTATGTTAAAAACAGGCACCAGTACAATAAGCCGATCGGTGCTTTTCAGATGGTCCAGGAGATGGTCGCCGATATGATTACGGAAACCGATGCCGCCCGTTTTCTCACGTACCGCGCCTGGCAGCGCATCGACCAGGGGAAAAGAGCCCGTATGGAATCTTCCATTGCAAAAGGATACGCCTGCGAAGCGGCTGTCCGCGTAGCCTTGAATGCCGTAAACATTCACGGCGGTATCGGCATCGATGAGCGCCATCCCGTCGAACGCTACCTGCGGGACGCCCGGGCCCTCACCATCCCCGACGGGACCACCCAAATCCAGAAATTGGTCATCGGCAGGGAGGCAATCGGCATTCGGGCATTTGAATAAACTGGAATGCCCGGCAATAAATAGCACCCTTCTTCTATTTCTCATGCCCACCGGTCCGATGAACACTTCGGCGCCGGTGCAGCTCGATGACATTGTTTAAAGCACGGCTGCATCGTTCGACACCGGGAAATACCGCATACCCTGCTTCTGTTATTTTCCTTTCGAGATCCAGGCGGATTTTTGCCCGAATGGTTTCGGGAAACACGACCACGATCGGCTTTTTTACATCCTCGAAGGCCTGTGTCAGCACGCCGAGAATGTGATTGGAAATTTCACCGGCCAGGCTGCCGGCGACCCCTATGTATTCAATGGCCATTACCACGGTGATAATATCGATGTCTTCTTCTCGGTCCAGCCTCTTGAAAAGAGGCCCGTGATTGCCAAGGTCGAAAAAAGACGATGCCATATCCAGCGGGTTTTTGATGGACGTTCCAGGCACATCCACCCATTGGCGAAGATCACGGCATACCGATTCACTGAACTTGGGCACCTCGAACCCATTCATTGAAAACAAGTCCGTAAACATCACGCCGAGTCCTCCGGATACCGACATCAAAGCCATTTTCCGCCCGTTTGGAACGGGGGAAAACAGCAGCAGTTTGGCGGTATCCAGCATCTCTTCGATGGTGCCGACCATGATGGCACCCGCCTGCCGGCACACGGCTTCCCATGCGGTCATGGAACCCGCCATGGCGCCGGTATGCGAGAGAACCGCCCGGGTTCCGGAATCGGTTTTTCCCCCTTTGAGCACCAGAACCGGCTTTGCCGCCGCAGCGGCCGCCAATGCGCTTCTCAGCGCAGCCCCGTCTTTCGTGCCTTCCAGGTAGGCGCAGATGATTTCCGTGTCCGGATCTTCGGCCAGATACAAGAGGCTGTCCACCGCGCCGAAGTCGCATTCATTGCCGTATGAAATCGATTTGGCAAACCCGATTCCCTTATCCGCCGCCATAAACACGGGTGTCATCGCCACCCCGCCGCTCTGGCTCAAAATGCTGATTCGGCCGTTTGTCAGCCCACGGGGCATATCGGCGCGATAGCTCAGCCCCGTTTTGGGGCAATAAAATCCCATGCAGTTGGGTCCGATGAGACGAAGATTTCCTTTTCGAGCGATCTCGACAATTTCAGCCTCCCGGGCGGCGCCGGCTTCCCCCTCCCATTCCCGAAACCCCGACGTGAACATAACCGCACTTTTGACACCCTTTACCACACAGTCTCTGACGATGTTCGGAACCACGTTTGCCCGAACCGCGACCACAACGTGATCGACCGGTCCGGGAATATCCAATAAGGATGGATACGTTTCATAATTTTTGATCCGCCCCTTGGGGTTTATGGCATACAGCTTACCCGTGAAACCCTGTTTCATGTGGGCCAGCAAAAAACCCGGGCCGCCCATTCCCTTGCTGGACTCCCCGACGACTGCAACGGACCGGGGATGGAAGAGTCGATCCACCTGATTGAAATGCTCCGTTTTGCTCATTCACATCTCCTTTTATTCAGTTCCCCCGGCTCGAGGTTCGGTAGACGGCATGGTATGAAACGAACGTTTATAGCCCTTCGGGTCGTCACAATGCATGAAAATGAGTTTACTTTCATGTTCGGTACACCGCTTCAGCCGAATACGCTATAGCCGATTCTCCTGCTTTTCCATGTCGATCCATCCATACGTCCGCTCAACCGCCTTTTGCCACCCCGATATCCCTTTTCTTCTTTCAGCGTCTTTCATGGCGGGGCTCCAGGTCCTGTCCACAGACCAATTTTGGACAAGCTCATCGAAATCCTTCCAAAAGCCGATCGCTAGTCCCGCAGCATACGCAGCACCCAGCGCCGTGGTTTCGGTCACCGTCGGACGAATCACCGGGACATTTAAAATATCCGACTGGAACTGCATCAACAAGTCATTTTCAACCATGCCCCCATCCACCTTGAGATGCTTTATCGAAACCCCGGAATCCATGTTCATGGCGGCAACGATATCATGGGTTTGATAAGCGCATGCCTCCAATGCCGCCCGTGCTATATGAGCTTTGGTGATGTATCCGGTAAGCCCTACCACCACACCCCTGGCATCGGAGCGCCAATAGGGCGCAAACAGTCCGGAAAATGCCGGCACAATGTAAATATCACCGCTGTCATCGACACCTCGGGCGACTTGTTCGACTTCTTTTGCGGTGGAAATGATACCGAGATTGTCCCGCAGCCACTGGATCAAAGCGCCGGCCACCGCTATGGAACCTTCAAGACAATACACCGGCCTCTGTCCCCTCACCTGGTATGCCACGGTTGTGATCAGGCCGTTTTGCGATAATACCGGCCGGCTGCCCGTATTCATCAAAAGAAAGCAGCCCGTGCCGTATGTATTCTTCGCATCACCGGGCGAAAAACAGGTTTGTCCGAAAAGGGCGGCCTGCTGATCACCCAGGGCGCCGCATACGGGAATTTCGGCACCTAACGGGCCGTCGGACCGGGTGGTTCCCCAGGACCGGTCATCCATTGACGGCACAATTTCAGGCAGGATTGCGGCCGGAATATGCAACCGCTCGAGCATTTCTTCATCCCAGGCAAGCGTGCCGATGTTCATGAGAAGCGTGCGGGAGGCATTCGTTACATCCGATACGTGAACACCGCCGTCAGGCCCGCCGGTAAGATTCCAAATGATCCACGATTCGATCGTTCCGGCAAGCAAGTCTTCGGTTTTGACCGCTTTGCCTTCCCGAGCGATCGCGTCGAGAATCCAACGCAATTTCGGGCCTGAAAAATACGTGGCGACCGGCAGTCCGGTCTTTTCACGAAACCCATCCAGACCGTACGTTGCCGTCAAATCACGGCACAGGCGGTCCGTGCGCGTACACTGCCATACCACGGCATTGTAAACGGGAATCCCCGTATGCCGGTTCCAGACCACCACCGTTTCCCGCTGGTTGGTAATTCCCAATGCGGCGATCTCGGCTCCGGAAACACCGGACTTGCCCAGTGCCCTTTGCATGACGGATCGCGTGTTTTCCCACATTTCGACCGGGTCATGCTCGACCCAACCGGGGCGGGGAAATATCTGGCGGTGCTCCTTTTGGCTGGAGCCGACAATGCAGCCTTCTTTATCGAAAATGATGAACCGACAACTGGTGGTTCCCAAATCCAGCGCTCCGATATACTTGAACATGTGAGGGGCTCCCTTTGTATATGGATGATATAATCCGTTCGGGGGGTTTCTAAAGCGTACAGGCTGTGATTGAGGCTTTATGCCGTGCAGTGTAGCACTAGCGCTAACGAACCGTCGGCCCTCGTTTGTTTATCTGGTCTTTAAGCCATAAGAGCCACGCCTCGAAGCCTTCACCTGTCGTGCAGGAGATTTGAAAAATCGTGACGTCCGGATTCAGCTCGCGGATCGCCCGGTTAAATGCGTTGATGTCGAAACGAAGATGCGGCAGCAAATCGATCTTATTCACCAGGACGACATCGGCTTCCGTAAACATCAATGGATATTTTTCGGGTTTATCATCCCCCTCCGGGATGCTCAGCAAAATGGCCTTCTTATGTTCGCCCAATTCAAATTCCGCCGGACAAATAAGATTGCCGACATTTTCGATCAAGATAAGATCGGTCTGTTCCAGCGGCAGATTATTCAATGCATTCTCGACCATGTTGGCGTCCAAATGGCATCCCCCGGGGAAATTGATCTGAACCACGGGTACTCCCTGCTCATTGATTTTGTCTGCATCGATCGTAGAGGCGACATCGCCTTCGATAACCGAAATGCGCAGGTTTTCCTTCAGCCCGTTTATCGTTTCCATGATGAGGCTGGTTTTCCCCGCGCCGGGTGAAGACATGATATTCAGTGCGAAAATATTGAAGTCATCGAACCGCCGCCGGTTGCCCTGGGCTTTCATTTTATTGGCGCCCATGATGTCTTCCCGAATACTCAAAACTTTAACGGCCATAACTATTCGACCTCTATACTTTCTACATAATATTCTTTCCCGGCCACGACGTCTACGCTTCTTTTCCCGCACTCCGGACATCGCATACGCTGATGTTCAGGAATGAAAATGATGCCGCAATTACGGCATCGAAGCTGGGTTTCCGGATGGTTAAACGAAAGAACGGCCTCTTCGGCAATGGTGCCTTTCTTGATTACGTCAAATTGAAATTGAATGCACTCGGGCACCAGGCCCGTGAGCTTGCCCACCACAAGGTCGATTCGCGTTACCTTGCCCGCATGGGCCGTTCCCGCGTGTTCAAGTACGATATCCAACATACTGATAGTAAACGGAAGTTCGTGCATCGAAAAAAATACAGTCCCATCCGGAAATGCGAAAATTCACGCCGTTTCCGGATGGGCGCCTTCTATTTCATCTTTATCAGTTCAGTCCTTCCCGTCTGCTGTGCTCTTATTTTCATAAAATCGAGCCATTCATGGGGATAGACGGTGATCTCCTTTTTGCGCTCGAGCTTTCTGGCCTGACTGGGACAAGCCAGTACACAAAGCCCGCAGCCCAGACATTTTTCTTCGTCAGTGACGGCCTTTTTGTTTTTAGCATCATAGCTGATGGCATTTGCGGGGCATATCTTGATGCATTCTTTCTTTCCATCACACTGGTCCCAATCCTCAACGGCATAAAAGTTGGATGTCAAATCAGCTTGTGGAACACCCATCAAATAAACGGAGAGAAGACCGCAATGGCAGGGGCAGCAGGCACAAATCGCAAGCGTATGCTCACAGTTGAAGGCGTGCAGGACCGCACCCGAGTTCTTGGCTCTTTGATATGTTTTAAGGACATCTTCTTTACTGGCGGGTTTTGCACCCTCACATGCAACAAATGTCTGCGCCCAGAACCCCAAAAACGTGCACATGTTGTCCACGGGTACACGGGTGCAGGGGTTGCCCCTTATCTGGGCCGTTTTACGGCACTGGCAATCGGTTTGAGCCAATCCGCCCTGTTCTTCGGCCCCTGCGTGAACGAGGAGATGGGAAAACAGTTCGCTCGGCATTACTTCCATATCGTGGGGAATCGCCTCTTCATAGGGAAGTACCCTGAACCAGGGTGTTATATCGGGAGTCGGGCCGAAAATGGTCTCAGCCATGGAATCCGGTGTGATTTTATCCAGGACATTTGCGAAAAATTCAGGGCTGTAATGCTTCACCTGCAACTCATAAGTACCGGGTGCGTAAGGAATCACCATGTAAGAGCGGTTTTCTTTCGGTCCGGAAAGACCGACCCAGGTCTTGCGGACCAGGCTTTCGAGCAGCGGCTGAATGTCTTCCTTGCTGCGGCCGATTCTCTTTGCGATATCGTCGATATGCTCCGGATAGGCCATTAATTGACTCATCAGTTCGCCCTCTTCGTCGGTCATCGGGAACGGCCGTTCAAGAATTTTATATTCATCCCCGTCCGCGGTGCGGGGGAAACCAAACGGCATTTTTCGCAAATGATCGATTACTTTTTTTCCAATTTCAATTTTCATCGAACTCTCCCTTTTTTATGGTTTGGCTGATCTGTCATTTATCCTGATTTTCAGGAAGAAGTCAGGTGCCGTGCCAATCGTTTCCCCAGAGATATCAAGGTGAGCACCGGAGGCAACCCCCAGGCTGTGGGTATTACCGATGCATCACACACGTAGAGATTGTCCACCTGGGTTTTGAGGTTCCGGTCCACAAACTCACCGATCTTGATGGTGCCGCCCGGGTGCGCCCCCGAGATGGAAGACGTAAACGTGGATGTCGCCCCGGCATTTTTAAGGATTTGTTCCGCCGTTTCCGTCCCTTCCTTGAATCGCTTTTTTTCCACCTCCCCCAGTTCCTTTAAAACAGGCCCCTTCTCCGTTAAACGGCCGCTCAATTCATCCCGGATTTTGACCATGATGGACAAGGCGCTTTTTCCGGAAAACAGTTTGGAGAATTCACCGGCGGAAAGGGCGCTGCTCATGTATCTCAATCCCGTAAACGTCAGATCGGTCAGCAAATAACCCTCCTTTGAATAGTTGATGCCGGTGGACATGGGAATTTCCCTCAACCCGCCTTTGGTGCCCTTTACAACACCGGTTACGAGCAGCAGGGGATCGAAAAAAAAATCCCTGCCTACACCATCCACCCCCGACTTTTCCAGTATTTTCGGACTGTACATGCCGCCGGCGGAAAGAATTACGAGGGGTGCTTCAACCCTTACGGTTTCGTCTTTTTTTCGGAACGCTACGCCTGTCGCCTTGCCGTTTTCGATGATGATCCTGTCCACCTTGGTTTCGACCGCCAATTCCCCACCGTTTTCCAAGGCTTCAACGGCAAATGCCCTCGCCGTCCACTTCGCACCGTAAGGGCAGTTGTACGTGCATTTCCAGCAGCCGGGACGGCATTTGGATGCATCGATGAATTTTGGAATTTTTTGCCAGTCTATTCCCAAATCCAGGGCTGATTCCATAACGCGTTTGGTCATGGGGCCGATCAACCGATCGGGAAGCGGTTCGATTCCCAGTTCCTCTTTTGTTTCAGCCGCATACTCTCGAAGATCGATGCCATGCGCATCGAATATATCATAGGGCGGCTCCAGTGCGGCGCCGCAAAAGGAGAAGGTGGCTCCCCCGACAACGGATTGTGTGATAATCGGTGTCTTGCCCGTAGTGGGAATCGAACGGATTGTAGGCATCATTTGCAGCAAACTCCCCTTCACGGCCGGATCTTTGCCTTTTTCCAGCATCAGAACCGTTTTCCCCGCTCTGCTCAATTCCCTGGCGACCGTACTGCCGCCGGGACCGGACCCCACAATAATCGCGTCAAACGTTTGATTTTCAAGTTTCATATGGATTCTCCAGATCGCTGAACGATGTTCCCCCGAGTTGATTCATCAGAAATGCGCTGCTCGGCCGATGCCTAAGGCAGCTCAAAATTCCAATTCGGAGCACTCTTTGAAAACGCCGTGACCAAGCCATTCATCAATTCAGCGTCGAGTTTCGCAATCGCTTCTTCGGATTTACGGATCATCCGGACGGCGTTTTCCGGACACCCCGATGCACATGCCCCACAGCCGAGACATTTTTCAGTGTCCATGACGGCAACCGGATCCAGGCGGATCGCATCCACAAAGCACCGCTCTGCACAGGTTCCACAGGATACGCATTTTTCAGGATCAGCCTCGGCATAAAAATGATTATTGAAGTAGATATGATCTTTTCCAAATTTCATGGCGAAGAAATTGATGCAGGCATGCTTGCAACAGTTGCAAACGATAAGATTGGGACCGCCCGTATTGACCTGGCCTTTTTCATGGCACTTTCGAATAATATCGAAGCATTCGTCAAGAGTAACCGGCCGTGCCCAATGATTTTCGACGGCCCAGCTTGCCATATCTCCGAAACTGAAGCAGCATTCGACAATGCAGTCACAGGAGGCGTCGGAATCGACACCGTGCTTGTCGATAATCCTGCACGGGCATCCGGATACCGCAATGCTTACTCCCTGATCATGTACGGCCCTGATCTGTTCAAAAAGATTTTCCTCGGGCGTTGCGTCCTCGGGAAGCACATCCACATGACACCAAAGCATTCCCGTTTTTCCAAGCTCCGCTATTCCTTCATTGACATAGATAGGCCTGAACTTGTGCCAGAGTTCATTCAACCTTTTTTTAAAGGGGGTGCTGTTATCCCCCCAGCTCGCCGTTTCGATAATTCCCAACGCCTCCATGCCGATGGGTTTGTATAGCGGATCCTCTCTTCCAGGCTCCCTGTAAACCGTACCTTTTTTTTCCATGCTCTCGATCAGGGACAGGAGTTTATCTTTCCGGGTGCCGGTTTTCTCGATCAGCTCATCGATTTTTCCCCCTTCGGGCCCCATTTTCAAGGCCAGCCGGGCTTCTTCCGGAGTGTATTGAAAATAAAGGATTTCCATTAACTCTGGAGACTTTACACCTGGTTGAGCACGAAATGTAGTAATGAGCCAATCCGCCAATCGTCCGTATACGGATGCATCGTTCATTTTTTTCCTTCCGAAAGTTATGGTTTCGTAATAATCGAGACGAAATACAATCGATTCACGGAAATCTTTCTCAGCCCGCCGTCAATCGCCTTTCTTCACGCACGAACGGACCGTTCACCTTTTTTGTGACGGTTATTGTCAGTGTATGCTTCGAACCGTTCCCAGTGAATGTATGACGGACGATCAAGGCGGTTCTGTTGCAAAAAAAGTGGCGGAATCTGCCGGGTTGACCTGCTCATAAGGGCGGCTACAAGCCTTTATCTTCACGAGGCGAGACGCTCCCTATGCAGGATCTGACGATCCATAGGGTATTGCGTAACATCATTCATTTTTAATATCAAGGTTTATCTACTAAGGGTCCATCCATATCCGGAATCATCTGAAAACAAATGGGTGGACAAACGATTCTTATCATGATCAAATAAAATTTTCGTGATTTTGTCTTTGCCGGCATTCAATGTATCGTCGATCGGAAAGCCGGTGCTTCGATTTCTTAAAACGGCGTAAGCCGAACCGGATACAAAAAATTGAAAGGTGCTGAACAGTGAGAGAAGTTGTTGTGTTGGGAGCGGGGCTCCATCGATACGGGCTATTTCCGGAAACATCCATTGCGGAGTTGGGCGCCGAAGCGGTCCGGGGCGCCCTGGCGGATGCGAATATAACATGGGAGAATATCGAAACGGCTTACTGCGGCACCACCCAGCCCGGCTGGTCCGTCGGTCACCAGGTTTGCCAAACACTCGGGTTCACCGGATTGGGGATTATGAACATTGAAAACGCATCGGCCAGCGGATCGTCCGCCTTTCGTGAAGCCTATCTTTCGGTTTTATCGGGGGAGCATGACGTCGCCCTGGCGTTCGGTGTAGACAAGACCAAACCACCGAAGCTTTCCCCGTCCGGGCGGAATAAAGACGAAAAAACCGCCAAGGCCGGCGATAAGCATTTTACCAGCCCGGTCGAGATATTTGCCGCGATAACCCGGCAGCACATGGATGCGTACGGCACCACGATCGATCAACTGGCCCGTGTCGCCGTGAAAAACAGGCATAACGCCGCTCTGAATCCCCATGCCCAGTTTCAAAGTCCGGTAACCATAGAAGAGGTTCACCAGTCCCGAATGATTGCCGAACCGGTTACCAAGCTGCACTGCTGCCCATGGGGAGACGGAGCCGCCGCCGTGATTGTCTGTGAGAAAAAACAGGCTGAAAAATATACGGATAAGGTATGCCCGAGGGTGGCCGCGTCGGTGCTGAAGAGCACGATTCCGGATGAAGACCCGATGTTTTCGCTCACCCGGTTGTGCGCCCATATCGCTTACGAACAGGCCGGCGCAGATCCGGAGGATCTGGACCTCATCGAACTGCACGATGCGTTCACCATAGAGGAAATCATCTACGCCGAGGCGCTGGGTCTATGCCCCCGGGGTGAAGGCGGACGCCTGGTTGAAACGGGTGAAACCGCCTTGACAGGAAATCATGTCATCAACAGCAGCGGCGGCCTTCTCAGTATGGGGCATCCCCTGGGTCCGACGGGCGTTGGACAAATAGCTGAAATTCTTTGGCAAATGCGGGGAGAATGTCACAAACGGCAGATCCGGAAGCCCGTCAACCTGGCCATGGCTCACATGGTGGGGGCCGGCGGCGTCTGTGCCATTCATCTGTTGAAAAAGTGATGCTGATTTAATATAATTATTTTTTCGGGCATTCTCCTCATCCGTTCACCATCGGGATCCGAATGCCTCGATCTGCTGAACCAATGCCGTCCCGGTGACGATTCATCGGCTTGCTCCGGATTCAGGCCGATAGTGCGTTTCCGAATAAATACCGTTACAATTCTTATACGAATCTTTTTTTCAAAAAAATGAATCGTATTCACCAAATGTTTCGTTTTTCATAATTTATGAGCACATATTACCCAAACCCACTCGTATACCCAACAGGAGATGAACATGACAGCTGCCTATGACAAAATTTGCGATGTTCTGGTGGAAGCCGGAATCGATCATGTTTTCGGAATCCCCGGTGGCGGGACCATTCCCATCTGGAACGCCCTCTATGACCGACAGGACCGCATCAAAGCGGTTCTCACCCGACACGAACAGGCCGCATCCTGTATGGCGGATATTTACGGCCGGGTCACCGGCAGACCCGCCGTCTTAATGGGCCAGGGGGCCTTTATTGCCTCGTCCGGTGGTTTCGGCATTCTCGAAGCATACCTTTCCAATACCCCCATGCTGATTCTCACGGACACCTCGGACATGGGAACCTTCAGTCAGCATGCCAGTTACCAGTCGGGAACCGGCGAATACGGATCTTTCGATATTCGGGACATCTTGAAGGCCATGAGCAAATTCACCACGTATGCCGTTACACCTGAAGAGGCTGTTCAGGGCATTCAACTGGCCGTGAAACATGCCATGGCCGGCCGCCCGGGTCCGGCCGCCGTCGTAATGCGGAGCAGTGCGATTTCCGGCGATATCGATGAAAACAGGGTTCCCAGGATCTACCCCACGTCCGGTTACCTGAAAGGATCGTTGCCGACCGCACCACGCGAGGAGATCAAAAAGGCCGTCGGCCTTCTTTCCGAGGCAAAAACTCCCGTCATTATCGCCGGAAACGGCGTTCACCTCTCAAAGTCGTATGATGCATTGCGGCGTTTGTCCGAATCGCTGGGCATACCGGTCGCCTCCAGTTACAAGGGAAAAAGCGTATTCCCCGAAACCCACCCCCTGGCGCTTGGAATGATGGGGAGCTTCGGACAAAAACTGGCGAACGATGAAATCGCCCGTGCGGATGTCATCCTGGTAGCAGGCTGCCATCTGGCGCCGAGCGACACGCTCTTCGAGAGCCCCGACCTTATCAAGCCGGATGCACAAACCATCATACAAATCGATATCGATCCCCGCAATGCAGGGTGGACCTATCCCGTATCCCATGCACTGGTGGGTGACCTCAAGCACATTATGGGAAGTATGGCGGATATGGTCGACAGGAACAGCCCGGCCGCCGAAAACCGTGAGTCCGAATTGGCCGAACGCAAGCGCGCCTCGGAATTTTTCACGGCGCCGGAAGCCGCTTCCGATGACATTCCCCTGCTCCCGCAGCGAATTGTTTGCGAGATCGATAAGGCCGTTGATGAACATGCCCTGATAACCCTCGATGCGGGAAACAATCGGCTTTGGATGAGTCATTTTTTCAAAAGCAAGGCCGCAGGCAGTGTTTTTTGTCCCGGCGGAGCGGCTGGCATGGGATACGGACCTCCGGCGGCGCTTGGACTGAAACTGCTTCACCCGAACCGACCCGTTTTATCCGTGAGCGGGGACGGGGGGTTTGCCATGGTTCCCCATGTCCTTTCCACGGCCGTACAGTACCGTCTGCCCGTGGCCTTTCTCGTGATGAACAATTCCGGATTGGGAATGGTGCGCGACATCCAGGGCGACAAAATTATTGCAACGGAATTTTCACCGACGGATTTTGCCCGAATCGCCCAAGGGTTCGGATGCCGGGGGGTCACGGTTCACCGTGCCGAAGAAATCCAGCCGGCCATTTCAGAAGCCTTTGGCGCGGATCTGCCCACGGTTATCGACGTGATAACGAGCCCTTCGGAGCCCTTTTTTAAAATCTGGAACCGATAGCATGGAGGCATCCTATGACATTGAAGGGTAAAACGGCCCTGATTACAGGAGCGGCGCGAGGCATCGGCCGCGCGCATGCGCTGCGGTTGGCGTCTTTGGGTGCGGATATCGTCATTAACGATATCAATCTCAAATCGCATGAAGAATTCGGCGAAAAGATAACCGCCGAAACCGTTATGGATGAGGTGAAGGCCCTGGGCGTTCACTGCATCGGTATCGAAGCGGATGTCACACATAAAGAGCAGGTGACCTCGATGGTGAAAAAAGCAGTGGACACCTTCGGCCGCGTCGACATCCTGATCAACAATGCCGGCGGGCTGGCCGGGGAAATGGCGGAAAGTTTTGCATCATCCGTTAGTGAGGCCGATCTGACCGCTACCATCGATCGTAATCTCATCGGCACGATTTTCTGCTGCCAGGCGGCGGCGCCTGCAATGAAGGCGCACGGTTGGGGAAGAATCGTCAACACCGCTTCCCAGGCCGGCTTGAGACCCCAGCAGGGCGGCATTTACGCGTCTTATGGTGCGGCCAAAGCCGGCGTTCTCGCTTACACCCGGTATTTGGCCGTCGAATTGGCGCCTTTCGGCATCACGGTCAACTGCATCGTACCGGCCTATGTAGCGACCGACCGGCTGGCCACCCGGGTATTCAACCAGATGGAAAATCCTGCCGAGACGCTGGGAATTCCCTTAGGCAGGCTTGCCACACCCGACGACGTGGCCAAGGTAGCGGAATTTTTTGTGACCGATTTAAGCGATTATGTCACGGGGCAGTATCTTTCGGTATGCGGCGGCGCGGTTTAAATTGACTTATGCTGAAAAATAGAGACACCAGGGTTCAGATCGTTATCGTAGAAAAAGGGAAATACATCCTTTTACAGCATCTGGCAAAAAAAGAAAACAAGACCTTCTGGGGCCTGCCCGGCGGCGGCCGAGAACCGGGTGAAACCGACGAGAAAGCCGCTATCCGTGAGGCTTGGGAAGAAACAGGCCTTTGCATCCGGCTTCTGCCGGTAAAGCATGAAATCCTGTTGAGCGGCAAAAAATTCGTTTACGACCGTATTGTCACATTCCTTGCCTATCCGGTTTCCGGTAAAGCCGGAGTCGGTTATGAACCCGAGGCCCGGCTGTTCGCCGCCTATAATTATGCACTCATCGGATTACGGTGGCAGCATTTTTACCGGGATGAGGGTCTGACGCCGTTTACCGAAAAATCGATCCATCCCATACGCAACCTGCTCGAATCCGCACCGATACAACACAGGGTGGGACTGATTGTCCATCACCGGGATAACGGCGCTATGAAATTTCTTTGCATCTCCTCCCGGCGTCATCCCGGTTGCCTGGAAATGCCCCATATCGATGTGGCTGAGAGCAATCCTTCGAAGGCGGCTGTTATTTCCCTTGCCGAACAACATTTGGGGATTTCGCTGGAAAGCCCCGTGGATCGGGGATTCTTTTTCCACGAAAATGACGGCCGGTATTACCGAACAGATGTTTTTTCCATTTCATTGGAGAGCGTCCCTGCAAAACTTCGCCGAAATTCCTGCCACTGGCTCGATCGGCGGCAAGCGGCACGCGAGGGGCGATTTCGAGAAGACAGGCGGTTGATTTTGGAATCGATAGAAGAGCTCATGTCCTCCTGAACAGGAATTTTACGATTTCACACTCACTTCTGAAAGGCTTTATGTATTATGGATAAAAAGATCATCGACATCGTAATGCGGTTTCGCGTTCTCACGCTGGCTGTTCTGATCGGCATTACCGGCATTTTTGCTTACGGCATCACCAAAATGGACTTCTACACCGAGTTCATCGAACTCTTTCCCTCCAATCACCCATATATTGAAATCCATAAGGAATTTATGGAGTATTTCGGGGGGGCGAACGTCGCCACCCTGGTGCTGGAAGTAAAGCAAGGCGACGTGTTCACGCAAGAAACACTGGAAAAAATGATTCGAATACAGGAGGGCGTCGAACGCATCCCCAATGTAAATCCCTATCAGGTTTTCAGCATCGCCAGCCGCCGTGTACTCGAAACCAAAGAAATCGCCGGGGGCTACAAGAGAGCGCGTCTGATGCCCGAAGTCCCTGAAAACGAATCGGACATGTTCGACTTCAAGGCCAAGGTGTTTACAAACGAGGCATACGGCACCTATGTGTCGACAGATCTGAAAGCTCTCAGGCTTCAGGCCGCCTTCATCGAAGATCGAATGGATTACACGGAGCTTTTTGATGAATTTATGGAAATACGGGAAAGCGAAGAGGATGCCGCCCACAACATCTACCTGGCGGGCGAACCGGTCCTCTACGGCTGGATTTACCATCACTTCAATGAGACCGCTGTGATTTTTTTGATCAGCTGCTTGATACTCACCGCCTTGCTGTTTTTTTTCATGGGCCGGCAGCCGGTCTGGTGGAGTCCCCTCATCAGTGCATTTTTGAGTGCCGTTTGGGGCTTGGGAATGTCCGGTTTTCTCGGGTATCAGTTCGACCCGCTGATTATCGTGGTCCCCTTTCTGTTGACCGCCCGGGCCATGAGCCACGGCGTTCAGTGGCTCAACCGGTTCGGCCATGAGTTCCGAAGGACAGGAGACCCCAAAGAAGCCGCCCGCATTACGGGCATCCATCTGTTCTATCCCTGCACCATCGGTGTCGTCACCGATGCATGCGGCGTCTTGATCGTAGCGTTGATTCCCATTCCCATTCTGCAGCATCTCGCCATTCTGGGCTTTTTCTGGGGTTTGAGCGTAATTTTTACCGTCTCGATTTTCAACCCGGTGTTTTTTTCTTTCCTGCCGTTAAAGCGCGGATCATTCGTTGAAAAACCCCATTGGGCGTTTTTGACCAACTTGATGAGAAAAATGGCTGAATTCAGCATCACCAAATCGGGAAAATGGATTCTGATCACCGCCAGCATCGTGATCCTCGTCCTTGGATTCCATGGATTCACACGCGTTCCCATCGGTGATGTAAACCCCGGCTCACCGGTATTATGGCCGGATTCGGATTACAATCGGAGTGTCAATGCCATAAACAAGCGCTTTCTTGGAATGGAGCAGATGTATGTTCTCGTTGAAGGCAATCCCAATGCCCAGGCCCCTTTATTTCTGCCGGAGACCATGAATGCCATGGATAATTTGAAAGAACACCTGATCGCAAAGGGGGATGTGGTGTCCGGATTCACGCCGGCCGATGTCATCAAGTCTTTTAACCGGTTGGTCCATGAAAACAACCCGAAATATGACATTATTCCAAACACGGTATTGGAAATATTTCAGCTGCTGACCATCTTTTACATGGACGCCGCACCGGAAGACATCGATCAGTACATGAGCCCGGGCTTTGCCAACGCCAACGTGAGGCTGTTCTTGAAGGATCACCGGGGGGAGACCTTGCGAAGCGTCATTGCAGATGTCAAGGACTGGATCGAAGGACCGCAAAGTCAAATTCTCACGGTATCGACAGATGATCCCACAGAGCTCATTCCGGCCGTGACGTTCAGACCGGCCGGAGGCCTGGGCGGGATATTGGCGGCGGCAAACGAACTGATCGAAAAGGCCAATCACTGGCTGGTGGGTGGAATCCTGGTTTTTATTTTTTTATGCTGCACGATAATCTACCGCTCTTTTTTCGCGGGGTTCATCTTCGTCATCTCCTTGATACTGGCCAATTTCGTGGCGTTCTGGTATATGGCCTCCAAAAATATCGGCTTGAATATCAACACCGTTCCCGTGGTATCGTTGGGCGTCGGTTTGGGCGTGGATTACGGCCTGTACATCGTCAGCCAGATCAAGGAACTGATCCTCGCCGGTGCGAGCTGGGAAAAAGGCATTGTGAACGGCGTTGCGTCCACCGGCCGGGCCGTATTCTACCAGGCCGTCATGATGAGCGCCAGCGTGTTTTTCTGGTGGTTTTCACCCCTTCGGTTTCAGGCTGAGATGGGATTTCTTCTCGCCATCCTCATGATTATCAATATGATTGTGGGTGTTCTTCTGCTGCCGTCTTTGCTGCACATTTTCAAGCCCCGGTTCATTACAAGGGGAGGCAAATCGTAAAAGAAACCATCGAAAGGCAAAACAATGAAAGGCGTATCATTGTCCATACGCCTGTTCGAGCCACCCAGCGATTTCTTCTTCGGTCGGTTTCTTCGGCGCGAGTTGATAATACTGCCCCAACGTGGCGTGATGGGCGATTTCCTTCACCTTTGACAAATCCATGCCCATCGCTTTGAGCGATGGCATTCCGATGTCGGTATAGAATTTTCTCACTTCGGTGCCGACCGCCTCCGCCGTTTCTGCAGGCGTTTTTCCTTCGGCATTCACGGTCATCAAGGCGGCCAGTTTCTTGAGCTGTTCGGGAATGAATTCCGCCAGGTAAATGATATTATACGGCAGTACGGAAGCGCAAAGAAATCCGTGTTTGTGGATGCTGCACACTTCGCCGATCGCATGCCCGACGGCATGGCCGAAGCTCAGACCGCCCAGTGCTCCGAGAATGGACATAAAGGCGGCGTATGCCATGTCCGTTCGAGCCCTCATGTCATAGCCGTTCTCGAGGGCCGGTCTCAAGCCGGCAAGCACCAGTTCCACCGCCTTTAAAGCGAATGATTCCCGCATGGGAGACGGCGAAAGCAGCGCCAGCCCTCCCATCAGTCCTTCAACGGCATGCGAAAAGGCATCCATCCCGGTGGAAGCGGTAATATCAGGAGGCATTTCAGCCATGAGTTTCGGATCGATCAGGGCCGCTGTAGGCATTTGGTCCAGCGAGGCGATCGATAATTTAAGCTTGCGTTGGGTATCGGTCACAACCGCCGTCGGGGACACTTCGCTTCCCGTCCCCGCGGTCGTCGGCAGAGCGAAAAACGGCTTCAGCGGATTTTCATAGGGAAGAATCTGAAGCCCGTTTAAATTCAGGGCATGATCCAGCAGGGTGCCGGGATTGGTGTAGTCGGCATTCACTGCTTTTGCCGTATCGATGGAGCTTCCCCCGCCGATGGCGACAAAGGCGTCCGGCTTTTGGGCTGCGGCGACCTCAGATCCCCGCGTGATGATTTCCATGGGCGGGTCCGGAAGCACTTCGTCAAATACGATGACCTCTACGCCGGCCGAGGCCAAGCCCTCCAGCAGCGGCGACGTGAGTCCTGCATCAGCCACACCCTTGTCATGTATACACATGACTCGTTTGATGCCGTGTTCCGACAGCCTTTCGGCAAGTTGATCGGAGCACCCTCCTCCCACAATTAGTTTCACCGGAAGATTGAATTCGTAGAACATGTTTTTCTCCTTTTTTTTATCCACGGAAAAGCGCGGCTGCTTGAAGAAAATCACATCGAATCATTCATATGCCGTGCCGAATGTGACATGGTTGCGATAAAATCCGGCGTCATGACCGGGAAAAAAACGTGCGTCCAGCATCGATTGCAGTGCCTTGAAACGGGATATCGCATATTGCGCCGAAACGGTGTTCCATACATTGCCCGGCGGATGCCCCGTCTCTATGCTGTTCATAAGATAGACGCTGTCCGATCCCAGAATGACAAACCGTCCAGAGGGCAGTTCAACCACCAATGCCTGAAGCCCCGGCGTATGTCCGGCCGCCATCATGGCCGTAATGCCCGGGATGATCACCCGGTCCCCTTCGAGCAATTCCCATCCGGCACCGGAAAGCCGGGTGACGTTGCGGTCATACGCATGAGCCTGGAAAGCATTGGGTGCCATAGCATAGGCGAATTCGTCTTTCTGGACCAAAATACGGGCATCCGGGAAGAAGGGAATGCCGCCGGCATGGTCCACATGGAGGTGGGAGACAATGACCGCAGAAACATCCCCGGGCCTTACCCCGATTTGGTCGAGCTGATTCACCGCGGTGTTTTCTTCTGAAATCTCCGGGGCCATTTCCAGGGCTTTCAGAACAGGAAGGGCTCCGGGAGACCACCCGGTATCGTATAGCATCCATCCTTCCCCGGTCTCGAAGGCGAAAAACGGCGTGATGATGCGCTGTTTTTCACCCATCCCCCGACCCATCATCATCATCCCGGTATCGTACAGGAAACTGCCGCCGTCCAACACGAACATCCGCTTGACCCGGCTTTTTTCTTTCATCTCGGGATCCCTTTCGGAATGCCGCTTTCACAGGGCACCTTGGTCTGGCAGAGACCGCACCCGTAACCATCGAAGTTCCATTTTTCCTTTACATATTTGCCGCAGGTGCCGGCGGTATGTTCCATGCATTTTTGCTTGTCGTGCCCCTTTTCCGAGATGGCGCCTACGGGGCATCGCTCTGCACACGCCATGCATTTGCCCGTGGCATAGTAAAGGCAGTATTCATGGTGATCGGTATACGGACGTGGGGTAGGGGCCAATCGGACCCGGGCCACCACCGATCCGACACGGTGCGCCTTTCCTCTCTTCGTAATCAGTCCGTCACATAAGCCGAAGGTGCCCAGTCCGGAAGCATAGGCGGCGTGCCGTTCGGACCACCGGGACGAAAGAAAATATTTTTCCGACATCTCGAACTTCCAATGGGGGGAAAGGGTCGGCGCTACGGCCTTTATGCCGGGCCGACCGAGTTCGTCCACCACATGCCGCCGCAGGATTTCGTTGAACCGTTCGCCCGGAAAACGCGCCATGACCCACCGTTCTGATGGATAAAAGTTTTCTTTCCGGTTTTCCGCTTTAACGGCTTCGCGCTGAATCAAGGCCCAGCTGATCACGGAGAGATCTTCCGGCTTGCCCGGATCATCCGGAAACGTCAGGTTGAAAATTTCCGCCGGCGTATAGTGAAACTGCCCCACATACGTCTTGTAGCTGTCATAGATGGGGTCGTTCCCGGCGCTGCAGCCGATGATCGCCTCCTCCCAGGCCGGCTCCCCTGTTGCCATATGCAATGAATTTTCGGGTGATGTACGGATAAAATCCTTAATAATCGATTCGATGACATGTTTGTCCATTGGATTCCCCCATGATTAGGATAGCAGGCAATCGATGTGCCGATCAGCGCGCGAGCACGGGCAAGTGAATCGGTGTTTTGTGCTCGAGCGCAGCCGGTGAAAGGGTGGTGCCGCTTTTCACGGTTCAGCGTTCTTCCGGCACTCCCAATTTCCTTAGAAGGACCGCCATGGGGCAGGTCTTGGTAAATCCGCTCTGCAGCAGGTTCACGCCCACGAACGCCGTAAATAAATACCAATAAGAGCTTACCCAGGTCCCCAAGGCCAGTGTCAATAAAATAAACGTTCCCGCAATAATATGCAACCAATCATCGATGATCATGATGCCCCCTTATTTTTTATTTTGGCAATAACGTCCATTGGCCGAGGACCGAGGTTTGAACTTCAAAGCCGGCCATCCGACCGCAGGTTACGCTCAAAACCGGATATTGCATTCAGGTGTGTCAGGGGGAATCCCGATTCAGGCCTTTTTGACCTCGGCTATCTCTCCCGGGCTGGGAACGAATACGGAAAACCCGTTTTCCGAGAGGAAATCTGCAAAGGACAACGCCTGGTCTTCTTCACCATGCACCAGCGCGATCCGCTTCACGTTAAGATTGGACTCCTTCAAGAACCGCAGCATGTCATTTTTATCGCCGTGGGCGCTGAACCCCCCCAATTTTCTCACACGGGCCCTTAACGGATATTCCTTATTGAGAAACCTGAGAATGGGCGGGCTTCCGTTTCGGCCGGATCTTTCATATTCCGTGCCCTGTTCGAGAATCCGTCTTCCCAGGGTGTTTTGGGCCATATACCCCACGATCAGAATCGTATGGCGTTCGTTGTGTATTTTATACCGCAGGTGATGGAGCACCCTGCCGGCCTCACACATCCCCGATGCGGCAATCACGATATGGGGCTTTTCTTCCCGGTTTAGTGCCATGGATTCTTCGACCGAACCAATGTATCGAATTTCCTTGAAAACAAAGGGGTTCTTTTTCTGCTGAAGAAAGGTCTCATGGGTTTCCCTGTCGTAGATTTCGGGATGCTCGCCGAACACCGTCGTTAAATTGGTCGCAAGCGGACTGTCAACGTAAACCGGAAGCCTGGGAACAACGCCTTCGTTGTATAATTCATGCAGGACATAGAGAAGCTCCTGGGTCCTTCCAAAAGCGAATGAAGGAATGATAATCGATCCGCCACGTTCGACCGTCTCATTGATCATTTCGGCGAATGCCGGTTTCAGAGCACCTACCGGCTCATGGACCCTGTTGCCGTAAGTGCTCTCTAAGATCAGCAAATCCAAATCCCGATCCGGCTCTTCAAAATCACGGTTTGGGTCCCGAATAATCGGCTTATCGAATCTTCCGATATCACCGCTGTAGCCGATCTTGAACTCATGCCCGTTTTCATTGATCCGGAGAATGGAAAAAGCCGATCCAAGGATATGGCCGGCTTCATAAAAGGTAAGAGAAGCACCCTTTCCGATGGTGACCGGATAGCGATAGGGAATGCCTTCAAAATATCCAAGTGATTTTTCAGCATCGGCAACCGTATAAATAGGCTCAACCTTTTCCAGGCGGTACTTGGAAATCATTTTGTTGATGATGTCCGTGTTCAACCGGTGCCCTTCACGCTTGAGTTTTTTCTTGAGTTTGTCATTTTCTTTCTTTTCGCCCTTTGACAAGCCCGAATCGGACTGTATCCGATTCAGGGCGGTCCTCAGGGTCTTGTAGTTAAGATAATCGGCATCGGATTCCTGTATGTAGGCGGCATCCATCAGCAAATACGATGAGACATCCTCTGTAGCCCTGGTGCAGTAAATCCTTCCAAAGAACCGTTCCGATCGTATCAGCATGGGGATGCGGCCGGAATGATCGATGTGACCATGGGACAACACGACATTGGTAATGATCTTCGGATCGAACGGCAGGACCCTGTTCTTTTCGGTCGATTCTTTCCGCTTTCCCTGAAACATTCCGCAATCCAGCAGAACTCTGTTTGGGCCGCTGCATACCATGTGCATGGACCCGGTGACTTCACGAACCGCTCCAATAAAAACCACCTCCATCATCATCCTCCATTTGCGTGTCGATTTCCTGTCCCTCAGTTCCGCCAATCCGGGACAAGGGATGTTCACCGATTCTGAAGACTTGCCGGAAAAACGGTGAGAATTCGGAGAAAACGTTTCTGGCATTCGGCGAATGCGATACACCCCGATTGCATTCGATTTTCACCCGGCATATGCAGGTGAAACAATTCGGCGCAAAACGTGTACTCAACATCGCACTTATCGGTGTCCATCCGGAAATGAGAACATTCGATTCCGTTCAAGACGGCCGGGAAATTTTAACCGCGGGTTTACATTGAGTATTTTGAGGATTAAAATTACCCGGCCAACGCCGAAATGGAGCGAATCAGCCATTTCTGGATGGGCTCTATTTAGAATCTCTCCCTATAACAATTGCCTGATACACCTGTCAACATTGCGGAACGGCAAACGAAGGCTACCGTTTTCAACCGGCACCAGGCCTCATGGAAAGGTTATTTTTTTACCGGACATCCCGTTGATTTTATGGTAGAAGAAAAAAGCCGGGCGGTCCGGCGGCGGCTTTTTTGCATGCAGGCGGTTGATCAATTGAAAGAACTCTCGGGAAGGGATATGAACAGAAGAAGATTCAACAGCATCGCTTTTTTTTGGCTTATCACGGGATTTTCCGTGTTTTCCGCCTATATCGCCTATATCGCCGGTGGAATCGCTCTTGAATCCAAAGAAGGGACCCTGCTTTTTGGATTTTTATTGCTGTTGTACCTGTGCTGGTTCATTTACGATTCCTTCGTGGATATCACCGCATCCCTAAAAGATTCCGTCACCTTGAATCTAACCCGCAATCCCGCGGTGTGGGCCATGTACTGCTACTGGATTGCTTTTCTGATCCTGCCGATCGTGTACGGTTTAGTCACCTGAAATGCCTCATTTTCATAATTGCAGGGAAAATGACATACGGTTTTCAAGACATCCCATCCGGAAGCTGCCAATGAACGGGCGGATTACCCGGAATGATTGCTGCAATATGGCCGTTGAAATATACATGCTCCACTTCGAACAGCAGGCTGTTGTACCGAAGGGCCAGGCGGCGGTCATCCGGTATATGGGTGACACGGCAGTTCAGCATGTCACGGAGTCCGGTGCCGTGAAGTTTGATCAACGCCTCTTTTGCCGTCCAGAATCGGTAAAACGTGACATACGGTCCGGCATTTGACAATTCCCATTCCGCTTCGATTGCCACCTTTCTGAACAGGCCGGGGTGGCACGGTTTTATTTCCTCCAAGTCGAGCCCCACCGGATCGGCCGAAACGACCCCGCCGACAAAGGACGGCTTATGGGTGATGCACCAGTAACAGCCGTTTGACGGAATCGGCACCCCATCGGCGTCCTTTATCAATTCCCCAAGAACCACGCCGCTCGATGCGGCGGAAACAGCCAAGGCTTTTCTGGCATGACGGCTTAAGCATACCACCCGCTCGTTTGGCGGCAGCTTCCGCTTCCTTTCGGGGAAACGGTGAATCACCGGATGTAAGGCCTTACCTGCGATTTTCTTCCTCCCCGGATGCCAGGATAATCCTGCAGTCCGCGACCGTGGCGCCACTTCCTTCCGAATGAACCAGCAGCGGATTCACATCCATCTCTTTGATCTCCGGATGGTTTTCGGCAAGATCCGACAATCGGACCATGGTGCGAACGAGCTCCTCCATGTCCGCCCTGGGCTTGTTTCTGAACCCCTCCAGAAGCTTGATGGATCGAATGGATCGGATCATTCTTCGGGCTTCGTTTCGTTGAATGGGCGCAAAGCGGAAAGTCACATCCTGAAGAACTTCCACAAAAATGCCGCCTAATCCGAACATCAGCAGCGATCCGAATACCGGATAATCATTAATCCCGACGATAATTTCATCCCCCGAGGGCGCCATTTTCTGGACGATCACGCCGTCGATTACCGCCTCGGCATGATACGCTTTTGCCGCGTCGATAATTTCGCCGAACACCGCCTTGACGCCTTCGTTTGAGGTCACATTCAATTTAACGCCGCCGGCATCGGACTTGTGGATAATCTGCTCTGATGATATTTTCATGGCCACGGGGAAACCGATTTCTTCGGCCAATCGGCATGCTTCGTCTTCATCGGCGGCCAGCCGCGTAGGCAGCACCGTAAACCCATAGCATTCAAGAATTTGCGTGCCTTCCACTTCACCCAGCCGCAACTTGTTTCTATCCAGACACCCTTTGATAATATCCGCAGCCCGCCGGGTGTCGTGTGTAAAAGAGAAATGGGCCAGGTGTTGACGGTTCAGCCAGTTGGCGTATTTATACAGGACGCCGAACGCTTTTGCCGCCTCTTCGGGAAAGCGAAACACCGGTATGCCCTGCTCCTGGAGGTATTTCACGCCGGCGGATACGTCAACGATGCCCATGAAAGAGCACAATATGGGTTTATGGGATCTTCGGGCGATTCGTGCAATGGCCTTGGCCGTTTCAAGCGCATTCGTCATGGACTGGGGTGTCAGTATGACCAGGGCGCCGTCCACCCCCTCATCGCGGATGACGGCCCATAAAGCGTTTTCATACCTTTCGGGGGCGGCATCGCCGATAATATCCACGGGATTCGTCAGGTTGGCCGTTCTCGGCAGATGACTGGCCAGTGCTTCAACCGTGTCGGGCCTGAACTCGGACAGCCGAAGCCCGGAAGTCACTGTCATATCCGTGGCCACGATACCGGGACCGCCGGCATTCGTGACAATGGCCACCCGGTTGCCGTCCGGCACTTTCCTCCTGTATTTGCCCAGAGCGCTCTCGTTTTTGTAGGCAAATACACCGGCATAGTCGAAGAGTTCGTTGATGGTGTTGATGCGAATAATGCCGGCCTGTTGAAATATGGCATCGTAAACCCCTTCCGATCCGGCCAGTGATCCGGTGTGGGATGCGGCGGCTCGTGCTCCGGCGGTCGTCCGTCCGGATTTAATGGCCAGGATCGGCGTGGGCCGATCCCCGGAAGTAATATCCTTCACCTGATCGATGAACTCCGCGGCCTTACGGCGCAGTTCTTCCAGATAGATCATGATGACCTCGGTATCCATATCGCGATGCAGGTAATTGAGAAGATCGAGTTCATCCACATCGGCTTTATTGCCGATGGAAATAAATTTTGAAAACCCGAAATCGCGGTCCGCGGCAAAGTCCAACACGGCCGTGCATAATGCACCGCTCTGAGAAATGAACGAAATATTACCCGCCTTCGGCATGCGTGTCGAAAAACTGGCGTTCAGCCTGACCTCGGGCAGTGGGTTGATCACCCCGAGACAATTGGGGCCCACCAGTCGAATGCCGGCCTCTTTGCAAATCGCAACGATTCGGTTTTCAATATCCTGCCCTTCCGGGCCCACCTCCCGAAAGCCCGCCGAGACGATTACGATACCCTTCACCCCTTTTTCAGCCGACTCCTCTACCGCCTTTAATGCGTATTGAGGAGGCAATATCAGCATGGACAGGTCCAGTTCGTCCGGTATGTCAAGAATCGAGGGGTAGGCCTTTACACTCAGAACGGATCTTGCAGACGGGTTGACCGGATAAAGTGTGCCGGTAAACCCGCCTCTCAGTATGTTTTCGAATATGTCATGCCCCACTTTTCCCGGCGTTTTGGAAGCCCCGACAACAGCCATGGCCTTGGGCAGGAAAATAGCGTTCAGATCTCCCATAGTATTCCTCATCGTGCATGTTTTATTTTCACGATTTCATCATAGACCGCCTGCTTGGACATTCCCAGCTTTTCCGCAATTTGTTTTGACATGACCGCCGGCTTTGCATCTGTTCCATCCAGTGCGGCGACGATTTCCTCTCTCAGGGATGATCGGGCATCCGTTCTGTCGTCACCTCCGTCGATTACCAGCGTACATTCTCCTTTTACACCGCCCCTTTTTTCCAACTTCGTCAAAATTCCGGAAAGCGGACCCCTGATAAACTCTTCATGCGGTTTTGTCATTTCTCTGGCCAGTACGGCATTGCGGTCTTCCAACGCATCGATCAGTTCAGCCAAAAGCGCCATAATGCGTCGAGGGGATTCATAGAGAATGTGGGTTCTGCGGTCATTTTTCATGGCCCGGATCTGCTCGAGGCGCCTGTTCTTTTTTCGATCGAGAAAACCGATAAACACGAATGCGTCTGTGGCCAAACCGGAGGCGGTCAGTGCCGTCACAAGGGCGGAAACCCCTGGAATCGGGACGACGGGGATGCCGTTTTCAAGCGCTTTCTTGACCAGCCGATACCCGGGATCCGAAACCATGGGTGTGCCGGCTTCGGAAATCAGGGCGACAGCAGCGCCCCGTTTCAACCGATCGATCAATCCCGGCGCTCGCTTATCCTCGTTGTGATCATGATAGGAGATCAGGCGGTTGCCGATCGTGTAAAATTTTAAAAGTGCCGCCGCATGACGGGTGTCTTCGGCAGCGATGATATCCACGCACCTCAATATGTCAAGAGCACGCAGGGTGATATCCGCCATATTGCCGATGGGGATTGCGACAATATACAAATGCCCAGGCTCCGGTGTCGATCCTGCTTTATCCGTAGGGGATTTCAAACGCATTTTTCACGATTTCAATTTGGGGGTCGGCACCCGAATTCAGGATGGTCACCACATCGAACCGGGCTCTTTTGTTCATCTGATCGGTCATTTTCAAATAAAACAATGCCGTCAAAGCGATCTTTTCTTTCTTTTTGCGGGTTATTGAAAATTTCGGGTCGCCGAACCGGGTGGAACGCCGGGATTTGACCTCGACAAACACGAGCGTGTCGCGGTCTTTGGCGATAATATCGATTTCACCGGTGAGCGTCTTATAGTTGGTCTCGAGAATTTTATACCCCCTCCGCTTCAGGAGTTTCGAAGCCAACATTTCGCCTTTTTTACCGAACCGCTGGTGTGCATTCAGCATGTCCGCCCTTCTTTACGATCATGTGTTTTCCAGCACATGGCTGTCCGGAACAAAACACGTGAATTCGCCGCTGAATACCGGTTCACCGTTTCGGCAAACGGTCACTTTTACCATCCGCTTTTTACCCCGGGTTTCCGTCACGCCGGCTTCGGCCACCAGATCCTGACCGACCGCAACCGGTTTTAAAAACTTCACATCCGCGCTTCCGAGCACCACATGTGGATGATTCACCGCGATCATGGCCGCGTAATCCGCCATCCCGAAAACGAAGCCCCCATGCACAAGGCCCTGTTCATCCGCCGCCATCTCCTGAACGGTTTTTAAGGTGACGCGGCTGTAACCGTTTTTCGTCTCCACCGGATTGCCGCAAAGACGATTGTCGATTTCTCGATGGGTGGCGATTTTCATGTCGGCCTTTTATTCCTTTTTTATCCGGCGACGCATTCCTCAAGGTTCAATTGATATGATTATACTAAGTATTTCTTGACAAAATAGCAACGTGAATTTAGAACGTGCTGAATTTACAGGATCCCACGTATGGATGGCCGGAAAGCCGGCTGAAATGAGCGGCGGGGCATAGGATCGAACGGGACAACACGTCAAGACCTGTAAATTGCTCATAGCGTGTCGAAACGATTCAATCGGCCCAAAAAAGATTTAAGGAGTTTTAGGTAATGACGCTTACAAAGTCTGACATCGTGGCTAATCTCACGGACGAACTCAACCTGTCCCGAAAGGCGGGAACGGAAATTTTAGAAACTCTGCTTGAAATTATCAAAAAAAATCTTGAAAATGGAGACGATGTTCTCGTCAGCGGGTATGGAAAGTTCTGTGTAAAGGAAAAGACCCCCCGGCGGGGCAGAAATCCATCCACAGGCGAAGATATGACGCTGCCCAAACGCAAAGTCGTAGTTTTCCGATGTTCTCATATACTGAGGGAAAAGATCAACGGCGGCTGATCGCCGCCACGTTTTCGGCAGCAGGAGACCGGCCCGATGAACGTTTCCGACTTGGATGAAAGCGCCCGCAGTTTTTTGATGCGCCTTAACGATGTCACCGGCGGCGATGCATCGAAAACCGTATCGATGTATGATATCGGGGATAAGGAGGGCTTGGATAGGGAAACGGCCGCCAAGATTGCGGAAATTCTTATCGGCAATCAACTGGCCTCCATCAAAACCCTTGCCGGAGGAATCGGCATTACGGAAACGGCGCTTAATGAACTCGCCGAAATGGAGCATGGGACATCCGCAACCGAGCACCGGCATTCCCTTTCCGGTTCGCTGATGATCGATGACGCCGATCGCGAGGCGCTTGAGTCCATCCTCAATGCATTGAAATGCCGGATCAATGACTTGGAACTCGAATTTGACGCACTGGCCGGTCTGATGGCGGATATCAGAACGGTCGATATGCAGTTGACGTCTCCCTCTCCTCGAACCGCCGTCATCCGCGAATGCTTCATTTCCATCCATGGACGGCTTGCCGAAAGCAAGCAAAGCGGCCTGCGTGAGCCAATCACCGACCTTTTAGGGGGCGAGCCTTAAACGAAAAAATCACGATCGGCCATAGAAAGCACCGGCCAGGACCCAAATTCCCACTGCAACAAATGCAATCCCCGCCCCGGCCCTGATGTACTGTTCCGGAATCCACCGGCTTACAGCCGCACCCGCCAGGACCGCCAGCAGCGAGCTCAGTACCAGGGCCCCGGCGGAACCAATGAAAACCGCAACCTTCGAGCCGCTCTCGGCTGACAGCGCCAAGGTGGCCAGCTGGGTTTTATCGCCAAGCTCCGACAAAAAAACAAGGCCGAATGTCGTCATGAGGATTTTAAAGTCCATCTCTACATTACCACCTATTGTTTTTTCAAAAGGTCCGTTGCCGCCTTTACGATATGCTCCGGTGTAAAACCGAATTTCTTCAGCACCTCACCGCCCGGTGCGGACGCTCCGAATGTTTCGATACCGACGACCGCCTCCTCACTGCCCGTATATTTTCCCCATCCCATGGATATGCCCGCTTCGATTGCCAACCGGACCCTTGCCTTCGGCGGCAGAATGCGTTTCTTGTAGCCTTCGGACATTTTTTCGAAAAGTTCCCAACTCGGCATGCTCACAACCCGGCAGGCGATCCCTTTTTCCGCCAGAAGATCTTTTGCCGAAAGGGCGATATGCACCTCCGAACCCGTGGCAATCAGAATGATGTCCGGTTTGCCGGGTGAGTCGGACAGCACGTAGGCGCCCCGTTCCAACCCTTTGTCCGCATTGCTGTTTTCCAGGATGGGAAGCTTTTGGCGGCTTAACAGCAGCGCAACGGGACCATTGGTGATTTTCAGCGCCTTTTGCCAGGCCTGGGCCGTTTCAATGGCATCGGCCGGACGGATGACGGTCAGGTTCGGAATCGCGCGCAACGAGGCGATATGCTCGATCGGCTGATGTGTCGGTCCGTCTTCGCCTACGGCCACGCTGTCATGGGTGAAAACGTAAATCACCGGCAGTTTCATAATGGCCGCCACGCGTATGGCCGGCCGCATGTAATCGGAAAAAACGAGAAATGTTCCGCCATAGGGGCGGATGCCGTTGTGCAGGAACATACCGGACATGATTGCGGCCATGGCATGTTCGCGGACCCCGAATCGAATATTCCGGCCCTCGTATGTGTCTTTTTGGAATTCGGCCGGGCCCTCGAGATAGGTCTTGTTCGAGGGTGCCAGGTCCGCCGACCCTCCGACCAGCGTGGGAAGATTCTTTGCAATGGCGTTTAAAACCTTCCCCGAAGCCGCCCGAGTGGCGATCGGAGCGTCGGACGGTTTGAAATCAGGAATATCCCTGTTCCAGCCGTCCGTCAAATAACCGCTCACGGCATCCGCCCATTGGACCGCCTTGTCAGGAAAGGATTCGCGGTATTCATCGAACGTTTCCTGCCATGCCGCCTCGGCTTTTCCACCCCGTTCGATGCTTTGCCGGAAAACAGCCAGCGCTTCCTCCGGCACCGCAAAAGAGGCATCTTCAGGCCATCCGAGGTTTTTCTTCGTAAGGCGCACCTCCTCTTCACCCAGTGGTGCGCCGTGAGCATCCGCCGAGCCCTGCTTGTTGGGACTGCCGTGTGCAATATGGGTTTTGACTATGATCAGGGAAGGTTTTTCGGTATCCGCCCGTGCCTCTTCGATGGCCTTTGCAATCGCATTCACATCGTTGCCGTCATAAACGGTGATCACCTGCCATTTATAGGCGGCAAACCGTGTGCCCACGTCTTCGGAAAAGGTGATATCCGTGGGTCCTTCGATGGAAATCTCGTTGTCGTCATAGATGCATATCAGCTGAGACAGGCCCAAATGGCCGGCCAGTGAAGCGGCTTCCGAAGAAATGCCCTCCATCATATCGCCATCACCGCACAGGACGTATGTATAGTGATTGACGATCTCATAAGGCGGACGGTTAAAGCAAGCGGCCAAATGCCGTTCTGCAATGGCCATGCCGACGGCATTCGCAATGCCCTGCCCTAAAGGCCCGGTGGTGGTTTCGACACCGGGGGTGTGTCCGAACTCCGGATGCCCCGGGGTATTGCTCGCCCATTGTCTGAAATTTTTCAGGTCATCGAGGCTTACGCCGTATCCGGTCAAATAAAGCAGGCTGTAAAGCAGCATGGAGGCATGGCCGCACGAAAGAACAAATCGGTCACGGTCCAGCCATGCCGGGTTTTCCGGATTATGCTTCAGAAATCGTGTCCACAGGACATAGGCGGCCGGCGCCAATCCCATGGGCGCACCCGGGTGGCCGGAATTCGCCTTCTGAACGGCATCCATGGATAAGGTCCGGATCGTGTTGATGCATAAATCGTCGATGCCCGCGTCAGCAGGCATTGTGTTGTATGTCATGTCATCTCCTTATTTCTCTTGACCGGCGATAAAGATGAAATTCCTTCTTTCGATCTTCGATTTCAACGGGGTGATACAATTCTTTCGTTCATCATTCAATGTTTTTATGAATCGGCAGGAGTGGAGCAAAATGGATCGTCGACGTCTCCTATAACCCGCGCATCCATTCAGGCCTTAATGACACCCGTCCGGCAAGGGCCCGATCGATCAGCCTGAGTGTTTCTTCCTTGTCTTCGGGTAATGCAGCTTTTATGGGAAGATAATTCGACGCGTGGTTGGCGTGAAACAATCCACCGGAGAGATCCGTATGCGCAATCATAATTTTCAACTCTTCCAGCATTTCTCTTGAATTCGGCAGCAGGAAACGGCCCTCCTTATAGTCCTGGTAAAGGGGGGTTCCGGGAATCAACATCAGGCTCAACGCCCCCACGTACTCCGGATCCATGGCCGAAAGAACCCGGCCGGTTTCCCGGGCATGAACGGGTGAGCGCTCTTTACCGGCAAGACCCAAAAGAACGGTGACGGAAAGCTTGATGCCGGCCGCTTTCGCCTTATGGCCCATATCGATCATCTTCCGGGAATCAGCACCTTTTCGAACCGCTTTCAAGGTTTGGTCATCACCGGATTCAAGGCCCATGTAAAGTATTCCAAGGCCGCATTCATTCAATGTTTTCAATTCGTCAGCCGTTTTTAACGCCAACGCCTTCGTATTGGCATACGTCCCCACACGAGTCACCCACGGCAGCTGTTTTTTGATTTCATTCAATATGGGCAAAAGCCGCTTCTGGGGAACGATCAAGGCGTCCCGGTCGCAGAGAAACACCCGCTTTTGGCGCCTGCAGTACTGTGCGGCAAAGGCGATGTCCGCCATGATAATGTTATCCGGCTTGATTTTAAAACGGCCGGCTTCGTTTGCGCTGCAGAAGGTGCACTTACCGTGAGAGCACCCCACCGTGATTTGAAGCAAAATGCTGTCGGCCTCGCTGGGAGGCCGGATAATGTTGCCTTCGTAATGCATGATACTAGCTTCTAATCCTTTTTTTCAGTTCTTTTATCAGAACCGTGCAAAACTGGTTCGCATCGGCGACGACCGCCACATCCGCCATTTTCATCATGGTTGCGTTTACGTTTTTGTTCACGGATATGATAAAGCGGGCATCGCTCAAAGCCGCCGTATGCTGAATAGCACCGCTGATGCCGAATGAAAAGAGTACATCCGGACGGATAGGCTTGCCCGCCTGGCCCACAAGGGCCTCTTCGTCCACCCAGTCGGCATAGACCACCGGGCGTGTGGCACCCACTTCCCCGCCGAGCAGCTTTGCGAGTTCAAACAGTTTCTTGTACTTTTGCTTGCTTCCCATTCCCCTTCCGCCGCACACCACAACACGCGCGTCCTCGAGGCGCTGCCCTTTTTTCTGCCACCGCTCGGCACGGACAAGCCTAACCCTTTCGCGAGGCAGGCTGTCGGGAAGGGGGATGCGGATCACCTCTCCGACGGCCTCATAGTTGTGCGGTATTTCCTGAAACATTCCCGGCCTTACCGTTGCCATCTGCGGCCGGCACTCCGGCGTTACGATCTCGGCCAAGAGATTGCCTCCGAAAGACGGTGCAATTTGCACCAAAAGACCATCCGGATTGATGTCCAACCCGATGCAATCGGCGGTAAGGCCGGTTCCCAGTTTTTTGGCTGTTTTCGGAGCGAATTCGCGCCCGAATGCGGTGGCGCCCACCAGTATGATTTCGGGCCTGTAAATACGGGCAAGGTGATCCATCAAATGGCTGTACGTCTCGATGCTGTAATTTGTAAGCCTTTCGTCTTCGACGACATAGACCTTTTGGGCTCCGTGGGAAATATACTCGCCCACCCATTCGTCCACCTCATAACCGAACACCACGGCGCATACGGTCGCGGAAATTTTTTCCGCCAGTTCGTTGGCCCTGGAAATAAGCTGAAGGGTGACGCGATTTTGGAAGTAGTTCCGGTAATCTCCGAAAATCCATATGCTCCGTTCGTTTGTAGGCACCATTACTTTTCTACTTTCAAATCCTTCCCGATGACACCGCCGATTTTATCGTCAAATCGTGCAAAGAGTTCCTCAACGATTTTTTTGGGCGAACCCTTCATCACCACATTGTCTTTTTTGGATGTGGGCGAATAGACGTTTAGAATTTTCGTGGGGGATGCCGCACTTCCCAATGTTTCAGGGTCAAGGCCGAGGTCTTGTGCTCCTAAACGGTTCATTTCGCCGACTTCAAACGAGATCTGGAGTCCGGCCAGCGGCACATACCGGGGCTGATACCCCTGGGTGCTCACGGTGACAAGGCCGGGAAGATCCATTTCGAGCGTCTCTAAAAAATTATCCGAAAATCGTTGTGATCTCAAAATGTTGCCGGCCAGTTCCATATGATGGACATTGGCTATGCCGGGTATGTCGAGCTCTTCGGCCAGTTGGGGGCCGACCTGGGCGGTTTCGCTGTCACTGGTCGAACACCCGCAGAGGACCAGGTCGAAATCGGGGCATTTCATGGCAATGGCTTTTGCAAGCGTAAAGGACGTCACAGACGTATCCGCACCGGCCATTGCCCGGTCCGACAGCAAAACGCCGCCGTCCGCACCCATGGCCCGGGCTTCATACAGCACCTCTTCGGCCATGGGAGGGCCCATCGTTACAACGACGAGTTTGCCGCCGTAGGCCTGCTTTAACTGCAGGGCAGCCTCGAGTGCGTGCTTGCAGGCCGGGTTGATCATGCCCTCGGCCATTTCCCGTTTAAGGGTTCCCGTCCGGGAATCCCAAGGCAGTTCGGAAACCCCTGGAACCTGTTTTATGCATACCACTAAATTCAGCATGTTTTCTCAAGTCAGTTTGTTGAGTACGGCGCGGGAAATAACCATGCGCTGCACTTCGCTCGTTCCCTCATAGATCTCCGTGACTTTGGCATCACGGAAATAACGCTCGACATCATATTCCTTGCTGTAGCCATAGCCGCCGTGAATTTGAACCGCTTTATCCGTCACCCTCACAGACATGGTGCTGCAGTACAGCTTTGCCATGGCGGCCTCCGCGCCGAATGGTTTTCCGGCATCCTTCAGGGCGCATGCCCGATACACCATCAACCGGCCGGCATCGATATCGGTAGCCATGTCGGCCAGATAATTCTGGATGGTCTGAAAGGATGAAATGGGCTTATTAAATTGCTGGCGCTCCTTGGAATACTTTACCGACGCCTCGAAGGCCCCCTGGGCAATGCCGAGGGCTTGGGCGGCGATTCCGATTCGGCCCATGTCCAGTCCGCTTAGTCCGATTTTGAGGCCGTCCCCCACCTTGCCGAGAAGATTTTCCCGGGGAACACGACAATCCTCCAAAAAAAGGGAGGAAACCGGATTGGCCCGCATCCCGCAAAGGTCTTCGATTTCCCCGACCGAAAAGCCGGGCCGGCCTTTTTCCACGATGAATACAGCGGCGCTCTGTCGCGGCCGGTTGAAATCCGTCACCGCAAAAATCAAGGCCACATCGCAGATGCCCCCGTTTGTTACAAAAATTTTAGTGCCGTTCAACACGTAATGTCCGCCGTCCAATACGGCAAGCGTTTCCACGCCGCCGGCATCCGAGCCGGCATTTGCCTCCGTCAGGCAGAATGCACCGATATAGTCACCGGCCGCCATCTGCGGAATCAACGCTTCTTTCTGGTCTTTAGAGCCGAACTGCATGATTGGATACAGTCCAACGCTGTTATGCACGGAAACGCACAGGCCGATGGCGGCACACACCCGGGAAAGCTCTTCAACGACAATGGCGTAGCTGATGCTGTCCAACTCCGCACCGCCGTAATCCCGCGGTGCCTGGAGACCGAAATAGTTCAATCCCCTCATCTTTTCGATGACTTCGATGGGAAACCGGGCCTCGCGGTCTATTTCGTAGGCGAGCGGGCCCAGTTCCGCTTCGGCAAACATACGGACCGTTTTTCGAACCAGGTTATGCTTCATACATGGATTAAAATTCAAAATGGACTCCGAATCAAGCGATTGATATACCTTGGGCCGCCGGGCAATTTTTTCTTCGTTACCCCAATCCTTTTGAAAAATCAAGCCATTCGATTCGTGGCGTTCGTGGATTCTGTTTAAATGCCGGCACTGACCGCATTCCAACGAGCATCGAATAACGTTCGCCGGTGGCGTGGATACCTGCTTTACCTGATGGTATTTTCCCCGGTTTTCGCACAAGCTGTTTTAAACGGCATGATTTCCCATACGAAATATCCGGAAAGGCAACGATATGAAAAATCCAGAACGCGACGTTATCCAAAACGGAAACATAGAGCGGTCACAACAGTCCGGCGCAGGATTGGCCGCCGTAATAAACGAGTTGAATCGCCTTGCCGATCACTTCGGCGGCCGGTTCTGGGCACGCTTATTCGGGATATGGGACCGGATCATGTATGCTGGGGAACGGATTCGGTATGGTTCGGATCACCGCAATGGCAGATCGAAGCGATGCGGCGATTCGAAATTCCAAAAGACATGCAGGAGCAGCACGGCTTCGCCCCTTTAGGTCCGGCGGACGGCGGCACGAAGCAGATGATTTTTGGAAAAAACTCGGCCGGCCTGTATGGATTGGCTACGACGGATCGGATCTAAACCGAATCTGCCGGCAATGTCCGATCACTTTTTCAACATGTTATAAAGCATCGAACGCACCATCTCGTTGTCCGGGTCGATCGTTTCGGCCTCCTTGACATACTGGAGCGCTTCGAGATATTCCCCCTGCCGCATCAGCGCCCGTGCCATACCGATGTAAGGTTCGATGCTTTTCGGGAGAAGGCTGACGGCTTCTTCAAATAGAATTGCGGCTTCGGCGACGCGCTTTTCCGACAATAGTTTGTCACCGTATGCGAGCAGCGCTTCGCCAAGCTTATCTTTTACCAGAACGGCATCGGGCTTCAAATCAAGGGCTTCCCTCAAACAGGAGACCGCCCCTTTGAAATCGCCCCTGTTCATCTCCGCCGCTGCCCCGCCGATCAAACCGTCTATCAGCAGATTCAAAACGTCTTTTCGAGATCGTTCCGGAGCAAGCCTGAATGCACTCCTCAAAGGCGCGACGGCCTCCTGCCATCTGCCCAGATTCAAGTAGGACCGTCCCAGATAAAGATAAGCCTCACCATGATCCGGCTCCAGGTCGACAACCCTTTCGAACCGGACAATCGCCTCTTCATACCGGCCGCGGTTGAAGAGCGTAACTCCCCTGTCAAATGCCTGATCGGCACCCGTAAAGACCGGAAGACCCGCACATGCCGCCGCAACCAGCAGCAAGCCGATAAGGGTTGCGCATTTTATTCGCTGCTCCATTTCACCTCCGAGCCGCTCGGAATTCGTGTAGGGGGATTTTACGGTCAACGCATCGATGGTGTGAACTATCCATTTCTCAATGGGCACTGATAATTATGTGTATCAACTACCATACTTTTATCGGGATGTACAGGCAGCCTTACCGGCATTTCGGGCTCCCGGCGCAACGAGAAGGCATCATGGAGGCATGCAAAATTTGGGAATTCGATTACGGTTACCATTGAAAATTTCATGATTCGGACATATATTCTGTCCATTACGTTTATTCAAACAAAAAAGGAGTGAAACTTAGATGGGTAATCAAATCAAAACCGCCCTTTTGCTGGGCCTTATGACCGTTTTTATCATTTGGGTCGGCAATCTCCTGGGTGGCCGGCAGGGAATGATCTTCGCGTTTGTCCTTGCAGCGGGAATGAATTTTTTCAGCTACTGGTATTCGGATAAACTGGTGCTTAAAATGTACCGGGCGCAAGAGGTTTCCCCCCGACAGGCACCTGAATTGCATCGAATGGTCCAGGAGCTTTCCCGGCAGGCCGACATTCCCATGCCGAAAGTGTACATCATTCCCCAGGATTCCCCTAATGCATTTGCGACCGGAAGAAACCCGGAGAACGCCGTTGTGGCGGTGACAAACGGATTGCTGCAAATACTGAACGAAGAGGAACTCAAGGGAGTGCTTGCCCATGAATTGGCGCATGTAAAGAACCGGGACATTCTCATCGGATCCATTGCGGCCACCATGGCCGGAGCGGTGATGATATTGGCCAATATCGCCCGGTGGTCGGCGTTTTTCGGCGGCGCAGGAAATGATGAGGAAGGCGGCGGCATGGGGATTATCGGTGTACTGGCGATGTCGATTCTTGCCCCTATTGCAGCCGTTCTCATCCAGATGGCGGTTTCACGGTCACGGGAATACCAGGCCGACGCATCCGGTTCAGGTATCGCCGGCCATTCCGAGGGTCTGGCCGGCGCCCTCGAAAAGCTGGGGGCCTATTCAAAACGGCGTCCCATGGAGGCCAATCCGCAAACGGCGCACATGTTCATCGTAAATCCGCTGTCCGGAAAAAGCATCGGGAACCTGTTTTCAACCCACCCGTCACTGGAAGACAGGATCGCGCGATTGCGGGGGGCTGCCGGTTCCCCCGGAAAACCGGACAAACGATCCAATAATATGAATTCCAACGCCAGGGACATGTGGGATCGACTGTCCCGTTAAGTCCGGGCCCATAGGCCATTTTTTAAGAGAGCTTTTCATACATATCGGCGATGAAAAGCTCTCCTTTTTTGGTCTGGCCGCCTACTTCCAGGAATCGCTTCATCCGGGCGCGGGCTTCCGGCAGCGCTAAAGATCGGGCAAACAATGCCGTTTCTTCGAACAGGCCGTCCACGATGGGCATGGCAGCTGCATTTCGAACGGATTTTTTTGCAAGGGCGATGGATTCCGCAGGAAACGAAGCCATGCGGAAAGCCAGATTTTCGACAAATGCTCCGATATCTTCGGCAGGCAAGGCCCGGTTGACGTATCCATACCGTTCCGCCGTTTCGGCATCCAGGTCTCCGCATCCAAGCACCACCTCCAGGGCCCTGCTTTGCCCGATCAGGCGCGGCAGCCGCTGAGTCCCCCCGCCGCCGGGAATAATGCCGATCGCCACCTCGGGCTGGCCCAGCATGGCCCTGCCGATGGCGGCAAACCGCATATCCAGCCCCAATACGAATTCGCTTCCGCCGCCGCGTGCCCTACCCTCCAGCTTTGCCATACTGACCTTGGGCATGCATCGAAATATCTCGCAGGTTTTATTGAGGTCGTGAAGCTCCATGGAAACCGGCGGCTGCTGCTCACCCATTAACGCAAGCACTTCCACATCGAAATGCGCGATAAAAAACTCCGGATCGGCGCTTTCGAAAACCACCACCTTGACGTCATCATCCGCTGCAATCTCACCGGCAATCCGATAGAGCTCCGATGACAGTTCGAGCGTCATCAGGTTGATCGGCGGATTGTCTATGGCCGCAAACAGGACGCCGTCCTGAAACCGGCATTTAATACAGCTGTAGTTGTCATAAGCCATTTCGCCTCCTTGAAGTGAACGGTTATTGGGGATTGAACGCATTTATGGTTGAAATCTGTTCATTCAGCGTCCAGAAATCATATAGGTAGCCGATGCCGAATATCCCGCCGGTAAACAGGTACAGAAGTCCGGTCAGCCATTTGCCCATATAAAACCGGTGGACCCCGAAAAACCCAAGAAAAGTCAGCAATATCCAGGCAACCGTATAATCGATGCGACCGGCCCAAAACATCAGGTCCGCTTCACGGTCCATCGAAGGAATCAAAAAAAGATCGATAAGCCACCCGATTCCCAGCAGCCCCAGTGTAAAAAACCAAATGGTTCCGGTGATGGGTTTTCCATAATAAAAACGGTGGGAACCGGTAAAACCGAATAGCCACAGCAAATAACCCATAAACTTCAGATGCGTATTGTTCCTGTCTTCCAAAACGGGCCCTCCATATCTTGAAAAGACTAATCGTGCTGCTTGTCTCCCGCCGGTTTACGAAAAACGCGCAAGCCTTCGAGTGAGGCCTCCTGGCCCGCATAAATGCAGCAGTAGAGCAGCACCTCTTCGATTTCACGAGAAAGAATTCCCTGTTTTAGACCTGCCGAAATAAAATATCCGAGATGGGCGGCACTTCTCGAGGCGGCAAACGCGGCGATCAAACACAGGAAAACGGTTCGCTTTTCCAGCCTGTTCCGGGTCAACAATTTTCCATAAACGGCAATCAATATAAATTCCTGAAAATCGTTGCCGGAAGAAACGGCCCGGATCAGGTCCTCGAATGCCGATTTTCCGAAAAGGGCCGCCCCGTTTTCATAACCGGCCTTTATCCAGTCCCTGCCGGTGTATGCATGCCGCAGCTCCCCCGCCGGCGGGCCGGCGATGCCGTTTTCACGGCAATACTCATCCAACATTCTGACGCCGTCAAAAGCGGCCGGCCACCCGCCGCAAATCGCACACAGAAGGATGACTTCGCGAATCTCGACACCGCTCCAGCCCAAATTGAATGCAATCTTCAGGTGCGTTTTCAAGTCGTGCAGGCGCCCGACAGCCGTCAGCATGGCGACCGTGCACAATTCCCGGGTCTTGATGTCCAGCCTTTCCTCCCGACCGTATACGCGGTTGAAGATATCATTGAACAAAATATCGGCAAATTCCTGATCGACCCCATCGAGAACCGTCCGAACGACCGGATGCCATTCCTTTAACATTCTTTCCGCGGCAGCTTCGGGATTCTTTTTTCTATCATTCATAACGTTTTCCTTTTTCATCCGTGTAAAGGGTTTTCGAATGCGACACTTTCGCCATTCATGCCATTGCGGCAAAAAGGCAGATCAAATCGGTGCGGCGGCCGGATATGTATCAGCATGCACGCCCGTTTCATCGAAATCGTATTCGTTGACACCTTGCGCTCGCCATAGTATGTGAAAGCTTCGCCCGTTCGCCTGAATACTGCACACACGCAAAGAGGATTTTCATGCATCATCTCGCAACACTTATGAACGCGCGCAACATCGCCGTGTTCGGCGCATCCAAGAGCCCTGAGAAGCCTGGTTCCATGCTTCTGCAGATCCTGCGCATGACCGGGTTCAGCGGCAAGTTCGCCGGTATAAATCCCCAGGGGGGAGACATACAAGGCATTCCCCTTTATCCGAGTATTCGGGAAGTGCCCTTTGAAACGGATCTTGCGGTGATGATTATTCCACCGGCAGCCGTTGTCGGGGCAATCCGCGAGTGCGCCGAGGCCGGCGTAAAAGGGGTGGTCATTTCCTCCGAAGGGTTTTCCGAATCCGGACCTGACGGCGCCCGCCATCAGGAGGCCATTGCCGATATCGTCAAAAAGACCGGCATCCGGGTTGTCGGCCCCAATACCCTTGGGATTTTAAACACCGCTACCGGGCTGACCACATCCTACTATGCGGATGCCGGCGCTCTTCGGCAGGGGTGCATCGGATTTGCCGCCCAGTCCGGCATCTTTGTCGGGGCATTTATGCGATACCTGAGTTCCTTTGACCACCTGGGAATTTCCAAGGGGCTGGGACTTGGAAACAAGCTCGATATCAACGAATCCGATGCCCTGGATTTTCTTGCCGATGACGTTCAGACCCGCGTTGTCGGCCTTTATCTGGAAGACATTCAAGACGGCAGGCGGTTTTTTGCCGCAGCCGAAAAAGCCGTCGCGAAAAAACCCGTGCTGCTCATCAAGGGCGGCCGTACATCACCCGGCAGCAGGGCCACCGCCTCTCATACCGCCAGTATGGCCGTTGATGACAAGATACTGGACGGCGCCCTTGCTCAATCCGGCGTGATCCGGCTTTCCGGAATCGAAGAAATGCTGGCCGCCTTGATGGGGTTTACCTGGGCGCCGCTGCCGCGCGGGAACAGCATCGCCATTGTCACCTATTCCGGCGCTCAATCCATTATGTGCATCGATTTGGCCGCAGATTTAGGGCTGCGCATGGCCGAATTCGGCCCCGCCGCCCGAAACGGCCTCTCCCGGGTCATATCACGTGCGTATAAAGCGCAAAATCCTGTCGACATATTCCCGGATATGATGTCCCACGGTTTCGAGGAAACAATGCTCGCCATTCTCGATGCCTTATTGAAAGACAACGGGGTAAACGGCATCTTTTTCATTTCTTTCGCCATCGAAGGAAGTGAAATTTACCGGCCGGTGGTGGATATGATTCACGACCGGGCCGACAAACCGGTGTTCTTTTCGCTTTTAGGCCCCCGGGACGAGGTTCAGTCCACCGGCGACTTTCTATTGCGTCAGAAAGTGCCCTATTTTCTTTATCCGGAGATGGGGATCCGTACATTCGCCCACATGTGGCAATATGCCCGACAGCGCAACAAACGGCATCACGCCCCCTGACCGGCCGCTGCGTTCAACCGCTTTAACAGGTCCTTGGCCTCTTCGATGATATCCTCGACAACCTCGGCGACGGTTTTCAATTCATCGATCAGGCCGACCACCTGACCGGCAGGCAGCATGCTGTGCTCCGGATCTCCGGATACATATGCGGATTTCGTCCGCTGGCCGGCGACTTTGGCCAATATGTCTTCCAGTGTGGCGCCCTTTTCCTCTATGGCCAGGACCTCTTCGGCCAGTGTATTGCGGATCGTGCGCATGGGGTTGAAAATCGTTTTCATCAGCAGTGTGGTTTCCTCGGCCTTCGCGTCGATGTATTTCTGCTTCACCGCCTCATGAATGGGGCATTCGCGGGTGACCAGAAAACGGCTTCCCAGCAGGACCCCTTCGGCTCCCATGGCCAGTGCCCCGAGAAAACCGGCCCCGTCCGCTATACCCCCCGCCGCGATCACCGGAATCGACAGCCGTTTCACCGCAAGGGGAAGTGATATAAAAGAGGCCACATCCTGCAGGCCGATATGCCCCCCGGATCCGAACCCCAGGAGGGCGACGGCATCCACTCCCGCAGCCTCGGCTTTGTGGGCATGGTGCACCGAGGTCATCTTGTGTATGATTTTCACGCCTCCCTCTTTCAAACGGGGAACCAGCGGCGCCGGATTTCTGCCCGCGGTTTCAACGACCGGAACCTTCTCTTCGCAAATGACATCACACAATCGGTAGGTTCTTTCCTTTAGATCCCCGAGCTCCGGGATCATGGAAATGTTTACGCCGAACGGTTTATCCGTGAGGTCCCGAATTTTCCGGATGTCCTCCCTGAGGTCCTCCGGCGTTTCAAAACTTTCCGCCGTAATGAATCCCAAACCGCCGGCATTGCATGCATAGGCGACGAATTCCGACCGGGTGATCCACTGCATTCCCCCCATTAAAATGGGGTGGGTAATTCCAAGCATTTCCGTCAGCCGCGTCCTGAAGATTGACTCCATATGTGGTCTCCTTTCATGAAAACGAGTAATCGCCCCACCCGATGTGCTCTTTCAAAATCGCCAAGCAATGTTCAGGGAGCCGAAAAGATCCCCGCTGCTTTGGTCTTCATATTCCTTGGTTCGATAAATTTGGGTGTAGGTCATCTGAAAGCGGCCCCGCTGAACCGCAAAACCGGCTTGAACATCCCCCACCAGCATGTTTTTATCGACGGAAGGGCTGTCGGTGAAGGTGTTTCCGTCCAGAAAGATATTGCGCAGAACCAATCGGGCCTCCGAACCGGCAAACACATACCAGTTAAAATCGTCCTCGGGCCTGAAAAAACCGCTGCCCGGAAGGCTTGGCCGAATACGGGGCGGGCCGAAATCTTCTTCCAGGTTGGAACCGACCCTTACGGTAAATCCAACGGCGCCATAGGTGAATACGTTGCCTAAACCGCCGCCGAAGTGCGGGAGGACATCATATTCCAGCCCGAATATGAGATCATGGGCATCGAAACGCCTGGCCTGCTCATAATAGAAGACAACACCGGGTTCATTGTCGAGCTGGTTGTCCCAACCCCTCGGAACCTTTATGCTGAAAAGATTGTGCCAACTGGTTTGAACTTCCTCGGCAAACGCATCAGGCCCCACAGTGCCGATTTCGAGATAGACTTTGTCGTACCGCCGGCTTCCCTGGTTTGCGGCAAGCCCGAAGCCCACGTAGAGCCAACCGGCGTAGGGACGTTCATTCGGCATCAGTTTTCTGGTACGGGTACTTTCCGGCGTATAGATATTCTGACCGATGCTGATGCTTGCCCGTGCCTCCAGAGCGCTGCTGTTTTCCGTCCCGGATTTTTCGTACTCGAACCAGGGAAGCTTATTCGCCGCGTCCGAGATCCAATCGATGGGACCGGTTACATATTCCAACCGTGTGCCGTGGGTGAAGTTCCGGTCTGTTCCCCCGAAAAGATCGTTTTCAAGCTGCACACTGATGACGCTGCCGTTTTCAGCTGCCGGGGAATTGTCAGGACAAACGACTGCAGCAGGCATCCACAACAAAATGAGGACGATTTTTATGGCGGTGTGTCGCATCAGTCTCGGTATCCTGCGTCGATTCCATCGTGGTCAACCATACAACACCGGTCTTGTGCGGTAAAGACAAAAAAGTCGGAAAACCGCCTCGAGAATAGGCGATAAATCCACAATCGAGGAGCGGCGATAAAACCGAAAAAGCGTTGGATTCGGAAGATCACGGTTTTCATCCTCCCCAAGGTTACCTTTGCGGCACCGGATTACAGCTCGGCGGGTTCCACCTCGAGAAGCGAATAGATGTCGTCCCGGCTTGCCGAATAGAGAGCATCCAAAAAAGCCACATAAAAGCTGCCCGGCTTGTCGTGGAACTTGACGGCGAGATCACCGCACAAGCCGTAGTACGCGAAAGCCGCGGCGGCGGCAATTGCCCGTCTTTTTTCTTCGGCCGCCGCGCAAAATGCCGCGGTTACGGCGCTCAAACCGCAGCCGATGCCTGTCACGCGCGCCATCAGCGCCTGGCCGTTTCTGATCCGGATCATTTTTTCGCCGTCCGTGACAAGGTCTTCTCTACCCGAAACGCCGACGATGCAGTCATAGTCAGCCGCAATTCGTCGGGCCGTTTCAGCAATTTCTTCCGACATGGAAATGGAGGAATCCACGCCGCGTGTTTTAACGCCGGATGAAGTCAGCGAAAAGATTTCGGAAGCATTTCCCCGTATGACCGATACGCTCACCTCATTCAATATTCGGCTGACCACCTGTTTTCGGTAAAGGGTGGCACCGGCGCCCACAGGATCCAGCACCACTGGTATGTTCGTTTGATTGGCGATCTTCGCCGCCCGGATCATCGACGGGACCCATTCTTCCTCGATCGTTCCGATGTTCAGGACAAGCCCGTCGGCCATACCGGTCATTTCATCGATTTCAGCGAGGCTGTGTGCCATGACCGGTGCAGCCCCCAAAGCCAGAAGAATATTGGCCGAAGAGTTCATCACGACATAGTTGGTGATGTTGTGTATCAGCGGCGAGGTTTCACGAATCCGGTTCAACAGTTTCCAGGTATATGCCCTCATTTCTTTTTTCCCTCAGAAGTAATTAATAGAGAATGTATGAAAAAAAGCAGGAGAAGTCAAACAGGTATTCGCCCGCCTGGTCCGCCGGATTTTCCTTGACTTTTCATACGATTCTTTATATGGGTTTTTCAAACGATTGAATACGCGGGTTATGAACTAGGCCAAGCCACCCAGACTCCGTTTGGGCGGCTTTTTTATTGTGTTCGAAAAAGCATACGGCATCGACGCTGTACTCTCCGGTGCAACCCTGGACTTGCCCGGTCCGGCATGCGCGCCATGTCCACGGTGCGCCCGGGCTGAGCGTTCATTAAAATGTGCGATGAAAAAACTGCTGGTCATCGATAATTACGACAGCTTTACTTACAACCTGGTTCAATTGTTTATGCGCTGTCCGGTCACCATCGATGTGCATCGGAGCGATACGATTTCGATACCGGCTGTAGAAACGAAACGGCCGGATTATATACTGATCAGTCCCGGTCCCAGGGACCCGGCCCATGCCGGCATATCCGTGGCATTGGTGCAGCGATTTTTCGACAGGATTCCGATACTGGGCGTTTGCCTGGGTATGCAGTGCATCAACGAGGCGTTCGGCGGAACGACGATTCGTTCGCCGTTGCCCGTTCACGGCAAAACCAGCATGGTCAGCCACACGGGCCGCGGCCTGTTTGCCGGAATGCCATCCCCGTTTACGGCGGCCAGGTACCACTCCCTCATGACCCGATTGGACAGCAGCGGCGGTTTGGAGGTCACCTCCGTCAGTGAAGACGGGGTAATCATGGGGCTGTCCCATTTTCGGTATCCGGTCCACGGAGTCCAGTTTCATCCGGAAAGTTTCATGACGGAGCATGGTTTTCTGCTTGTCCAGAATTTTTTGAACCCGGGATAACGGCCGGTAAGGATACGTTACAATGAACCGGATCCATGCCGCTTTCGGCAAAATAATCGGACTTCATACAGAGCCGGTGGTCCTGCGTGAACCCTTCGAAGATTTCGCAGAACGGTTCGCCGACTTGCCCGGCACGGTGATTCTTCTGAGCGGCGGGGATCTCGACAGTGCCCGATACCATATCATGGGGGTGCGGCCGTGGCTGACGTTCAGCGCCGGTCCCCGCAACAGCAGGGTATACAACACCGACGTCGCGTTGGCCTTCGAGGGCAATCCCCTTAGTGCCTTAAAGCGGATACTGAACGCCTGTATGCCGGCGACGGCGTGCATACCGCAAGAGCATCGCTTGGTCCCCATCGCATCCGGCCTGATGGGATATGTTTCCTATGATGCAAAGGATTTCATCGAAAAACTGCCAAGAACCTGTATCGACAGGTCCGGTTTGCCTTCCATACTGCTGTTTGCCCCATCCATTCTGGTCGTTCATGATAAGCAGGAGAAAACCACGCGGCTTTTCATGCCGCAAACCGACAGGACAACACCAAACAGCTTCGATGAAAACCTGGATTTTTTTCATCGGCGCAAATCCTGCACTCGAGAATCGGATGCCCGGCGGGTTTTTGCCCGGGGGTTGACGTCCAATTGTAAACGGGAAAACTATCTCGAGGCGGTAGGAAAGGTTAAAGAATACATCGCTTCGGGGGATGTCTATCAGGTCAACCTGTCCCAGCGATTCGAAGCGGACGTCTCCGGTGATCCCTATGTTCTGTTCAAGACCTATTATGCCATGAATCCGGCCCCGTTTTACGCGTATATTCATGCCGGAGACCACCACGTCGTTTCCACGTCTCCTGAGCGGTTTATTCTCAGACGGAAAAACCGAATCGAGACCCGCCCCATCAAGGGAACCCGGCCGAGGGGTCGGACACCGGCGGAAGATCAACGATTGCGCAGCGAGCTTTTCGGCAGCAAAAAAGACGATGCGGAGCTTTCCATGATCGTCGATCTGCTGCGAAACGATATCGGAAAGGTGTGCACCGCCGGTTCGGTCAACGTCGCCGCCCACAAACGGATTGAGGCGTACCAAAACGTTTATCACCTGGTATCGGTTGTGGAGGGGAAACTTGACAGTGCCGTTGACGCCGTGGATATTATCCGCGCCGTATTTCCCGGGGGATCGATCACCGGCTGCCCCAAGATCAGGGCCATGGAAATCATCGACGAATTGGAAACGGCGGTTCGGCATGTCTACACGGGAGCCATCGGTTACATCAGCTTTCATGAGACCATGGACCTTTCCATCGCCATTCGGACGGCCGTGATTCAGAACGGAAAGATGGTCTTCTCCGTGGGCGGCGGAATCGTGTTCGATTCAGATCCGGAAGATGAATTCGAAGAGACCCTCCATAAGGGTCGGACATTGATGACGGTCCTGGACGCCGAAAACCCGGTGCCGAACAGGTCGGAGACAGCATGGCTGAACGGGGCCCTTGTCGGGCTCGATCAAGCCTGTATTCCCATAAGCGAGCCCGGGTTCCAGTATGGACTGGGCTTTTTTGAAACGATTCGTGCCGTGTGCGGAAAGGCGCAAAACCTCTCATCGCACATCGAGCGGTTCAATGCCGCATGGCGCCGATTCCTTCCGGGAGAACCGCCTGATCCGACCTGGAGCGATATCATCAGGCAGGTTCTCTTTGCCAATCATCTGGAAAATACCACCGCAGCCGTAAAAATCATCGCTGCCGGCGGAGCCCGGGAAAATCCGCCGTTCACCCACACCCTGGCGGTTACGGCAAAAGCGTACCGGCACCGCCTCGAAGGGAAAAAAGATCCCGGTATTCATCTGGTCACCTACCCGCATCGCCGGCACACCCCCCTTGCCGACTTCAAGACATTGAACTACCTCTTTTATTTTCAGGCGGGAAAATGGGCCGATGCACAGGGCGGAGATGAAGCGTTGATTCTTAACTGCGACGGCACCGTATCGGAAACGAACACCGCCAACCTCATGGTGATCGAGCATTGTCGGGTCATTCTTCCCGCATCCCCCCATGTTCTTCCCGGGACACAACAAAAAATCGTCTGCGATTTCCTTTCAGACCGGGGATACACCATCGAGCATCGGGCGATCGTTCCCGAACATCTGTTTTCAGGTGACGATGTGCTGGTGACGAACGCCCTGATCGGGGCCGCACCGGTGCTTTCCGTCGATCGTAAAAAGCTTGCCCCGCCCACCGATTTGTGGAAAGACATCAATCACCATCTTCTGTAGAGCGTTTGGAGCGTTTAGATCGTTAGAACCGTCCTAACGATCCTAACGACCCCAATACCACAACCACCAATTTTCAATACGCGTTTTCCCCCATTTACGCGGAGCGGATTTTTCTTCATCATCGGGCTTCATGCGTTGTTCATCACAGCCTATAGTCGATCAAATGCCGCCACCGAACCGGAAACAGTCAACCATTATCTCAGCAAAAGGAAGGGGGACCCCAACATGAGAGATAAGGAATCATTGCACAAACGCGTCCAGGAGGAGATCGATTGCTTTCTTACGACGGATCCGCTCGCCGAAATGGCGGAACTGGCTACCGGAAAAGATTTCGAAGAAGCCGCGCTGAAGTGGTTGGCCCTGGTCACGCTGCATGGCATCAACATGAACGCCGAGAAGATCACCCTGGAGCAGACGGACGATGATAAGGTCACTGTTACAGCAGAGTACCGTCCGACTGAACTGCCGTCCCCCGGTCCGGAGATCGGAAAGAAAATCATCGAATCCGTGCGTGAAATTACACACCTGGAGAAGGATAAAGACAAAATGACCCTGGCTTTGGGAATAAGAAACAGTGGTATCGATCTTCAGGTCAGCGTTAAACGGAAAGAAGACAAGGAAAAAATTAAACTGAAATTCCCCCCGATATCCGCTGTCCGAACCGAATGAACATTTAGAAGCCGATCGCATTCATCGCAACACGGCTGCGGGGAATCCAATGTCTCCGCTGCCGATTCATGCCCCTGTAGTTTCTTTTCCGCACACGGAAGGGCCCTTTGACAGGCCCGACCGGCTGTAATGAATGTCATCCTTCTTTTCCGCACACGGAAGGGCTCTTTTCTTTTTGATTTTTTTGTGCTTAGTATAATAACCGTCCGGTCTGACGAAAGTACGGCTCGATACACCGCACCCGTTTTGTATATAAAATTTTAGATTGAGAAGTTGTTTCGAATTGGGAATTGCGGCCTTTTCTGAATAATACTGAATGATTCTCGACGCCTGATTGTAATGTATCGGAAATGATGGTCATCCCGTATCCAAACATTGACCCGACGATTATCGAGATCGGCCCGGTATCGATTCGCTGGTACGGAGTCATGTATGCAGCAGGTTTTTTAGCCGCTTATTACCTTGTCAAGACGCAGGAGAAAGCCAAAAGACTTGGACTCGAGGGGCCTTTGCTCCAGGACCTGTTTCTCCACCTGGTGATCGGGTTGATTGCCGGTGCGCGTTTCGGGTATATCTTGTTCTATCAGTTCGGGAATCTCGCCGAGTATGCGCGGCACCCGCTGGAAATCATCGCCGTCTGGCACGGCGGCATGTCCTTTCACGGGGGGCTGGCAGGGGCAGTGATCGCCGGATTTTTTTTCTGCCGGCGTCGCGGGCTTCCGGCTCTTAATACCGGAGACACCGTTATTGTAGCAGCGCCGATCGGACTCGGATTGGGGAGGATCGGGAATTTCATCAACGGGGAACTATGGGGCCGCCCGACATCGGTGCCCTGGGCCATGGTGTTTCCCGAAGCCGGTCCCATTCCGCGCCATCCGTCCCAGCTCTACGAGGCTTTCCTCGAAGGGCTGGTGCTCTTTATCCTGTTATGGCGCCTGAAAGATTATTCCATGAAGCCGGGTGCGATGGTGTGCTTTTTCCTCGGCGGTTACGGCATTTTTCGATTTATAGCCGAATTTTTCAGGCAGCCCGATCCTCAGATCGGCCTTCTGTTCAATCTGTTTACAATCGGCCAGGTCTTTTCCGTTCTGATGATCATCGCCGCGGCGATTTTGTGGCGCTTTCTGCCGTCCGATGATTCCGGGTAAGGTGAACATTGGGATTCCGAAGCTGCGGCGACTCTACGCGATTCGAATAAAGCCGATGGAGCCGAATGTTCAGGCATGTGGTACTGCGGGTTTAAAGGGGGCTCTGCGGCCGGCGTGAATCGAGGCATGTGCACATCATCACGTGTCGGGCCGCTTTGTTTTTTCAGGGTTCTCCAACGTGTTTTACGACATGCCCCAGCTCCGGGAAAATCAGCGCTTTGCAGGCGAGTTTGCAGGCATTCAGACTCCCCGGGATGCAAAAAATCACCGTGGATTGAACAACCCCGGCAACGGCACGGGAAAGGAGAGCGGCCGAATCGATTTCTTCCCAGCTCAATTGGGCGAAAATCGGGCCGAAAGCGCTCAACTCCTTGCTCAAAAGAGGTTTTACGGCTTCGATGGTCACGTCCCGGGGGCTTATGCCCGTGCCGCCGGTCAGGATCATGACATCCGGTTCTTTCTGGCTGATCGTTGCCGATACGGCCTTTGTGATCGCCGCCTTGTCGTCGGGAATGACTTCACGGTGAACGACCTTGTGCCCTTCCTTACGGGCGAGTTCGGCCATCCAGTTTCCGCTCTTGTCATCGGAAAGGGTGCGCGTCGACGAAATGGTTAATATGCCCAGGGTGACGAGCTTGGGTGCTTGTTTTTTATGATGCCTGGCGCTCATTTACGGCGCTTTCTTCTCGATGACCACTTGGTCGCGTCCATCGTATTCTTTCAAATAGACATTCACGGTTTCCGTTCGACGGGTCTTGCACAATTCTCCCACATAATCCGCCTGTACGGGGAGTTCGCGATGGCCGCGATCCACCAGGACGGCCAGTTCAATGCGCCTGGGGCGCCCGAAATCGATGATGGCGTCCATGGCGGCTCGTGTCGTTCGTCCGGTATACAGCACGTCATCCACCAATACGATCTCCTTGCCGTCGAGGCTGAAAAGAATTTCGGAATCCCTTACCACCGGCCGGGGGCTTTTCAGCGTCCAGTCATCCCGGTAAAGGGTGATATCGATGGTGCCGGTAGAGACATCGACCCCCTTGAGATCACGAATCGTATCGGCGATTCGTTTGGCGATAAAAACCCCACGGGTTTGTATGCCGATCAAAACGAGGTTTTTCGCGTTCTCGTGGGATTCGAGGATATCATGCGTCATCCGCTTCAAAATCCGTTCGATATCATTATGATCGAGAAAAGTGACGATTTCGTCCATATTGATGTTCCTGATTCAATTTCTCAAAATTTCCTGAACGTTTCCTCATGGCACAATTCGATGTGAAACCACATGATGCCCATTTCCCGACTGATTCATTCAGAAATAACAGGTTTTGGTCCGGAGCAAGGCACGCGTTTTTTTTTAAAGGCACAACACGGGTTTCTATATCACGCCGAAAATAAGATCAAGCACTATATTTTCCTTAGAAATTTTTATTGCCTTGATTTTATCCTGTGATTCGAATAGGGTTTGGCATCAATGAAAAAGACCAAGGCGGTGCAGTTTATCGATGAAATTTCCGTGCAGCGGCGTAATCCTTGCCGGCGGCGAAAACAGACGGTTTATGGGTCAAAACAAGGCATTTTGCCGAATCAACGGCAAACGCACCATTGACCGGATATACCCCCTTTTCCGATCCGTTTTTTCCGATATCATCCTGGTAACCAACACGCCTTCGCTTTACCTGGAATTCGATGCCACGATCGTCTGTGACATCCTGCCGGTTCGCTCATCGCTGACCGGTATTCATGCGGGTCTGTTTTACGCCGATACACCCTATGCATTCATTTCGGCGTGTGATACGCCTTTTCTGGAAAAAGCGCTGGTGGAGCATATCGTTTCTCAGATCGAGGACCGCTACGATGCGATTATCCCCCAAACCGGGGCCGGAATGGAGCCCCTGTGTGCGGTATATGCTAAAAAAGCACTGAACCGCATCGAAAGCAGTATCCATCAACGCAAATTGAAAATACAATCGGTATTCAAGAAAAATCGGATTAAGATCATACCGGAGCAAGCGGTTCGAATGCGTGACAACCGCCTGGCTTCCTTTTTCAATATAAACACGCCGCAGGATCTCGCCACTGCGGAAAACATGCTGAACTCAAAATAAGGAATCGATATGGATGCCTCAAAAATGATCGCAGACATCAAAGCCCAACCGGATTATCACAAAATCGGGATGATCCTTTGCCACAACGGCGTAGTTCGTGAAACCGCTAAAGACGGCAGAAAAGTATCCGGATTGAGAGTCTTTGTGGATCATGACGAGCTCGCCCGGGTGATCGAACAGCACAAAATGAAAGATGGAATCATAGACATTCGCGTCGAGATCGCCGAAGACCGGACGCTTTCCGTAGGTGAGAATATTATGCTGCTCGCGGTGGCCGGAGACGTTCGCCAAAACGTTATTTCCGTCTTGACGGATGTCTTGAACGATATTAAAACGGCTGTTACCCGTAAGGAAGAATTCTATCGCGGCTAAGCTGCTGTATGAAGACGATCGAACGGCTCGAACCCGATCCGCCGGTCAAAAGGAGATTTACATGGGATCATTTACCCATCTGGACGAACAGGGCCGCGTTCGCATGGTGGATGTCACCCAAAAGGAGGCCGCGGCGCGCACCGCCGTCGCCCGAGGCAAAATAACCATGAAGCCGGAGACCTTTTCCATGATATCCGCCGGCCGGATCAAAAAAGGCAATGTGTTGGAAACCGCCCGGATCGCAGGCATTATGGCGGCCAAAAAAACGGCGGGACTGATCCCCATGTGCCATCCCATCGCCCTTACCCATGCTTCAGTGGATTTTTTCCCCGATGAAAAAAGCCATTCCGTTACCATCGAAGCCAATGTCGGCATCGTGGCGCAAACCGGGGTGGAAATGGAGGCGCTTACGGCGGTGTCGATAGCCGCCCTGACCATATACGACATGTGCAAATCGCTTGACCGGGAAATGGTAATATCCGATATCGTTCTCTTGAAGAAAAGCGGCGGAAAAAGCGGAACCTTTTTGCGGAGTGAACCTCGATAATGTCCATCCGGAAGTGAGAAAATTTGCTCTGGTTCAAGGCGGCCGGGAAATTTAAACCGCAGGAACGGAGTGAATCAGCCATTTCCGGATGGGCGCTGGATAAGCTGCTGTGCCGATGTCAACCCCATGACGTTATTTCCATATTTTTCCATTTCATATGTCTTTGCCTTCTGCATCGGGGCATTTTCAGGAGCCGTGCTGTGCTGGCTGGCCGTTCGGTATGGGTACGGCATTCAAGCGGAACGACTGAACCTGGAAAATGAAAACCGAATAGCCGTGCTCTCTGAGCATCTTAAGGCGAGATCCTCTGAGCGTGACGAAGCCAGAGATCGTTTAGAGCAGGCCCGCCGTGATTTAAAATCCGCAGATGACCGCATCCTGGCCCTGTCGGAAGAGCGCTCCGCCGCTTTGAGCAGGCTCGAGTATATGGCCGTGCTCGAGAAAAATCTTGAAAAATCGCAGGAGCAGATCCTTGCCCTTCAAGACAAGGTCGCCGGCTTACAGCAGCACGCAGCCCAGCTGCAGACCGTCATCGAAAAAGAGCGGGCATCCGCCGATGAAAAGATCTCACTGCTTGAAGACCTGAAAAGCAATTTGACCGACACCTACAATGCCATCAGCGCCAACGCTCTTAAAAAAAACAACCAGGCCTTTCTGGACCTGGCGCAGACGACCTTTTCCAAATACCTGGAATCCGCAAAAACGGATTTCGAGTTGAGAACACAAGCGGTAAAAGACGTGGTGGTCCCGGTAAAGGAAGCGTTGTACAAATATGATGAATTTGTACGGGCCGTCGAACGGCAGAGGGAAAATGCCTACGGCGGGTTGAAAGAGCAGGTTTTTTCCCTGGTAAAATCTCAGAATGAACTCCAGAAGGAGACCGGACGCCTGGTTAAGGCCCTTCGGGTGCCGCACGTCAGGGGACGATGGGGCGAAATCACCCTTCAACGGGTGGCTGAACTCGCCGGAATGAAAAACCGCTGCGACTTCTTCGAACAGCCTGTTGCCTCAGGCAGGGACGGCGGTGTTCGGCCGGATATGATCATCACCCTGCCGGGAAACCGCCTGATCGTTGTGGACTCGAAGGTTCCCCTTTCCGCCTACCTGGACTCCCTTGAAGCGGAATCTGAAGAAAAACGAGAGGAATGCCTGGCCGTGCACGCCCGGCATGTTCACACCCATATCCTACAGCTGTCTCAGAAAACCTACTGGGCCCAGTTTCAACCAACGCCGGAATTTGTAATCCTGTTTATTCCTGGAGAAAACTTTTTTTCAGCCGCCTTATCCCGGAATGCCGCGCTGATTGAATTCGGCGCTGAAAGAGGCGTCATACCGGCGACGCCGACCACCCTGATCACACTGCTGAAAACCGTATCGTTTGCCTGGCGCCAGGAGACCGTAGCGGAAAACGCCAAAACGATCAGCGAACTGGGCAAGGATCTCTATGAACGGCTCAATATAATGGCCAAGCATCTCCACCGCCTGGGCAGAAATATTGAAAGCTGCACGGCAACCTACAATCGGGCCGTAGGATCATTCGAAAGACGGGTGCTTACCGCCGCCCGCAAATTCGAAGAGCTTGGCGTAACCTTAAAAAATGATGACGCGCTGCAGGGTATGGATCCCGTGGAGGCCACGGCGCGATCATTGGATTACCAGGTTGAAGATTAATATGCGAATACTTGCTGCTTACTGGATGTCACTGTTCATTCTCATTTCCCTGGCAAGCGGATGCGGACGGTTCGCGCCGGAGCGTCCCCAACCGGAGGCACTACCCCTGGTGCGGCTTTCTGAATCCCGCCTTCCGGAATTTTCAGACGATCTCGATTTTGAACGGCTCGGCGAAGCGATCGAAGAAAGCCTTGCCTATCTGAACAAAATCCCCGAGGATCGCATTTTCCTGTTCGGGAAAGACCGGTACACGGCCGGCCGGATGATCGCCACGTTAACGGATTTTTCACGGTTTATCGCATCCGGACCGACCCGGCGCGAATTGAACCGCTACATTGCCGATCACTATTTCGTTTATCAAGCCATCGGACGCAATAATGAACGCGAGGTTCTGTTTACCGGCTATTTCGAACCGGAAATAAAGGGGAGCCCCGTAAAGACCGATCGGTATGTTTACCCGGTTTACGCCATGCCCGACGACCTGATGACGATAGACCTGGCGCTGTTTTCATCGAAGTACGAGGGGGAAAAGATCATCGGAAGGCTCCATGACGGAACGGTCGTCCCATACTACACCCGGGAGGAAATCGAAGAAGCCCCGGAATTCAGCCAGGCTGCGGAACCCATCGCATGGGTTCAGGACCCTGTTGCCCTTTTTTTTCTTCATGTCCAGGGATCCGGAAGAGTCGTGTTCGAAGACGGAAAAGTAATCAACGTCCATTACCACGGGACAAACGGCCACGCTTACCGGAGCATCGGCAAGCATTTGATCGAAAGCGGCAAAATCGAAAGAGAGAATATGTCAATGCAGGCCATTTACGCCTACCTGCAAACGAATCCCGACCAAATACCGGCCGTCCTCAACATCAACCCAAGCTATGTTTTTTTCGAAACGGTCGATTCAGGGCCTTTGGGCTGCATCATGGCCGAGCTTGTTCCGGGCCGGTCCATCGCCCTGGACAAATCGCTGTTTCCACCGGCCGCCCCGGCATTTATCGCGTCTTTCAAGCCTGTCATCGACGAAAACGACACCATAACCGGCTGGACCGAATTCAGCCGGTTCGTGCTCAACCACGACACAGGGGGAGCCATAAAAGGTGCGGGACGGGCCGACATTTTCTGGGGCAGCGGGAAGGAGGCCGAAATCACGGCGGGGCACCTGAAGCACCCTGGAAAGCTGTACTTTTTCGTGCTGAAAAAAAGCGGCAGGGCCGACGGCAAATAGGATTGACGCTTGCGAGACAGATGCATACTATCGGTGACCGATCCCGCGATTTATAATGGAAACGCCGGAAAACGGTTGCCGATTTAAAACATGTAAGGGCCGCAGAAAGGTGCCGTTGGATCAGGAACAGTCGGGGCAATACCTCTGCCAGGTGAGTGAGACCGTCTCATGCGGGGCATGCTGCGGCCTCTACAATGCGACGGATGCCTCTTTTGAGGGGCTTTCACGGCTGCTGGCACACCGTTCGGAGATGTTTGCCGAAATCCCCCGTGAAATTGATGCGATCACCTCGTTCGCTGAACAGGTTCAAGCATTCGAGCCCCAAAACCGGCCGCTGCCGGATTTTCATCACTGTCCATTCCTGGGCCTGATCGGCGGGAAACGATCGCGGGTGGGATGCCTTCTTCATCCTAAAAATCCACAAAACAACGGCATCGACTTCAGAGGATTGAGTCACTACGGCGGGATGACCTGCCGGGTATACTTCTGCCCTTCCGCCCGGATACTCGATCCGGTGATCGCCCGCATCGTGAAATCAACGGTTCAAAACTGGTACATGTACGGATTGATTATCACAGAAAGCCGGTTGCTGACCGCCTTCTTCGATGAGATTGAACGGCGGATCGATGCCCCTTTGGATGACGAAAGATTCGCTGCAAAACCGCACATGCTTAAATCCCTGCACCGGCTGTTCGAGTTGAAGCTTCAATGGCCGTTCAGAAACCCGGACGATCGATTCATCGGCTGTTATTTTTTCAATGATGACCTCTGCCCCAGGCCTCGCATTCATTTTGAACCCATCGGTGGTGCCGGTTCACCCTACGAGGCCATTTTCCAGGAGCTCGTTTCCACCTTCAACTCCATAAAGGAGCTGCATGCGGCGGAACGAATGCTGGACCGGCTGTTTTCCGATATCGCCTGCCGGTACCGTTAAGGCTGTAGAACGGTCTTCGGCTGATGGGCTTTAGACCATCGGATTTAGAATGCCTGTCCGACTTTTTCCCGGGAAACGACTTTATCGAACGGTTTTCTCGGCCTTTCCCTCGGCGTTTCATCCGGCACGCCCAGTGTGAGCAGGGTCAGCAGATACATGTGCTCCGGCAGGTCTAACGCCGTTCGCACCTCGTTGTAGAGATCCGCCATTTCGCCGGTCGCTTCATTTCCCATGGCACCCACCATGCACATGCCCAACCCCTGGTTTACCGCCTCGACAGCCATAAACCCATAGGCGATGCCGAGCTGCTCGAAAGTCCGGCTGAGAATCATTGCGGGGCCGTGTTCAGCGACACAGAAAACAGGATTCTTCAGCATGAAGCCGTCGATAATCTCCTCGGTGACCTGAATCACGCCGGCTTCCATCAGCTCCATCAAGGCCGCCTTGTTTTTCGGCTTGTCCCATGCCGCCAAATCACCGCAAACACCGATAATCAAGGGTGCAGCGGCTACATGGGGTTGGCCCATCGAAAGCTGGGAAAGCTTCTCCTTAACCGCGGGGGTCTCGATCACTACAAAATGCCAGGGCTGTACGTTTTCCCAGGAAGGCGCCCGTCTCCCTGCCTCCAGTACGGCTCTCAGCGCTTCCACCGGAACCGGTTGATCTTTGTATTTTCGGATGCTTCTCCATTGCCGAATTGCCTCGGTTGTGTCCATGTAAAACCTCCTCGCACGCATGCCTTTTAGTAGTAAAAGAAACGTCCGCACCCACCGTAATAACGCCTACAGTTCATCATTGGTGACGAAGCGGTCGCCTTCCCAATCCTTGTCGATCCTGAATCGTTTCTTTACCAGGATGCGTTCCGTGAGGACCACGGTAGCCGGATAATCCGTTCTGCGCTGACATAACTTGTCGAAATACTTCTGCGCTTTTTCCGGATCTTCGAAAACTTCTCGTTTAATTTTACGGGTGTTGCCGACCCTTATCATCACAGTGTACATTGTGTTTCCTTTGCACCGACCCGTTTTCAAGCAAAACCAGCCGTCATGAACTACGATTTCGGGGTTTTCAAGGAGGGTGCTTACCTGGTGCCATCCGGGAATGTTCTCATTTCCGGATGGGCGCTAACCTGGTGTCCATCGAGAAATAGGCAATTTCGCGTGAGTTCAAGGCGGACGCAAGATCGAAACCGCAGGAATCGTGTGCTATTTTGAGGATTTCGATCTTGCGTCCAACGCAGAAATCGCGTGAAAGGGCCATTTATGGATGGACACTACCTAATTATGATCACTATCCGCTCAAATGTATTTAAAAGAAAAAACCGGGCCCGTCAATACTCTAATGCGAAATTGCAGTAGTGGATGCATAAACATGTACTTAGACGGGGGGAAATGATTTTTTGAGAATTTCAGTAAAATGCATTATAATGCGTTTTGATCGTTTAGAGCGTTTCGGTCGTTTCGATCGTTTAAACGATCCCAACGGTCCCAACGATCCTAACGATCAAAACGATCCCAACGATCCAGGAGGACCATTATGGAGTCACCTTCACATTTAACGTTCAGGTGTTCATCATGCGGCACCAAAAACCGAATACCGCAGGAGAGGGCGGGGCAAACGGCGAAATGCGGCAAGTGCGGGCATACCCTTCAGACGGGTGAACTGCTGATCGATTCACCGATTACCATTGTCGATCGGGAATTTGACACCCGGGTGCTGCGGTCCCCGCTGCCGGTTCTCCTCGATTGCTGGGCGCCCTGGTGCGGGCCCTGTAAAATGGTGGGGCCTATCATGGAAGATTTGGCCGTCCAATGGAAGGGTATCGTCCGAATCGGCAAACTAAACGTCGACGAAAATCCAAGTACGGCTTCGCAGTTCCAGATCCGCAGCATTCCCACCTTTTTGATTTTCGAAAACGGAAAATTGCGAGAAACGCTGGTGGGTGCGCTGCCTAAACAGCAAATCGTTCAGGCGATGGCACCGTATATCTCATGAATATGACCCGCTTGGAAGCAATTACAGCTGAAATCTTACGCTTGCTTGCCCTCGGCCTGACGCTTCAACCCCGGACCCTGCATTTTTCAGCATCGACATTTTCCGCTGCCACTGCGGAGGAAATACAGGCGATCCTCGATAAGGGCGATGAATCCGACCGCGAACTGCTCGCCGAAGCCGCCTTCTTTCCCGATGAATCCTTTCAGGTGCACCTCGAACCCTCACTCACGGAAGGGGCATTGACCCGGGAAGATATCGGCCGACTGAAAGAATGCATTTCATTGAAAGTAGAGCGGGTCTTCATTCACCTGCCGAATGAGCAAAGCGCTTTTTCACTGAAGGTCGACCTTCCGCTCATCGACGGGTTCGTCAATCGGCTGAATCTGGCTTACCGTCTTCATCCGGATCTCATCGATTCACTGGCCGACTCTGTAAATGGGGGTTTTTTGTACAGGACACGGGTAATGTTGCGAAATGCACGGTCATCCATGTCACCGGTCATTCGCGATTGGTTTTTAAGGCTTGCCGGATGTATCGGCAACAGCCGTGAGTGGCCAGCGATCCTTGATTTCGTTTTGCCGTTTCTCGGCACGATGACCGATGAATCGAACCTTTATGAGGAACTGATTCGATTGAAGCGGATCTATTTTTCCGCCTTGCAGCGCCTCGAGCGGCACGAGGAGCAGATTCAGAAAACCAACATGGAAACCGTCATGGCGATGGGATTGCGAATGGGGCACATTCAGAGGGAGAAAGCGCTGTTGACAATCGGCATTATCGACCGGATATGCCTCGCCCTTTACGGTCAAACCGAGCGCCTCGAGTATCATGAAATGGATATCGATGTTGGTGACGATGCATCGGGTGGGCATATCGAAAACATCATAAAGGCATTGACGTGATGGTGGATATGGGTTCATAAACGGTAAACTTCCCTATATCAATCAGAGGATTTTATGCGATGGAAAAGAAATTGTGGTGCGGGAGGATCATCAAACCGGTCAGCGTATGTCTCGCGGCGCTGCTCTTATTGACGGCTGCAGGCCCGGTCCCGGGCGAAACGGATACAGCAGACCCGCCGCCGGTTGAACCGGTCTTCCTTACAAACATTCTGAACAGCCTGGAGAAAAAATATCTTTCCGGAGGCTTTTGTGCCGATTTCGAGCAAACATCGACCTTGCAGGCCATGGACATTACGGATACGGCCACCGGAAAAATTTACGTCAAACCGCCCGGCATGATGCGATGGGAATACGAAACACCGGACCCGCAGCTCATCGTTTCCGATGGTGAAAACCTGTGGGTGTATCGGCCGGAAGACAATCAAGTGATGATCGGTGAATCCCCCACCTTTTTCGGAGACGGCAAAGGGGCCGGGTTCTTATCCGATATCAGGCAGATCAGGGAGAATTTCGAACTTTCCCTCAAAGAACCGGAAGATCCCGGAGCATACCTTTTAAAAGCGGTGCCCCGGGAAAATATGCTTGATGTTTCGGTGATATACCTTTTTATTTCTAAAATGGATTTTCATGTGACGCGGGTCATCACCCGGAACACATATGGGGATGAAACCTGTGTAGACCTGTTGAACATTCGATTCGATGTTGAATTGCCGAACGATATGTTTACGTTCGAGGTTTCCGAGAGCATGGATGTATTGAGGCTGGACGAGTAGCGCACCATGAGAGAAAGGCAGTATATGATGGAAGAAAAAATCAGGAAACTGGCAAAAAAACGAAACGCCGTTATTTTGGCGCACAATTATCAACCTCCCGAAATCCAGGACATCGCCGATTTGTGCGGCGATTCCCTGGAGTTGAGCATCAAGGCGGCAAAAACGGACGCGGATGTCATCGTGTTCTGCGGGGTACATTTCATGGCGGAAACCGCCTATATCCTTTCTCCGAACAAAACAGTGCTGCTGCCCCGAAAGGACGCCGGCTGCCCCATGGCCGATATGGTGACACCCGCAGGACTTACGGAAAAAATCAAAGAGATGCGGGATATTCCGGTGGTGACGTACGTCAATTCACCCGCCGATGTCAAAGCCCTTTCCACGATCTGCTGCACGTCGGCAAATGCCCTGGAAGTCGTTGCCAGTCTCGATGCCGAGGCGGTATTGATGGTTCCGGACCGGAATCTCGCCCAAAATACGGCGGCCAAGACCGACAAGAAGATTTACTGCTGGAACGGGTTCTGCCCCATTCACGACCGCCTGACGGTTGAAGAGGCTTTAGAGGTTAAGAAGAAGCACCCGGACGCCCTTTTCATGGCCCATCCCGAATGCCGGCCCGATGTCGTCGCTCTCGCCGATGTGTCATTGAGCACATCCGGCATGATCCGGTATGCCGCCGAATCCGACCACACGTCCTTTATTGTAGGCACGGAAATCGGCATGCTTCATCCCCTGAAAAAGGCGGCCCCGGATAAAATTTTCATTCCGGCCTCAGAGAAAATGACCTGCGAAAACATGAAGAAGATTTCCCTCGAGGATATTGTCCACAGCCTTGAAGCGTTGACCCCCAAGATAACGGTGCCCGAAGCGATTCGAACCAAGGCGCTCACGGCGGTGGAGAGGATGATCGAACTGAAAAGCTGAAGGCTCAAAGCTGAAAGCTCGACGTTCGAGGCTGAAGGCAAAGAGCCGGGATTCAAGACTTGACGTTCACCTTTCAGCTTTTCCCCCGGCTTTGGACCTTCAGTTCAGCTTTCAGCCTTCGGCTCCTTCCAATATATCATCGGGAATATCGGCATTGGTGTATACTTTTTGAACATCCTCGCAGTCTTCCAATGCCTCCATCATTCGAACCATCTTTTCAGCGTCTTTTCCTTCGAGGCTGGTGGTGGTTTGGGGGAGCATCGTCACCTCGGCGGCGACATACGCAATGCCGGCCTTTTCGATCGCGGTCTTCACCGCCTCGAAATCCTCGGGGTCGGTGATGACTTCGTAACTCCCGTCATCCTCGCGCACATCTTCCGCACCGGACTCGAGGGCCGTCTCCATAAGGGTGTCTTCATCCACCGAATCTTTTTCCACCACGAAATAACCCTTTTTATCGAACATCCAGGAGACACATCCGTTCTCGCCGAGATTGCCCCCCGCCTTGCTGAAGATATGCCGAATATCCGCCACCGCCCGGTTCTTGTTGTCCGTTAATGATTCAACGAAAACAGCGGCACCGCCCGGTCCGTATCCTTCGTAGACGGATTCCTCGTAACTTACGCCTTCCAGTTCACCGGTTCCTTTTTTAATCCCCCGCTCGATGTTGTCCTTGGGCATGTTTTCCGCCTTGGCCGCCGCGATCGCCGTTCTCAGGCGGGGATTTGCGTCCGGATCGCCACCGCCCATCCGTGCAGCCACCGTAATTTCCTTGATCAATTTTGTAAATATCTTGCCGCGCCTGGCGTCTGCAGCGCCTTTTTTATGCTTGATTGTAGACCATTTGCTATGACCCGACATGGTATACCTCCTGATTCTATGCCATTCGGAAACGGCTTGAATCAGCCGGTTCGAGAATAGGCGCGAATTATCGTGTTGGTTTTATATCGTACACGTAGACTCGGCATGCTTTTCCATGCCGATGACATATATTTCCCTGCTGGCTTTCCGGGTACTCTTCGGTTTGTAGATTTTGTACGTCCGGTAGTCTTTCTTGACCATGTTAAAAAACCGGTCGAAATCCTCCCCCTGAAATATTTTGCAGATAAATGCTCCACCCGGAACCAGCGTCCCCCGGGCGATCATGAATGCCGCTTCGCTCAGGTTGTAAGAACGGGCCGAATCCACGTGCTTGTTGCCCGTTGTAGACGGCGCCATATCGCTCATCACCACGTGAAACGTTTCACCGCCAAGGGCCGCCGACACGTCATCCCGAGAAAAAATATCGTGCTCATACACACTGACCGTTTTCGGCAGGGGCACCGTAACCGGTTTAAGGTCGATCCCTACAACATGCCCCGTTTCACCCACGATCCGGGCTGCATAGATCAGCCATGATCCCGGTGAACATCCGAGATCTAAAATTCGCCCGCCCTTTTTGATCAATTGATGCTTTTGCTGAATCTCTTCGAGCTTGAAGACGGACCTCGCCGGAAAATTCTCCTTTTTTGCCTTCCGGGAATAATGATCCTGCCACTTCGGTCTTTTTTTTTGTGACCGTTTCATATCTTTATGCCGTGGCGAAGTCAATACGGGCCTTCCTGTGCATCCTCGATGGGTACTAAACTAGAATAAAAAATCCATAGCTTCGGCCACGGTTTTTACGCCGACAATTTCCATTTCCGCAACCTCAACGGCACGTTTCATATTGTTTTCCGGTATGAGGCAACGGGCAAACCCCATTTTCCGGCATTCGGCGATTCGAATATCCACATGACTGACGGCTCTCACTTCCCCGGTAAGCCCCACCTCCCCCAGCACCACCGTACCGTCGAAAACGGGCCGGTCCAGAAAACTGGATGCCACTGCGGAAACAATGCCCATATCCACCGCGGGTTCATCCACTTTTACACCGCCGGCGACATTCATAAAAATGTCGTGGCCCATCAGGTGCATCCCGAGCTTTTTTTCCATCACCGCCACCAGCAGCGCCACGCGATTCTGGTCGATGCCCAAAATGGTGCGGCGGGGATTCCCATAACTCGTACCCGAAGCCAGCGCCTGCAGTTCAACCAGAACGGGACGGGTGCCTTCCATGCTGGCCGTGACCACGGAACCCGGCGCATTTGCCGGCCTTTCCGACAAAAACACCGCCGATGGATTTTCCACGCCTTCCAGGCCCCGTTCCTTCATTTCGAACACGCCGATTTCATTGGTCGAACCGAACCGGTTTTTTACGGCCCGCAGAATTCTGAAAATATGGTTTCGGTCCCCTTCGAAATACAGCACCGTGTCGACCATGTGCTCTAAAAGCTTCGGCCCTGCAATAGCGCCGTCTTTTGTCACATGCCCGACGAGGAAGATGGGGATGCCGGTGCTTTTGGCCGCCAGCATCAACTGGACCGTCGATTCCCTCACCTGGCTCACCGTACCGGGGGCCGATGTCAGGTCCGCGTTAAACAGGGTTTGAATGGAATCGATCACAACGGCAGCGGGATTTTGGCTCTTCATTACGGCGAGAATGGCATTTACGTCGATTTCCGACACGACCAGGAGATTTCCCGAATCCGTCCCGAGACGGCTGCTTCGAATGCGCAGCTGCCGAACGGATTCCTCCCCGGACACGTACAGCACCTGCTGTCCGGCGGCGGCCATGCCGTGCAGGGCCTGGAGCATCAGGGTCGACTTGCCGATCCCCGGGTCTCCGCCGATGAGAACCAGGGTTCCCGGCACCAGCCCGCCCCCCAACACCCGGTCAAACTCACGGATGTACGTCGGGGCCCGGTACTCCGCTTCCAGTTCGACGGAATCGATGGGAACAGGGGTTCCGCCGGCGGCCGCCGGCCCGGTCTTCTTTTTGGACAGCGGCATCCGCACTTCCTCCTCGAAGGTATGCCACTGCCCGCAATCCGGGCATCTGCCCATCCACCTGGGCGTCTGGTAGCCGCACGTTCGACAGCAAAAAATGGTTTTCGGTTCCTTCTTCACCCGTTTTCTTTTGACCTTTCATCATGGTTGTGGTTTGATAAATGCATTCATACCATGCCGTTTGTTTTGGTTCAAGATTCGGGTTTACCCCCTCATCGCTTTCTTTTAACTGTTACCGTAACCACATGAATGCATTTATCGTTATGACACACATCCGTATGCTTCTGCACCTTATGAAACGAATGTTCAGCTTTCCTGCTTTCGGATTGCCGGCACTGTCGGTTTTGTCGATCATCCTTTTTTCCGCAGTCTCGGCACCTGCCGAGGTGGATTATCGGCACTTCAATTTTTTGAAACGAAAACTCGTCGCGGATGGATTCGATGAGGAGAGAATCAGCGCTTTGTTCAAAGACCCCGACCTCTCATTTACCGGTGATGTGGCCGCATCTTATTTCCGGCATCAGGAAAGCAAACTGAATTACAAACAGTTCACATCCGATCATGCCATAGAAAAAGCGAAAAACTACATGGATGAATACGGGGACGAACTGTCCCGCATCCAGGAGGCGTTCGGCGTCGACAAGACAGTGATCACCGCCATTATGCTGGTGGAAACACGGTTGGGAACTTACGTGGGAACGCGCCCGGTGCTGCGCACGCTTTCGACGATCGCATCGCTTGAAAATCACATCAGCCGTGATATCCTCTGGCGTGAACACTTGAACAGCTACAAATTGTCCCGGAAAAAATACGATCGAAAAGCCCTTAGAAAGGCCGGGTGGGCCTACCGGGAACTGAAGGCCCTATTGACCTATGCCGAAAGGGAAAATGTAGACCCCGCTTCCATCGTAGGCAGCTATGCCGGCGCCGTGGGAATCGCCCAGTTCATGCCGACGAATATTCTTTCGCTGGGGATGGATGGAGACCAAGACGGTTCCGTGGACCTGTTCACGCATCCGGACGCCATCGCCAGCATCGCAAACTATCTGAAAAATTCGGGCTGGAAACCCGGCATTGACAGGGAAAAGGCATTTAAGATAATTTACTCGTATAACCACAGCCGGTACTATGTAAATACGATACTTGAGATATCCGATTTGCTGAAAGGGTGAACATGGATCCGAAAACGGCGGTAACGATCATCATTCTGTGCATTCCGTTCTTCATCGGCACCGTTTGGGGTATCGTGGACGCAGCCCAGAAAGATTTTGGATCCATCGGTAAAAAAGCCCTCTGGACCCTGGTGGCTGCGATCCCGTTTATCGGATTTCTGATTTATCTGGCGTTCGGTTTCAGAAAAGGCCGGAAAACCGCCTGAACGCCCGTTTACATTTTAAAAATGTTTGACAAAGCCGGCCTGTTTATATATCTCTGCCTATCAACCTCGAACGTGGTCCCATCGTCTAGCGGTTAGGACGCCGGCCTCTCACGCCGGTAACCGGGGTTCGATTCCCCGTGGGATCACCACAATAAAATCAAAGGACTAACCCTTTGATTTGGGGCCTGTGACCCTTTTTTTGACCGGGCGATCAGGTTCCCGGC
>JAWODC010000077.1:0-71029 GCA_046483495.1 Desulfobacterales bacterium
TTTTATTTCGCTGAGGAAGGGCACCGGTTCAAAGAAAATGATGAGATTGTCATTTTGACGCATCGAAAGCATCTTCAGGAATTGAAGGATCGGTGGCCGCCGGAGAATGCTTCATGGTGAATGGTGAACGGTGAACAGTGAACAGTGAACAGTGAACGGTAAATCGGATCGGGTCTTGATCCCCCCCATCCCGGCCTTCCGCCCTCCAGGGGGGAAGGGGACATGCTGCGCCGCGAGTCCACTTATCGTAAAGCCTTAATTTTCAACAAGTAAACAAAAGTGCCGTTCGCTTTGCTCTCGCCCATAGCCCATAGCCCCTCGCCCATAGCCTCTCACCCATAACCCATAAACTGTTCTTCACTATTTCCCACATCCCGCCCCGTTCATCCCACCCGTCGCGCTCATTGTCAATTCACGAATCCCGACGTTCCTCCCCAAGAAAAAACCATCCCCGAATACGCCCGGCAAGATTCAAACCGTCTTCCAGCATCATGTACAAACAGGGGATGAGAAAAAGGGTAACGAACGTGGCGAACAGCACGCCGAATCCCAGGCTGATGGCCATGGGCGTGATAAACCGGGCCTGTACACTTTGCTCCAGCATGATGGGCGTCAACCCGGCAAACGTGGTCAACGATGTCAGAATAATGGCGCGGAACCGCAGTGCGCCGGCCTTGACGATCGCGTCGTGGGAATTCGCATTTTCCGCGCTTCGGATCTTGTTGGCGCGGTGGATGAGTACGAGCGAGTCGTTCACCACCACTCCGGACAAACCGACAATGCCCATCAGGCTCATCATGCTGAGATTGTACCCCAGTGTGAGGTGGCCGACTACGGCACCGACGATACCGAAGGGGATGGCCGCCATTACCACAATGGGCTGGCTAAAGGATCGAAACGGAACGGCCAGCAGCGCATAAATGCCGAAAAGCGCGATCATGAATCCCCGGGAAATATCCCCCAACGATTCGTTTTGCTCCCGGCCTTCACCTTCCAGGGTATACCGCAGCCCCGGGTAGCGCTTGACCAGGTTCGGCATGAAGTCGGCCGTTACGGCCGCCCTGACCTCATTGGCATTGGCGACCTTCTCGTTGACGTCGGCCATGACCTTGATGACACGCTGCCGTTGAGCCCTCTGAATCGTGGCATAGCCCTGATCCATTTCCAATTCGGCCACCTGGCTGAAGGGAACCTCATCGCCTGCAGGCGTTCGAATCCGCATTTCCTCCGCATTGGTCAGGGATTTTCGTTCGTCTTCGGGATAGCGGACCAGCACTTTCACCTCGTCCCTGTCGCGCTGCATGCGAAGCGCTTCGGCGCCGTAAAACGCATGCCGAACCTGCCGCGCCAAATCATTCAGGGTCAATCCCAGTGTGCTGGCGGCCGGCTTCAATCGAAGCTGCAGCTCTTGTTTTCCGGGAAGAAAACTGTCGCTGATGTCGAAAACGCCGGCGATTTTCTCGAGCTCTTCCTTCAGTTCATCGGCCGCAGTCAACAATTGCTCCTGGTCCTCCATGGAAAGGTGAATTTCGATGGCGTTTCCGGCGCTGTGAATATCGCTTTTAAAGCTGATGGTTTCAGCATCCGGCACGGAGCCGGCTTTTTTCCGCCAGTGATTGAGGATTTCGACGGAGGCCATGTCCCGTTCTTCCGCATCCAGCAGCTGTATCCATATCTGGGCCAGGTGCCCACCGATATCGCCGGAATCCCCGTGACGGCCGAATTGACCGCCCACCAGGGAGATGCTGTGCTCGAAATAGGACGGCGTGCTTTCGGGCCGGCGTGCGTCGATTTCCGCCAACGCTTCACGGGCCGCGTTTTCATAATGCGTCACCACTTCGAAAGTCCTTTCCGCGGGTGTGCCGGACGGCATGGTGATAAGGCATTCAAGTGTGTCTCCGTCCACCCGTGGAAAAAAGGTGAATTTGATCCACCCTGCCTGCCATGTCCCCAGCGTGACCAGCAGAATGGCGATGCCGAAAGCGACGGTGGCATACCGCCATTTCACCGAAAATTCCAGGAGCCTGGAATAAGGGCCCTCGATAATTTTTTTCAGCATGCGGGGGGCGAATTTTTCACGCGGTGTCCCGGAGTTGGTCTTGGACTTCATAATCTTCGATCGGTTCAGGTGCGCCGGCAAAATCAGCAGGGATTCGATCAGCGAACCCGCCAGTACCAGGATGACGACGATGGGAATATTCCGGGTGATGTTTCCCATGACGCCGCCGGCCGTCAACAGAGGCCAAAACGCCACCATGGTTGTCAGTACGGAGAAGATCACCGGTCTTCCCACTTCCAGGGTTCCCTCGACGGAAGCCGGCAGTGCGGCCATTCCCTCCTCGTGTTTGCGGTACACGTTCTCTCCCACGATGATGGCGTCATCGACAACGATACCCAGGATCATGATAAACGCGAACAGGGAAATCATGTTGATGGATACATCGAATTGGGGGAGAAACATCAGCCCGGCGGCAAAGGATATGGGGATGCCCAGTGTCACCCAGAAAGACAGGCGGATATTCAAAAAGACGCCCAAAATAATGACCACGAGAATCAGCCCCATGATCATGTTTTTCATCAACAATTCGATACGGCTTTTCAGGATGACGGACATATCGCCGAAGTATTCGATATTCACCCCGTTCGGCAGATCCGGCTCGATTTTCTTGACATAATCGCGCACCGTGCCGGCCACGGAAAGGGCGCTTTGGTCCGCAACCCTGAAGACATTGATCATGGCCGCCGGTTTGCCCTGAAACCGGGCGAACATGTCCACATCCTGAAAGCCGTCGCTGATTTCGGCGATTCGGCCGAGCGTCACACGGCTGCCGTCGGTACGGCTGATGACAGCGATATCCCGAAAATCATCGGCATAATACCGCTTGCCCTTGGTCCGGATCAGAATTTCTCCGGATTGCGTTTTGACGCTGCCCGCCGGAAGATCGAAACTGCTTCGGGCGACCATGTCCGCCACCTGCCCCAGGGTCAGGGCATACTTGCGAAGGGTATTTTCCGATATTTCGATATGGATCTCGCGTTCCCGAACGGCGGACACTTCCGCCTGGGTAACGCCCGGCAGATTGGTCAGGTCGTCTTTTATGGTGTCTGCGATATGCTTGATGGTGGATTCCGACGCATCACCGTAAACGGCAAGGTTGATTACCTGGGAGCGGCGGACGATTTCCCTGACCACGGGCTGTTCGGCCTCCTCGGGGAATGTGGTGATGCGGTCCACTTCCGCTTTGACTTCGTCCAGCAGTTTTTTCAAATCCCAGTCCGTCATCACCTCGACGGTAATGGCGCCGTATCCCTCACGGATAACGGAGTCGATCCGCTTGATGCCGGCAAGACCCGATATTTTTTCCTCGATACGCCGCACCACGCCCTCTTCCACCTCTGATGGGGATGCGCCGGGATAAACGGTCGAGATGCTGATCTTGTCGAGCGTGGTTTCCGGGAACACCTCCAGCTTAATGGTGGTCCCCACGATGATTCCGCCGATAATCAGAAACAGCATCAGCAGGTTGGCTGCGACATGATTTTCAGTAAACCATCGGACGGCCCCTTTCATGATGCCTCTCCTCCATTGTTTGCCGGGACATTTCTGACCAGCATCCCGTCGGTGACTTCCTTGATGGGGGACACCACGATCTGCTCACCTTCTTCGAGGCCGTTTTTAATTACGACGCCCGCATGAGTATAAAGGGCTGTTTCAACGGTCCTGAATGTCAGGCGTCCTTCGCTGTCGACCACCCATACGGTGTCGTCTTCGCGGAGGGCCGCCCTGGGGATGAGGGCGCCGTTTTCAACCGGACGGCCGTCGATATTCACGGTGACGAAGATGCCGGGAGCCAGCGGCGGCTTTCGAGAATGGGGGGCGTCCACCCGTACGACGACATTGATCATGCGGGTGCGTTCATCCACATTTCCTTCGGCCCTGACCACGATGCCCGGCCAGGTATGCCGGCGTCCGGCAATATCCGCGACAACGGATGTGCGGGTGTAGGCGAAAGACTTCGGTGCGTTTTCCGTCCCCGAAACCGAGGATCCGGCGCCGCTCGAGGTAAACCCCGGAACATCAAACCACTCCAGCTTGTCGCTTTCCATTGGCACGACGATTTCGGCGGCATCGATGGAGTACAGAACCGCCGTGGCCTGTCCGGGAGATACATATTGGCCGATATCGACATTTTTCCGGCTGACGCGCCCGTCGAAAGGCGCTTTCAATCGGGTCCGTTCAAGATTCAATTTCGCCCTTTCCAGTTCGGCTTCCTGGGCGGCCAGGTTGGCCTGCGCAGTTTCGAGTTGGGGCTTTTTGGCCACCAGTGTAGGAGGCTCGGTGCCCGGATTCAGCTGCAGCCAGTCGGATCGGGCGACGGAAGCTTCCTGCCGGGCGAGTATGAATTTGCTTTCCGCATCCTTGACCCTGGCTTCGGCCAGCGTAACGGCGATGCGATAATCCGCCGGATCGATGGAAAGGAGAATGTCGCCCTTTTTAAAAGCGCCCCCATCCACCATGGCCGGAGACATGTCCACCACTTTTCCGGCGACCTGTGGAATCAGCTGTATTTCCTGGAGAGGCCGAACGGTTCCATGACCTTGTATCGGCACCGGTATCGATCCGGTATTCACGGTGACGGTCCTGGCAAGGGGTGCCGCCACTTCGATTTGCCGGGTTTCCATGGGAGGACGGCTCGCCTTTAACAGCCAATTGCCCATGCCCCCGATAGTGATGAGCACAATAACCAGTGTGACCTGAATCCATCTGCGCCTCGATTTTTTCATCTCATCCGTATCCTTCATTGTCAAAAAGTCCACCTCTTTCGAATGTATCCGCGAAGTAATGCAACCCTTTGTCAGGGAGCACACTATCATTCATATAAGGCTAACGCTTCATTTTCCTGCTTAAAGTCCGGCCATCCGCCGCCAAGAGCACGGCACAGGGTAACCCTGTTTTGCATGAGGGCAAGATCCGATTGGATCAAGTCTTCCTCCGCCTGAAAACGGGCAAGAATTGCGTCCAGTACGGTTAAATAATCCACCAGGCCGCGTTCGTACCGGAGTTGTGCCATCTCCTGGGTGGCGCGTGCCTCGGTCAGAAACGCGATCAAGGATTCCCGCCGTTCGATCTGCTGCTTTCGGGTCATCAGCGCATTTTCAATTTCCGCGAATGCATTCAGAACCGTCTTGGCGTAATCCGTTGCGCCTTGCAGGTATCGCGCTTCGGCAATTTCCTGTCCGGCTTTTCGTTTCCCTGCATCGAAAACCGGCTGAAAAATGCCGGCAGCGATTTCCCACAGCTCACTGGCCGGTGAGACGAGGTTGTCCAACTCCCTGCTGGAGTAGCCGAATGTCCCCGTTAAGGTAATGGACGGAAAGCGAAGGGCCTTTGCCTCGCCGATGCGTGCATTTTGGGCGATCAACGCCGCTTCTGCGGCCCTGATATCCGGCCGGCGAAGCAGGAGTTCCGAGGGGAGCCCCACCGGAATGGGCTCCAGCCGCCGGTAATAATCCTCCGGCTGAACCCGGGGGGATTGGATTTCGGGATAGTCGCCGGTCAGCACGGCAAGCCGGGTTTGGCTTGTTCCCAACGCCTGGTACAGGGAAGGCTGTAGGGAAATGGCCTGGGACAATGTGCGCCGTGCCTGCCGGACCTCGAGCGCTCCGGTAAGGCCCGCCCGGTATCGCTTTTCAACGAGGTTCAGCCCCATTTCCAAATTGGCGATGCGTTGTGCATTCAGCGCAATCCGCCTTTCCAGGGATTCCATTTCCAGATACAGGCTGACGACCTCGGCCAAAATGCTCTGGATCACCGTTCTCCGGTTTTCTTCCGCAGCAAGCAGATCGGCCCTCGCCGCTTCACCGGCCCGGGATAATCGGCCCCATAAATCGAGTTCGAATGTCGCGGGGAGGGAAAGAACGTAACTGTTCGTTGTCGTACGCGTGCTGGCGGGGTTGAACACCAGTTCGCCGGTGGGCGACATGGCGGCCGTCGCGCTGCTCAGTGTCGCCTGGTTCCGCGCCGCTTCGCCGCCCAGGTTCAGAGCCGGAAACCGGCTGCTGCGTGTCTGGATCAGCCGCGCTTTTTGCTCGAGAATGACGGCGGCGCTTTTTTGGATGTCCGGATTGCCCGCCAGGGTATTTTCCACCAGATCATCGATGGAAGGATCCTGGAAGGTTTTCCACCAGAAACACGCCCATTCAGGCACGGCGCTCAGTGGTGCTGCGGAATCGTTTTGATAGGCTGCCGGTACGGAGAACCCCAATTCCGGCCCCCGGAAATCCGGTCCGAACCGCATGCAGCCCGCGGTCGCCGCCAGTAAAATCAAGGTGAAAATCAGCCGAATCCCTCGCTTCATGAATGTCTCTCCCTGCTGCCGTTTTCACCGGCCAATCCGTACAAGGTAAACGATACGATGTGGTCGATGATCCGGTTGATAAAATGCTCGTCATATTCTCTTCCGGTGATCAGCCGGATGATGGTCCTTGCATGTGAAAAATGGAGGGTCATGGCGATCAGGCTGAAGATTTTGAGTTTCATTTCCAGTTCATCCTCTTCATCCGTCAGATGAGATCGAAACAGATCGAGCAGAACCTGAAAAAACGGCTCGATAACTTCATTGAAGATAATATCCACAGCGCCGGTAGGATAGTGAATTTCACGGTGCATCAACCCATGAAAGGCTTCATTATTATCTTGATTGAGGGGGTGTTTTTCCATAAAGGAGGTGACCACGGCCCGAATGACCGACTCGAAATTCATGTCCTCCTGTCCGGCGAGAATATCCTCGAATCGGCAGCGGACCTGGGACAACTGCGGCACCAGGCGACTGCGGAATACGTCGAAATACAAATTTTTCTTGTTGCCGAAATAATAGTTCACCGAGGCGAGGTTGCAATCGGCGCACTGCGTGATTTCTCGGATCGAAACACCGTCAAAGCCCTTTTCCGCAAAAAGCTTCTCCGCTACCACCAGCAGGCGCTCTTTTGCCGTGTCATTCGAAACCGTTTGAATATCCATGGTATTGCTCCCGGAAAAATAAACGTTTGTATCAAACAAAAATTTCAAACGACCATATTAAACGATTGTTTTATTGTCAATCGTTTTTTTGGTTGCATTGGGGAGGGGGGATGAAATAATAGAATTCGTAAGGGCTATGGGCTATGGGCTATAGGCTATGGGTTATGGGTGATGGGTGAGGGGCTATGGGTGATGGGTGATGGGTATGGATTGGAAACGTTTTATTCCCCCCCATCCCGGCCTTCCCCCGCCGGGGGGGAAGGGGAGATGTAGCGAAGCCTTTAAATTTATTCCACTTTTCGCTTTTTAGAACATAGTTTCAAGCGCCTGCTTCGCGCCGCGTAAAAATGAGGGGGATCGTTTAAGTGATAAATCAGTAGCAGGGGTTAATTGGTGATTGAAAACACTTTTTGAAAAAAAATCATCAAAAAACAAACCGTGAGCAACGTGAAATTAGACAAACCGTGAGCAAAGCGAACGGCACTTTTTCTTAACTTGTTGAAAATTAAGATATTACGATCAGTGGACTTGCGGCGCAGCATGTCCCCTTCACCCCTGGAGGGGGAAGGCCGGGATGGGGGGGGAATAAAGCCCCGAGCAAAAATCAGCCACATGAAACCACTAACCGGAACCCAAAAAAAATACCTGCGAGGCATGGCCCATTCCTTGAAGCCGGTCGTATTCGTCGGTCAAAAGGGCATGAGTCCGTCATTGATACGGGCCGTAAACGAGGCCTTCGAAGCCCGTGAACTGATCAAGATAAAGTTCAACGAGTTCAAGGAAAAAGAGGAAAAGCGTGCGGTGCTGGCCGGTATTGAAGATCGAACCGGCGCTCGAGTGTGCGGCATAATAGGGCACACGGCGATTCTATACCGCAGAAATCCGGATCCGGAAAAACGAAAAATCGATCTGCCCAAGGGGACGTCATGAACATGCAAGAGCAGGCAGACAGCAAGTTGATCCCGATTTTGCGGGAAGGCATCGCCGTAGTCAAGATGATACTCTACAAAGAGTTCAAAACATACCTGTCCGGTAAGCACGGTGATTGGAGTGAGGAGGAGATTCGAGCGTTTTCGGGCGCCGTCATTAACGAAATTTTTAGTGCGGGTAAACCCCGGGATTCATTTTATCAGGAATATGAAGACGCGATCGAGGAGGAGGCGGATGACCTTCCATACCAATTCCCCGCTCTGGGAATTCCCCTCACCGATGCCCTCAGAATGCAGTTTTTATGCGACAGTTTGGAAGGCGTGGACAGCGAACACGTACTTTCCCGGGCACGGGACAGGGGTATTTTATTGGTGGACCGTGAGGTGCCGTTCCCTAAAAACTTCTTGAAAATGGTGCGAAAAATCGGTGTGGCCCATAGGCTTCTTACACCACAGGAGATCGAAGAGGAATGAGTCGAATGGAAAGCAGAAGCGGAAATGATCGGATGGTTTCTTTGGAGGAGGTGTTTTCACCGAGGGGGGTTGCCGTTGTGGGTGTATCCGGTTCGGGAAAAATGGGCTTTGCCGAAGGCGTCACGATGGCACTGGTGGAAGCCGGGTGCCCCGGTATTTACCCGGTCAATCCCAAGTACAGCGAAGTTTTCGGGATGAAATGCTACCCTGATGTGAAAAGCATTCCTCATGCGGTGGACTTTGTCATCGTCAGTATTCCGGCGGGTGCTGTCCTCGATCTGCTGGATGACTGTGCGGCAAAGGGCGTCAAAGCCGTCCAGTTTTTCACGGCGGGTTTCAGCGAAAGCGGCATATCGCAGCGGGCGGCGCTGGAACGGGAGATGCTGAAAAAGGCCAGGGCCGGCGGATTCAGGATTATCGGGCCCAACTGTGTGGGGGTGTATGTTCCCAAAAGCCGCCTGGTGAATATCAGTGGAGTTTCGCATGAACCCGGCCCCATCGCGTTTATTTCCCAGAGCGGCGGGCATGCCAACAACATCGTTCAATTCGGTGATCCCCGCGGGCTGCGGTTTTCGAAGGTTGTCAGTTACGGCAACGGTCTCGATGTCAATGAAATCGAGATGCTCGATTATTTTGCCGAAGATCCGGATACGGCCGTTATCGGGGCCTATATCGAGGGCGTAAAAGACGGCCAGGGGTTCGCAAAAGCCTTGAAAAAGGCAGCGGCGCAAAAACCCGTGGTGATCTATAAAGGCGGCAGAACGGATGCGGGGCAGCGGGCGGCATTCAGCCATACGGCAAGCCTTACCTCGTCCGTAGCCGTTTTCGATGCATTATGCAGACAGGTGAATGCCATCGTCGTGGACGATCTCGACGCGATGCTCGATGTACTGGCCGCGCTTTGTTTTGCCGAGCCCGTTCCCAATGGGCCGGGCATCGCCATGATCGGCGCGGGCGGCGGGCCCAGTGTATTGGCGGGAGACATCATGGAAAAGCATGGGCTTGTGCTGCCCCGGATGCCGGAATCCACCCAGGAGGAACTGAAGCAAGTCCTGCCCGTGGACGGCAGCATTTTCAGCAATCCCCTGGACACACCCAATATGGCTTCACCCGATGCCATATCCCAGGCACTGCCGATCATCGGAAAAGTGCCGGACATCGATATCCTGTTTTACCACATGGGATTTCATCCCATCAGCCGGTGGGGCATCAACCGGTTTGTCGCCGATGACTATGCCCATCAGCTTGCCCGATCGCTTGCCGAGGCCGAACAGGTGATGAACAAGCCGGTCCTGCTGGCGCTCAGGCCGCCCAACGATATGGCCGGAATGGAAGAGTTTCTCGGTGTCCAGGCGGAGGCGGTGAAGGCCGGCCTGCCGGTTTTTTACTCCCTTGACGGGTTGGCCGGGGCCATGGCGCGGGTGGTCTCATGGCATCGGCGGAGGGAAATGGGTTCGTGAATCGTGCGCGCGGCGGGAATGTCCCTTTATCGGTGAACAGTGAACAGTGAACGGTGAATCGGATCGGGGCTTTATTCAGCCCATCACCCATCACCCAAGAAATTGAGCGCCAGAAGACTTGCCCCCTCAACACACCTTCTCCAAAAGCTTCCGGGCGTCCTCACGGGTAAACGGCGCCGGGTTGTTGGCGATGACGCCGGTAAGCGCCATCGTCTTTTCGGCCAGGTTCTCGATCTCCGGGCCGGTGATGTTGAATTTCTTCAGCGATTCATCCAGTCCCGTGGACAGGGTGATGTCGTAAAGAAAGTCGATGAATCGATCTGCGGCCTGATCCGGTGAAGACAGCTTCTCATCGCTTACGGTTTCCCAGAGCTTTGCGATTTTTTCCAGGGCATGGACCCGGTTCTGCTCCACCACCCGGGGCAAAAGGATACCGCATCCCACACCGTGGGGAACCTTGTGAAAAACGCTCATGGGGTAGCTGACGGCATGGGCTGCGCAAACCCCTCCGTTTAGAATGGCAAGGCCGGCAAGACAGCTGCCGAACAGCATATGGCTTCTGGCCCCCAGATCCCGGCCGTTTTCTACGGCTTTCTTCAGGTTTTTGCCGATGCATTCGACGGCTTTCAATGAAAACATTTCACTCAACGGCGTTGCGCTTTTGGATATGTAGGATTCAACCGCGTGGGTCAGGGCATCCATTCCGGTGCTGACCGTGATCGACGGCGGAAGGGTGACGGTCAGCTCCGGATCGAGCAACGCCAGCGCCGGGATCACGTACGGCGTGTTGATGCCCAACTTCAGCTGCTTTTGGCGGTTGATGAATACCGCAACGCCGGTGACTTCACTGCCCGTTCCCGCCGTTGTGGGGATCATGATCGTGGGAACGCCGGGGCGTTTCACCAGGTTCTGCCCCTGGTAATCGCTTGCCGGACCTTCATTCGTCAACAGGACCCCGGCCGCTTTTGCCGTATCCATGGTGCTGCCGCCGCCGATGCCGACCACCACATCGCAATGGCCGTCACGGCCGGCCCGGGTGCACGCATCCGCTGTCTCCAGGGTGGGTTCGGGTTCGGTTTGGTCGAATACGATAACCTGCAAGCCGCTGCTTTCAATAATGTTACGTACCTTTTCCGTGAGGCCGAGGCCGCTCAGCGCGGCATCCGCCACCAGAAGAACGGTTGAGCCGTTGAGCATTTTGACTTCGGTTCCCAGTTTTTGAATATTTCCGCACCCGAACGAAATGCGCGGGACCATGCGGCCCTCGAAATGCAGTCCTTCCATGTAATGTCTCCTCGAGCCCTTCGGCTTTAACGGTTACTTGCGAAGAATCCACATGATCAGTGACACCACCAGGCTGATCACGATCATGGTGGTAATGGGTATGTACACCTTGAAATTCGGCTTGTTGATGATGATATCGCCCGGCAGCCGCCCTAACGGCAGCTTGTCCAATAACGGCCAGGCCAGGCCTGCGGCAAGGATGACGATGCCGACGATGATCAGAATTTTCTGCATGCCGTTTTTTATCCCTCCGCCTTTCAAGCTCTATATGGCAGATCGGTGGGTGTGTCAATATTCGGGTTGCCCGTTTCTTCATGGATCGCATCCGTCAATAATTCCCGGTAGACAGCTATTTTTTCAAGGGCTTCCGCTTTCGATGAAATGGTCGTGATGGATCTTCTGAAACGGCTGCTGTGCGGCAATCCCTTTGCAAACCACCCCAGCTTCCCGCGCATCACAAAACAGGCGTTTTTCTCTCCCAGAAAGGTACACGACGTTTCCAGAAAACGGATCATGGCGTCAAACTGTTTTTTGTAATCGGTCACCGGCATATCGTCGCCGTTCAAAAACGCTAGAATACGGGAGAAAATCCAGGGGTCTCCGATCGCGGCCCTGCCCACCATGACGCCGTCGCATCCGGTTTGGGCGATCATCGCTCCGGCATGCTCCGGCCGGGTGATATCGCCATTGCCGATCACCGGAATGTCCAGCCGATTTTTCAGCCTTTCGATCACGCCCCAATCGGCTTTTCCGGAAAATCCCTGCCGGGCCGTTCGCGGGTGCACGGCAACGGCATCGGCTCCGTTGTCGCGGGCGATTCGCGCAATGGTTACGGCCTGGTCGCCGGATGCATCCCAACCGGACCGGATTTTAATGGTCATCGGAATCGAAACGGCATTTCGAACCGATGCGATAATCCGGGCGGCAAGCTCCGGGCTTTTCATCAGTGCAGCGCCGGAACCGGTTTTCAGTACTTTTTTGACCGAGCATCCGAAATTGATGTCAATAATATCCGCACCCGTATGTTCCACGATGGCGGCGGCTTCGGCCATAATATCCGGCTCGGATCCAAAAATCTGGACGGACAGGGGGCGTTCTTCGGTGTCGCTTTTCAGCATGTCCAGCGTTTTTCGGCCCCGCTGCACCAGGCCCCGTGAACTGATCATTTCAGAGCACACCAACCCGCAGCCCTGTTCTTTAGCCATCAGGCGCATGGGCAGGTTGGTGATGCCCGCCATGGGGGCAAATACGATATTGTTGGTTAAAACGCGTGAACCGATTTTCATTTCTTCGACAAACCCATAAAAATTACTATTCCATTCGGGCGTTCATTTCAGAGCGGTTGAACCATTTGCCGGCACCGCATAAACCCACCGGATGCCGCTCACTCATGCCGATTACCGGCACGTGAGATGTCTGCCGGATTGGCATAGCAGTAAAGGCAGTTGTGGCGGCACGGGTGACGATGGTAGCACCCGACATCTACGGATTTCATGCAGCCGCACCCGTGCTTCACCCGCTGGCCCATATCCCTTTTCAGCGAGGGACGGCCCCCGAACAGTTCCATAAACAGATCATTGGAGATGCAGGCGCCCGGTCGTATTCCGGAGGCGGGCGGGAGCGTTTCAAGCAGCTCCTTTTCACAGCAGAGCAGCAGGTCTATGTCGTGCTTTTCCAGCAGCCGCTTCATCGCAAGCACCCGATCGCGCTTTTCATCGCATGACGGAAATACGAAGGAGAACGCCGGCATGGACCGGGTGCGCCGTTGGATTTTGGGATAGTCGTTCATGAAACCGGCAATGCATCGGCGTATCCCCAGCTGTCCGGCTTTGGCGGCGATGGTTGAAAAATCGTTCATGTTGTCGCTGACGCCTGCGCCGTTTTCAGAAAAAAAGCAGACGGGGTCGAAACGCCAGGTGACGCATTGGGCCCCGAACGTGCCGCAAAGAACTTCCAATTGGGCCAATCGGTCCGCCAATGGCGGAACACCGGGTTCGAGAACACGGCATTCGGAGTTTACCGTAAAATGGAAATACAAATGATACCCCATCCCGATCAGCTCATCCGGATAACTGCCGTGGAGAAAACGGGAAAAATCTTTGGACATGAAAACAATGGTGTGAACGTGTTCGGGCATCGCGGATATCCGTGATGTTTTCCGGTTGTATGGATTGACCCTTTCGAACCAACCCCTGCGGATTTGCGCCATGAAATCATCCATGTAAAAGGCAGGGATGTCGGTGCGTCGGGATGCGGAAATCACTGTCTGTTCGGCTCGTACCATGACCTTACTTTTTCAGATCTTTAAAGGAAATGACATTGGCTTGTTTTTCCTTCTCCGTCGATTCGTTCACGACCGATTCGTTCACGACGGTGTCCTCCGATTGAACGTCTTCGTCGGGGCAGCGTATCTTTTCCAGCCGCATTCGTTTGCCGCCCATGGTGAATTCACCGCCGTCGATGTAGGTGTCCCGTAGTATCCAGGTGACCGTTTTCAAAGGCAACTGCAATAAAAGGAGTTTTACATGGTACCAGCCCGGCTTGTGATCCGCTGTAATGGACTCGATGCGGGCAAATCCCATCGGATTATCTTCAAAATGGATCAAAACGATATCGTTTTCCGTTGTCATGCCGTTCTTCCTTAGTATTTCAATTCTCGGCGTTATTACCATAATTTTTAACGCACACTATAACAAAATATTGATTTCGGACAATATCTTTTCTATAAAAAACAGTTCGCCTCTTTAGGATTATGCGCATGTAAACCGATATCTAACGCACAGGTCAAGTTCTATGAAAGTTGCATTGATTGCCCCGCCTTATCCGTTGGAAGAGGCGCCGTCCCCCCCGTTGGGAATTTGCTATGTGGCCGCATCCTTTGAAGCGGCAGGTGCGAACGTTCGCATTTTCGATTACATTGTCAGGGCGTATACGCCTGAAAAACTCCGGTCGGAAATGGATCGATTTCAACCCGGCGTGGTCGGCACCAATTCCGTCACCATGAATTTTAAAACCGCCGCGGGCATTCTGAAGACCGCAAAACGGCATGATCCGTCCATCACAACGATCATGGGCGGTCCTCATGTATCGTTTGATTATGAAAACACCCTGAAGCAATTCCCTGAAATCGATGTAATCGTCGTAGGGGAAGGTGAAAATACACTTAAAGAGCTGATTCCGGTTCTTCATGACAGGACTGCTTGGCCCGGCATCGAGGGATTGGCGTTCATGATGAACGGATGCGTGGTTACGACCGGAAAACGGGCCTTTGTACAGGATCTGGACGCCTTGCCCCTTCCCGCAAGACATCTGTTGCCGGTAAGCCGATATCAGGCGCTCGGCTTTCCGGTCAGCATTATTACCAGCCGTGGATGCCCCAACCAATGCATTTTCTGCCAGGGCCGTCGCATGGTCGGAATGAAGGTAAGGTATCGCTCTCATCTGCGGATTGTCGATGAAATCGAAGATATCCTAACCTACGGCTTTACGCGAATTAATATTGCCGACGATTTCTTCACGTCCAATAAAAGGCGTGTCCGGCTGATTTGCGACGAGATACTCCGAAGAAAGCTGGCGTTTTCATGGGCCGCTTTTGCACGGGTGGATTCCACCAGCCGGGAAGTGCTGTCGGTGATGAAGAACGCCGGCTGCGATACCGTAAGCTTCGGCATCGAATCCGGCAATCCGGAAATGCTCAAACGAATCCGGAAGGGAATCACCATGGACCAGGCGAGAAACGCCGTGGCTATGTGCAGGGAAGTGGGAATGGGTGTATTTTTGTCTTTTATGGTGGGTCTTCCCGGTGAAACCGAGCAAACCCTGAGCGACACGCACGCCTTTGCCGAAGAGCTCGATGCGCCTTTTGGATACCATTTCCTGGCGCCGCTTCCCGGAACCACCCTGTGGGAAGAAATGGATCGATTCGATTTAGAGGTGCTGACCGATGATTGGGACCGCTATGACGCCAACCATGCGATTACACGCACATCGGCGCTCAATGAAACCCAGGTGAGCGATTTTGTGGGAATTTTCAATAGAGAAGTGGAAAAGGCCTGGAATGGCATATTCGAGCGCTATCGGAACAATGACTGTACGCCCGATGAAAGGCTGCGTGTAGAGGGGGACCGGCGGATGCGGATGATATTCACCATTTTGTCGGAAGACCTCGTTGAAACCCTGGGCCGATACCCGTTGGCGGCGACAAAAAACGGCCATATATCCCAACTTTCCGAAAACCTGTCGACGGTTCTTGCCCATCCGCTTTCAGAGATCCGGGAAATCATGTACGATTTGGCCGGCAAGGGGTGGATAAAATATGAAACAGCAGGGGATTGCATTCAGTGGTATTGGAGTCATAATAAGGATGTGGATCGGCTGAGTAGCTGAAAGCTCAAAGCTGAAAGGCGGGAAGCTATAGAATGCTCAAAGCGTAAGGTCATAAGATATAGGAAAATAGTCGTATGTATGCCAGGACGGCAAGGCAGTTACGGAAGCTGATTGCAAAAAATCCCGGGGAAAGCCCATCGGTGTTTTTGCCTGATCAGTCATTTGCAGCGTTTTGTTACGATCGTTATACGGCCGCGGATTTAAAATCCGCCTTCAACCGTGACCCTGATCCGGATGATTGTCGAAAATGGCGGCTTTCACCGTCGGAATGGCGGGAAAACATCGAGATGGCCTTTATCGCCCGATCTGAAGCGGAAAGGCGGTAGAAGGGGCTCTTGACGCTTTGGCCTCAGGCTGCGGTCAGCATTTTTTTAAGTTCCCGGCAAACCAAATCGATCTGGTCGTTCTTCAGATCGGGGTACATGGGAAGCGATATCAATTCTTTGGCACATGTTTCCGTTACTGAGAAGTTGTCTTCAATATACCCCATGAATTTGCAGGCCTCGGTAAGATGAACCGGTGTGGGGTAGTGAATGCCGCATTGAATACCTCTCTCGTTCAACTCGCTCATGAGCCGGTCACGATTTTTCGCTCGTATGGCATAGATATGATAGATATGCCGTGCATCGGGGCATTCATGGGGACGGATAATGTTTTTTGCATCTTCCAGAAGCAGGTTGTACAATGCCGCTTTTTCCCGACGCGCTTCATTCCATATCGAAAGGTAATTGAGCTTTACGCGGAGAACGGCGCCCTGTAAACCGTCCATCCGGGAATTCCACCCGATCCTCACGTGGTGATGCTTGGCTGCCTGACCATGATCACGGAGCATTGCAACCGTTTCTGCGATTTTCATGTTGTCGGTCACCACGGCGCCTGCCTCGCCGAAGGCTCCGAGATTTTGACCCGGATAGAAGCTGAAACAACCGGCATCGCCGAAGGAGCCGGCACTTCGTCCTCTGAATTGCGCCCCCGAGGCCTGGCACGCGTCTTCGACTACGAATAAATCCTCCGAGTGCGCTATTTCCATGATGGAGGCCATGTCCGCCATCTGGCCGAACATGTGAACAGGGATGACGGCTTTGATGGACTTGCGCCTTTCGGCATTTCTGTTTCTGAATTGCAAATAATCCTTCAGGCGCTGGGGGTCCATCGTGTAGCTCTGCTCTTCGATATCCACAAAAATCGGCCTGGCCCCGCACATGCTGATGGCTTCGACGGTGGCGATACATGTATTGGGCGTGGTGATCACTTCATCACCGGGTCCGACCTCCAAAGCCTTCAGGGCGAGCCATATGGCCTCGGTTCCACTCCCGACGCCGACGCAATGGCCGCATCCACAAAAATCGGCAAATTCCCTCTCGAAGTCGGCTACAAATGGTCCTCCGAAAAAGGCCGTTTCATCCAACACCTGTTGGATGGCTTTATCGATTTCCATGCGAATCCCGTTGTGCTGTGCTTTCAGATCTAGAAAGGGAACGTTCATTCCTTTTACCTCCGTATTGAAGCCCAAATGTCCTGATTCACTATGTTGCAAGACTAATGCCACAAAAATGATGCTCTTGATTACAGGGATTTATTGAAAAGGATGGACGTCGATCGGGTAAAATGCCATCATCGCAGGGCAAGGTGCCCGTTCAGAAGCAATATAATAATGCCCATCCGGAAGTGCTGATTCGCTCCATTTCGGCGTCGGAAGGGGAATTTTAATCCTCAAAATATTCAATGTATTCCTTCGGTTAAAATTTACCGGCCTCCTTGAACGGAATCGAATTTTTTCTCATTTCTGGATGGGCACAAAAAAATGCGTGATTTTCTGCCGGGACCGGTGTTTCAATGATGGTGTTGATTGTTGATGGTCAATAGTTTCCGATAAAGTGTTTTCGGATCGATGCCCAATATCTGTGCGGCATCTTTCTTTTTCCCGTTGACTTCCTCTAAAATGTTGAGAATGTGATTTCGTTCGACTTCTTGAAGAGTCCGGGTGCGAAATGCCGGTATGTTTGCCAGATCGGTCGGCAGGTCATCGGGTTGAATGGTCCCTTTTCCGTTTGTCGACACCATTGTCCGGTGGATGACGTTTTGCAGTTCTCTGATGTTGCCCGGCCAGTCATAATTCTGGAGGACTTTCAGCGCTTCTTTACTGAACCGCTTGTTTTTGACTCCAAAATTTTCCATTTTTTCGATCATGTAGTCAACCAACTCGGGAATATCCTCTTTTCTGGCCCTTAACGGGGGGACGCGCAATATGAGTGTCGACAGCCGATAATACAGGTCTTGCCGAAATCTTCCCTCGAGCATTTCCTGTTGAAGGTCTTTGTTCGTAGCGGACACGATACGGACATCCACGTGGACTTGTTTTACGCCCCCGACCCTGAAAAATTTTTTGGTATCGAGGAAGCGAAGCAGTTTTTGCTGTAATAAGCAGGGAAGGTCCCCGATTTCATCCAAAAAAAATGTGCCCTGGTCGGCGATTTCCAGCAGGCCCTGTTTTCGGGCCTGGGCTCCGGTGAATGCCCCTTTTTCATAGCCGAACAGTTCACTTTCGATGACGTTCTCCGGTATTGCCCCGCAGTTTACCGGTACGAAAGGCTTATTCGCCCGCTTGGAAGCTTTATGGATTTCCGTGGCCATAAGTTCTTTCCCGACACCGGATTCGCCTAAAAGCAATACGGGAAAATCGAACAAGGCAAAATCCCTCAGTTTTTCCAAAAGGGACAACAGGTGGGCATTTTTGGTGATCAGTTTGTCCCGGTCGGGGTTCGCATCGGTGATATTCATGGGAGGCGGAGTTTTCGGGATAAGCGATTTTTTTTCTGCCACTTTGTCGATAAGTTCGATAACCCTTTTCAGGTTAAACGGCTTGGGCACATAGTCGAACGCCCCGAGCTTAGCCATTTCAACGGCGTTTTCTATGGAACCGCAGCCCGTAAGAATAATAACTTCGGTGTGTATGTTCAGTGCCTTGATTTTTTGAAGAACGGTTTTTCCCGTGATGTCGGGCAGGTTCAGGTCCATAAGGACGATATCGAAATCATCAGCCTTTATCATTTCCACTGCTTTAAGGCCGCAATTCGCCTCTTCAATCGTATACCGCCTGTCGTAAAGTTCGGTTTTAAGGACCTTCCTCAGATTGGCATCATCATCAACGAGTAATAATTTCATAGGGTTACCATCCTTTATAAAGAATTTGCACTAAGACTGCACCACAAACAACAGTAATCCCCCGCATATGTCTTCCCTGTGTGTGGAGTTTGATTTGTGAAACCTGGGAGTTTGGAGTAATTCTATCGATTAAGGGGTGATTTTCAATACATGAGAACCTGTACTGTGAAGCCGCACAACCCTACTTTGGCCTGAAAAGCTACCCTGCTGTGCCGTATGTCCGGGATTTTCCTATATACGGTTTTCTCCTGTCAGTTCACATTTGTTTTTTGGAAACGATAAAATGTCGTGCGTGGAATTTGGAGTGCCTCGCACGCCGCCACTACCCCTACATCCTTGCGTAAATCCACTGCGGCGCTCAATAGCTTTTGTTTGTGGTGTTTTCCGTTGTCCGGCCGGGCTTCGGGGTCGCGGAAAATACCTCTTTGAACCTCGATGATGCGTTCAGCCTGCCGTAGTTTTGTTCGAAGCTGACGGTTTTCCTTCTCCAGCCGTGTTAACTTTTCAAAGGCCGGTGATTTTTTGACGGATTTTCGTCCTCGCTTTTTTGGTGCCATTGCCTTCAACATGCCTTGATTCCGCTGTTTCCGCCATCGTGCAAGGCTTGATGAATAAAGGCCTTCGCGCCGCAAAAGGGCTGTGATCTGGCCGGGTTCCGAGCAATTGTCAGCCTCGTTCAAGATGTGGAGCTTGTAGGCGGCTGTCAATCGTCGCCGGGTTTTCCGTGGTTTTTGCATTTTGGATGCCGTGATTGGCGGGTTCTCATTTCTATGGGTCTCAGGCCCGGACCTTTTATTCGGGTTATTCGGGGCCGTTCGTATTTTGTCTTCTTTTCTGTTCATGTCGTTCGTTTCGAAAACTGCGATCGGTTTTTTTTTCATTGGGGATCTCCTGTGGAATCGGGTGTCCATTCGAAATAGCGGCCGTTCATAGAAGGGCGCCATTTTAAAATCATTGTGCTAATGCATCATGCAGGTCCTGTTTGATTTTCCATTGGCAAGCGGTTCTCTAATTTCTATTCCGGCATCGGGATGGGGTGTCCGTAACACCGCCGTAGAACCGTTTCCGACGCCTTCTGTGGCGGGATACTAAATGATGGCGCCTGAATTTTGAATAGGGGGAAACGTGTATAGGACCCGTACATAAACAGTAGAAGATATCAGCCGTTTTGCGGGACATGTGACAGAGCGGTTTGGTCTTTGCAAAAGTTTGTGGAATTGTCGGGAGGGGTAACGGGCGCGACGAACGGACGGGGATTGGGACTTGCATGGGATTTTTTGCCGGGCGCTGAAATGAGGTTCGATGAAAACGCTTTATTCGTGCAGGAATTTATTGTAAATTTAATTTATGGCCCTCTCTACACACACACAAGACGAAATCCAGGAGCTCGCCGCCAAATGGATGCCGGCGGGATGGGACGGCCGTGGCCTGCGTGTCCACACCGATACGACCGATTTTTTTGCCATCGATTATGGTGATGTCGTGCTGCTGGGGGGTCGGCCCTACCTCGTTCGGAACAATGCCAGGGAGGGCCGATTCGGCCTTGATGACGACGTCAAGTACTGGGTAAAGCGGTCCATCGATCTCGATCGCGGTGAAATGTGCATCATCAAACTGGTATTTTACGAAAAATTCAAGACCTCCGTCGGTGGGATCGAATTCGAATGTTTCCGCAGCCCACGCAAGGAGGCGCGCATCCTTCAAATGGTTCGAAACCATCCCAATTTTATGCACGGGGAATCCGTCGTCGACGAAAAAGGAAATACGATTCGGATCCTGGATTACATTAAAGGCAAGTCTTTATCGGGGCACATCGCCGATCTTGACCAGGACCATGAATCCTATTTTTACGACATATTTCCGGATATTTTTCACAATTTCATCGAATGCGTGGACGCCATTCGGCATCTCCACGAAAATGGAGAAAAGCACGGTGACATCAGAAGGGACCACATCCTGCTCGACCGGGAAACCGGAAAGTATCGATGGATCGATTTCGACTACAATTTCCGCCACCGTGAAAACATATATGGATATGACCTTTTCGGGCTTGGAAATATCCTTGTATATATCGTCGGGAAAGGCGATATGCTCTTGTATCATCTCAAACGGCAACATCCCGACGCATTCTCCGGGCTCAGGGAAACGGATGTGAATATCGTTTTCCACAACCGGGTGGCCAATCTGAAAAAAATATATTCGTATATTCCCGATTCATTAAATCGGGTGCTTCTGCACTTTTCAACGGGTGCAAACTGGTTTTATGAGCACACAGAGCAGCTGCTGCAGGACCTTCAGCAGGCCGCGGGGGATATCCATAAATAATACGGGGGATACTCATGGAGAAAGACAGAGAAATCCGGTGGAACAAGAACTTTTTGGTTGCTGTGGACGATTCGGATAATTCACGCAGGGCGGTGCAATACGTAGGATATCTTCTCGGCCGCATGCCCGAAGTCCATGTTACGCTGCTGCATGTGATTCCGGAGCCGGACGAAGATTATTTTCCCGAAGCAGAGCAGCGGCAGCAGTGGCTTGCCACCTACAGAAAAAAAATGGAAGCCGTACTGGATGATTATCGCCGGCTGCTGCTGGATGAAGGATTCCCGGAAAAGGCCGTTGAGATGCGCCTCCCGCTTCGCTGGTGTCCGTCAATGGCTGAATGCATCCTTTCGGAAAGGGACGAACGCCGATACGGCACGATCGTTGTCGGCAGACAGGGGCTTTCCCGGAAAGAGCAGTTTTTATTCGGCAGCATCAGCAGTAAAATCGTGAACCACGCCCGCTACTGCACGGTGTGGGTGGTTGAATGAGAAGCGGATTTTACGATATGATTTTCAGCCGGTGGGATTTTCTGCGCCAGTCATCGAATTCACTGAGATGGGCCAGCAGGTCACGGCATTCCATCCTCAAAAAGGGAACTTGCCGGACGGTTGACGGCCGAATACGCCTGTTGAAATAAAAAAATATACTTCCCTTGTTGTCGGGGTCCATGGCTTCGAGCAGGTGGGACAGCTTTTGAGCGGTTGAAAAGTAGTCGTTGATATCCAACGGCTGGGTGATTATCCTGTGAGCAAGTGATTTGATCTGGCTGTAAACCTCCGGATGCCTTCTGACGGCTGACTGCGTTGCAGACAAGGCATTTTTCCAGCGGCTTTCCAAATCGCTAAGCGTCGGATTGTCGTTCATGATCTAAAAAACCGTTAGGATTGCCGAAAACACTTTTGCCCATTTGCCGCGCCGGCTGGTGCTCATCCGGAAATGGAGTGAATCAGCCGTTTCCGGATGGGCACCAAAGAGCAGCGATCAGCCGTTTACATGGCTGATTCCGGGTGAAAAACGTTAACCTCTTTGAGATCATCACCCAGGTACTCCCGTTCATTCGGTCCGAGAATTCCCAGGGAGAGACAGATCAAAGTCCACATATGCACTACCGGATATCCACCGCCGAAATGTTCGCTCAATTCATGAATCTGAGCATGGCAATTATGGCAGCCGGCGATGACGTAATCGGCTCCGGTGGCCTTGATTTGGTCATCTTTGAGCTTGCCGAAAGCCAAACGCTGTTCCTTGAAACCGGATTGGAGAAAGCCGCCGCCGCCGCCGCAGCAGAAATTGTTGGAGCGGTTGGGCGTCATATCGATAAAGTTCTCCTCACCCACCACGGCCTTGACAACATACCTGAGGTCATCGGCAATGGCGTCACCATAGCTCTTTCTCACGATCTGGCATGGATCCTGAACGGTGAATTTGATCTTCAAGTCCTTGTTCCAATCCGAATTGACCTTGAGCTTGCCTTCACGTATCCACTTGGCGTAATATTCGTAGATGTTTTTTACTTCAAAATTGTGCTTGATGTTGAACTTTTTCAGTCCGGCCCGGACTGAGAAGGTGACGTGCCCTCACTCGGTATTGAGAAATATTTTACATCCCAGCTTGTCGGCCTGTTCCGCGGTCGTTCGGGTGATGTGCTCCCACGCCTCGTTGTCCGCGAGAAACATGCAGTAGTTTTCACCGCCCCACCCACGGCTGCCGTAGGTCCAGTCCGCCCCTGCCAAATGCAGAATTTTCCACAGGGGAACCATTTCGTCCGGCTCGGTAACCGGTTCCCTGGAATTCTGGTTTAAAAAGAACTCGGCTCCCTCTTTGTCGATGGGGGCCTCCATATCGGCGAATTCCGGCTGGGCTTCACGGTATTCTTCGAGGACGTCCTCCACGACGAACTGGAAATCTTCCGGAGTGGCCCCCATGGCACTGGTGCTGTCATTCCTGAGGGCCATATCGCATGATCCCAAAATCCCTTTCGGGCGTTCGTCTCTCGGACGAAGGTTCCTGGCGTTGTAGACCAGCTGGGGAATATCGATTTTCATGGGACAGACGTAAATACAGCGCTGGCACATGGTGCACATCCACGGCCAATCCGATTTGTGTATTTCATCGTCCATTCCCAAGGCGGCCATTCGCAGAAATTTTCGGGGATCCATGCCGTCCAGGCCTGTCGCCGGACATCCCGAAGAGCAGGCACCGCAGGTAAGACAAAGGTTCAGATTGCCGCCTTCCGGCAGCAATTCTTTCACTTTGTCGATAAATTGAGATTTTTTCTTGCCTCCAAGTTTAACCACTTGATCCGTCATTTAGCGCTCCTTTAATCGAATTTTCAATTTGGATATCCCGATGCGGTAATCCGCAATAGGTTTTTCAAAACAGGATGGATGCCGGAAAAACCAATCGGAAATACATATTTTTAACCTTTTATAAAAAGGGCTTAGCTTTCTGCACGATCTAAATCTGTTGACACATGCACCTCTTTTGGCGACTTTCAGGATGCATCCACGCCGCTGAGGGTGGCCGCCAATCGTTCAGCAACCCGAAAAGACCGCTTCCCAGAGTGATGTTTCCTCTTATAACACCTGGAAATTAGAAGTCAAGATTTCCTGTCAATTTGAAAGCCTGCGCTTGAAATTATCAGCGCTTCGCGGTCGGTGTCCGGCGGGTTCTATCCGTCCTGCAGATGGTTTTTAGCGTATACCTGTTCGAAATATTTTTTATGTTCCTCTTTTATCACTTTTCGATAGAAATGGTACAGAAAAAGACTCATGACCTCGGCGGACTTGTTGCCGATTTCATGAAGCTCCTCCTTTGACATATACGCATCCCAATGGGGTATGAATTTATTGACGTTTTTTTTGACCATATCCCGGAAAAGATCCGTATAGTGTTTAAGATTTTCCGGGCTGATGCCGTCCCGCGGGCCCATGCCGATCTGGTCCATCTCGACCAGCAGTTTGCCGATGATGACGTTTTCCCGTGAATACGATTTCTGTTCCCCGATCCTATCGAACGTAATGATTTCCCAGTCTTCAAATATTTTCAACCATTTCGTGCTCATTCCGGTGGCTTTGCGAAAGGCTGCCTCGCCGATCAGGCTCCCGGAGAGCAAGTGGTCAAGCGGGCGAAAATATTCGCTTAAAAAACGGAAAGAATGCTGTTCCGACAGGGATTCCTTTCGCATTTTCCGCAGAAGCTTTTTAATCACGGGGATCGGCAGAAAATAGTTTTCCCGAAGAGCCTTGATCAACTGAATTTGTTCGATGTATCCTTCGTGATAATCAGCTACGTTTTTTCCCGTCTTCCTGGGCTTGCGCAGCACCCCTTCCCGTATATAGTAGTGGATCGTCTCCCGTGAAACGCCGGTTTTTTTTACGAGCTCGCCGATTTTCATCCCTGTTTCCTGTGCCTGTGCCGATGGGCTGCGGTTTTCGATATAACGCCGAAAACCATATGCCACCCGCAAAATTGTGTCAAGAATGAAAATCCGTTTCAAAGTATATAGTATATTATTCGAATTGCCTGATACAGAGAATCGGCACATGCGGCGGCAAGCCGATCCGGGTGTTCATAAGCGCTTTTTCTTTGAGTGGTCGGCATAGAAAACGGTGAAATGGCTCCGCATGTTTTTACTTGACAAGGCTGCGCCCATACCTTAGTTAAAAAATAAATAGTATGGAATGAACTACATAAAATATAGGCTCTAAATCCATGGAAAAAATAATGGATCGGCCGCCGGTCTGCAGAATGGTTAAGGGGCCGAAACCGGCCGGTGGTGGATGGGCTTTTTTCAGCCGGGTCAAGGCCCGGAATTCATCCTGATAACCATCCGGCGGCACATCACAAACGAAAGGAGTATCAGATGGCGGGGATAAAAGAATGTGTATTTATCGACGGCGTTAGGACACCGAATGCCAGAGCCCACAATGAAAAAGGCTGGTTCAGGGATATCCGGCCGGATGAACTGTTGACGGTCGTCTACAATGGGCTGTTCGAACGGAACAAAAAGGTCACCCCCGATGCGCTCGATGCGGTTCTCGTGGGTTCTGCAAATTTGTCCGGCATGCAAAACGATATTGGAAGAATGGCGTGGCTTGCATCCGGCTTCCCGGAATCCGTTCCCAGCCAATCGATTTCCAACCAATGCCCGTCAGGTATGACGGCCGCCATGAATGCGGCGCGGGCGATTATGTGCGGTGAGGCGGACATCATGATCGCCGCCGGTGTGGAAGATATGGAAAAGATTCCCATGGCGGCCAACATGGATTTCCCGCCGCGTCTGCTTAACCGCTATGACATGAACGACCTTCCGATGGGAAGTACGGCTGAGAAGGTGGCGGAGCAGTTCGATATTTCAATCGATGATATGAACAATTTTGCAATTCATTCGAACAGGAACGCCGCAGCCGCTCGAGAGGCGGGCAAATGGAAAAAAGAAATTATTCCTGTAAAAGGCAAAGAGGTTGACGGGACGGAAATGCTTGTGGACCGGGACCAGTGGGTCCGGGAAAAGATGGATAAAGAAAAGATGAAGCTGATGGTCAGCCCGTTCAAACCCGGTGGACGGGTGACCGCGGCCACATCATCTCCCCTGACGACCGGAGCCGCCGCCCTGTTGATGATGAGCCGTGAAAAAGCCGATGAACTCGGACTTTCCTATACCTATAAATACAGTTACGGCGTTCAGGTGGGAAATGATCCCACAGTAATGGGTTTGGGCCCCATTTATGCGGTGAAACGGCTCTTCGAGAAGACCGGACTGACACCGGATGATATCGGGCCTATCGAACTCAATGAAGCCTTTGCCGGCCAATCATTGGCCTGCATTCGCGAATTGGGGATCGACAATCCGGATGCACCCTTTAAACGGGTCAATGTATGGGGCGGCGCACTGGCGTTGGGTCATCCTTTAGGCGAATCGGGTGCACGCCTGATTGTGACCCTGCTGAATATTCTCAAAACCGATTTTCCGGAGGAAAAATACGGCCTGGCCACGCTTTGCGGCGGTTTCGGCAATGCCAATGCCGTATTGATCGAGAAAATAAAGTGAAGTCGCCGATGTTATGATTTCAATGGAATGAAAAGGAGATAGATAAGAAAATGGCACAAGTATTGGCGGATAGACGCGATATCGATTTTGTTATCTGGGAGCAGATGAAAGGGGAGGAATTTTTAAACAACGGTCATTATGAAGAGTTTAACCGTAAGGTATGCGACATGATGATCACCGAGGCCCGAAAGATTGCCATCAATGAGGTGTACCCGACCATGAAGGACGGAGACCAATTCGGGGTGCGGCTCGAAAACGGAAACGTGTACGTGCCGGAATCCTATCATCGTCCATACGAAATTTTAAAAGAAGGGGAATGGGGGAACCTGACGGTGCCTGAAGTGATGGGCGGTCAGGGGGCGCCGGCTTTTATCGGAGATGCCGTTTCCGAATACTTTATGGCGGCCAACTGGTCCCTGTATGGGTATCTTACCATGGGCAACGGTACGGCGCACATGATTCAGCTCTACGGCACCCCGGAGCAGAAAGCGACGTATGTCGAGAACCTGACCTCGGGGAAATGGGGCGGAACCATGTTGTTGACGGAATCCAATGCCGGCAGTGATGTCGGTGCACTGGAGACCACGGCGGTGCCCAACGGAGACGGAACGTATTCTCTGACGGGAAATAAAATATTTATCACGAACGGTGAACACGACCTGGTCGAAAACATTATTCATCCGGTTCTGGCGCGCATCGAAGGAGCCCCTCACGGAACCAAGGGCATCTCCATCTTTATCGTACCCAAGTATCTGGTGAATGAGGACGGCTCGTTAGGGGATCAAAACGACATCGCCTGCACCGGTGTCGAAGAGAAAATGGGGATACACGGCAGTGCCACATGCAGTATGGCCATAGGTTCCAAGGGCAAATGCGTCGGATACCTTCTCGGGGAGGAGAATAAGGGCATGAAAATCATGTTCCACATGATGAACGGCGCCAGAATGCATACGGGACTTCAGGGTCTGGCCTATGCATCGGCGGCATACATGCTGGCGGTCAATTATGCCCGTGAACGAATCCAGGGCAGGGATTTGGAAAATTTTTCCAACCATGCCGCTCCCTCGGTACCGATCATCCATCACCCGGATGTCCGCCGGAATCTGCTGAAAATGAAATCCTATGTTGACGGTATGCGGAGTTTTTATTATTACGCATCTACAATCGCCATGAAGCTTGCCCACGCCGAAACGGATGAGGAAAGAGCATTTTATGACGATCTGTACAGCCTTTTCACCCCTATTATAAAGGAATACCTGGCGGTCAAGGGTCACGACGTTTGCATTCAGGCCATCCAGGTCTACGGGGGGGCCGGATACACACAGGATTACCCTGTGGAGCAATATGCCAGGGACTGCAAGATCGCATCCATTTACGAGGGAACCAGTGGGATTCAGGCTATGGATCTGCTGGCGCGAAAACTGGGCAGGCAAAACGGACGGATTTTTCAGTATTTCATCGACGAGGTGAACAATACGATCGAAGCGGCCCGAGGCTATGACGCACTGTCACTTTCGGCCGACCGGCTGGACGAGGCGGTCCGGCGCCTGACTGAGGCCGTCAGTGCGATAAGTGCGGCCGCAATGTCGGAGCGGTTTAAGGCGGCGTTTTCCCATTCATTGCCCCTTCTGGACACCATGGGTGACACCATCGTTGGATGGATGCTCTTGTGGCGGGCGGTAATCGCGGCGGAAAAGCTTGCCGGAAAACCCAAAAAGAAAGACGCGATGTTTTACGAGGGGCAGATCAAAACCGCCGAATTCTATATTCGAACGCTTTTGCCGGCCTCTATGGGCATCATGGATGGGATCATCGACGGCAGCGGGGCTGCCGTGGAAATGCCGGCTGAAGCGTTCGGCGGAATGTAAAAACGTCCATCCGGAAGTGAGACCGTTTCCGGATGGACATAAGTACAATCTTCCGACCTCCGGCCGCATGTCAAAGCAACGCGTTGGTATGCCCGCAGGTAGACGTGCGGCCCGTTTCTACCTCGATCGAATACCATTCGGTTGAAAAAGCGTCAATTCAACTGAAATCACATGCTCCTCACTTTCCCCGTACTCAACCAAAGGAGAATGTCAAATGGAGGAAAAACGTCCCTGGACCCGGCACTATGACTACAATGTGCCTTTGGCAATCCGCTACCCGCACTGGACGACCCCGGACCTGTTCCAGCTTCCGGCCAACCAGAATCCGGACCATACGGCCCTTAATTTCTTCGGGACCGAGATGACATTCTGGCATTTACGGTCACGCATTCTTGCCATGGCCAATGCACTCGCCCGGCTCGGGATAAAAAAGGGAGAGCGGGTCGGCATTCATTTGCCGACCAGCCCCCAATACATCATTTCTTTTTTTGCCGTGACAGCTCTCGGGGCCGTTGTCGTAAACCTCAATCCCATGTACACCAATCAGGAGCTCAAGAACCTGGCTTCGGAGACCGGCATGACCACGATCATCACGTTCGATCGGGTTCTTCCCACCATTCGGGACCTGGTCCGGGAAGTGCCGTTTGACCGCGTGGTCGTAACGGCTGTAACCGATTTTGTAGAGGGCATGCCGCTGTCCACCGCTCGCAGCCTCGAGCTTGCAAAGGGATGGCACCACTTTTCAGCACTGCTTGAGGAATGTCCCGATACCAAGCGGCCCCGCGTGGAAATTTCCCCGCAAGATCCCGCAGTCCTTCAGTTTACCGGCGGGACAACAGGTATACCCAAAGGAGCCGTCCTGACCCATTCCAATATCATTGCCGGAACGTTTCAGTGCGCCCTCTGGGGAAATGCCACCATGGGAAACATCCCAATCGAACGGCGGTCGGTACTGGGTGTTCTGCCGTTTTTCCACGTGTATGGATTGATCGTCGTGATGTGCTGGGCTCTTTTCAATTCGGCTACCCAGATTTTGGTGCCCCGGTTCGAACTTGAAGAAATGATGGATCTGCTCGGCAGGTTCGAGGAGATTTCCTTTTTCCCCACCGTTCCCACCATGATCAATGCCATTGTCAATCACCCGCGCGCCGAAGAACTGGAGCTCGGCAAACGGCTGGGGGTCTTGAACTCGGGGGCCGCGCCCATATCCGTGGAACTGATCGAACATATCAAGGACATGGGCATCTTTTTTGCCGAAGGATGGGGAATGTCCGAAACCACTTCCCTGGGCATATCCAGTCCTCAACTGGGCCTCAAGAAACCCGGCAGCATCGGCATTCCATTCCCCGACACCGACGTGCGGCTGGTGGATGTCGAAAACGGAATACATGATGTGAAAAAAGGGGATCCCGGTGAGATTTTGATTCGAAGCCCCCTCGTGATGGCGGGATACTGGAACAATCCCGAAGCAACGGCCAGGGAGCTGGAAAACGGCTGGCTGCATACCGGTGATATCGCCGTTCAGGATGAAGACGACTATTTCTTCATCGTAGACCGGAAAAAGGACCTCATTATCGCCGGCGGGTTCAACGTGTACCCACGGGAAGTGGATGAGGTGTTGTACCAGCACCCGAAAATCGCCGATGCGGTGACCATCGGCATACCCGATGAATACCGCGGTGAAACCATCAAATCCTTTGTTGTGCTCAAACCCGGGGAAACCGCCGATTCCGAAGAGATCATCGGGTTCAGCCGTGAAAAGCTTGCCGCCTACAAGGCCCCGAAGTTTATCGAATTCCGAGAGTCCCTTCCAAAATCCGCAGTGGGCAAAATTTTAAGAAAGGTGCTTCGTGCCGAGGAGGAAAAAAAGGAAAAATCGTAGTCCGTGTTCAACCGAAATATTGGAGGGCGGAGCGGGTTTAGGCCATTCGCCGAACGGAGAAGCGAGACGGATGGGACGGGCGCGAAGAGCGGGACGGGATAGGGGCTGGATTCGGATTTTCCAGCCAGGCGCTGCGGCTGAGACGGTCTTTTCGGATGCCGGGCGTAAGCGGCATCACTACTGCGATGCCAAAAAGTCTTGCGCCAGTTCACAGGCGCCGTCAACAATGAGCGGTGTCATGATGTGGGCGGTTTGGGTTTCATGCCGCGTGTGCACCCACCCCAGGTAGGTAAACGCCCGCGCCATCAAAAAAACCGGCATCATAGAAAGATATTGGTCGGGCATCGCGCGTTTTTTTCGATACCCTTCGATTACGGCATCCTGCAGCCGGCCGAAATTATCGTTTCCTATAAATGAGAAGAGATGGGTGGCCAAATCGAACAGGTGCCATCCCCAACCCGAATCATCGAAATCGATCAGGCGTATACCGTCATGGGTAACCAGAAGATTTTCCGGTAAAAAGTCCCCGTGGATCAATCCATAGCGGTCGCTTGAAAAGCCGAACGCCGACAATTTTCGATGAACGCATTCACGGGCGGCAATCATCAGCCGGCGCTGTTCGCCTGAAAGTGCGGGAAGCTCCCAAAATCGGCCCCAAAACGGATTTTCTCCAACCAGGCCCTCCACATCCCAGTGATGGCGGGTAAATCCTTCAGGCTTTTTCCATCGGGATGCCTGGTTATGCACATCGGCGGCTAATTCGCCGATGAGCCGGCATTGGGCTTCCTGAATCGCCACCTCACCAGCGGTGCCGTTTTCCAATGAGCCAAGCGGCTGTCCATCCACCCATTCAAGCAAGTCGCACTGCCGGGGTTCCGGAACTTCAGCAACGGCTGCGGTGCAGAACAGATCGCCGGTGGTTGTGGGAATTGCGGCCGGGGTTTTTATCCCGTAATCGTCAAGGGCGCGCATCCACGTAAGTTCGCAGGTCAATTCCTCATCCGAGTGGTAGCCGTATCGATGGATTCTCATGGCATAGGAGGCGCCGTTGTCGGCGGAAATACGAAAAACGGCATTTTCACGGTGTTTGATAAGTTCAACCGCGGGATCTTTCATGGCCCACTTTTTTGCCGCTTCCCTGGCAAGCATTGCATACTTTTCAGCCTGCCGCCCGGGCGGCAGGCGATAAAAATCCTCCGCCATTACGCACCCCCTTTTTTCAAAGCGGATGCTTCGACTTCGGAAAGGGCATCTTCAAAACGTTCGAGTGCTTCATCACAAAATGAAACATCGATCAACAGGCCGGGCTTGAACTGGAGAACGGACAAATCGAAACCGGCAAAAATAGCCCAAATGCCTTTGTCATAGAGGGCTTTCATCATCGTGACCGCTCCGTTCGCGTCATCGAATTTCAAGCCCATAATCAGTCCTTTTTGACGGATTTCAATCAAATAAGGATGCCGCTTTTGGATATCTTCGAGACCTCCTCCCAGATATTCGGCGATGTTTCGCGCATGGTCAAGCACGGCCGGATCGCCGCAGATGTCAAGGACGCGCGATCCGACGACACATCCTATTTCCGCGCCGCCGAAGGTCGACACATGGCCCCATCCGTTGTCCGTAAGCCAGGCCCCCACATCTTTTTTCATGACGGTCGCGGCTACCGGATACATGCCGCCCGAAAGCCCTTTTCCCGTAACGAGAATATCGGGTTTCACGCCCCATGCGTCGACGCCCCATACATGCCCGGTCCGCCCGAGTCCGGTCTGCACTTCATCGGCGATGTACAGTGATCCGTATCGTTCACAAAGTTTCTTGACGCCCGGCAGGTAATCGTCCCCCGGCACCGGGAAGCCGTAAGTGGCCGGGATGGTTTCCAGTATTACTGCGGCGATGTCCTTGTTGGAGAGGACCCCTTCCATGGCTTCCAGATCATTGAACGGCACCTTGATGTATTCACCGGGATAATCGCTTTTAAAGTAGCGGGCTGTCTTGTCGTCTCCAACGCCGCCGGAAAGCCCCGTCCGGCCATGATACCCCGCTTCTATACCGACAATCTTCCGCTTTCCGGTAAAACGCCGTGAAGATTTTATGGCTACGTCATTGGCTTCACTGCCGCCGGATGCAAATACGGTGTAATGAAGCCCCGTTGCGGCTGCGAGCTTCTCTGCCAGGTCGGCCCTGGCTTCGCTGGGAAAATGATGGTTGCCGATATCCAATTCCGTGAGGGCCCGGGTTAACGTTTTCATAATCTCAGGATTTCGGTGGCCCAGGTTGAAAGTACCGCCGTTTAAGTGAAAATCCATCAGTTCATGACCGTCTAAATCCCACATGCGATACCCGTCCCGTTTGCCGATGACCAGGTCGATGCCGAACATATGAAATGTCTCTACACGTCCGGGAATGACATAGTTGTGGGAAAGATTCAGTGCCCGGCGTTTGCGTTTCGAGAAACCATCAGGTGCGGAATACGTCATATTTTTCTCCTCTATAAAGGCGACCCGGCTGATTGAGTGATAACGGGCCTATTCACGTGTGTAAGAGGACTTGCCGTTCGGCCTTGACGAAGAAATCGGGACAAAAGAAAGCGTTTAAAATTTTTTTTAACCACAGGCGCCGGCGCATGGCCGAATTGCTGCGTTGTTGCGCCCGAAATTCGGATTATAGGCAAATAACCGGAAATGACAATAAAAAAAACAGCTGCTGCGGCGTACGGCTTTACATCCACAGGCAAATTGTGTATCGTGTTCACACGAAAAGCGCCTTCCTGATTTGCTTCACGTTTTATTCTTTTTCGATATAATCACCCAAACGAAAAGGGGGCTGAGTTGAACCTTACAGATGAACAAAAAATCCAAATGCTTGCCACGATGCTGCGCATTCGACGGTTTGAGGAAACCATCGAGGAACTGGTCCTTACCGGAAAGATATCCGGGTTCGTTCACCTGTACATCGGTGAAGAGGCCGTGGCAACCGGTGTATGCGCTGCACTCGCCACGTCCGATTACATCACGAGCACCCACAGGGGGCATGGCCATCTTATCGCAAAGGGCGGTGACGTCCGAATGATGATGGCGGAAATATTCGGAAAGGCCACCGGATATTGCAAGGGAAAGGGCGGCTCGATGCACATCGCGGATCTGGACCTCGGGATTCTGGGTGCCAACGGCATTGTCGGGGGCGGGCCTCCGCTTGCCGCCGGAGCCGGACTGGCATGCCGGTACAAGGGCTCCCATGCGGTTTGTGTATGCTTTTTCGGTGACGGCGCCTCCAACCAGGGCACGACTCATGAAGCCATGAATCTGGCATCGATTTTCAAGCTGCCGGTTGTGTTCGTTGCCGAGAACAACCGATTCGCCGAATTCACCCGGCAGTCCAACCATCAGAACATCGAATCCGTTGCCGAAAGGGCCGCCGCGTACGGCATTCCCGGCGTGGTCGTTGACGGAAATGATCTTCCGGCGGTCTATGAGGCGGCTTTTGAAGCGGTCGGCAGGGCACGGGAAGGGAAGGGCCCCACATTGCTGGAGTGCATGACTTACCGCATCAAGGGGCACTATGTCGGCGATCCGGAAAGATATCGTGCACCCGAAGAAGTTGAGGAGTGGAGAGGCGCGGAAAAGGACCCGATCCTGCGGTTTGAAAAACGCCTTCTCCAATCCAAGTCGGTAAGCCGGGAGCAAATCGATGAAGTGAAAGCGGCCGTCAAGCGGGAGATCGAAGAGGCTGTCGTTTTTGCTACGGAGAGTCCTGTGCCGGAGGCATCGGAGTTGTATACGGATGTTTATGCGGATTAAAAGGGTGATGGGTGATGGGTAGGTGATGGGTTATGGGTTGATGGGCGAATCGTGAATCGTGAATGGGGGCTGAAAGCTGAAGGCTCAAGGCTCGAATTTAAAGAGGATTGGGTCTTAATCCCCCCCATCCCGGCCTTCCCCCTCCAGGGGTGAAGGGGACATGCAGCGAAAATTGTAAAGTATTCCACATTCGGGTTTTTTTGATTATATGTTCGAGCGGCTGCTTCGCGCCGCTGAATAGAAAAGCATGCCGAAAATATTTTTTATATCTTAAGCGAAGCGAACGGGTGTGTACAACCCCTTGACCCATATGACCATGACCAAAAAACAAACCGTGATCAAAGCGAACGGCACTTTTATTTACTTGTTGAAAATTAATGAATTACGATTAGTGGACTCACGGCGGAACAACTCCCCTTCCCCACTGGAGGGGGAAGGCCGGGATGGGGGGGATAAAGATCCAAGCCACTGACTTTTAATGGTTTACTTTACATATTTAAAATCGCGTGTTAGCGGTCGAGTTATCGGTATCGATATCGAAATTCAAAAAGAAAAAAAACGATCCCGATCCCGATCCCGATTCCGATACCGATAACAATTGAAAACCCCATAGGAGGACAGACGATGGCGACGATGAATATGGCACAGGCGATCAACAGCGCATTAATGAACGAAATGGAGCGTGATGAAAACGTTTTCATGATCGGTGTCGATTTAAAATCCGGTGTAATGGGTGTCACGGCCGGCCTTCAAAAAAAATTTGGAGACCGGCGGATTATCGATACACCGATTACCGAAAGCGCCGTCGTGGGCGCGGCGGTAGGAGCTGCCGCCGTAGGTCTCAGGCCGGTCGCCGAACTGATGTTTGTCGATTTCATCGGCGTTTGTTTCGACCAGCTGTTCAACCAGGCGGCAAAAATGCGGTACATGTTCGGCGGCAAGGCCCGCATTCCGATGGTCCTGCGCACCTGCTTCGGCGCCGGGATGGGAGCGGCGGCCCAGCACAGCCAGTCCCTGGAAGCCTGGTTTATGCATGTGCCGGGCTTGAAAGTGGTCATGCCCAGCACGCCTTACGATGCCAAGGGCCTCCTGATATCGGCGATTCGAGACGACAATCCGGTCGTCGTCATGGAGCATAAAGGGCTGTACTTCATGCCCGGAGCCGTCGATGTGCCGGAACAGGCGTATACGCTGCCGCTGGGAAAAGCGGACATCAAACGCCAAGGGTCCGACGTAACCGTTGTCGCCACCGGACTGATGGTGCATACGGCACTTGGGGCCGCCGAAGCATTGTCGCAGGAAGGGATCGAACTGGAGATCATCGATCCCATGACATTGTCGCCGCTGGACGAGGCGACCATTATCGATTCCGTCAAGAAAACCGGACGCCTGATCGTTATGCATGAGGAAGTGAAATTCGCAGGATCGGGAGCGGAAATAGCCGCCATGGCGGCTGAAAAATGCTTTGATGATCTGGATGCCCCGATTTTGCGCATCGGTGCACCGTTTACACCGGTCCCCTTCGCAGCCGGTCTGGAGGGCAAATTCATTCCAAGTGCCGAACAGCTTATTGACGCCGCCAAAAAAATTATGGGAAAAAACGCCTGATCCGACATGCAAAGAAGAGGGAGTAGTCGAAAATGGACATGGAAGAAATTCAGCCGCGATTAACCCGGTTCTGCCGGGCGAAATACAAGGATGACAATGCTGTTATAACCGACATTTGCAAGATGCCGGGGCATGCGGGATTCAGTTACGGATTCACCGTGAAATCCGGTGACCGATCGGAATCCTGGTACATCCGTCTGCCGCCGCCGAACGTTCAGTGGAAGGGAACCGCCGACGTGCTGCGGCAGGTCGCCATTCTGAACGCATTGGACGAGACCGATGTGCCCCATTGCACGGTGAAATGGTCCGGGGACGATTTGGAGTGGTTCGGATGCCCCTATTTTATCGTTCCGCTCCTGGAAGGCGAGGTGCTTGGGGTTGGGTTGGAGCCGGGGAGATGGGCTGACCGGATGTCCGAGGAACAGACGCGTGGTCTCGGTCGACAGATCATGACCGCCTTGGCGGAAATTCATCGGGTGGATTGGGAAAAAAAGGCATCGTATTTAGGGCCGCCCATTCCCTTCGATCAGGATGTGCTGCGTTGGGACCGCTTCCTTGACCGCTGTGCGGAACCGGAGCGTTTTGAGCATGCCGCCGAGGTGCGGCGGCTGCTTTTGGAAAAATATCCCGAAAAAACGCCGATCGGGGTATTTCACGGCGATTTCCAGGCGTCCAATCTTTTCTGTTCGTATGATGGAAACCTGCTTGCCGTAATTGATTGGGAGCTGGTGGGAATCGGTTCCACCTTGAATGACGTGGGGTGGGTGGCGACCTTCTCCGATGAAAAAGCATGGTCGACGGAGGGTTCCGGACGGCGGATGTTTCTTGACCCGGAAACGCTGACCTCGATGTATATCGATGCGTACGGCGCCCCGCTGCCCGATCTTCGGTGGTTCAGGGCGTTGGCCGGCTACAAGTTCGCCATTATTTCCGGATTCAACCTGAGTCTTCACCGCAGGGGCAAACGTCCGGATCCGTTGTGGGAGGACATGCGGTTTTCCATCGATACACTGATGGGCAGGGCATTGGAATTGCTGCAGGCGATATAAAGCATTCAGCGATTACAGCGATCAGCATGTGCATCGATTCAAAAAGAGCAGGGGGTATTTGATGAAGAATTACTTGGATATGAGCGGAAAGACGGTGTTGATTACCGGCGGGAGCCGTGGACTGGGAAGGGCCATGGCCCTTGGGTTTGCCGAACAGGGGGCGGATATTGCAGTTGTGAGCCGAAAAATGGAGGCGTGCGAAAAAACCGCTGAGGAAGTGCGGGCCTTCGGGGTCAAGGCATTTCCCTATGCGTGCAATGTCGGCCATTGGGATGCCCTTTCAACCATGGCGGAAGCCGTTTACGACCATTTCGGCAAGGTGGATGTGTTGATCAACAATGCCGGCATGTCCCCCCTCGCACCATCTTCGCTGGAAACCGGCGAAGCTTTATTCGATAAAGTCATCGCCGTTAATTTCAAGGGGCCTTTTCGACTTTCCGCCCTGGTGGGCTCACGGATGGCGGCGGAAGCAGGCGGATGCATCATCAACATCAGCAGCATCGCAGCCATCCGGCCGAAACCCGAAACGGCGCCGTATTCCGGAGCCAAAGCGGCCCTGAATGCGATCACCGAAGCGTATGCCCACGAGTACGGCCCGAAGGTCAGGGTCAATTGTATTATGTGCGGTCCCTTTCTTACCGATGTATCCGTGGTGTGGGCCCATACGGAGGAATTCAAAGCTCGGGCCAAGGCGGAATTCGCCCTGGAGCGTGCCGGAAAACCCGAAGAAATCGTTACGACGGCATTGTACCTGGCAAGCGATGCCTCGAGTTTTACTACCGGAGCCGTAATTCGCCTTGACGGGGGAACGCCTTAGGCCGGCGGATGGAACCCGGACCGTTTTCATCGTAAAACCGCTGTTCGGAAACGGTTTCCGGATTATGGCCGCCGATATAAAAAGATGGGATCGTGATGCAAGGGTCCTTCAGGATAAATAACAGCATTGGGTGAGAGGCCCGGCAGGGGGAAATTAAACGAAACGATGGCTGCACCCGACGGCAGCTCGGATTTTAATTTATCGGCCAATTTTGCCGTCACATCAGGGAAAAGGTAGCAAAAGACCACATCGGCGCTTGAAAGGTCCGCCTGCCAGAAGTTTTGCCGCCGGATGCTGATGCGCCTGAATTTCCGGCATAACAGCCTCGCCTTGAAATAGGCAAGCAGGTTGATTTCATATCCGATGCACGCGGCACCGCATGTTCGGGAGAAGGTCCGAAGTACCCGTCCGTCCCCGCATCCCAAATCTACGGCCGTCGTAATGCCGGCCGGCAATGCCGCAATTGCCGCGTGGATGCGCTCGAGCGAAGTGGAGACATACAGTGCCCCACCGGTCTTCGGCAGTGCACATGCCGCTGATGCCAGGTAGGCCATCTTACCGGCAAACAGCAGAAAAAAGGCGATCAGGCATATCCATATGAAGTGCGCCATAGGCTCGAACCGCCGGAGGGCCGATGCGGCTTGGTAAAAGATGGATTAGTAACCGCTGATCAGGTCCCGCCTTTTTCGGTCGTATTCCTCTTCCGTAATAAGCCCCTTTTGCACGAGGCCCTCGAGTGTCGTCAATTTGGTTTCGATATCCCGGGGATCTGCCGCACCTTCAACAGGCAATCGCAAGGGGCGCTCCTGTTTTTCCGCCTTCGTGCTGAACAGACGGGATACGAGACCGAAAATTCGCTTTATGCCCTGCCAGATTTTCGGCAGAATCCATATCATCAACAGGATAAACAGAATCAGGAGGACAACGAAAACCCAGGGGTAATTCAGGGCCGTCCACAAACCGCCGACAACAAGGACATCCTCTCCGATCGAGGCCGCCCAATTGGTAAACGGTTCAGGGGAGGCGTTGATGATGGCCCGCGAACCGCTTTTGGTGGCGTGGCTGCCGGCTGACAATGATCCGCCGACAATGGCAGCCGCCAAAGCCGCAGGTTGGCTTACATCCGAAACGGCTCCGTAGGCCAGCACGGCGCCTGCGGGAATGCGCACGAACGTGTGCAGTGCATCCCAGCCCGAATCCACACCCGGTATTTTGTCTGCAAAAAACTCGACAGCATACATCAATCCGGCGGCAAAAATAACCAGGGGGCTGGCCAGAACCTGAAGGTCGGGCGGCAGGGATACACTTCCCGTGGCCTGCAGAATACCGAGCACCAGGATTGTGGCATAAAGATTGATTCCACTGGCCCATGCGGCTCCCATCGATATCGAAATATACTGAATGACGGTATTCAATTGTTCCACGGTTACATTCTCCCGGTTTTCATATTTCTGATGCCCGAACCGAATCCGGTTTTACAACCGAAAATGCAGGATGTTCCTGGTTTGGCCGGTCTCGCGTTCAGCGTCCTGGAGAAACTGAAACCGCCCTGAACGCCTTGGAAAATGCACAATGACTTGAGCTGAGTCCGGCGCAATATGGTTTTTCTATATCACATCGATTTCCAAATACAAAACCATTATAATAGGTCGTCATGTGCGACGGCATTAATCTGTTGCGCGCCCGTCTCTCCCGCTTCGCGACCGATCCACTCTGCCCCTCGATCTGCAAAATCGAGTCAAACCGCTTCTATCCGGTCGTAATGATTCAAAACACCGATTATTTCGAGTAAGCGTGCAAAAAAAAATTGGCCGGCACCTGTAATATTTCCTTGTAGAAATGTTCATTTTGAATTAAAACTCACCAATATAAAAAAATTGCAAGGAGTATTTATGGACGTCGATGAAAAATCAAACTGTTACACTAGAGGACAAGAATTCAAAGGAGTTTTGCGTACGTGACGGTGAAATGGCCTATGCCGGCATTCACCTGATCATCGAACTGTGGAATGCCCGGCATTTAACCAGCCCGTCACGTATTCGTGAAATCCTCATTCAGGCTATCGAAAGGTGCGGAGCGACCTTGCTCAGCATCGACCTTCACATCTTCTCACCCAACGGCGGCGTCTCAGGCGTAGCCGTCCTCCAGGAATCCCATTTAAGCATTCATACCTGGCCCGAGTATCACTATGCGGCAATCGATATTTTCGTTTGCGGTACGATAAATCCCCGCCTGGCCCTGGACGTATTGGAAAAGGGATTCTCTCCCGAGTCGATACAGGTTAAAGAAATAAAAAGGGGGATTGGAATTACGCCATGATGTATGACAGCCGGTGGATCAGTGAGAAGTGGGAAAATGTCGAAACCCGATACCGGATCAAGACCGTGTTGTATGAGGAAAAAACCCATTTCCAGCACATGGTGGTTGTGGATTCTTATCAATACGGCAGGATGCTGTTGTTGGACGGGATTGTCCAGACCACGGAAAAAGATGAGTTCGTCTATCACGAAATGATGGTGCACGTTCCCATGCTTTCCCATTCCAACCCGAAGCGGATTCTGATTATCGGCGGCGGCGACGGCGGCGTACTGCGCGAGGTCCTGAAGCATCCATGTGTAGAAAATGCCCACATGGTCGAAATCGATCCGAAAGTAGTCGACTTTTCTTCTAAGTACTTTCCAAATATCAATAAAGGGGCCTTTTCAGACCATCGAGCGGCATTGATTTTCGATGACGGGGCGGAATTTGTTGCATCGACTCACGAGAAGTATGATATCGTTATCGTGGATTCACCCGACCCGGTCGGTCCGGCCAAGGTCCTGTTCGAGGAGAAATTTTATAGTGATGTTTCCGGGCTGATGAAGGCAAACGGCATTATGGTTTGCCAGACCGGATCGCTTCACATGCAGCCGGAAGAGCAGCGACACGCAAATCGGGTGTTGGCGAACATGTTTGTCCATGCGAAATTTTATACGTATACCGTTCCCACCTATGTGGGCGGTCTTTTTTCATCGATATTTTGTTCGAACGGCATCGATCCCGAACAAATTGATTATGAAACGCTTGCGGGAAAAGCCGGCGGCATTTCTCTTAAAACGCAATATTACAATCCCGGGATCCATTTGGGAGCTTTTTCCCTGCCGGAGTTTTTCAGGGGGAAATTAAAATGACGACCAAAAATGAAAAAGTGACCTTTGGATGGGAATTGATTATGGATTTATACGGATGTGATCCGGCACAAATCGCCAGTGAAGCCGCTATCCGTGATTACGCCGTTAAGCTTTGCAAACTGCTGAAGATGAAGCCTTATGGAGACCCGCAAACACCGTATTTTGGAGAAAACCAGGAACATACGAAAGGCTATTCCCTGCTTCAGTTCATCGAAACAAGTTCCATAACGGGACATTTTTCCGAGCATACGCGTGCGGCATATATCAATATATTTTCGTGCAAATGGTACGATATGGCGGCCGCTGAAAACTTTACAAAAAAACATTTCGGCGCAGGTCGGGTCAATTCCAGGTTTATTGTCCGGGAATAAAAAAACATTGAATCGGCGGCATTCGAATCGAGCGGGTTTTTGCCCGCTCGACGTTTACGAAGACAATCTTCCGCTTTTATCCTGAAAAGCAAAACGTTTACTGAACGATAACGATTCCCGCCAGTGTTCCCTTGGGAATGTTTTCCGGACCGGCATTGCTGCCGATGGGGTATATATCCCATCCCACGGTGGTCACCATTTTGTAGACATCCATTCCCACAGCCTCCATGGAGGGCCGGCTCAGAATGGAAAATCGGCAACGTTTGCCTTCCATAGCCCGGCATGTCTCCTCCCGGGAACAAAACGTGTGTCGGCATGAACCGGCTGCAAAGCCGAAAGCGAGGTAATGTCCGTCATAAAACGCCTTCGACTCCAGTTCACTGACGATCTTGTACACGTTCTGATAGGCGTCGATCCGCTCTTTGATCGTTGCCTTATCCCTGACGATCACCTCGGAAGGCACTTCCTTGATGAACAGAACCGCCCATTGGTAATGTTTCAACAAGGCTCTCAACTCGGAGGGCTTTAAGGTATTGGGCGGGCAGTGTGCACCGGTACCGAATCCGAAGCATCGGGGGATTTGGCATTTCAAGACAACGCGATCGTCTACGATGATGTCTTCAGCCGTGATGACAGCGGCCTTGGTTGCACCCAGCTCAAGGGCTTTTTCCTTATATTTTTCCAGGTGCTCCTGCAGCTTTTCCGCTTGCATGGAGAGGGTTATTTTTTCGATGGTTTGTGCCATTGGTGCTTCCTTGCTTCCTCGTGCCATGGAGACGGCTGATTCTCTCCGTTTCCGGATGGACACTTACTAAGGGGTAATGCAGATGCGCTGCGACGATTCCGGGTTGCGGTCGAACCGGAAATAAAAATGGGCCGGTACCGATGTCGACACGTCTTATCAGAACGGCAGCCGACGGTCAATAAAAAGACTATTCAAGGCATTTTCCGTCCGGTTATGCCGCCAATGCTGCGGCCGCCGTGATATTCTATTTTTTACTTGACGGTAAAATGAGTGTCTGTTAGTGGTGTAAGCTTATGTATTTTCTCGCCCGGCAAGGGGGTTTAACGTCTTTAATCATTGAAAAAAATTTAAATGAAGAGGGAAGGTTTGTGACATGGAAACTGTTTTAATAAGTCCGGCGAACTACTCTATTTTTGGGATACCGTTGGTCATTTTTTCCTTGTTGATTCCGGTTATCGGCGCCGCGGTTTTCGCTTATATAATTACCAAACGACTGGCCCCCCTGGTAAAGGCAGCGCCGGACGATCGGTTCAATCATTACGGGAAGCGATTATTCAATGTGCTGAAGATATGGTTGGCCCAGTGGCGCCAGCCCCGTTACAGGACAGCGGGAATAATCCATATCGTCATCTTTTTCGGGTTCCTGGCGTTGGCCATTCGGTCGACTTCGCTTGTCATTATCGGGATTTCCGAGGATTTCGTCTTTCCGGGCATGAGCGGCGTTCTTGGCCATATTTATAATTTTATTAAAGATTATGCAGCGACAGCCGTACTCATCGCGTGTATTGCCGCCGGTTACAGAAGGGCCGTCGTAAAGCCGCCCAGATACGCAGTTCCTGCCAAGTACGGCCATGATCACACCGCTGAAGCGCTCTTCGTTCTGGCACTGATCTCCACCTTGATGCTGTCCGAAAGCGCCTTTGAGGCAACGCAATTCGCCGCTGATCGACAGGCGGGATTGAACGGTGAATTCATCGCGCCCCTGTCGCTGGTATGGTTCTGGACACTGATTTTCAGCAACACCTCGATCGAAAGCCTTCAGGCGATTCATATCTTTTCCTATTACGTTCATGACGTGACCTTTTTCTTTTTCCTCTGTTTCCTGCCGCTGGGCAAGCACTTTCATGTGATTACATCTATTTTCAACGTGTTTTTCATGAGATTGAAGCGGGGAAACATCAAGCCGGTCCGTTACGGGGTTCCCGACGAGAAACTGGACGAGCTCGAATCGTTCGGCGTCAAAAAGCTCGAAGACTTCACATGGAAACATATGCTGGACTTTTACACCTGCGCCGATTGCGGACGATGCTCGGACCAGTGTCCGGCCAATGCCGCCGGACGACCATTGTCCCCTCGATTCATTTCGATTAAAGCGCGGGACAAAATGTTCAAAAATTATCCTTTGCGGGGAAACTTTCTGCCCAGTGAACCGCTGATCGGCGACATCTATGAAGAAGATGAAATCTGGTCCTGCACTACCTGCGGCGCTTGTGAACAGGAATGTCCGCTGGGAATCGAATACATCGATAAAATCGTCGATTTAAGGAGGGGCATGGTGGACGAGGGCAATGTGCCCCAGTCCCTGCAGAAGCCTTTGGGTTCTCTGGAAAAGAGAGGCAATCCTTGGGGAAAAATGGAAAAAAAGCGGGATGAATGGGCAAAAGATCTGCCGGAAAATGTAACCGTAAAAGTTCTTGACGGGAATGCCAAAGCTGATACTCTATATTTTGTGGACAGCATTACCTCCTATGACGACCGTATGCAGGATATCGGCCGTGCCACGGCAAAACTACTAACTGTGGCGGGCATCGATTTCGGCATACTGGGGAAAAGCGAAAAAGACTCTGGAAACGAAGTCAGAAGGTTCGGTGAAGAAATGCTCTTTCAAGACTTGAAAGAGCAGAATACGGAAGCCATCGCCGAATCCGGGGCATCCCGGATCGTTACGGCGGATCCCCACGCTTATAATGCGTTGAAAAACGAGTATGCGGATGTGCCCCCCGTGGAGCATATCAGCGAGGTGATACTGAAGGCCGTCAAGTCCGGTGCCATACGCCTGAAGGCCGCCGATGACGATTCCAAGATCTATACGTATCATGATCCCTGCTATTTAGGGCGCCACAACGCGATTTATGAAGAGCCCAGGCAGGTCCTGGATGCCATACCCGGTTTGCGGCGGGTTGAAATGACCAAATCCCGTGATCGGTCTTTTTGCTGCGGCGGCGGTGGACTCATGCTGTTTTACGAGCCGGAGGAAGAGCAGCGCATGGGTGTCCTCAGAGTTGAAATGGCCAGGGCGGCCGGTGCCGACGTTATCGTGACAGCCTGTCCGTTCTGCCTGGTCAACATCGAAGATGCCATTAAAGTGGCGGGCTTGGAAGGCCAGATGGAAGTCATTGAACTGGCAGAGTTGGTTGAAAGGCATATTGGATAAGAAATATGCCCCGCCTCGGCGGGGTCGGTTCAGAGCCCCTTTCTTCACATACAATTTAACTTGGGAGGATGAAATGGAGATTTTAGTATGCGTTAAGAGAGTTCCCGATACCGCGGAAAACGAGATAGAAGTGAGAAAAGACGGTACGGACATCGTCCGTGAGGATCTCGTTTATTCCGTAAATGAATGGGACAATTATGCCGTGGAAGAGGCGATCCAGATCGTTGAGGACAAAGGCGGTTCCGTCACCGTGGTAACCGTCGGTGATGATGATTCCGAAGAAGTGCTGAGGCGGGAAATGGCCATGGGCGCGGACAATGGTCTTTTGCTCAAGGATGCCGCTTTCGACAAATCCGACGGCCGGGGAGTCGCCGCTATACTCAAAGCCGCGGTGGAAAAGGGCAATTACGACCTGATCATGTGCGGCGCCCAGGCGGATGACCAGGCGGCGCAGGTTGGTGGTATGCTGGCCGCCATGCTCGATGTTCCCTATGCATCCCTCGTCAATTCTATCGAAGTCGTTGATGACAAGAAGCTCAAGGTAGGCCGCGAAATCGAAGGGGGCAATCAGGAAATGAATGAAATCGACCTTCCCTGTGTGGTTTCCATCCAGACGGGTATCAATGAACCCCGTTATGTGGGAATTCGGGGCATTCGCAAAGTCGCCTCTGTTGAGATTCCCGTGCATGGCGCCGCTGATTTGGGGGTCGATACGGGAACCGTCGGGCAAGATGGAGCCAAGGTAAAGATGGTGGATTACTTTGTGCCCGAATTGGGTGAAGGCGCTGAGATGCTCACGGGAAGCACGGAAGAGATCGTCGAAAAACTGATTGAACTCTTAAAATCCAAAGGAGGGCTCAAATAATGGCTGGTAAAGTGTTTGCATACATCGAGCATATGGAAGGGATCGCCGACGATACAGCCCTGGAACTGGTAAATGCCGGGAAAAAAATTGCCGGTGGTGCGGGTATGACGGCATTGGTATTCGGCTCGGGTATCGAAGCCTTGTGCAACGAAATGGCTGCATCCTTCAGTGAAGTCTGGAAAATCGATAATGATGCTTTTTCGTATCCCAATGCGGAAGTGATTCGAAAAGCGCTGCTGAAGATCCTGCCGTCGGATGCCGTTGTGCTGGTGCCCCATGACACCTTTGGAATGGATCTGGCCCCCGGCCTGTCGATTAAAATGGAATCCCCGTTTTTGGCCGACGTAATCGATTATGAGGTGGAGGGTTCCGGTTTAACGGCTGTTCGCCAGGAATACAGCGGACAGGCTCATGCCCACATGTCCTGCGATCTTTCAGCCGGAGCGGTGATCAACGTGCGTCCCGGCGTTTTTCAGCCGGACGAAAGCAAATCCGCCGGTGGACAGGTTGTCGATAAATCCGGTGATATCGGTGAGATAGCCGCCGGACGCCGATTTCTGGAAGTCGTTGAAGCCGAAGCGGGTGAAGTGGATATTACGAAATCCGATGTGCTGGTGTCCGTCGGCCGTGGTATCGAAGACGAAGAAAACATCGAAATAGCCCAGGAACTCGCCGATGCCATGGGTGCCGTGGTATCCTGCTCCCGGCCTATCGTGGATGCCAAGTGGCTTGAAAAATCCCGGCAGGTGGGCACCTCCGGGCAGACTGTTAAACCCAAGGTCTACCTGGCCATGGGAATCAGCGGATCATTTCAGCACCTCGGCGGTATCAAGGGGAATCCCTTTATCGTCGCGGTCAACAAGAATCCCAAGGCTCCGATCTTCCAGGTCGCCGATGTCGGAGTGGAAGCAGATATTCTTGAATTCATGCCGGCGTTAACCGAGGCCATTAAGGCATTGTAAGCATTAAAACGACACAAAGCCGGCTGCGGCATCGATGAGCAGCCGGCTTTCATGATGCCGTCCAAAACGCATTTTTCTTCTCGAGGGACGAAAAGCCCGCCTATAAAGCCGTTTCTTCAAACTGAACGGGTTCCCGCAAAATCAGCGCCAGAGCTTCTTTTGCACACTGGGCATGTTCGGGAAATCGGCTCTTCAAACCCTGGACATGGCGAAGGTTGTCCGCAGTCCTTAAAATCAGCATCACGAGGTTCCCCGGTTCCATCTCGGACAGTGCCACGACTCTTTCCCATGGGTGGCCTACGGCCCATGCGTAAATTGTCGCCATCGGCCTCAAGAAAAACGGCCGGATTTCGAATTGCTCCGCCTCCAGCCGGGTCATCAATGGTTGAAGTTGTTTTTGAAGCTTCCGATAAACCTTGATCATCTTGTTCGGGGCGAATGCTGCTTCGATTTGGTCGCTGGATTCCGTCTCATTGACAAAAATCGAAATCGTCGCCGCCAGAAGGGCCGGGTCTGAATCGGGGTACAGGTTTTTTCGAAAACCCTCTGCGATCAGCAGCGGTTGGTCGACCCGCAGTTGAGCGGCCCATAAGCCGTCCTCGGTCAATGTGTTGTCGGCCGCAACGAAGCCGTTGATCTGAAGGAAAGCCAGATGACGGTAAAAATCGTGTACGAGGTATTGTTCGATGAACAATTTCCGGCCGGTCCCCTTTTTCTTCCGGCTGATCTGAAAGGCGGCAAAACTCTTGGACAATAAATCCACGATTTGGCCGGGCGAGTGCGACAAAAGAAGGTTCAATACCATTGAAAAATTAATACGAATTTGACTGTCGACCGGAGAGGGGGGCATATGCATCAATTTGGCGACATGCCGTATATCCATGAATTTGCCGGGCAGTATGACGGCGAACCCGATCTTATCCATGCCCCTGCGTCCGGCACGACCGGTCATCTGGTGAAACTGCGTGGCATCCAGCGGCACAAACTCCCTTCCGTTGAACCGGTCCGAATTCAACAGAACGATGGATCTGGCCGGAAAATTGACGCCTGCCGCAACCGTTGAGGTGGCGAATATGGCGTCCAGCAATCCCTCGGTCATCAATCTCTCCAGCACCAGTTTCCAGGCAGGGAGCTGACCACTGTGGTGGGATCCTATGCCCAGGCGTTCGAGGTGTCGGCGCTGCGGATGGGTGGACAAGTGATCACTGGCGGCGGTCAATTCCTCGAATCGTCTTTGCCGGGGTTCGGCTTTCAGCGTCCGATCCGTATTTTGTCCGCACAATTCCAATGCGGCGTCACAGTCTGCACGCGATTTCAGAAAGAAAATTGCGGGCAGCAGACGGTATTTCCGCAGCACTTTCAATATTTCTCCAAAGGGCGGCAGCCGGTGGGGCGGTGCCAAAAAACGGGGGCGCTTTTCTTTCAGGTAGGACGAAACTTTTTTATCGAGACGGGTTGCCTTGTTGTCGGAGGGGTTTGTAATCAGCGGATGCAGGGTGCCGGAAGGATGAAAAAAAAGTGGAAACAGGGGAACCGGACGCTTGTATTCGGCTACCACTTCACACATGTTGGCCCGTATTTCCCCTATCCATTGAGCAATTTGCAGCGCATTGCCGATTGTCGCGGAAAGGAGCAGCAGCGGTATTCGAGAGGGGAGATAGATGATAATTTCTTCCCACACCACCCCTCTTTCTTCGTCCCCCAGAAAGTGGGCTTCATCCAGAATGACGAAATCGAAGGGAAGAATGGCGCCTATATGCATGGCGTCATACAGCTGATTTCGAAGCACTTCGGTTGTTCCGACAATGATGGAGGCATCGGGATTTTCTTTTCGATCCCCTGTCAAAATGCCGACCTTTTCGGGTCCGAAAAGCTTCCCGAACTCCATAAATTTTGCGTTGGAGAGCGCTTTTAACGGTGAGGCATACCAGGATCGTTTGCCGGCATTGAGCATATGAACGATCCGCTGTTCAGCAATCCATGTCTTGCCCGCACCGGTCGGCGCTGTTACCAGGCAGTCGGAACGCACTGAAATGTCAACGGCCTCGACTTGAAACCTGTCCGGAACGAACGGCTTTTTTCGAGGTGTGCCGATATCGGCAAAAATTTTCCGAAGCCTGGTATCTGCGGCCGGTTTAATCCGCGCCCGCCCTCGGCCCTTCTGCCGGCGGGCGGCATTGAATTGTGTCCTCATTACAATCGGTTAATCATATCCTTCACGTTTGCAATCGCCGCGGTCCGGACGGCGAAGGGTGAAACGCCGTTTAAATCGGATTCGATCAATGCCTCATCATAGGCGATAAACCCCAAAAATTCAAAATTCGGCAGGTTCTTTTTTAGAAAATCTTCATCCCTTTGGTTTCGAATTTTGTTGCCCACCAAAGCAATACGTCTGAGGCCGATATCACCGGCAAGATCGTGAATGTGGGTCGCCGTCTCGACACTCCTGCGACCCGGCTCCACCACGACAATCAGCTTGTCCACCGCCATGGCCGTCGCCCTGCCCAGGTGTTCGATGCCGGCCTCCATATCCATAACCACCACTTCATCCCTGGCCAGAACGATATGGGTGACCAGCGCTTTCAATAGGGTGCTTTCAGGGCAGATGCATCCTCCACCGCCTTTTTTGACTTCTCCCAATCGCATGAACTTGATATTGTTCAGCTTGACGGAAAGCGAATCCGGAAGGTCATCGACCTTTGGATTTAATTTAAAGAAACCGCCGATGCTGCCCGGTTTTGCCTCGGTGCGTTCAAAAATCAAGTCTTTCATTTCTGAAATGGGCGTGATGCGATGGGCATCCGCTATGCCCAAGGCTGTGGCAAGATTGGCGTCCGGGTCCGCGTCTATGGCAAGTACATGCTTCCCGGACTCGCTGAGTGCATGTATCAAAAGAGATGCAAATGTGGTTTTGCCGACACCGCCTTTTCCGCTGATCGCGAGTTTCATCGTGTTATCCTTTCGTCATAATCGGGGCGGTTTTCAACTGCAGGAACATTTGGACAATTCAAAGCCATACGGTTTTTTGACATTCGGCCCCGTATAAAAATAACTCAACGGCATAAAATCAGTACATCGTTAATAATTTCGCACAAACATAGTGTTTTGGCAAGAGGCAGTTGGCGGGAAAACCTGCGCACCAAAAGGGATTTGCTTCAATTCGGGTTGGAGGGGGTTCACAACTTCGATTTTGAACCCCCTCCCATTGGATTTAACATGAACGCGGATGTAGTGCGGTCCTCAATCGAATTTAATCCATTACGTGGGAGATGAAACAGTATTTGAAGAAGGATTGTTCATCTTCTCTTTGCTGAACGGTTACGGTTCGCGCGGCCTGGGCTGAACCATGATCATCTTTGACCATGTAAATGATATCATAGTCGGTTCCGGCCTTAGATGTATCGATTCTGTTCGGGTCTGCGGCCTCCCCGTTTACCTTTACCTCGACTTGGCCGGTAATATCTTCATTCAAGAAATTAATGGCCCTTGCCCCCGAATCCACATACCGGTCACCTTTTTGAATATTGACCATGGGGTCTCCCTTCAGTGTCAACACCGGCGGCGCCGGTTCGACGACATGGACGGTGCGGGAAACCTCATCAGCAGGTTTGTTGTTGCTTCCCACGACATTGTAGGTGACGGTGTACGTGCCGGGGGTGCTCGTATCGAGCGTGCTGTCTGCGGTTATCTTGTCGCTGATGTTGTTTCCGGTTTCTTCAAAAGCCATGGCGCCCGGGTCGGTAAATGAAGCCCCTTTTTCCACCCACATTTCCGGCTTGCCGATAATCGTCAGGAGGGGAGGCGGATCCACAACGCGGTTGCCGGTCAAATTGGCGTCTGTACTGTAAACTTTTCGGGTGCTGTCTTTAAAATTGTAAACCGACATGTATATCTTGCCGGTAAACTTATCGTCGTTGACAGCGGAGAGGTTGATTTTATCTACCTGGACCCAAAAACCGCGTACCAGGGTCCGTTCGGGAAGAGGGCCTAAAATCAGGTACTTGTCGTTCCGAATGGATCCTTTGATTCCGGCGTAATGGAATGAATCCCCTTCCTGCGTGATCAACAGCCGATCCATTTTCAGTTCCTGCCCCGGTGCATCGGTTTTAACGTCCCAAATACCCGTTAAATCGGCCGCATTACCGTAGGCGCAGAGTCCGAAAAAAAGGACAGTAATGCTTATCGCTGTCAGTTTGGCTAATTTCATACGTTCCTCCCTTTGTTGGTAATCGTCAGACTGGAATCATTTGGTGAAAAAAGCGGATGTGAAAAAACTGCAGATCTCTATATACCATTTTAAGAAATAATTAAAATAAAAAAATTGAAGGTGATTTAATTTTTTCACGTTTTATTTTCTTGACCCTCTTTTCGGCACATGTAAATCTTAAAAAGAAGCTCTTTTTTGCCGGAAACATTGTCATCCGGTGTGAAGACAAACAGGTAGGGCAGGGATGGACATCGTTCGAAGAGGGATCATTGGACTTGATGAATACGAATACAGCACTCAGTCAGTACCAAAAACCCGAGATACTGGCGCCGGCGGGTAACAAGGCGGCCTTCTTCGCCGCTGTTTCAGCCGGTGCCGATGCGGTATACTGCGGAATGAAGCGGTTTTCCGCCCGCATGGAAGCCAAAAACTTTACGGTTTCGGAACTGGCGGGACTGGTTCGATTGAGCCGACGAAAACATGTGAAAGTATACGTGGCGGTAAATACGCTGCTGACAACCGATGACCTTTCGCAAACGGCCGAGTTGCTGAATCAACTCGTCAAGTATGTTCAACCGGACGCGCTGATCGTTCAAGACCTGGCCGTCATCGCCCTGGCCCGACAAACGGGGTTCGGCGGGGAGATCCACCTGTCTACGCTGGCAAATGTCGGTATTCCCGGTTCGCTCGACGAAATTTCACGCATTTTCCGCGTTGACAGGGTAGTGATGCCAAGGGAGTTGACCATCGATGAAATCAAGTCGATGGCAAACGCCTGCCCACCCGGAATGAATCTGGAGGTATTCGTTCACGGTGCGCTGTGTTATGCCGTTTCCGGCAGGTGTTACTGGAGCAGTTTCCTGGGGGGCAAAAGCGGCCTTAAAGGCCGCTGCGTTCAGCCCTGCAGAAGGCTATATGAGCAGAACTGTCAAAAAAATAAATTTTTTTCGTGCCAAGACCTCAGCCTGGATGTGCTGGTGAAGGTTCTAAAGGAGGTTCCCCGCATCGCAGCGTGGAAGATAGAAGGACGGAAAAAAGGTCCGCATTATGTATATTACACCACGAGCGCATATCGGATTTTAAGGGATGAAGGAAATGATCCCGCGGCAAAGAAAGCGGCTGTCGGATTGTTGGAGAGAGCATTGGGCCGTCCCGGCACCCACTATTTTTTTCTGCCCCAGCGAATGTACAACCCGGTGAGTTCGGAGCGGCATACCGGTTCCGGCTTGTTTATAGCAGCGGTAAGCGGATTGAGACGCAGGCCGATCATTACGCCCAGGGAGGCGCTCTTTCCCGGGGATGTGCTTCGGGTGGGATATGAAGATGAGACCTGGCACAAAATTTATCGTGTGGGAAAATATGTGCCGAAAAAAGGAAGGTTCGAACTGAAGGTGGACAGCGGCAAAGGGGCGGAGAAGGGGACCCCGGTCTTTTTGATCGACCGACGGGAAAAAGAGCTGCAGCATATCATAGCTGCATTCCAAGAGGAATTGGACAGCATTCCCCCGGTTGGCGTCCAGGACACGCCTGTTCGGATCAGACTTCCCAAAAAAACCCGGACGGTAATCCCCTTTTCTGAAATGTTCGTGTATCGCGGTCATCCCTACCCGGACGGGGGAGCACTGAACGGGGTCTGGTTGTCTCATGAAAATGCCGAAAATGCCGGCAAAAAGAAAAAAACGTCCATATGGTGGTGGCTTCCTCCGGTCGTATGGCCCGCGGATGAAGAAAACATGGCTGATATGATCGGCAGGATGATTAACCGGGGCCAAAAACAATTCGTGCTCAATGCGCCCTGGCAACGGTGTTTTTTTGATGATCCGGAAAAGTGTCGGCTTTGGGCAGGCCCGTTTTGCAACGCGGCAAATCCCGTGGCTGTCGATCAGCTTAAAGCATACGGGTTTTCGGGCGTCATTGTCAGCCCCGAGCTTTCAAAACGCGACTTTTCGGCTTTGCCGAAGAACAGTCCCTTGCCGCTCGGAATCGTCGTTTCCGGCAATTGGCCCCTCTGCATTTCCAGAAGCGTGTCTGAAGAGTTAGAGACGAAAACGATCTTTACCAGCCCGAAAAACGAGGGGGCCTGGGCCGTGAGACATGGTTCGAACATCTGGGTTTATCCGAATTGGAATGTGGATATTCGCTCTCAAACAAAACTGCTGAAAAAGGCCGGATACCGGCTGTTCGTGAACCTTATCGAACCGTTGCCTGAAACGGTGACCTTGAAGAAGAGGCCCGGGAAGTGGAACTGGGATTTGGAGGCGGTCGAAGCGTAACGGCGGTATCGGGTCGAAGCCCGTTCTCACCGAGACCGGCGGGTTACATCTTTTTCAAATAGAGCACCAGACTTTTCCCCATCAATGGGTTTAACAGGGTGTCCAAAAACCGGGTCAGTCGGGGTTTTTGCATGATGTCCCAGGTCAAAAACCGGTGGTATAAATCGATTGCCGGAACGTGTTCACGTGTTGGTCCAAGCAGACATTTCAGCCACCAGTAGGGCGAGTGGAGGCTGTGTGCATAGCCGGTTTTCCAGAGCAAACCCCCCTCTTTTTCCAGCAATGCAATCAACTGTTTTTTTCGGTAGATCCGCACATGTCCCTGGTTGACATTATGATAGTCGTCCGACAGCATCCAGCAGATCCATTCGGGGAAAAACCGCGGAACGCTGACGACGAGGTTTCGTCCCGGCTTGAGAACCCGCGTGATTTCCCTTGCCGCTTTTTCATGCTCGGGAATATGCTCCATGACTTCGGAACAGATGACAAGATCGAAGTGTTCGTCTTCAAACGGCAGGCATGTAATATCGGCGGTGAGAAGCATCCAGGAGCCGCCGCCGTTTTCCCCGAGATCATCGTGGTAACAGAGTCTCTCTTTTGCCTCTTTCAAATCTTCGAAACACAGGTCCGCGCCCACGGCGGTGACGTTGTCATACCGGTAGGCGGCGCATGTATGGCGTCCCGGACCGCAGCCGATATCCAGAATCCGGTATCCCGGCCGGATGCCGAGGGCGTTAAAATCTACCGTAATCACGAATGACCTCTCGATACACATCCACCGTTTTCTCGGCGGCCTTTTTCCACGTGAAATGCTCTTGGACCCGCCGGTATCCGTCTTTTCCAAGCTTTTCGGCGTATTCCGGTTGGTCCATAATCAGCTGCATGGCCCCGGCGAGGGCATCGGCATCGGCGGGCGGCACAAGGAGGCCGGCGTTTCCGACCACCTCGGGAAGCGCACCGCCGGTGGTGCTGATAACGGGAACGCCGCAGGCCATTGCCTCACCAACGGGCAGCCCGAATCCTTCGTACACCGACGGCACCACTGCGGCAGTAGCCATGGCATATTGCCGGACGAATTCTTCGTCACCGATGCGGCCGGTAAATGTCACGGAATCGGTAAGACCGAGTCGGCGAACGAGTTTCGTTATGCCGCTGTCTTTTTTGGGTTGGCCGACCACCACCAGGGAAACGGGACGTTTCCGGTTGATTTTTTCCATGGCGGCAAGTAAATATTTCAGCCCTTTTAACGGCGTATCCGCGCTGTTGGTGACGATAAAGCGGTTTTTTCGGCGCTTGACGTGGGCAAGGGGGCGGAAAAGGGCCGTGTTGATGCCGTTTGGTACGACGCTCAGTCGATCTTGCGAAATACGAAAGTCTTCGGCGATGTCTTTTTTCGCGCTTTCAGATACCGTGATCAACCGCGAAAACGACCGGGTGACGCGTTTTTGCATTCCCAGAAAAGAATACCACCGGAGCTGCTTGAATTTGAATAAAAATGAGGATCGGGACTTTAAGTCGATCTCCCGGTCAACCGTAATCGGGTGGTGGATCGTGGGTATGGTCGGCATGAATTTGCTGATGCCCCACACACCGTAGGAAAGGCTTTGGTTGTCATGGACGATGTCGTATAAACGGCGCTTTCGCTTTACATATCCATAAGCTCTCAATCCGAAGGTGAACGGTTCCGGGAACCCCGTGGTGGAAACGCCGATCCATTCGGCCATGCTTATCGGGTCGCAGAGTTCCTTCAGCCCCGGGATGCGGAAGGGATCTTCGGGATTATACAAATCCAGGCTGGGCATGTGAATTACCGGAATGTCCGGATCCAGCAAGGGGTCCGGCGGACCTGATACAACGGTCACCCGGTGGCCTAAATCCTTCAGTGAACGGCTCAGGTTCTTGATATAGACACCCTGCCCGCCGCAATGGGGATTGCTCCGGTAGCTCAGCAGGCATATGCGTAAGGGGGATAAACCCGCCATGGGATCGGCTCCAGTGAAAAAAGTAAAAAGATCACATACAGCGAATGGCGGATATTCGTCAAGGGATAAGAGCCTCCGAAGAAAAAAATATTATCTCCTCTTCACATCGGTATCGGCATCATGATCGAAAGCGGATCGGTATCGATTTCGGCTTTAAAGGACGCTGCAAAAAATAACTTTACTTTTGTCAAAAAATAGTATTTACTGCACCAAATTTTTTTCAAGGAGAGGTGCGATGAATTAACAGTTTGCATTTATTACCAATTGTTTCAACAAAGGAGGAGGAAGATGAAGAAAATACTTGGTTTCGCAGCGGCCCTTTTATTGTTGATCCCTTCATTGGCGACGGCCATCGACATGTCCGATGTCGAATTCGGCGGTCAGGTGCGTATGCGGGGGTATGCGTTGGAAAACATGTGGAGCTTTAACAGCGATTTGGATTTTGATGAATGGGATGTATTTCGCCTGAAAGCCAGCTTGTGGACCCGTGTTAATCTGGGGGACAATGTCAGCGCATTCATCCAGTTGACCGACCAGACCTATGGCGAAGGCGTCGTTCAATTCGATGCCGGGAGGAACGCCCTGGGAGAAAGGGACGTCTGGGAAGAGGACAACAAAAGCAACAAGATTTTTTTGGACAATGCCTACATCGATGCCAAAAACGTTTTGGGCCCGATCAGCCTCAGAATAGGGCGTCAGAACCTGATCTACGGATCCGGGTTCGTTATTCTTGACGGCCAGTCCCAATTTGCTTCCACATCCATCTATTTTGACGGTGTAAAAGCTACCATGGATATCACGGACAACATTTCCCTGGATGCATTTTACATGAAGGACCAGGAAAACACCCGCTCAAATTTAACCGAAGATGATATCAATTTGATGGGGCTTTACCTCACTGCCACGGGATGTCCGGTGATCAGGGGGAAGCAGGAATTCTACGTGTTGAACCGTGAAGATGAATCCCTGGACAAAGACATTTGGATGTTCGGAATTCGTGTATCCGATAAGTTCGACTTCGGCCTTGACTACTCCGCGGAAGTCGCCGTTCAACGAGGTGATGCATGGGAAGACAGGGATGATGATGTGCCGGGGTATACCGCCGGAGATCAGGAAGCCCTCGGATATAAGCTGGATCTTGGCTATACGATCCCGATTGACCTTTCACCCCGGGTATTCGGGCAGTACGTGTTCATGAGCGGCGACGAAGCCGATACCGATGATTGGGAAGGATGGGATGTATTTTATGGCGGATGGCCCCAATTCGGCGACCTGTTGGCGTGGGTGTACGTATTCGGTCCCGCGGTTGTCTCCGATCCTGCAGGGTCGACAATCGGAGAAGCAGCATATACCAACCTGCACATCGCCACTATCGGTGCTGAATTCAATATCGAGGATAAATTATTCCCCAAATTCTCCTATTCCAGGCTTCAGTTTGATGAGGATAATGCCGTCTACGGACTGAATGACGATGATTTCGGCGATTACTATCAGTTCAGCGCAAAATACAAGTACTCTAAAATGTTGAGTTTCGCCGCTTACTACGCCATTATCGAACCGGGTGACGGAGTTCAGGACCTTGCAGAATCCGATGATAATGCCCAGGAATTCTTCTGGGAAGCGGAAGTAAAGTTTTAAACTACCATTCGATTACTCTAGGAAAACGTCCAGAGTGTCGCTTAATTTTTTTGGCCTGTCACATACAAAAAGGGCACGGCTTTGCCGTGCCCTTTTTGTATGGCCGGTTTGGAAGTGTTCTGCTTCCTTTTTGCAGGCGGAACAGCTTCGGGGCATTCGCCGGACAAGATGCCTTCGTCGAATGGATCAAAGGTCCCGGGGATCCAGCTTTTCCTTGATGCTGCCTTCACCGTCTATGACAAAAATCATGAATCCATTGGCGGCGGCGTCTTCGGCCAGTTCCTTGAGTCTGACCGCCTGGACCTCGACCTTTTGGCTCTTGTCCCGGTTCACGAGATGAAACCCTTTTAATCCATCATCCTTGGTGGGGAATGCGGGGATGAATAAAACGTCGCTTTCAGCGTCATGCTGTCCGACGTATTGTTCGTTGCCTGCAGCCCCTTGCACCATCACCCATACCCATGGATTTTTTTCTGCTTTCTCGTTCATGCTTTTCCTTTTTTGTATGCCGATCAAAATGCCGTTTCAAAAAGCATACCATACTTTTCCGATGTCATGTCCAGTGAAATTCGGATGCGGTGACCCTGCTTGAGCTCCTCGATAAAGTTCAGGGTCTGCCGCCGGTTGAATTTGTTTGCGCAATTGATGCCGCCGTAAATGTTGCCGCCGTAGAAACCGGCCTCGACAAAGGCGATGACGCCGCCTAAGGCGGGATTGCCGTTTTCAAAAGCCGAAACCGCCGCCCATATCATGCCGCCGTTGAGAAGAAAGGCGGTCAATGCATCCCTGTAGCGATTGCAGTAAACATATCCGCCACCGGGGATGATCGAAACGGCGGCGGCCAGTTTCGGGTTCTTTCGGGGGATGTGGTCGGCGCGTTCGAGCCGCTCGACGAGCGTGGGCACACCGAAGACCGGTTGATTAGCCGGGCTGATGCGGTGCAGCGCGGCCAAGGCCGGCTCCCATTCGGCATATTCGATAAATATCCACGCCATGCCGTGCCAGGCCCTGTCGCGAATTGCAGACTTTTCGGCGGTTTTCGTCACCCGTTCCAGAATCTGAACTGCGGATCGAGGGTCGTTGCGTTTCAGGTACACGTTGCTGAGTTCAAAATGGGCATCGAGCGCGAAATCGGAGCCCTCGTATTCTTGAATCAGGTATTCAAATCGTTCTTCTGCCTTCGCATATTCGCCCAGCTCATAATAGGACCTGCCGATATGAAATCGGGCGGCACCCACCCGGGGATCATCGGGAAAAAAATGGACGAAGCGCTCGTATTCCGCCGCCGCACGATCGAATTCTCCCCTGTCGAAATACGTTTGGGCAAAATCAAACTGCTCATCGGCGGAAATGCATCGTTTTGGGATTTCCGACCCGTTCTCGCGTTCGGCAGGGGATGCCGCAACAGCCGGCAACAGGATGACGGCTAATAGAACAATGTGTTGAATCGAGAAAAAAAACAGCGTCCGTCGGAAGAAAGCACGAAATCCGAAATCCGAAATTCGAAACAAAGCCTTATAATCGTGCTGAATGGTTAAAGGACGCATAATACTTTAACCCGATGTTTTAGTTTCTCCAGAAGTCGTTTTCGGTCACCGTGTCGGATGTATGGGGAACCCCGTTTATGTACACTTTAGAGCCTCGTTTGACTTCATCACGACCGCATCGTATCAGACGATCGCAGGCCATAAACCACCCCATTATCGGTCCGTGTCTTTCAATCGCCTGTATGCCGTAATGGGAGCAGGACGGGTGCATGGGGCAGCGTCCGCCTAAAACAGGGGATAAATGTTTTTGGTACAGCCGAATTGGAAGCGCAGCAATCGACGCCTCTTCGGCTGTTTCTTCTAATTTTGCGGGATTTTCGACAGGCAGCAGATCCGCCCAATCGGCAAATGCCGTTCCCGCAGTCAGGCCCGACACAATCACCACTATTGGAAGTATATTAAAAAATTTCATTCTTTGGGTTCCATACGCAAACCCCGAGGGGTTAACTGTATTCGTATTCAATTTTCTTTAAGCCGTGCCCCCGTCTACATCTGCGTCACCCGAATAACTTCTTCAACGGTTGTAATACCGGAGAGCACCTTGTCGATGCCGTCCATTCGCAGTGTCACCATGCCGCGTTTCAACGCTTCGGATTTGATCCGATTGGAATCATAGGTCTTCAGGACCAGGCTTTTTAAGCTGCTCTCCAGCACCATGATTTCAAAAATGCCGATGCGTCCCTTAAAGCCGGTATGAAAACATTCCGGACAGCCCTTGGCGCGATACAAAAGGACATCCTTGACCCGTTCCGGTGAAATGCCGAGGCTTTCAAGGGCGAAATCATCCGGAGCGTAAGGCTCCTTGCACGCGCGGCATAAAACGCGAACCAGCCGCTGCGCTACGACGCCGAGTACGGATGACGCAATTAAAAACGGTTCTACGCCGATATCCACCAGTCGCGTGATGGCGCTTGCCGAATCGTTGGTGTGAAGCGTCGAAAATACCAGGTGCCCGGTGAGTGCGGACTGAACGGCGATTTCTGCGGTCTCGCGGTCACGAATTTCCCCCACCAGAATGATATCCGGATCCTGCCGGACAATGGACCGCAGCCCTTTTGCGAATGTCAGGTCGATTTTGGGATTGACCTGAATCTGGCTGATCCCCTTGAGTTGATACTCAATGGGGTCTTCGATCGTAATGATGTTGATATCGGGTTTGTTCAGCGAGGACAGAACGGCATAAAGGGTGGTCGTTTTTCCGCTTCCCGTGGGTCCTGTAACGAGAATGATACCGTTTGGAGATGTGACCAGGCGCTCCAGCGCTTCAAGCCGCTGTCTTGTCAATCCCAGCTCGGGCAGCTTCAGCAGCGAACTGGATTTGTTCAACAGCCTCAGCACCACGCGCTCTCCAAACGTCGTGGGTATGGTGGAAACCCGGATGTCGATTTCCTGATCACCGATTCTTACATCGATTCGGCCGTCCTGGGGAAGACGTTTTTCGGCGATATTCATCTTTGCCATAACCTTGATGCGTGATGTGAGAGAAGCCTGAATGCCTTTCGGTGGGGTTAACAGGTCGTATAAAATGCCGTCGACTCGGTATCGCACCTTGAAAATGTCCTGATACGGCTCCACGTGAATATCGCTGGCCCTTGCTTTTGCAGCCTGTGAAATAATGTGATTGACAAGCTTGATAATCGGGGCATCACTGGTGTCATCCAACAGGTCCGCGGTATCTTCGAATTCATTGATTACGATACCGCCGTTTTCCTCCATGTGCTGAACGAGCTGTTCTGCGGAATCCCGTCCTGAATCATACGCGGCGTTAATGGCCGAAAGGATTTCGTGTTTCGTGGAAAGCACAAGCTTAAAATCGCTCCAGCCCATAAGGTGGGCCAAATCGTCTATGGCATGGAATTGGGCCGGATCACCGGCGGCGATGATGTGATCCAATGTCTCGCCGGATGGTGTATCGCCGTTTCCGCCATCCGGGGATTTTGAAGTGATCACCGGAACCAACATATATTTTTTTAAAAATTGAATGGGAACGTTTTGGGTGAAATCCGTCTCTTTCTGTTCGGCGACCGGGTTTGTCATTACCGGGAGATCGTGAAGCATGCCGAGGGCTTTTATGTACTGCGGTTCGGAAATGATCTGCTTCTTAAGCAGGATGTCGCCGAGGCTTCCGCCCTTATCACGTTTGATACGCAGTGCGTCTTCGATTTCCGTATCGGAAATGCCGAATTCGTCCATTAAAATTTTGGGTAATGTTTGCTGTTCCATGTGCCTCTTTGTTGCCGGTAAACGGCATTCTTTTGCCTGAAGCGGTGTATTTGCTTTTTTGATAATCCTCGAAAGGTTCTGGATAGACCCTAACGAAATAGGTGTTAAAGTTCAAATTAAATCGTGAAACGTGACTTCTTTCGGGCGATGAAAGCTTAACGCCGCAACGGATAGGGTCTTAATCCCCCCCATCCCGGCCTTCCCCCTCCAGTGGGGAAGGGGAGTTGTTGCGCCGTGAGTCCAATGATCATAGAGCCTTAATTTTTAACAAGTCAACAAAAGTGCCGTTCGCTTTGCTCGCGGTTTGTTTTTTGGTCATGGTCATATGTGTCAAGGGGTTGCAATCACCCGTTTGCTTCGCTCACGCTTCAAAATATATTTTCAGTATGATTTTCTATTCAAGCGGCGCGAAGCAGCCGCTCGAACGGACTATTAAAAAAAACGAGCATTGGAAAAACTGTCATCTGCCGCCACATCTCTCCTTCACCCCTGGCGGGGGAAGGCCGGGATGGGGGGGATTAAGACGAACCCGTTTTTTCACTATTCACCCGATTCCCGCTCGGCATCATCCTTGAAAATCATCGGCTCTTTCATCTGCTCCTTGTCATAGAGCTTGATATTGCCTTCCCTGATGGTTTCGATCTGGTCCTTTTTCCCCTTGTAAACGTTCTTGGCCTCTTCCGGGTTTTGGATGACATAGGGCTTTAAGAACACGTACAAATTCGTTTTTTCCTCGGCTTTGCCCGTTGATGTAAACAGGTTTCCGAACAATGGAACACTGCCCAGGCAGGGGGTTTTGTATTCGGTGCCTGAAAAACTGTCGTCGATCAGCCCGCCGATCACGACCGTATTTTGGTCCTGCACGATCACCGTAGTGTCTATGGTGCGCTTCAATGTGGTCGGCCTGAACCCGGTGGCGGCGGCCGAGGTCGACTCCAACCGGGACACTTCCTGCGAGATGCTCAGCCGAACATTGCGGTCCTTGCTGATCTGGGGCGTGATTTTGAGCGTAATGCCCACGTCCTTGTATTCGAATGTTTCATAAAAGACATCGCCGATTGCGTCGCCGACGCTCACATCGGTTCCTGATTTCGTTTTATACGGGACGTTTTTTCCAACGGTTATGGTCGCCTCCTCATTGTCCGTGGTTAAAATCTGGGGGGTTGACAGGATGTGCACATCCTTGTCCTTTCGGTATGCACTGACAATCGCACCGATGGTAAATGGAATCCCGCCGAATTCGATGGAACTGTCGATAATGCCCAGTGAAAGCCCGGGCGGTGGGGTGATGGTGTTGGGCAGAGCGTTGAACCCGGTATCGCCGCCGCCCGTTGCACCGCCGCTGAATCCGCCGAAATACACCGAGTCATCATCGACATCGTTGCCGGCAATCCACTCGACCCCTAAATTAAAGTCCTTATTCACATTGACTTCCATAATCAGGCATTCGATGTACACCATGGACCTGGGTATGTCGAGCTGCCTGATGATATCCTCCAATATCTGGTAGTCATCCTTTTCCGCCATGATAATCAAACTGTTGGTGGGATTGTCCGCCGTGATGCTGACATTGCCGGAGACTGCGGTTTCTTTGGCCCCGGGTTCGGCCGCCGCGGTGGACTTGCCGGCGACCAGGGCCTGTAGAGAAACCGCCAGATCTTCGGCATTGGCATGCTCGAGATAATAAACCCGTATTTTTTCGCTTCCCTTCGGCGTTTCCTTGTCAATCATGGCGATAAGGTTTTTTATTCTTTCCGTTTCCCCCTCGCCGGCCAATAGCACGATAATGTTGGTCCGCTCGTCCGCAACCATTTTGATGGACTGCATTCCTTCGCCCTTGGCTTGCCGCGGCCCGGTTTCAAATACAGCCTCCAGCAGCTGTACGAGCTTCGTCGCATCGGCATACGCTATAGGAATTACAGAAAGCTGCCTCCCGATGTCCGTCACGTCGATGACCTTCAGAATGTTCATCAGCCGTTGGATGTTCGAATAAACATCGGTCAGAATCAGCATGTTCGTAGGCTCATAGGAAAGCAGGACGCTGTTTTTGGAAATCAGCGGCGTAAACAATCGTTTTATTTCTTCCGGATCGGCATACTTTAAGGGAATCAATTGAGTTACGATTTTATCCTCCGGTGATTCCGCTTCGGCTTTCAGCCTTGTGGTGATATTCTTCGTTCTTGCTTCGGGTGACGGTACAATTTTGATGATTTCACCGGATCTTACCGCGGCGAAATCGTTTACTTCCAGAACCGATTCGAACACCTTGTAGGCTTCATCGACGGAAATCTTGCCCGGTGAAATGATGGTAACCTTGCCTCTGACACGCTGGTCGACGACAAAGTTTTTGCCGGTAAGTTCACTGATGAACTTGATGAAGACACCGATATCCACATCGTTGAAGTCAATCGACACGTATCTCCCGGACGTATCCGCCCCCTCCGTCGAAGTCGGCTGCGCCTGCGCCTGGAGAACCGGTGAGTAAATGATCAGGAATACGAAAATAATTAGATTGATAATCGCTGTAAAATAGTATTTAGGCATTGTTCATTTCCGATCTTTTGCATTCATTTCTATTGTCATTATCGTTGTCGTTTTGCTTGCGAAAAACGTGTGCCGTCACGAGGCGGCAAAGCGTGGTTCAGAGGCCGGAATGATTCGAAAAGGCGCAAGTCTGTTGCGGGATTCGAATCGAAGACCCGCCTTCGGACCAACGCCTCTACCTGATTTTATATTCGATGGTTCTTTCCCTTCCCCGCCGTTTCATGTCAAGAGAAACCGTATCTCCCGAGCTGAGCTGCTGATAAAAACCCATCGCATCTTCCATGGTTTCAATATTTTTTCCGTTGACGCCGGTGATGATGTCGCCGTTTCGAAGCCCCATTTTTCTAACGATGCTGTTGGGCCTGATGCCGGTGAGGCTGAAACCGTTGGGCTGCCCATTTTCAAAGTGGGGCATGATTCGAACCTGCTGCATCAGGTTGTTGATATTCTGCATCGCTTCGTCGATTTGCGACCGGTCGAGGGTGATGCTCTGGGTCCCCGGACTCAGCAATCGATGGCGGCTTATCGGCCTTGCCGCGGCGGTTCTGATTTGCGGCGGTCCTTGCTGGGACTTTTCCATTTCAAGCACCTCGTCGACCTCGTCCCTTGTGAGAACGACCTTTTCCCTGAGGATCAATTTGATGTCGGCCCCCTGAACCGTGTCGCCTTCCCGATATAAATTCTGTGTGCGGATGTTCGTGTCTTCGATAACGGCATAGGCTTTTTCCGTTTTGCCGGTGACGGTTCCCCACAGTTTCAGCTGAAGTTCGGTTTTCTCGAGGGCTCCCAAGTCCACCTCTTTTTCAATCTCGTTTTTTTTGGATGTCACGTTAAGCAGGTTCCGCCCGGCAATTTCAGTGTAATACGTCAGCGGTTGCTGAACGGATTGGGGCTCCTTTTGCTGCCGGTCCAGGGGGGCTGCAACCGGCAGCGACACCTGCAGTTTTGCGGTTGCGATTCGATAGGCCGTACCGACCCCCAAGTAAGCGGCCAAAATAATTAGAATGCAATTTGCAAGAACAAAATAATAACGTATCATAATGCAACTCGTTTCTACCGATTAAAACCGCCTGGGTTATTATCGAAAAAATACTTCCGGTTGTTCGTAGGTGCCCGTGATCGTAAACGGAACACCTCCCTGCCTCAGTTTTTGCACCGGAATGATGTTTCCGGCCAGACGTTTGAGAAAGTCATGCCTGGGGGTGACAACCCCGGAAAGATTCAAACGGCTTTTCGAAAACGGCTCTGAAAGGGTGATCCCGCCGGTTAGCTCTCCGTCCATCTGCATACCCTGAAATGCGCATTTGCCGATGGAAAGGTTCCGGTTGGCGAGGGACCCCGCGATATCGACGGTGTTAAAGGTGATATCCCCCAGCCGGATGAAGGACAACGCTATCGGTATGGTCGTATCCGTCAGGTTGAATGTAAAATCGGCGAAATGATCCGGATTGCCGCTGTTATAGACGATGATTCCATTTAATGTTCCGGATATGTTCGATCGTATCGTCGACTGAATAGACGGTATACGGTCGATGTGAATGCCGGATACCTCGAATTCGCCCGAAACGGTGCGGCCGGTGGTCTCATCCGCCAAATCGGCGGTTCCGCTGACGGTGCCGCCATACATTTTGCTGTTTATTCGAAGCGCGTTATGGGAAGAGAACAGCGTCGAAATGGGCAAACCGACTTTAACGGTATCCGCTGTCGCCAATTCCCGGTTCGTGCTGAAAATGCTTACATTGGACATGTCGAGTGCAATAGGAAATGCCGGATCGGCATCACCGATCTGCAATTGATAACCCGGCAGGACCCGGATAAATGTCGTCATCAGGTATTCACGCACGTTTTCAGAGGGAAAACGTGCGTATAAAAAAACCAGGACGGATGCCGATAACGTAAACACATATATAAGCTTGATGTACTTCATCATTTTCCGATTCCATTGAATTCGGTGCCGCCCCGAAGCAAACCGGTGGGGAGGCTGATCCGCCCGAGACGCGGATCGTTACATTTCAAATGTTTCAACCTGCATGATCACGTCGATATAGCCTTGTGGATTCGAACTCTGCGCGATGGACAACCGCCTGACGAACACCATGTTTTTCGATGTTTCGATCATGTACAGGTAAGTGGTCAACTGTTTCAAATTGATGGCCTTGAGCTTTAACTCCACCTGCGATAATGTGAAGTGTTCCTCCTTTACAGTCGTCGGCTTCATATAGGTAATATGCGCCTTTATCCCCGCCCGGCCGGAGAGTCGATCCAAAAACGAGAAAAGGGTGAACCCTTCATCACGATTTTCAAAATTAATGGCCGCCATATCGGCGCCGCGGTTCAGTGCCTCGTATTCGGCTTTTAACTGCTGCATTTCAACCAGTGTTTTTGTCTTGATATCCAACTCGCGGATCAACCGTGTTTTTTTGTTCATCATGGGAGTAACGATAAACTGGATCAGGACAAACGCACCGATAACGAAAACAGCCGCATACAGGGCGTAACGTTCGCGTTTGCTGATTCTTTTTTTTAGATTGATGGTCATCGATCGTTTCCTCGATCAGCCGGTTTGTATTTTCAATTTAAAATCGACCCGATTCCCGGATCTCTCCAGATTGGCCGATGTTATCGTCACGGATGTAAATAAGTCAGCCCGTTCCAGACGGTTCTTCATGTCATCCACCGAATTGAATGTGTCGGTCGTTCCCGAAACGATGACATTGCCCGGATTGACAACGAGCTGATTGACCACAACGTCCAGCTCCTTGGGTATCAGTCGACTGATATCGTTTAGAAGATCTATGGTTCTGATATCGGGGGCCCTTCCTTGGTCAAACAGCACCGGTTTTTTTTCATCCCGAATCTTGACTTTCATTTGCCCCAATGGATCGGGGGAGATCGTTTCATCGGGAAAAACGCTCGAAAAAAGGTTCCGGATCTGCCGGTCGGTCTGATTCACCCGATTTCCAAGCATCTGGATATCGATGATGTAACCGGCCAGCAACAGAACCAGAACAGCACCGGCGAATACCGAAGACCGGATAATATCGGCCGTGTGTTCCACCCAGAAATTTCTGGGTGCAAAGGACCCTTTTCTGAAATTGAATAAGCGGACGGCCTCCGTTTCCGCCAGACAGAGGGCCAGGGCATGTATGGCCTGGGGTGGAAAAGAAGGCGCGGCATCGAGCAGGCGGACGGTGGTGTCCGTCTGCAGGTCAAGCCGCCGCACCGGCACGGACAGACAGGTTTCCAACCGGCCGCCGATCGCGTTTTCGTTCGATGCGGTTTCGGTGATGAAAAAGGGCTGAACATTTTCGGAACCGGTAAGGGCCGGCAGGGTTTGACGTATTCTGTCAGCGATGCGGGCGGCCTTTTCATCCGGATTTTCAGGCACGGGAAACCGTCGCATCGATGTGATACGGCCATAAGCGATGAAATAAAGGGTTGCCTGTTGCATTTCGACATCGATCAGCATCATGTTTGCGTTTTTTTTCCGTCCTTTTTCCGCCAGAAGTGCGGCGGCGGCATACCCGCTGATCGATATCGACTCCGGATCGATGCCGGCGGCCTGGAGGCCTTCGAGGAATGTCTTAAAGGATTGCCGTTTCATGCCCGCGGCGATAAGATCGACCCCCGATTCCGGGGAGGTATTGGATGTGATAAAATCCGTAACCAGGTCATCGGGCTGATACGGGACCAGGGTTTCCAGTTCAATCGGCAGAATCCGGCGAATCTTTTTCTCTTCTTTAAACGGCACGCTGAGACTGCGAATGAACAGGTGGTCAACAGAAAAGGCCGTCCGGCAATTAACGGCCTCTATGTCGATTTCGGATACAATGGATGCCAGGGCGGCCTGGACGTCTTCAGGGTCCGGAGGCGAGCCGTCGCCGAGCGGAATATGCCGAACATATTCAAGGCAGGGCCCTTTCAGCGTGCTTTTCACCGACACGGCGGAAATCGAATCGGACCTTATGTCGAGGCCCATTATTTTTCGATTCAATCTACTGATCATAATGCATCACATCCTGTCGAAAATTGTTCAGAACGGAAACGTTCGCGGCCAACGCAGAAATCGCGTGAAAGAGCCATTTCTGAATGGGCACTAATTCATTTTCCAGTTCAGTACCTTACAAAAGATCTTTCCGGATTCCTCATCCTTCATTCGCTGTACAACAGCAGTAATGCCCACCGAGTGCTGATCCATTACGGCACGTGATCGAATACGAAAAAAATCGCTGAATGTCGTAATCAGGTTCGGATCGATATCGATGTCGCTGCAGCCGGGCGCATGCTTATACCACGTGGGATTGGACAGGTCGGCAATCGGTTCCAAATCGCTCAGCTCTTCCCGGTAAGCGAAAATCTCGGGCGCCAGAATTTCGGCTCCAACAGGCATCAGGGCCGCGAGTATGGGAAGATCGGCGGTATTGATGTTGATTTTTCCCTGAAAATAAGATTCCGTGCCGTCGGACAGAGGGCCCAAGGTTGGCGTCAGATAATCGGCAATGCCGAAAAGCCCTTCCAAACCGTAAAACAGCTCCGGTGAAACGCCTTTGATCAGAACGAGTTCTTCAAGGTCCTCGATCGGGCCGTTTTTGCATTCATACGGCGGCTCCAAACTACGATAATAATCGGATTCCGCACCATTTAATCCGGTGATGGCGTCATCATCTTTCGAATCGAGCCAGTCTTTTGTCGAGTCGATGATGGTGGACGGTTCGATTTCCGCGTACGCCTCTTCCGCGGTCGCGATAAGTCGCAAAAACCGTTCCCACAAATCCGCCTGTAAGCGGTTGGCGTTTATCCCTTCCGGGAATTGCACCAATGCATTGACCTGAATTTTCCCCAATTCATCATCGATGCGAACGGTCAAATCACCGTTCTCGAAAGCCATTCCGGCAATCAGCTGTTCCATGATTTCCGGATCGGCCCAATCCTCCAGAATGCTGTCTAATCCCGAAGGCGGGTCATTGAACTTGTCCTCCGCCAGGAGTGCCATTCCGGCATGAATTCCGGATGTCGCCATTTCGGTGAGGGTCTGACGCGTACGGGCGGCCGTAACCGATGTGACGGCATCACGGCCTTTTCTATTGAGCTCTATGGCCAAAATGGTCAGTGTCGCTATAATGCCGAGCGTAATCAACAGGGCCATGCCACGGCTGTTTTTAATATGGTGAGAAGCGGTCATGAACCTTTTTTTTCCCTGAACACCGGCAGATTCACCCGTGTGCTGAACGCGGCTTCGCCGGATTCATCGCCGAGGGTGAAATGAATACCGATGCCTCTGGGGGTGGAATATTCGAATTCTCCGGAATCGGAATCCCAGCTCTCGTAGGCTTCGCCGGCTTCATCATAAAAACGCAGCTCGAAAGAACGCATGTGTTCGCACAACACCGGATCGTGCGGATTCTCCTCCTCGGGACCGAAGGGAAACAGGGTGTCCGAGCGGCGCAAAACAAAACCGCCGTCCTCGGTTTGCTGCACGTAATAGACGATACGGGCGATTCCTTTTCGGGCATCATTGCTCAAGGGCAAATGGGCGGCGGCTGTAAATCCGACTTTTGAAAAACCATCCCCCGGCCCGAATACGTTTTCGCCGACAAACCGAAAAGGGTCGGGGTCATCATCGAATCCAGGCTCTTCATACATCGGCGGCAGCACCACATGCAGCGATTTAAAATCAGATATCATGCGATCCATGCAGGTTTTTCCCATTTCATACAGATTTCTCTTCTTTTCAATAATGCTTACGTCGCCCATTACCGCATTGAAAGAACCGTAAATGGTGGTCATCGCCACGGCAAATATCAATACGGCCACCAACACTTCGAGCAGGGTCAGTCCGGCCCGATCATTGCCCGAATGGTTTCTAAAACCGCTGTTGGTTATCCTCTCCATGGTTGAATCTCAGCCCCTGATGAACCGGTATGTCGTTAGATGATACGTCAGTTCATCGCGATATTGAACGGTGATATGAATTCGCTTCATGTCCTCGGCGGCCGAACCCAGCAGTTCCGGCGTGTAGTCCTCCACGTTGATCCGCCAGGAATACCCCGAAAACCCGTCATCGAACTCGCCGGAATCACTTGTAAAATTATCTATTTGAGTCATTTCCGTTTCGGCGATTTTTTTTTGGGCCAGCAAGGGTGCCGTTGTATAAAACTTTGCATCCATGTTCATGGCAATGGTCTGGGCGTGAAGCCGATAAATGCCGACCAAAACGATCGCCATGATCGATATCGCAACCATTATTTCCAGGAGTGTGAAGCCGGATTTGGAAACACGCAAAGACGGTAATCCCTTGTATCGTTTCGTATACATCATAACTATTCATTCGTTATTAAAAACGGATATTTTTCTCCGACATGGCGACCGTCGGCAAAAAAGGCTCAATCACGAATGAGCGCAGCCGTTTGGATTCATCTTGCAGATGGATTACGGCCTGGTCCGAATAGCCTTTCGGATACATCGAAATATCGGTTTTCCCTGTCGAAACGACACCTCTTCCGGGATATTCCACGTCCACCAGATGAATATGCGAAGGCAGACGGAAGGTTTTTACATGGGCAAATGGTTCTTCGAGCTCTTCACCGGTGGCTTCCTCGAATATGGAAAAGGCGTTTGAATCCAGTTCCACGGTCAAAACAAACGTCTTTTGATCTTCCAGGGCGCGTTTTTTTAAGTGCGCAACATTGAACATGATCCAATTGGAAACCTCCCTTATATCATCGCCTCTGAAGCTGTCAAGCCGGGGGGCGGCGAAAAAAAGCATCATCCCGAGAATGGCAATGACGGTCACAAGCTCGATCAAGGTAAATCCCCGGCAGGCTTTTCCCGGTTCGACCGGAGAAGGGGCGGATACCGGCCCGAAAAGGAAGGTGCCGTTTCTCAACCGACTTCGGATATGGCTTATTCGAATTCCCAATTGTTGATGTCCTGATTTTCTTCTTCTCCGCCCGGAACGCCGTCCGCACCGTATGAATAGAGGTCGAAATCACCGTAAACGCCGGGAGACAGATAGACAAAATCATTTCCCCAAGGATCTTTTGGGACCCTTCCTTTTTCGAGATAACCGCCTTTTCGCCAGTTTTTGACATCGGAAGGTGCTTCCACAAGGGCGAGAAGGCCCTGTTCCGTCGTCGGGTAGGATCCGTTGTCGAGCTTATACATTTTCAGCGCCGAGGTGATGCCCTCGATTTGGACCTTTGTTTTAACAATTTTCGCTTCTTCAGGCTGATCCATTATTCGGGGTGCGACGATGCCGACGAGAATGCCGAGAATCACCACGACCACCATGATTTCGATCAGTGTGAAGCCGCTGTTTTTCCTTGATTTTCGATGCCGTTTCCGACCGTTCATATGACCTCCTGAAAACACCGGGGAATGCATGCGTTTTTTTGTCAGGGATATCCTTATCCTGCAAAACATTAAATTTCAAGATTAAATCCGGGCGCTGTCGCCCGTTACATGACCAGACGGTTCATTTCAAAAATCGGCAGGGCAATTGACAGAACGATAAAACCGACGACAACAGCCATCAGCAGTATCATAACAGGATCCAGCAATGCGGTGAGATTCGTGATGGTCGATTCCACTTCTCTTTCAAAAATGTCAGCGATTTTATCCAGCATGATTTCAAGTTCGCCGCTTTGTTCACCGATTTGAATCATTTGAATCGGCAGATGGGGGAAAACGCCGGTATCCGCCAGGGATACCGCCAAACTTTTTCCATTGCCGACACTTTCGGCAGCGCTTTCTATAGCACGTGAAAAAAGAATATTATGTGAAATATTCTTCACGATTTCAAGAGCGGGGAGCATGGATACGCCGTTAAGGAGCAGTGACCCCAATGTTCTTGAAAACCGTGAAACCGTCAATTTTTTGTAGAGATTTCCAAAAAAAGGCATTCCCAATATCGACCTGTCAAAAAAAATCCGACCCGAAGGGATTTTCTTGACGCGGTGAATGGCCAACATCCCTACAACAGCTAAAATAATGAATATATACCAGAACGATTTAACGAATTCACTGGAGCGGATGAGCATCCGCGTCGGCAAGGGGAGGGTTTGGCCCATATCCGCAAATATGGCCGTAATCTGAGGTACGACAACCGTCAGCAGGAAAAACAGGACAAGAATTCCGATAACGGCCATCAGTAGGGGATAGACGAGAGCGGAGGTGATGCGCTGATTCAACGCCTGCTGTTTTTCCGTGATATCGGCCAGTCGGCTCAACACGATCTCCAGTGTTCCGGAGCTCTCCCCGGCCCGCACCATGTTGATGTAAAGCGATGAAAAGACCCCTGGATACATGCCGAGCGCATCGGCGAAGCTGTTCCCTTCGACGATCGTGTCCTTGATATGCGCCAGCATCGCCTTGGTGACATGTGATTTTGTTTGAGGAATCAGCGTGTCGATGGCGGTTACCAGCGGGAGCCCCGCATTCAATAACGTGGCCAGCTGACGGGTCATCAGGGCGATTTCGGAAGCCCGGACCCGGGTAAAGTATCGTGAAAATGTGAAACTTCGGGCCTGCTGCTTTTTCGTTTTGAGATCGTAGATTTCCTTGACGGACGTCGGATAATTGCCTAGATTTCGAATTTTTTGTTTGGCCGCAAGGGTGCTTTCGGCATCTACGATACCGGAGGTATTCCTGCCCTTGGCGTCTAAAGCTGAATATTCATATACAGGCATGATGCTGTGCTGCATTCGTCTCTCAGCGTCCATCCATAAATGGCCCTTTCACGCGATTTCTGCGTTGGACGCAAAATCGAAATCCTCAAAATAGCATACGATTCCTGCGGTTTCGATCTTGCGCCCGCCTTGAACTCACGCGAAATTCACGTGGCCGTGATGCCCAGGCGCAGGTCGGTGTCGATATTGATCTTGCGCAGACCGAAGCCGATCCCTTCCTTGATCTTCTCCAGCGGCACGCCGTGAGCATTCTTGATCTGCCC
>JAWODC010000039.1:0-4290 GCA_046483495.1 Desulfobacterales bacterium
GTCATCAAAGAAACGCTTACTGGAGATAGTGCAGAAGTGTTTGAAAAACGGAATTGTGGGGGTAAATGAACCGGTCGAATATCCAATTTGCCCGGATTGCGGAAATCCATCTAGATACTTTAAGCAGCAGGTGATTGACGACGAGGGGTACCCAATCGTAATTACCTCGTGTCCCGCATGCGGTTGGATTCAAGGAATGGGAATGCACCGCAAGCAGCAGCCACTGGATTGAGGAGCGATTTCGAGCCGAGAGAACCCCTTCGCTTGAGCACTTCTTGCCAACGGAGGCAATATTCCTTGGCATCCACAAAATGCGCCTTGATTCCGCCATTCCTCAGGATCGCCAACTCCAGAATACTGGCTGGGAATAGCCGCATGCTGCAGCGGCAAATTAAAAGTTGTCAAGAACAAATAAGATTTTCCGGATCTTCTGTAACATCTCCGTCCGTCTCATAAACCACATTTTTGGTGGCTATATTAAACCGGACAGATTATGTGCTACAACTCCAGGCATATTATGTGTTACTGACAAAAAAGGGTATTATCCTTGACATCATAAAAAATGTATGTGATTTGTGATACATATTAATATACCCAGATAATTTTAGTGCCAAAGCCAAACTCCGGGTGACCGGAGGACGGAAAGCAACGGGTCTTGATGAAAGACAGCCGGGCTGCCATGAGAAAATGATTTGCAAGCCGGGTTATCTTTGAGAAAAGAAGATCCGGTTTTTTATTGATAGCTACAAGACCAGCCTGAATCCACAAACCCGAGACCCAGGAATCGGAGTTTAATTTATTAAACAGCGTGCCTTATTTTCATTGCCCCATTTTGATAGCAAAACGCTGCACCTGGGCGACAATTCCGTTGCGCCTTATTGCCGCCGGTGAGCTTGGTCGTTAGGCAAAAAAAGAGAAAAGGAGACCATTATGAAATTCGATTGGAAAAACTGGAACATGGGCGGAAAGGTGATCTTCGTCGCGGCATGTGTCGCAATTGGGTCTATGTTAATGAAGTGGGTGGATATTGGAATTGTATCGCAGTCTGGATTATCCCAGGGTACGTTTTTGTTTCTTGTCCTTTGGGTCTATCCGCTTCTCATGCTTTTCCAGAATAAAGACATTCATCAGGTTTGGGGTTTGGGGTGTTCAATTGCTTCAGTTATTGCCACGCTGGCTTACATTTCATCTAAATCCGTCGATTTTTTAGGTGAGGCAGTTAATGCATCAGCCAGTGGCGCATATCTGTTTTTAATCGCTTCGATTGCACTCACTGTTGGCATCGTGAAATACAAGCCCGCTATTTTCAACGAAACCAGAGCCGGACAAGACGCTGAAATCGACGCGCAATAGTGGAATAGGACGAATACGATATCCATAACGCCCGAGACGCAGAGTGGCCGGATTTGTTCGCTGATGAGGTGTAAAAGGCAAAGACTTCCCGGACAGTTTGTCCTCTCTGGCCTGTAAATTTTAAACTGCTTTTTTTGGCGACTTTTTACTGGCGGTTTTGCCTAGTTCAGAAATTGCCATCAATATGTCCACACTTTCTTGCCAGCGTTGGCAATATTCCCAGGCTTCCTGAAATTTGCACCTTGATTATGGCAAGCCTCTTTGGCCCGAGATAAGCATTACTGGCGGGGCATGGCCGTATTCTGCAATAGATGTGATTCCATTACAATCAAAAGTGCGAAAAATTCTGGACACTACCTAGTGAACAATCCCATCGACCGTAAAGATGGGATCTGAATGCGTGGTGGGCCTGGAGGTTTCAAAACATCCGCCCGGTTTTCTTCTGGCTTGATTTCTTTTAAAATCCCTAAAATCATCGTTTTTTACCATCAAAAGCTGTGTGTGAAACTCGCTACTCGAAATACACTTACTTTTTTTACTATAAATGTAATTTTTCAGTTATATCAACTCAGCCCGGCAGCTGCTCCTTGAGCTTTTTCTTCAGCACCTTGCCGGTTTCTGATACCGGCACCTTTTCGACGAAAATCACTTCCCGCAGTTTCTTGTAGGCGGCAACCTGCTGGTTGACATGGGCGATGAGTGCTTCCGCCTCGGTCTGTGCGGCCTTTTTCAACTGGACAAAGGCCACCGGAATTTCGCCGGCCCGGGTGTCGGGCTTACCGATCACCGCGCACATTTCCACTGCCGGATGGGTATAGAGGACCTCTTCGAGCTCCCTGGGATAGACATTATACCCCTTGTATATGATCATGTCTTTTTTACGGTCCGTGATATAGAAATAGCCGTCTTCGTCTTCCATGCCGATATCACCGCTGTAGAGCCAGCCGTCCTTGAGCACTTCCGCAGTGGCCTCAGGCCGATGCCAGTAACCGACCATGACCTGGGGGCCCCGAATGCATATTTCGCCCTCGCTGCCAGGGGGGAGGTTCTCGCCGGTGACAATGTCCACGATTTTAATTTCGGTATCGGCTACCGGCAATCCTACGGAACCCACCCGGGTCAACTCGTTTATGGGCGGATTGGCGGCGGCACCCATGGTGCACTCCGTCAAACCATAGGCTTCAACCACCACGCTGCTGGGAAATGACTTCCGCATGGCCGCCAGCACCGTCCGGGGAAGGGGCCCCGCACCCGAGGCAATAAGCTTGACGCCTGAGAGGTCATATTGTTCAAACTCGGGCATGTTGATCAGGGGGCCGTAAAGCTGGGGGGCGCCGCCCAGGGTGGTGGCGGAAAACTTGTTCACGGCTTCAAGATATTCCTTGGGGTCGAAGCGCGGAAATACGACCATCGTCGTTCCGCTGAAAACCATGTTGTTGAGGTATCCAACGGTTCCCATGGCATGAAACCATGGCACCACCACCAAGCCCGTTTCCCGGTCCCGCTGCGTGGGGCGATCCCTGTCCGGATCCACCCCTTCGGGATAGACCAGCTCTACCCGATTATCCTTCATTTCAATTTGTTGGGCTCCGTTGAGCCAGCAGGCGAACTGAAAGGTGTTGCAGACCACGTTTCGGTGGGTGAGCATGACCCCTTTTGGCACGCCGGTAGTCCCCCCGGTATAGGCCAAGTGGGCCAGGTCTTTGTGAACGTCGATATCGGCTTCAGGCGGTTCGTTCGGGTGGTCTTTGATAAGTTCGGCCATATCCAGGGTATCGGGGACTGGCTGCTTGCCCACAGGCTTGATAGGCGCGATGAGTGCGTTGAAGCAGTCGGCAATACTTGTGGAGATCACCCGCTTCACCGACGTGTCGGCCATGATGGACTGGATGTTTGGGTACAGGAGATCAAGGGATAGCAGGGTTCCGGCACCGGAATCGTTAAGCTGGTAACTGGCTTCCTGCGGGGATAGCAGGGGGCTTAACGGCGTGAACACGGCCCCGATTTTCATGGCCGCGTAATAGGCAATTGCGAACTGAGGCATGTTCGGCAGGTGAATGGCGACCCGCTCGCCTTTTCCAACCCCCTGAGCATGCAAGGCCGAGGCGAAATAGTCCACAAGCGTTTTGAGTTCCGAATAGGTCAGCACCATGCCGCCGAAATGTATGGCGATGCGGTTGGGCACCCGCTCGGCTGTGTCCGCCAGAAAAAAATGTACCGGTCGTTCCGGGTAATTGAGCGTTTTCGCCCATTGATCCGGCCAGCATTTGAAATTTTTAGCCATATCCCCCTCCTTATGGTTTTGTTGCTTGCAGGCAGACCCGGCCCTTTTCATGATCCGAACAGGTGATCATTGCTGCCGGGATAAAAGAGCAGCGTCTTCCGATATGAAATTCGATTTATTGTCATCAAGGCCGGAATCTTTGCCCATGGTTACCTTTTTGTCTTTTCCGAAACTCCGGAAAAACTCTTCCCGGAAAAGGCCGGATTAGAAACGAAGGTCAAAAAAGGTTAATGGGTGTTTTACCGGGGTGCGGCAAGTGATTTCAAAAGCAACAGAAAGAGCGGGAAAAAGTTTCATAACCTCCGGGAAAAAGGGATTGCTGCTAATTTTCAGATGTCTTTTTTCAAAGGTGCTTTTTGGGCGCGATGAGCACTTCCGGATTTAGAATCCAGCAGGGATCCATTGATTGTTTTATACGCTCAAGCGCCTTGCCCATAAGGGCGGGTCTTGATTGTTCATACCATGGCCGATGATCCCGGCCGACGGCATGGTGATGGGTGATCGTCCCCCCATTGGCGACAATCGCGTCTGATGCCGCCTTTTTGACGGCATCCCATTGATTGATCGCATCACCGCGCTTGCCCGGCGCCACGATCGTATAATAGATCGTCGGGCCGTCTGGATAGATATGGGTAAAGCGCCACATCACCAAG
>JAWODC010000030.1:0-23911 GCA_046483495.1 Desulfobacterales bacterium
AGTAACTGGTCCACCCCTCCTTGTTAGACAGCAGGAGGCAGAGCATCCCTTTCGCCTTCGCGGAAATGTCGGGGTTGCGAATGACGTTGTTCGGGATGGATGTAACCGGATACAGGGGAGGTACGAATGAGACATGCAGCTATCCTATGCGCTCTGCTTCTGGTCTCTCTGGCCGGAGCCGAGACACGGGCAGGGCATTCCGGAATGCCGGTGGGAGAGATTCAGAAAAAGCTCAAGATTCCAAACTCCACCCTGTCACATCATCTGAATCATTTAAAGAGGGTGGGGCTGATCCGGCAGGAACGCGAGGGTACCGTTCTGAGGTGCTTTGTGGATTATGAAATAATTTTCGATATCGTACGGTTTCTTACCGAGGAATGCTGTTCGGGGGACCCAATCAAAATTACTGAAAAACCGGTTTAGGGAAAAAATTTTAACTCATATTTCTAAATTACCGGCAAAACAAAAATTGGAGGATTTAATGCCGTTGAAAAATAACGATCCTATTCGAAAAGCCGTCCGGGACGCATACGCCAGAGTTGCACCGTCCCAGGATCTGCCGCCTGCAAAAGCAGAAGGCGGTTCCTGCTGCGGAATCCTGGAATCACCGCCTGAAAAAAGTGCCGCCTGCTGCACTGCCGGTCCATCCACCAATACCGGTTCCGGCCTTGGATGCGGCAACCCCATGGCAATCGCCTCGCTCGAGCCCGGCGAAGTCGTCGTGGATCTTGGATGTGGAGGAGGGTTCGACTGTTTCCCGGCGGCTGAAAAGGCAGGGGCATCGGGCAGGGTCATCGGGGTGGATATGACGCCGGATATGATAACGAAGGCCCGGTCCAATTTGCATAAAACCGCGGCAAAGAATATTGAATTCAGGCTGGGTGAGATCGAACATCTGCCCGTTGCGGATAATACTGCGGATGTCATTATTTCAAACTGCGTGATCAATCTCGCCCCTGACAAATCGGCCGTCTACAGGGAAGCCTTCCGGGTACTGAAGCCGGGCGGAAGGATAGCCGTTGCCGACACCGTGGCGAGGAAACCCCTGCCGGAGGAAATAAAAAAAGATATGGGCTTGTGGAGCTGCTGCATCGGCGGGGCCATTACGCCTGATGAAACCCGTCGGCTGCTGGAAGAGGCCGGATTCGAGAAGATCCGGATCACCGAAGACACGAGCAGTCGGGAACTCGTTTCAAGCTGGACTTCCGATTCGAGAAAAGACGACATCGATGTCGTCTCAGCATACATCGAGGGGGTAAAACCCGCAGAAAAAGAGAAGTGAACAGCAAATTCACGCGACTGAAAAACGAGGCTTTTCTTTTTGTCACGAATAACCCATGCTTTCAAGACAGTTTTGTTCATTTTTAAACAGGGGAGATAACAGACATGACCATGTCATCCCGATCCATTAAAATAGAGATTCCCGACAATCCGGAATGGATTGCCCGGGTAAAGGAAAAGGCTTTCACCAATGCCGTTTCCTATGGCTCATGCACGCAGAGCATCCTGTCGGCATTCATGGATGAGTTCGGAATCGATGACCCCGTTTTGATGCGTTCGGCCGGTGCGATGCATGTCGGTATGCTCACATCCCTGACCTGCGGCATCCACAGCGCTGCTATGATGATTCTCGGGCTTGTCATGGGCCGCGAAGATCCTGCACAGGGACACGATGGCATTATCCTTATCATGGAGCCGGGGCAGCTGCTGATGAAGCGGTTGAACCAAAGGCTTGGGGGCCACAACTGCCTCGACCTTACCGGGACGGATTTTACCGACCTCGATCAGGCCATCGCTTTTCAAGCATCGACGGAGGCTGAAAAATGTCTATACCGAATGAGAGACGGCGCTGAAGAAATCGCTCGATTTTTAGATGATCTGAAAAGAAATAAAGAACTGTAACTTCCAATCACAATAGTCCTCGATATTATTGCAAATGTTTAAATGTTGAGAATGTCCCCACGCTCCTCTCCCTTTATTGGCTTGACAAAGCGTCTGTCCTTGTATATAGGAATCCCTCCTAAATTATAAAATGTGCGAAATGCTTGAAATGGACAAATTTAAAGCGATCATCGGTTGCAGGCGCATTTATGATGCAAAAGAAAGGTCCAATCCCCCCCGATCCTCTTATTATATTGAGTTTTAATGACCGGCAGGCGATTCGATTGATGCACGGGCTCTGCCAAAGAGTTGTGTAGTGTTCACATTGGCTGCCAAACTACAAATTGAGCTGAATGCGAAAGGAGATTACAGATGAAGAGAGCGATTATGGTATCTATGGCATTGCTTCTGTTGCTGCCGATTACTTCTTATGCCGCAAGCATCGGAGGCGCGGAAACGTCAGGGCAAGGAAAATTCAGGACTACTGTGGACGTCGAGTTTGGCTTCGACCGGGATCTCGATTTGGACAGTGCCACCCAAAAAGGGTATTATAACGGGGTTCTTAAGAAATTTAGAGATTACGAGGACAATGCAAAATTCGACGGTGCCGAAATCAGCGAAATGAATCGCGTAATGGTTAAATTGAGCTACGGAATTTTGGATTTTCTCGATGTATATGCGAGGATCGGATATGCTTCCTATGAGAGTGAAGCGGACTTCCTGCCGGTTGAGCAAATCATTTTAATGGAGACTATGCCGGAAGCGGAAGAGGTTACTTATGGATTCGAAGGAGATTCGCCGGTTTGGGGCTTAGGTCTCAAGGGCGCCTACGACCTGGGAAATTACTGGTTGGTAGGAGCCGATCTTCAGTACCTTTCGCAGAGAGGCGAAAATACATCTAAGAGGAATGATTTCGATGTTGAAACCTTTACGCAGGAAACAAAGATCGAAGAATGGCACATTGCGCCTTACGCAGGCAGGAAAATGGGGAATTTCATTGCCTATGCCGGCGTAAAATATAGTGAATTCAAAATGGAAAATGAAATGACCTTCAAGGATGAAAAGACTTTTGACGTTTACAAAGAAAAAGAGACCGTAAAACTGGAAGCTGATGACAATGTTGGTGTCTTCCTCGGTCTTGACTACAACCTGGCAAACCGCTTTTCCTTCAACATCGAAGGAAGGTTCGTTGACGAATCGGCAATGAGCATTGGCGCCACCTACAACTTTTAAGTCGCGGGTTCGGTGCGTAAAGCCTGTAATTATTTGTCAATCAGTGCAGAATAACCGTCCACGCCCGGCGTGGGCGGTTTCTGTATTAGTTTCAGTCCGAAATTCTGTTTGCGAATCACAGTTGCATCAGCAAGGCAAGGCTTATCAGCTTCCAGCACATAACCATGATTTTTAAGCACTCTGTGGGTGTCAGTTTGAAAGCAAAGGCGGTAAAATGACCTTTCGTCCATTGCGGTTTCCTGTTGTTTGTTCCCGGCATTTGGTTTGTTCGGTGTTTTTTGCTGTTTCTGTTTTGCTCGCTTTCTCCGGCTGTGACGGCGGCGGCAGCGGCGGCGGCAGCCCGACCCCGGTCGAGGCGGAACCGTTGGTCGTCAATAGTCTACAGGATGTGGAAGATCCTGCGGATGAGGAGATGACGCTGCGTGCCGCATTGCAGCAGGTGCCCGCCGGGGGAACCATCATCTTCGACCCCGCCCTGAACGGCTGCACGATCGAGCTCGTATTGGTCGGCGAGGAAAATTCCGTGCTCAAGGGAGAGCTGTTCGAGCAGGGTCGGTTTGCCGGATACCAGGAACGAAACTACGGTCCCTCCGCCCTTTATGCACGGAAAAGTGTGACCATCGACGCATCCGACCTTCCCGACGGCATACGACTTGAATGGACCGGCGGTGCAGCAGAACCCGCTCGTGTTCTGGCGGTGTACGGTGATCTGACCTTACGCAACGTGACCATCACAGGCGGATATTCGGTCGGATTGGAAATCTATGACGATCCCGTTCAACCCTATACTCTGGCACGCGGCGGCGGTGTGGCCGTGTGGGGGCACGCCGTATTGCAGGATTGCACAATATTCGGAAACACCTTGATCGGTGATATCGATCCCGGTCGTGACCGCGGCGCTTTTGGGGGAGGTGTTTATGCCGATCTGCTCACGGTCAGGGACAGTGTTGTCAGCGGCAACCGGGTCTCCGGGTACGGCGCAGCCGGCGGCGGGGTGTATACAGTAGGTGGTGCAGGATTCACATATGGCGACACGACCATCTGCCGAACCGCGGTGACGGGAAACCGGATCTCCGGTCTGCACACGTATGGCGGGGGAATTTACAGTGATGGAGGCGGCAGAGGCAAGGCAAAGAAGCTGATTCTCGAGAATTGTACCGTAGCCCGCAATGTGGTCGAACACAACGTGTCGATAGAAATCCCCGAAACACTCGAACCATGGTTTCAATTCTACTTCCGCGGCGGTGGTGTTTACATGTCCAACGGCAGCATGTGGTTGACAAGCTGCACAATCGCAGAAAACGATGTCACCGGAAGAGCGCATGTGTTCAATAACAAGCCCAACATGGGCGGCGGAGGTATCGCCGCCACCATCGGCAATGCTCATGATGTGGAGGAAATCCGGCTGCGCCACTCCATAGTGGTCGGCAATACGCTCAATGGCGTCTCCGAGGATGTTTTCACGGGCTCCCTTATGCATTTTTACAGCCAGGGCTACAATCTTGTCGGCAACATTGACTTTAATCAGATTCTGGTGCCTGTTCCGTACTGGAATTCACTCAGCCGCAGGCATTGGCCCAAGGAGGGAGACCATGCAGGGGCGGCACCCGAAAACGTTCTGGCGAACGTCGTTCGACATGATTCCATCCTGTCGGCCGGAACGGATGAAGGCGATTATGCCATACTCTGGTACGAAGTCAAAGGAGGCGCTCTGGATGTTATTCCCAATGAAATCTACGTCGTCCGGCATGTCCATGGACAGAAGCGGTCCTCTCTATTCGATGAGATTAGTTATGACACCTTGCAGGCAGATATACTGGAGTCTCTTGCGAATCGACTGGGAGAAGCTTTCCAGCCGAATATCGGGGAGGATCTGATCAATGCCGATTTTTATCCGGAGCCGGAAATTTGGCCGACTCTCCCGGAGAACGCGAATTGGATCGAATTCTGGAGAGAACTGGATATCGCAGTCGGGGACCAGCTGGGAGAGGCCGGTATTGCCGATGCGTTCTGGGAAGATTTTATCGACAGCAAAGCGTACCTTCAGAAATCGATCTATAGCGATACGGTCTATCTCATTTCAGACGATCAACGCGGTGTTTCCAGGCCCGAGTACTATTATGGCGACATCGGAGCCGTGGAAGTCGGCGGATTGTAGTTGGCGACAGTTTGAGAGATTCAGGGGACGAGGATTCAGGGGACGTTCGTGCAGAAAGTGCAGAGGATTTGAATGCAGTTTTTCCATATTAACCCATCTTAATCGGGTTACTCTCAGGGGAACAAGGTTGTTATCGTCAACAGCATTCCCATATGGCAAAACGGCGTGTATAAAAAGCCTGAATGGCCCGGCGAGGTGATCTGTTCCTGAGTGATGGTAATAATACCACCGTTAGCCGAACTAAAACGATGCCTTACCAAAACCACATCTGGTTCTTGTCCGTCGGCTTTATTTTGCTGTGGAACTCTGGATTCATCGGTGCGGAATACGCCCTTCCATACACGGAGCCTCTTACCTTGCTGTTCTGGCGGTACTGGTTATTGGCATTTATTCTTTTTGCGTACCTTGTCCTGCGCCGCCGATTGGAATGGCCGGGGTTAAATGCTGTTTTGATAGCCTTATTGGTCGGTATTCTGGCTCATGGCATCTGGTTGGGATGTGTATTTTTTTCGTTGCAGTACGGCGTTCCCGCAGGCATTGTTGCCATGGTTGTTGCGCTGCAGCCAATGACAACAGGCGCCTTATCCGGGCTGGTAGTCGGAGAACGGACGCCTCTTGCCCGCTGGGCAGGCTTGCTGATCGGTTTGGCTGGTGTCATGATAGCGGTTCTGGCCAGAACTGAATTAACCGATGTGGGCTCCGTATTTGCTTATTTCATCCCCTTTGGTTCGGTGGCGGCGATCACGGGCGCCAGTTTGATTCAGCGCCGGTTGCAAGTGCAAAGACATGATTATCGTTTAGCCGTGGACCTTGGGCTTTTTTATCAATGCCTTGGCACGGCGCTGGCCGTCACTATTCCTGCTTTTTATTTTGAACACCTGGCGACCGAATGGAAGCCCTTATTTGTGGGGGCTCTGTTATGGCTGATTCTGGGCGTATCCCTGATGGCATACGCTTTAATGTGGCTTTTGATCGAACGAATTGACGCTACAAGGGTGGCGAGCCTGTTTTATTTCGGTCCACCTGTAACAATGCTGATGGCCTGGGCGGCATTCGGTGACCGTCTCCTGGCAACGGACCTGGTAGGCTTGGGAGTCATTGCTGCAGGTGTTGCAATAACTCAAATGAAAATAGACGCCCGTCCGCCGGGCCGAGACATAACCGGCTGATCCGATCCTGGTTCCGATGCCGGAAGATCGGGATAAGAAGAGAAATGAAGAGAAGTATAACCGATTACATTTGCTTTATAACGGTTTGAGAAGAAAGCACATATAGTCAGAACTCATTTTTTTTGGCTCTAATCCGATTCAATGTATCTTGATATGATGCAGAATTATCCCGGGGCGCCAACTCTAATCCTTTCAAAGCGAGCGATTCGGCTTTGTTCAGATTTCTGTTTTCTATCAAGTACAACCAGGCCAGATTGTTATAGACACGGGGGTCCTGGGGCAGCCTTTCAATGGCAATCGTGTAGTGCCGCTCAGCCTTCCGATAATCATCCTGCATAAAATAAACATTCCCCAAATAGTAATGAGCTTCCGGAAATCGATGCGAAGCTGCTTCGTATTCCCTTATGGCTGCCGCGTATTCCTTTTTCAGTTCATAGGCTTTTGCCAATTGTAAATGTTCCTCGGGTGTCAAGGGATCCTGATGCGATTGAATATAGGGCAGGGAACATCCCCACTGCAATAGCGATGATAATGCGAAAACAATCAGTATCTTTTTATTCATGTGCATTTATCCCGCCTGTTCTTCCATTGGAGCTTCAGGGCTGACCAGAAGGGACCAAAACTGTGTCTTTTCCCACTGATACAGGAAGAGGCGGTTGGGTATGATCTGGTGGCGGCTCTTCCCGGAGTTGACAATTATTCCATCAGGTGAAAATCCCGTAATCACCATAAAGTGATAAGATTTGAGGAAACCCACCCCCTTGTCCACCATCACTAGCAGCGGTATGCCTGCTGATATCGTTTGATGTATGTCATCGATGCTTCCGGTGTACCACCGGGAATGAAAACCGCGCTTTCGGGCAAAAAGCACGATATCCAGGGATACGGTACCCCGAATATCTTTTCGATAAATCGCATCTGAAATCTCTTCGGGCGATACTTTATCACCGAAAAAGTTGAGTATTCCCGCAAGGGATGCCGGACCGCATTGATAACGGTTCTGAGCGAAAAAGGGCACGTTATCGATAACAACCGAATGATTCAATTCTCCGTTGGTTAATGTGGTGCTCCTCGATGCACAGCCTGCAAAAAGCATGGCGCCGAATATCACGATTAACAGTATCCGGGCTGCAGGGATTTTTTTCAAGTCCATTATTTGCCTGCTTCTAAACATGATCCGCAATTATGTCAGCCTCAAAATGACAATTACCAGAATAACGATTACCAAAACAGATATGACAAATCCGAATACTCCGCCCTGGTTTACCGCGTCTATCCCGACCGCGAGTTGATGAATTTCCTCTTCGGTCAACTGGTCCAGGCGTTCTTGAATTTCCTGGTCCGAATAGCCCAGATCATTCAGGCGCTGCTTTACAATCTTATTTTCTAACGCCTCAGTAACGGTTTCAAGATCCTGGTCGATCGTTGACTGCGTGTGTGATGCCGCAGAGGGGATAAAACTTGCCTCTGTAGCAGGAACCATCCCGAGAATCGTCATTAGAACAATGAGCAGAAATGTTGTATTTTTTGCAAGACTGCTGTGCTTCAATGCATTCATGTTTTCCTCCTTTTGTAAATAGTGACTTCAAATATGCAGCGTATCCAAAGCCACTCAGACTATATCTTTTAACCAAATAAGGATCTGAATCACCTGTCAGTAGCATCCTCTACTTCGTCTCCAAACTCTTCAATTGACTCATCGATTTCTTCACCAGCCCTTTCCGCCGGCCCCTCTCTTTCACAGGACGACAGGCCGATGGAAACAAACACGAGGAAAGCTGCCATCAATGATTTAACAATGTTTATAAATCTTCCTTCAAAAATTTTCTGCAGCATGTTCCGCTCTCCTTACTTTGATGTGATTTTTCAATTTGAGGATTAAAACTATATGCGGCCGAAAAACCATAGTAGGGTTTCCGAGGCCGCCTGCCTGAAAGCCTCATAATCAGAAATACAATAAAAATGACCAGGAAAATGAAAAATAGTATTTTGGCAATGCCGGCCGATGCGGCGGCAATTCCGGTGAATCCGGGTAAATATATTCGCTTTATTTGAAGATTATATTAAATGGCATTGTAGTGATATGGGCTTGAGTACGGCTTTTTTTTTACGATAGGATGTAAGCTCCGCCGTGTATACAAATATGTGTATCACATCGATACATTAAAACCCTACTTGGGGAGATCATAGCCAATGAGACTGGAAGGCACGGATGGGCTGCCCGCGTCGTTGATTATAGAGGAAAAAACGAACGCGTGGGTTATTTGTTCCCCTATCGACCTCAACGATTCCCATATTCAAGTTACCGCAGGGATTTTGCCGTTTGCGCGGAAGGCCCTTTAAGAGGTCCATGCGTGCTTCGAGGGATCGGTCCGTTGTTTCGATGTGCTGGTTGGCGCGTATCAGCAGCTTGGATCCGTTCGAGACCACCCAGCCGGTTTTGTGGGTAAAGCCGCTGGAAATAAATTGATACGAATTCGGGGCGGAATCGCCCCAGTCGATGCGATGAACACAGCCGATGTGAATATCACCGCTAAGAAGAATGATTCGCTGCTCCGGATTCGACTGCTGATGATCATGGACGGTTTTCAACAGCCAGTCACGATCCCGGATATGGCGGCCTGAAGACCATCGATCGGAAAAATCCTCGTTGGGCGGGGGCATTCGGGCTATCAGTCGGGTAAGAAACCTTGGCAAGTGAAGCAGGGGAACGCTGAGGATCAGAAAAATGATCTTGGACTGACGGGAATTTTTTAAAAACGACACAAAATCCTGCTTTTGCTGCGGGCCGATAATCCGGCCGTTTGGGCCGGCGCGCCGCTCTGAACGCAAATCCATGACAAAATAGGCGCAATAGCCATAGGAGCCGGAAAAATGAAAGCTCTTCGGCATTGCGGCAGCCGCCGGCAGGATGCGCGAGGCCTGGTAATCGAAGCAGGCCCAACGTGCGCCTGTTATAAAATTGCGCCAAAGGGGCTCCTGGTGTGCCGGTACAGAGCCCCAGTTGTCGACCAGGTCATGGTCATCCAGAATGGGGTAGCAGGGAAAGCGCATATGCAGCCGCTGCCACTCCGGAAGCGCCCAGAAATGACGATAGCGTTCATGGAAAAGTTTTCGCACTTCCGTATCCTTGCAGGATAGAATCGAGTCGCGGCCCGGTGGAGCCACATTGGGGAAATATTTTTCGTCGAACAACGACAACTTTTTGGGATAATCGGAATACATCTGATCGCCGACCATAAAGACGATTTTGGTATTATGATCGGACAGGCATTTTTCGGCCGCCTTGAGCACCAGGCGTGCCGATTTTCGAACCGTTCCCCTGCTGTTGAAGGGCTGATGACAGCTCATCACGGCAACGGCGAATCGCTCGGGCGTGTCTTCCGGCTTTTCCGGGGCGGTTTCAAAGGCGCCTTGGGCCAATACGCGGCTTTCGTCTGCAGCGGTGATGCGAAAATTATATCGCGTAAGCGGGTCAAGTCCGACGCCTTCTTCCTCGGGTTCGCTGGGTAAAACCACACTTATCGTGTTGTCACTTTCATTTTCAGGGTTTACGGTTATCCGTTTTTTACGGGCGTGTTGAGGATGTTTTTGCGGCCGCCATTCGACTGTAAGCGAGCCCGGTGATCGTGCCCGGATCCACAGGCGCGCGGAACGGGCCGTTGTCCGTCCTACGGCTGCCGAATCGTACATCGGCTTGTTCTGAAAACCCGTATTTTTCATGATCGAGACCTGCCGTTTACCAACCAAACATCAAATGGATTTGCCGTTCTTCTCGTAATCATTGGCAGAACGCCGTATCGAAATGAATCACTATGATTTCGTCATCATCAATCCCATCCGCAGGGTGGGTTACCATGGCCGAGCCGGTCGGGATCGAAAACATATGTAATAGATTAATTAGACCCCTCAAGAAGACCTGAATCAATAATATGTATCCTGTATTCAGCTGAAGGGAACTGCTGTAAAAAGAGGCTGTGCACCTTCAGAAACGGCAGCATGGATCCGTTGCCTGCTTCAATGCGTGGGTGCACCCGGTTCTACACGTTTTTGAAACAGCTTTTCAATAAATCGGAAAAGCTGGAGCCCATTTATATATCGTTTGATAAAAAAAAAAGAATATATTAGATTATTTGCGATTTAAGTACGAGGCCGTAGTTGTTGATGAGGCGCCCGAAGTCTTCACATCAGTTCCATTGTCAAGCGGTTCATGGAAAGAAATTATCCAACCATCGTCATTATCGGGTGCGGCCTGGATACAACCTTTGACCGTCCCATGTTTAAAACGATCAGGAACCAATTGGCATTCAGTAACAAGATTATGGCATACCTGTCCGATATGTTCAAAATGCATTGGATGGCGCACATCAAATTTATGGGAGAGACAACGGCAGCCGGAATGTATGAAAAAAGAGCGACACAGACTTGATTTCGTAGACTGGCTCAGAGTGCTGGCCATGTTTGCGATATTTTTCTTTCATGCGGACCGGTTTTTTGATTTTCATGACTGGCATGTAAAAAATCACGAGCAGCATTTGGTTTCTTCCATCCACGTTTCTTTCTTTTCGCAGTGGATCATGCCTCTTTTTTTCGTTTTATCCGGTGCAGCGGTTTTTTATCAGTTGAAGGCAAGGTCCGGCCGCGCTTTTTTGCGGGAGAGAGTGCAACGCATCCTGATTCCGCTGATCATTGTGGGATATTTTATAACCAGTCCGCCCCAGATGTATTTGGAACGGTTGACCCACAATCGTTTCGAAGGCTCCTTTTTCAATTTCTTTCCTGCTTACTTTCAAGGCGTCGATATGTTTGGGGGCAATTTCGCGTGGCATGGATTTCATCTCTGGTATCTGGTTTACCTGTTTATATTTTCGGTTATACTCCTTCCCATTTTTTTGGCCGGAAAGAATTCAGGGACCAGTGTATTAAGCAGGCTCTCGAACCGGTTCGAGTCTTTCTTTCGGTTGCTGCTGTTGGCGATTCCTCTAATCATCATAAACATCTTTATAGACCTGAACGGTTTCGGGTTCATGAGAGGAACCGGAGGATGGGATCTGTTCTCCTATCTGTTTATATTCGCTTACGGCTACATGATATTCTGCAATGAGAAAATCATGGAAAGCATCAAGAGCACTTGGCTTCCCTGCTTAATCGCGGCCATCGCGCTTTCGTCGACTCATTTGGCGGTCTATTACGGCATCCGACCGATCATCAATGAAACCACACCGGTCCTGTATTTGCTAATGGCGCTGATTCGCTGTACTCTTGTGCTGCTCTGGATATTCGCACTTATCGGTTTGGGAGAAAAATATCTCAATTTCAACAACCGTTTTTTAGGATACGCCAATGAGGCCGTGCTGCCGTTTTATATTTTACACCAGACCGTATTGCTGTTGATCGGGTACCGGATTGTACGATTGCAGGTCCATTCGTTCGTCAAATATGTAATTATTTCGGGAATATCCTTTATAACGATTATGGCCCTTTACGACTTCTTTATCAAACGCTTCCCGATCACCCGATTTCTTTTCGGCATGAAACCGAAGGCCCGGTCACATGGATAGTGCCGAACCATTACGGAGTTGTTGCGGTATGCTGTTCAAAAAAGCTTTAATCGGGCGGAACATTACCCATGAGGATGGTGTTGAAGCACGAACGTTGAACGATAATCTTCAGCTTCTTCAGTAAAAGCGAGCTTTTTTGTGACGGCATAGGTTTTCAGCTCTTGGTTTGAATTTAAGCCGAGCTTCTTTCGCATGTTTGTCCTGTGTTTATCAACGGTCGATGGGCTGATGAACAGAAAATCCGCTATCTCTTTGCTTGAATATCCTTCCCCGATGAGTTTGAGCACTTCCCTCTCCCTTTGGGTAAGCGATACCCATAATGGATCTTTTATTTTCTTTTTTTCAGTCTCTAAAAAGCCACCGATGATATTTTCTGAAATCTCAGGGGATATATAACGCTTGCCGGACAAAACGGCACTTATAATTAATTGCAATTCATCGAAATTAGCATTTTTAAGGCAGTAGCCGTCTATACCTGATCGATATGCGTCGGCAATGATATCTTCATTATCATTCATGGTTAACACGATAACTTTTAAGTCCTTGTGTTCAGGCTGAATCTCTTTCAGAACCGAAAATCCCCCCATTTTAGGCATGTTCAGATCCAGTAAAATCAGGTCCGGTTGAACGATTTTAATTTTCCGTATGGCTTCCATGCCGTCACCGGCTTCACCCACCACTTCGTAGTCTTCGAGCTGATTGATCATCGTTTTCAAGACATTCCGCAGCAAAGCATGATCATCCACAAGAAAAATTTTATATTTTGTTTTCATTCAGCCCCTTTGTCCAAGATAAATAAATTTAAATTATTGGCCTCTCACTTAACGAATAAAATTATAGCAGGAAAGTAGTGATTTAATTTTTTTCTATTTTGAAGAAGATCAACACAGCAATACGTATAATCCCTGATTTTTGTAATATTCGGGGCTGATTTTCAAGACCTTCAATGCTTTTCTATCTCCGCAAGCAACGAATTCAATTTGATATTTTCTTCCAATAAAGTCACACCTGTGTTTTTTCATGATGAGCATCAATCGATTGCCGTAATACAGGCTCGAACCTATTTACCCTTTAAATCATCTTTGTTTAGATTAATAGAAACAGCTCCGGAGAGTATCAGAAAGGAGGAAAGCTATGGCATACGAATTGACTCCCTGGAGAAGACAGACAGCTGTTCGGCCGTATTGGCGGGGATTGGATGATATGTTCGACAGGTTTCTGGGTGAAATGGCACCGGCTGAACGAGCGTGGGAATGGACCCCTTCGGTGGATGTTTCCGAAACCGATGGAAATGTTCAAATAAAGGCCGAATTGCCCGGAATGGAAGCTAAAGATATCGACGTCAACGTCAGCGGGGATGTGCTGACATTGAGGGGTGAGAAAAAACAGGAGGAGGAGCAGAAAGGAGAACGGTATTATTGCCGTGAACGATTTTCCGGCAGTTTTGAGCGTTCCTTCAGGCTTCCGACCGGCGTACAGAGTGATAAGGTGGACGCCGAATTTAAAAACGGCGTTCTCAACATCAATATTCCTAAAACAGAAGAAAGCAAACAGAAAAAAATCGAAATTAAAACATGACATTAACGTAATCCCATTTCTCCGGGGCTGTTCAAAAAAAAGAGAAAGGGGATATGATTATGGCCCGAACAGATGAATTGATTAAAAAAGACATTATTGATCAAATGGCGCGGGATGACCGTGTCAATGCCGCAAAGGTCAATGTTGAAGTGAGCAACGGCACCGTCACGTTGAGAGGGGAGGTGCCGACCTATTTTGCACGGTCCGCCGCTTATGATGACGCACTGGGGACGCTTGGCGTCACCTATGTAAGAAACCAGTTGCTGGTGACCTATCCGCCCAGTGTTTCTTTGCCCACCGACCTGGAAATCGAAGACAACATACGAGAGAAGATTTCGGCCAATCCGGATCTGGATTTGATCGATGTAGACGTGAACGTAAGTGCCGGTACGGTGACTCTGAAAGGAACAGTGGATGCCTACTGGAAAAAAATACATGCCGAAAACCTGGTCGCCTCCGAACCGGGTGTCATTCTTATCGAAAACCATCTCGCGGTTGTGCCTACAGATGATATCGTGGATATTTCCATTGCCGAAGATATCGTAGATACCTTGGAGTCCAGATCAGCCGTTGACGCGGATGATGTAAACGTTCGAGTAAGAAACGGAGCCGTTACCCTTACAGGTTCGGTGCCGAGCTGGAGCGCACGGAAAGCCGCAGAAGAAGCGGCCGTTTATACCGCCGGGGTTAAGGATGTGATAAATCGCATTGCCATCCTCGGCTGAATTACAGGAGAAAACATGTAAATAAATGAAATTATGACGCCGAATCCGGAAATCGTCTATTCCGGTGATTCCGTCAAAAGGGCCGCAGAGGTTATGAGGCAGATCAATGTCGGCGCGGTACCCGTTCTCGATGGTGGTGTCGAACCGTTTATGGTGGAACAAACACACAACAAGGAGGTGCGGCTATGAATGACAGCGTATACAAGGTGATAACGCTGGTAGGGTCCAGCTCGGAAAGCTGGGAAAAGGCGGCGGCAAAAGCAGTGGAGGTTGCCGCCGGTTCCCTGCGTGATTTGAGAATCGCGGAAGTCGAAGAATTCGATTTGCAGATCGAAAACGGCAAAATTCTCAATTACCGCGTAAAAGTAAGGGTCTCCTTTAGATATCAGAAAGAGTAAACTTTCCAAGCCGAGGGGGAGCATTTCGGTTGAATGCTGCCCCCCTTTCATAGCGGATCGCCGGTGACTTGTCGGAAATACGGAGTTAATCCAGTGAACAATACAGGGCATTCGGACAGACTTCCCTCGGCAATCAAAAACAAGGGCCGGATCATTAAACGGCTGCGCGAGGGAAGGCCGGCCATATTTCTGGATTATGACGGAACACTCACGCCCATAGTTGAAGACCCTTCCAAAGCGGCTCTTGCGGACCAAAACAGAAAGATCATCCAAAAGCTTTCCGAACACTGGACCGTGGTCATCATGACAGGCCGGGCCCTGAATGACATTAAGCAACTGATCGGCCTTGAAAACCTGGTTTACGCGGGCAGTCACGGCTTCAATATGGTCGGACCGGAAAATTGCTTCCATGAGGAGCCCGGAAAACGTTTTCTTCCGGAGTTGGGAAAGGCCGAAAAGCAACTCAGGGATTCACTGACGGATCTTAAAGGAATCCGCATTGAACGCAAGCCGTATGCAATAGCCGTTCACTATCGCCGGGCGGATGAGAATATCATACCGGAGCTCGAAAGGCGGGTGGATGAAGTAAGCGGCCGCTTTGCCGGTATTGCGAAAACCACGGGCAGGAAAATCGTTGAACTCCGTCCCAATGCCGACTGGAACAAGGGCAAGGCGCTGCTCTATTTATTGAAAAGGCTGCATATCGACGATTCGCGTACCGTCCCCCTCTACATCGGTGACGATACCACCGATGAAGATGCGTTCGAGGCGATCGAGCAACGGGGCATCGGCATCCTGGTAACCGACCGCGATCGAATGACAGCGGCAAGCCACGTTTTGCAAAACCCCGAGGAGGTAACTGTTTTTTTGGAAGAACTGGTTAAACTTTCAGAAAAAGTTTCTTCTTTCAATGTATGGTCCCTTACCTATGAAGGATTTGAACCTGAAGAGGAAAAGCTTCGGGAAGCGTTATGCACGCTGGGAAACGGTTATTTTGCCGCCAGGGGAGCCTCGCCTGAATCGGTGGCCGGCAAAGTTCATTATCCCGGCACCTATATAGCAGGGATTTACAACAGGCTCAAAAGCAATATCGCCGGTCAAACCATCGAGAATGAAAGTATGGTCAATGTTCCGAACTGGCTGGCGCTGAGCTTTCGGATCCAGAACGGCGACTGGTTCGATCTATCGAATGTGGACATTATCGACTACCGCCAGGAACTGGATATGCGGCAGGCTGTTTTGACGCGAACCGTCCGCTTCAAGGATAAACAAAGACGCCTGACCTTTCTTAGGCAGAGGCGTTTCGTGCATATGAGCCTCCGGCATATTGCCGGTCTTGAAACGACGATTTTGCCTGAAAACTGGTCAGGGACGATACACATTCGATCGGCTATTGACGGGAGAATGAAAAACACGTTGGTCCAGCGATATCGTGATCTGAACAATCATCATTTTGACCGGCCGGAAACCGGTGTTACGGATGACCGCCTGATTTGGTTGACGGCAAAAACGAATCAATCGCATATCAGTATTGCCGAAACGGCGCGGACCCGAATCTTCAAAGGAAATAAACCGCTTAACATCGAAGGCAGCATACACGAGGAAGAAGGCTATATCGGCATGGATTTCGAGGTTCCTCTTGAAAAGGAACAGGCCATCCGTATAGAAAAAATCGTGTCGATTTACCATTCCAAGGAATACGCCATATCCGTAAATCTTCTCGAGTCCCGGGATGCCCTTCGGCATGTCGGCAATTTCGATGAGCTCATCGACCGTCATTTTTTGGCGTGGAAACATCTGTGGGAAAGATGGCATATACGGGTAAAGACGGAAAGCAATCGCATCGAGCAGGTGCTTAATCTCCATATCTTTCACCTGCTGCAAACGATTTCTCCGAATACCGTGGGACTCGATGCCGGGGTTCCTCCCCGCGGACTTCACGGAGAGGCTTATCGCGGCTTGATCATGTGGGACGAACTTTTTATCTTTCCGCTTCTCAACTTTCGTATGCCGGATATCACCAGAGCTTTGTTGATGTATCGCTACAACCGGCTGCCGCGGGCATACCAGGAGGCCGAAAAGGCCGGATACAGCGGTTCGATGTTCCCATGGCAGAGCGGCAGCAATGGTGAGGAACAGGCCCAAACGCTTCATCTGAATCCCATTTCCGGCCGATGGATTCCAGACAATTCACAGCTGGAACGCCATATCAATATCGCTGTCGCCTACAATATCCGGCAATATTATCAAGTCACCCGGGACGATGAATTTATGTCCTTTTATGGATCCGAGGTTATGGTTGGAATTGCCCGGTTCTGGGCGAGCAAGGCGACGTATAACGTTTCGATGGATCGATATGAGATATGCAACGTCATGGGGCCTGATGAGTATCATGACCGTTACCCGGAATCTTCGGATAAAGGTATAGACAATAACGCCTATACGAACGTTATGGCGGCTTGGATATTCTGGCGTACGCTGGAAATGCTGGACATGCTGCCCGATATGCGCCGAAAATTTATTATCGAAGATATGGCGATCACGGAGGAAGAGATACAGGAATGGGACCGGTTGAGCAGAAAACTGCGTGTTGCTTTTCATGATGATGGAATTATCAGTCAATTTGAAGGATATGAACATCTAAAAGAGTTTGACTGGAAATCTTACCGGGAAAAATACGGAAACATACAGAGGCTCGATCGGATCCTTGAATCTGAAAATGACAGCCCGAACAACTACAAAGTGTCCAAACAGGCCGATGTTCTGATGCTGTTTTATTTGCTTTCTTCAGAAGAGCTGAAAGAGTTGTTCAATCGGCTTGGCTACTTTTTCGAATTTGACACCATTCCAAAAAATATTGATTATTATCTTAACCGGACCTCGAATGGCTCGACCCTAAGCAGAGTTGTGCACGCATGGGTTCTTTCCAGGTCTAAACGTGATATGTCGTGGCGTTTGTTTCAGGACGCGCTTGAGAGCGATATCGAGGATATTCAAGGCGGAACCACTCATGAAGGAATCCACCTCGGCGCAATGGCCGGAACGGTGGATCTCATCCTTAGGTGCTATTCCGGAATTGAAAGCCGGGGAAATACCTTATGGTTCAATCCAAGTCTTCCTTCCGAACTCAAGTCCCTTGATTTCAAACTTAAATATCACAAAAGCTGGATCGATGTAAACATTACCGGAAGCAGAATAACGCTTCACAGCTTACAGAGAGGCATGCCGGTAAAGATCGGCTTTAAAGACGAAATCTTTTTACTGGATCCGGGCAAAGAGATGACGTTTGTTCTAATATAAATGCATATGCATAATCCCTGATTTTTGTAATATTCGGGGGCTGATTTTGAAGATCTTCAACGCCTTTCTACCTCATCACAAGCAACGAATTTAATTTGATATTTTCTTCCAATAACGTCACACCTGTGTTTTTTCATGATGAGCATCAATCGATTGCTGTAATACAGGCTCAAACCTATTTACCCATTAAACCATCTTTTTTAAAGTAATAGAAATTTGCGGTATAAACGGAAAAACTGCCGGTTATCCGAAAGATGAAGGAGGAATTGCAGATGGAAGAATCGGAACGAGTTGTCCGGATACCCGCCGAATCCCAACATTTGGAGGGAAACCTCTCAATTCCAAAAGGCGCTAAGGGAATTGTGGTATTCGCCCATGGCAGCGGCAGCAGCCGACACAGTCCCAGGAACCAGTCGGTTGCGATAGAACTGCAAAACGGCGGGTTGGCTACCCTTTTGATGGATTTGCTTACCGAAAAAGAGGAGGCCGAGGACATGCGGACGGGGTGGTTTCGATTCAATATCGATCTGCTTGCTCAACGCGTGGTGGAAGCGGTCGATTGGATTCTGGAACGGGAAGACACCCGCCTGTTTAACATCGGCGCCTTCGGTTCCAGTACAGGCGCAGCGGCCGCTCTAATGGCTGCGGGAAAACGTCCGGAGAAGATTCAGGCGGTGGTTTCCCGGGGCGGCAGACCCGATCTTGCAGGAGAAGTTCTACCGATGATCGCCTCCCCGACCTTGCTGATCGTGGGAGAAAAAGATGAATCCGTCATCCGGATGAATGAAGAAGCCGCGGCTCGAATGAAGACGGAAACAAAAATCGAGATCATTCCGGACGCCACCCACCTGTTCCCGGAACCCGGGGCGCTTGAAAAAGTTTCTCAACTGGCCCGGCAGTGGTTTGAGCGTTTCCTTGCCCGACCTTAGGGATCAAGCCCACGGGTAGTATGAGTCGGCTCCTTATAATTCTGTTGATGTACCTTATCGGTTCGGTCCCTCTACAGTAGCCATAACGTGTACTTAGCACAAAGCATCCGGACGATGGAAACATACCATGTCATTAATCGTCATTAACCCCTTTTGCGATGCGGTCCCCGGTTTCTTTGTCGATGTTGCGCCAATATGCAAAGGCACGCTCCAGAACTGGAGCGGACACACCCTTTTTCAGATGTCCGACTGCATTTGAGACCAGACGGTCGCGCTGGGCGTCATCCATAACGTCCCGCACCAGGGTACCCGGCTGCCCGAAGTCGTCATCATCTTTTCGTTTGGTATAGGCTGCACGTATGAATTCGCCGTTGGCTTCCCAGACGGCCCGTTCAGGATAGTGTCGGGGGTCAGCCTTGGGGCCGCCCTTGGAATTCGGTGCGTACACCGGATCAGAGACGTTCTCCACACGCATCGCACCCCCCTTGCCATAGCTGTGAACCGGACTCTTAGGCCGGTTAACGGGAATCTGCTTGTAGTTGACACCCAGGCGTGCACGGTGCGCGTCAGCGTAGGAAATAAGGCGGGCCTGCAGCATCTTGTCCGGACTGGGCCCTATGCCCGGAACGAGATTGTTAGGCTCGAAGGCCGCCTGCTCGATTTCGGTGTGAAAATCTGCTGGATTACGGGTGAGCGTCAGGCGCCCCACCTCTTGGACCGGATAATCTTTATGGGGCCAAACCTTGGTCAAATCGAATGGATTGAACCGATAGGTTTTTGCTTCCTCAAAGGGCATGATCTGCACCTTCAGGGTCCATGAAGGGTAATCCCCGCGTTTGATCGCCTCGAAGAGATCCCGGCGGTGGTAGTCGGCATCCTCCCCGGCAATCCGGTCGGCTTCCGCCTGCGTGAGGAAATCGATGCCCTGGTCGGTTTTAAAGTGGTATTTGACCCAAAAACGTTCACCGTCTTTATTAACCCACATGTAAGTGTGGCTCGTGTAGCCGTTCATGTGGCGATAACTTCTGGGAACGCCGCGATCACTCATAAGAATGGTGACCTGATGGGCCGATTCGGGAGACAGGGTCCAGAAATCCCACTGCATGTCGTTGTCACGCAGTCCGCTGTCTGCCCGGCGTTTCTGCGAATGGATGAAGTCTTGAAATTTCATGGGATCACGCACAAAAAATACCGGGGTGTTGTTGCCTACCATGTCATAGTTACCTTCAGTGGTGTAGAACTTAAGTGCAAAACCGCGCACATCCCGCCACGTGTCGGGACTGCCGCTCTCGCCGGCCACGGTGGAGAAACGGGCAAGCACTTGGGTCTTCGTGCCCGGTTGAAATACGGCCGCTTTTGTGCAGGCCTCGATATCCTGGGTTACCTCGAAGTGACCGAAGGCTCCCGAGCCCTTTGCATGGGGCTGGCGGTCCGGAATCATTTCCCGGTTGAAGTTGGCCATCAACTCGACGAGATAATGATCATGAAGCAGTATGGGGCCGTCTGGACCGACCGTCAGGGAATACTCGTCGCTGGATACGGGAATTCCGGCATCTGTTGTGGTTGGTTTGGGAATTTTTTCCGTCATGAGCATTCCTTTCTATTTTAGATTTTCGTCAAAAACGTTCAAATTAGAAAACTAAAGAAGCGGTTTTGAGATAAATTCCCCCGATCCATGGATCATTGATTTTTTAGACATTTAGCATCGTTGTTTTGTTGATTTTTTGGAATAGGGTAAATCCTGTATTTCAATTGGCATAACTATATTGAGTCGAAACTGAAAAAATGATCAAGGATTTGAACCCCCGGCGAATCATGCGGGGTTGGCCGGTCCGATCCAGACTTGCTGGGCATTGACGAATTCGCGAATGCCGTGAGGACCGAGTTCGCGGCCGTACCCCGACTTCTTGATCCCGCCGCTGGGCAGACGGGGGTCGGTTTTGACGATTCCGTTAACCGCCACTTGTCCTGCCTGAAATTTTCGGGCTAAGGCCTCACCGCGCGAGGGATGGGTCCATATGCCGGCCGCAAGCCCGTAAGGTGTATCGTTGGCCAGCTCCATAGCGTGTTGTTCATTCTCCGCTCGAATGACGACCGCCACCGGGCCGAAAGTTTCCTCACGAAAGGCGGTCATCCCGGGCGTCACGTCTGTGAGCAGGGTTGCGGGATAAAAAAATCCCCGCCCTTCGGGCAGCTCGCCGCCCAACAGGCATTTCGCCCCGGCCGCGATGGTTTCCTGCACCTGGCGATGCAGGTCGTGGCGCAAATCTTCCCTCGCGATCGGGCCGATATCCGTACTCTCGAGGCGCGGGTCGCCCACTTTCAGCGCGGCAAGCCTCTCTTTCAGGAGGGAAACGAGACGGTCATGAACAGGCGCTTCCACAATGATCCGTTTTACTGCAATGCAGGATTGTCCCGTGTTGATGATGCGGGAAAGGGTGATGACCTCCGCCGCCTTTTCGAGATCTGCATCGGCAAGCACAACGCTGGGATCCGATCCGCCGAGCTCTAAAACCGCGGGTTTTACTTCCGAAGCGGCAACGGCGGCAACAGCGCTTCCGGCCTTACTGGATCCGGTAAATGAAACCGCCTGAATCCTCGGGTCACGAATGACGGATTCGATACGGGATGATGTCATCAGCAGATTCTGGAAAAGACCCGACGGAGCGTCCACGTCATGAAACACTCCGGCAATGGCGGAGGAGCATGCCGGGACGTGCGAATCGTGTTTGATAATGCAGGTGTTGCCCGCCATCAGTGCAGGCGCACAGAAACGAAAAGCGAGCCAAAAGGGGGCGTTCCACGGAAGTATTCCCAGGAGCGGACCCAGGGGAAGGTATTGGACATAACTGCGGGCGGCATCCGATGGGATAACTTCGACGGAAAGATACGATTCGGCGTGTTCTGCGTAATGTTCGGCGCACCAGGCCGACTTTAACACCTCGCCTCGGGCTTCTTTAATGGGTTTGCCCATTTCTTCCGTCATAGGCAAGGCAAGCGCTTCGACATTGTCGCGCATGTGTCGAGCGACTTTTTTCAAAAGGGACGATCGTTCGGCAAATGATGTTTCTCGCCACTCTGCAAACGTATCTTCAGCGCTCTTCAGGGCGCGTTCTACCGATAGAGAACTTTCTGTAGAATATTCATGAAGGGGTGTGCCCCGGCTGGGGTCGATAACTTTCAACATGCTTCACCTTTCTGCCGGCTTACCCGGTTTTTTCAAATTCGTTTTCATTGGGTGTATCTTCAGTAACATGTTCGAATTTTTCCGGCTGCATCGATTTCGGTGTGCTTTCGTGCTCGGGTTTGCAGACAAAATCCTCTTCCAGTGAAAAGAAGGATTCGCACCCGTCGTCGGTAATGTGGATGGTATCCGATATGCCCACTGTTTTATCGCCGTCGACGCCCCACATCCAGGGAATAAGATGAATGGTCATGCCCTGCTCCAGTATGGACGAATCCGCCTGTTTGAGGCTGAGAATGTAACCTTCATCCCAGCTTGGGGGAAAGGCGATGCCGATGGAATATCCCGACCGGGTAATCAAGGTGGCGCCGACGTCGTTTTCCATGATGATTTTCCGGACATGGTTATCGGCATCGGATACGGTCAGACCCGGTCGTATCAATTTCTTTACTTCACTGAGTGCGATTTTCATTCTGTCCTGCGCCTTCTGCATGGATTCGGTAAGCTCGCCCAAGACTACCGTGCGCATCATAGCCGTGTGGTAGCGCCGAAAGCATCCGCCGACTTCGAGAAATACATGCTCGCCGGGCTGGACCGTACGCCCTTCCCAGGTGGCATGGCCGATCATGCTCCTGGGACCCGACATGACGTACGGCATCACCGCAGGCGGTTCCCCGCCGGCGCAAAACATGGCATGGCTGATTGCCGCCCCGATTTCGTTTTCCGTAACGCCGGCCCGGCAGGCCTCGAAACCTGCTTTCATGCCGGCTTCCGCGGCTTTTGCCGCTTTTCGCATGATTTCAATTTCCATCGGCGATTTCCGAATCCTGCCCTGCTCGACGATGCCGAAGCAATCCATCAGGTGTCCGTGAATGAAATTGGTGTGAATCGAATCCTGGTGATAGGCTGGAAAGAAGTAGCTGTTCCGCTCATATCCCACATATTTTTGGGCCATACCAAACTCGCGCAGGCTTTCCACCAACATCTGAATGGCGTCGCCGGTGTCGGGGTAGGGCCGGGTGTTTTCAACCCAGGTCCGCTCTTGGACATTGGATTCCTCCAGGCGCCGTGTAATCATGAACGGCTCGGTGTCGATGGGAATCACCAATGCCTGAAAGAAGGAATAGCCCGTGGTCTGATAATCCGTAAGATACATGAGATTTTCCGGATCCGTAATCACCACGGCGTCCAGACGGCGATATTCCATCCGTTTACGAAGTTCAATCAGACGGCGTTCATACTCTTCAAAGGGGAAGGTCATATCGTCGCGTTTTCTCATTTTCATTCCTCCTATACGTATGTCCGCGCGGCTTCGGCAAATATATCGAGGCCCTCCGCCAGATCTTCATCGGGAATGGTCAACGGCGGTATACATTTCAAGACGCGTCCCCCCGTTCCGCAGGCACCGATCAGCAGGCCCCGCTCAAAGCACCTGTCAACGATGTCGGAAGCCGCATTCCCATCCGCCACATCAAACCCCCGCAGCATGCCTTTGCCCCTCACGCTGATTTCGGACACCGAATCCGTCGAAAGAAGGGATTCGAGACGATCCCGCATGAAGCGGCCTTTTCGCTGAACGTCTTTCATAAAACCGTCATCTTCGAAATAGCTCAAGGCTTCGCCGCCGGCGACAAATGACAATCCCTGCCCTCGGAATGTGCCGGTATGTTCACCGGGCTGCCAATGCCGGTCATATTCAGGCTTGATCAGATTCATGGCGAGCGGTGTTCCATATCCCCCGAGACCCTTGGCCAGGCAGATGATATCCGGCTCGAGCCCCATGCCGTCGAAGCTG
>JAWODC010000055.1:0-10864 GCA_046483495.1 Desulfobacterales bacterium
AACAGCTCACACAATGCCTTGCTCCCACAAAGTCCGCCAGCGCCTTTTCAAATTCCTGCACCTCGGGACCCATGATGTACTTGCCGTGCTGCAGCACATCTTGAATTCTTTTGTCTATCTGGTCTTTGATCCTTTTCTGTTGGGCGGATAAGTCTATGAATTGCATATTTCTTCCTTTCTTGTCCTCTGTCACCACGAAGGTTTTAAAAACCAAAAAAAACAAAAAATTCACCACGAAGTTAATCCGTGCAAAGTCAAGTAAAAAATTTATGTATAATCGGGTTTACCAAGGTTTACCCAGCATATATTGCTCTTTGAAAATTCGGTAAAGGCTATACTTTAGCAAGCACATCTGATAATATGGAGCCTATGTGGGCGGGGGCTGAGATCCCGCGCTTAGTGTCGTTAACACTTTGGGACTGCTCCCGCTCCACTCTTTTCTTGCGTTGCCGCCTGGATACCGGGGCAGCGGGATTGTAGTCTTTAAAACGACGTTCTTTTCTTTCCCTCCCGGTCGCTGCTATGGCCTGTAGCAGGCGCTCTCTGTTAGCCCTGTCGATTTTTGGATCGAACGCGGTGTTATTCTTCAGCATTCCAAAAACAATCCTAAGAATTTTGTGCATGCAAATACCGATAGCATCCATTTTTTTTCTTCCCTGATGGATATGGTATTCGTACAAAGGCTTAATAACGGGATTTTTATGGATAGCCGATAGAGCAACGTTAAATAGAATCTTGCGGGGAGCCTTGCGGCCTTGTTTGCTCATTTTGTAACCGCCGCTGCCGTCTCCACTGATTTTATAGACCGGATGCACTCCCCAGAACGAGGCGAGCTTTTTAACGCTTTTAAAGCGCGCTACCGACTCCATTTCGAGGATCAAACCGATTGCCGATTTGTCGCCGATGCCTACAAACGTTTTCAGCAGTTCGACTTCGGGCAGATCGCAAGCACTGATCATCAGTTCGTTCTGGGCGGCAATCGTTTTTTTAAGATGCAAGATCTGTTTGGCTGTGGCGCTGACCAGCTGACTGCTCACCTCATCGGTGCCAGAGGCCACTGAACGCTTTGCGTTGGCTATCAGCTGCTGTGCGCGCTGCATTGTGATATAGGGGATCCTGACCAACGTTTTGGCGCGGGCTCTTTTCACCTGCCTTGCTGTAGGGTAATCGGTCAGCAGCCTTAACAGCCAGTCCGGCAGACCGTCCTGGCAAAAAGACAGCAACTCCGGATGGGCCGTATATAAAAGACTGTTGAGTTGGTTTCGAAATTGGGTGCTTTGCTTGGTCAACATTTCGATAAAGCCCCATTGCTTTCGAAGCGAGGCCATGGGGTCGTGGTGCTGATAGGTCACCTTTTCCGGGTGCGCCACCAGGTACTCGGCAATATTTTGCGCACTGATTTTATCGGTTGTGTTGCGCTTTAGATCCGCTTTGCTGTTATGGGCTACGCCCAATGGATTTAAACGAGCGGTTTTGATGTTCAACGAGGCCTGGAATCGGGTCAATGCATTGTACCAGTTGTTTTCGTACCCGCCGGTGCTTTCCATGGCCGCATGCAGGGTCGCTTTTGGATGGCGGTTTAAGAATTCCTGTAAAATGCCGTGCAACCGGTTGTGCGAGTCAAACGTATCGTCGAGTTGAAAGCTGTCGATCATGGGTTGTTTTTTCTGGTTGATGATCACGAAATCCGCGTACCCTTTACTTACATCGATACCGAGGTAGAATGATTCCATTGAGCGGTCCTCCTTTTTCAGTCAAATGGGAGCCAGGTAACATCAGCCTTGTAAATATGCGGTGTCATGCACCAGGTTAATCCCCGATTTTACCCTGGCGGTTGGAAGAAACTTCGTGACGGGTTCGAGACCCACTACACGACCCTTCTCAACTCCAGGCTATAGACTTTGCCGAAAAAAGAAAACCCAGAAATTTTTTACATTTCGGTGTGGGGGGGACACCCCCCACACCCCCCGTTAAAAATAATTTTTTATGTTTGAACTTTACTCATACAAGCACGAAGAACACGAAGATTTTTTTGCTTCCAGCAAAAAAGGTGGGCCGGCGCAAGCGGGCCACCCGCCGCAGCGATCAGCCAAGGCGGAATTGTTATGATTCGTTTTGATTCGTGGACAATTTCTTCCTTATCGTGAGCGCAGCGAACGATCAGAAACCAATGGTGAAAGGGGCGATGTCGCGCCAATTCTTTTCTGCTCCAATGCCGTTTCTTTCAAGTTAGAACGGGCGGGGATGAAAGGCCGCCGACAACCGGTCACCTTCAGGTGAGGATATAAAATAAAGCACCGATACAATTCAATTTGTTAAACCGTGAAATCCGTGTTTACCCTGTGAAACCCGTCTTTTTGTTTTCATCGGGGTCTAAAAAAGCTTTTTAAAATAGAACCGATACCGAAAAGTTTAAATGTTAAGAACGTCCCTTTTTATATTTCTGTATACGTCTGTGTAGGTCTGTGGCTAACCACCCCGCTTTCGCATATTATTTGTTTTTTCAAAAGGAGCCGGATCGACATGATAACTTCTACACAAACCAGTGCACAAGCCCTCGCGAATGTAAAAGAAATCGACGAAAACGAATTCGTAATGAACGCCACCCTCCGAATCTGCTCCAGCCTGGACCCGGATATCGCGCTGGAAAATCTTCTGTTATATTTGAAAGATTATATTCCGGTCGCCGGCATTCACCTGGGGCATATCGACGCCATTGCAAACGGGTTTCGCTTCCCGGCATGGGCCACCATCAACAACACCAAGCGCCCGAAGCCGTTCGTCAAGATTCCAAAGCATTTGAGGGAGCGCGTTTACCGTTTCTGGGAAATGAAGAACCGGTTCGAAGTCATCAACTATGATGACATCAAAAGCCCCCAGCTCAAGGAAATCGTCGAACTGGCCTGGCCGATGACCTCGAGGCTCACCATGAGACTGGACATGAACGGGCAGCGCATCGGAGCCCTGGGCCTTTTCATGCAGGGGAAGGACCGCTTCACGGACCGCCATCTCCGATTAGTGCTCAAGCTGCATGACCCCATCGCCATGGCCATGTCGAACGCACTGAAGTACCAGGAGATCAAAAAGCTGAAGGAAGATATCACGGATGACAACCGCTATCTCAGGGAACAACTATTCAAAATTTCAGGCGATGAGATTGTCGGGAGCCATTCCGGCTTAAGGCAGGTGGTTCGCAAAATCGAGCAGGTGGCCCGGTTGGACACGCCGGTTCTGCTGCTGGGGGAGACCGGGGTGGGAAAGGAAGTCATCGCCAATACGCTTCACAAGGCGTCCACGAGAAAAGACGGCCCTTTCATCAAGGTGAACTGCGGGGCGATACCGGATTCGCTGATCGACAGCGAACTGTTCGGCTATGAAAAGGGGGCGTTCACCGGGGCGGTGACGCAAAAACGGGGAAGGTTCGAGCAGGCGCACAACGGCACCATTTTTTTAGATGAAATCGGGGAGCTTACCACCTCTGCACAGGTTCGATTGCTGCGGATACTCGAAAACATGGAGATCGTCCGCGTGGGCGGCGGCGTTCCCATCAAGGTCAATATCCGGGTGATCAGCGCCACGAACAAGGACCTGGAAGAAATGGTGGCCACGGGGGCGTTTCGGGAGGATTTGTACTTTCGTTTGAACGTATTTCCCATCGTGATTCCGCCGCTCAGGCAGCGGAAAAACGACATACCGCTGTTGATCAATTACTTCATCAAGAAAAAGCGCATCGAGCTGAATATCGGCAAGAACATCAAACCGGCGCCGGATATGTTCGAAACACTCAGGGACTACAGCTGGCCCGGAAATGTCCGGGAGCTTGAAAACCTTGTCGAACGCTCGCTGATCGAGGCCAACGGGAATCCGGCGTCGGAATACCTCCACTTGATACCCTCCGGCAAAAAAAACGGCAGGACCGGCGGCGGCCGGCTGTTCGTGGAACATAAGATCCTCAGCCTGGACGAGGCCGTCAGGCGCCACATCGAGGCCGCCATGGCGGCGGCGTGCGGAAAAGTCGAAGGGGCAGGCGGTGCTGCGGAGCTGCTCGATGTCCACCCGAGCACGCTTCGGGCGAAAATGCGGAAGCTGGGGATTCCTCATGGGCGCGTAAAAAATCGGACAGGGTCTGCTTTTTTGGTGAACAGTGAACAGTGAACAGTGAACGGGCCAGTGGATTGGTTCTATTTTATAAAAAACATTTTAGACCCTGATGAAAACAAAAAGACGGGTTTCACAGGGTAAACACGGATTGCACTGTTTAAAAAATTACATCGGATCGGTGCTTTATTGTATGTTTCACCATGTTTTTATCTCACTACGAATATTACAAGAAGTACGAATTTTTAAATCAGGAAAAGCCATCTGACGCCGCCGATCCGCCGCCCCGTTTAGAATTTGGAATTTAGAATTTCGAATTTGTTCACCCTTTTTCACCAAATACCGAACCACCCGCCCCCGCACTCCTTTCTGCTTGCAATCCTCACGGGTTTGGATATAATCCTTTCTATCATTTCTCGACAGGCATGCAGACCTGTCTGCCATCACTGTCATCGCTATCGGAGCAGGACACGATATCCCGGTTTCCAGAGATCGTAACCCGGTTTACACAGACAAGGACTTGCCCGGTGATCATCGGATCGGTTCCATGTTACCGGGCCAATGGACCATTCGAAATTCGACGAAACCTTTTTTCATGCAGCAACCCATCGGGAGGTGCACCATGGCTGACAATGTTTACAAACGGCTCAGGGAATTTTTAGACCGGCTGCCGGCAGGGTTTCCGGAAACCCCGGACGGCGTTGAAATCAAGCTGCTGAAAAAGATGTTTACGCCGGAACAGGCCGAATTGGTTATGAACCTGACGAGCACGCCGGAAACGGTTGCCGAAATCGCATCCCGGACGGGTATGGACGAGCGCCGGCTGGCCGAACAGCTCGAGCAGATGTGCAAGGACGGCCTGATCTTCCGCGTCCGGGAGGGAGATACCCCGAAGTACCAGGCATTCCAGTTCCTCATCGGCTTGTATGAATTTCAGGTCAACCGTCTGGACAGGGAGTTCTGCGAACTGTTCGAAGCGTACATGCCCCACATCGGGTTGTCCATGGCGTCTCTGCCCAAACAGTTGAGGGTGGTTCCCGTGGAATCATCCCTTGCGGGTTATCCCGAGGTGGCCCCGTACAACCGGATTCGTGAAATGGTCGACAAAGAAGAGGTCATCTCTGTCACCGATTGCATCTGCAAAAAGGAACAGGGCATCTTAGGCAATCCCTGCTCCAAACCCATGGAGGTCTGCATAATGTTCGGCGATTGGGCCCGGTTTTATGTAGAGAACGGCAATGCCAGGCAGATCGACGGGGCCGAGGCCGACAAGATTCTCGATCTGGCCGAAGAAAACGGCCTGGTGCTGCAAATCGGTAACTCCCAGGACATGCTGGCGATATGCTGCTGCTGCGCCTGCTGCTGTCCGGGGCTCAAAAACATCAAGCTTTTTCCGAATCCCGGCGAACTGGTGATGTCCTATTACCGCTCTGTTATTGACGGCGAACTGTGCACCGGGTGCGGTGAGTGCATCGAGATCTGCCCCATGGACGCCATTGAAGACAAAGACGGCATTTCGTTGGTGTCGGACCCAAGGTGCATCGGATGCGGGTTGTGCGTCAACCGCTGTCCGGTGGAAGCCATCGCTCTTGTAGAACGCGGGGATAAAACCGACGCACCGCCCCGGACCTTTCAAGACCTCACGGACAGCATCGCCGCCCAACGGGGGGTGCAACCGTAAATTGAAGGAAAGGAGAAAAGCCGAATGCCACCCGCCGGAAGATCCCATGTGTTTGTCCGAACGGCCGCCGGGGACCTTCGCCCCGTTGGGCAGTAGGAACAGGGACGTTCTTAACATTTAAACTTTTACCTTCGTTGGGTTCTACAGCGATAGAAGACGAACCCTGCTCACTCCAAATCGGGATCGGGATCGGGATCGAAAATCAAAATAGAAAATTCGATCCCGATCCTGATGAAACGCGTTTTTTTTCACCACGAAGAGCACAAAGAACACGAAGATTTTTTTTGCTTCCAGCAAAAAAGGTGGGCCGGCGCAATCGGGCCACCCGCCGCAGCGATCAGCCAAGGCGGAATTGTTATTATTCGTTTTGATTCGTGGACGATTTCTTCCTGATCGTGAGCGCAGCGAACGATCAGACAACCAATACCTTTCTGCTTATCGCACACCAATTACAGGTCCGAACCAAATCAGGCCCCGGATAGATTTTATTTCGATTAATTTCATTTAACACGAAGGTGTGTTAACAATTATTTTTTCGTTTTTCTTCGTGCTCTTCGTGCTTCGTGGTGAGATAAAAAATAAAGAACCGATCCCTAAAAGTTTAAATGTTAAGAACGTCCCTTTTTACCTCTGCGGCGGTTTCAGCATCAGGGAAAACACGACCCCCAGGAACAGTGTCAGGGATAAACACAAAAACACCAGGTTGTAATCGCCGGTTCGCTCGGCAATGTAGCCGCCCGCCACCGGAACCACCGCAGCGAATATAATCAGGATCGGCCCGATAACAGCACCGATATTAGCGAAGGCATCCGGGCCGAAATAATTGCCGATCATGACCGATAGGATGACTATCAGGCTGCCGAAGCAGAATCCGAACACCGGGGCTGTGACCATAAGCCAAGTGATACTCCCGGCGCTCCAAATGCCCAGGAATGTGATGAACAACAGAAGCATGGATGTAAAAATGATCCAGCGGGGCTCTATCCGGTCACCGATCCAGCCGATGGAAAATCGGGCAACTCCGCTGGCAAATATCAGAATGCTCAGAAAAGTTGCGGACTGCATCTGGGTATATCCCTTGTCCATTAAATGAAGAACGCCATGGGATATGACCAGGACTATGGCCATCGTATACGTGCCCCCGACGATCACGGTGCACCAAAGCACCGGTTTTTTGATAATGTCGCGCAAGCCCCAGATTTCTGCGGTTCTGTAGGTTCGAGCAGATTTTTTCAGGACGTTGGCACGCTCCGTATCGTTCGGGTTTATCCCGTCCGGGTGCTGCCCTACATCGGATGGTTTGTTTTTCAGCCGGAATGAAATCATCATCGCCAGGATGCTGAAGGCGGCCGCGGCAAGCCAGGCTATTCTCCAGGACTGAACCCGATTCATCATAAACGTGAAAAGCGGTTGAGCTACAAATCCCCCCATGGCGCCGGCCGACATCACAATGCCGAGAACCGTGGCCCGCTTCACGTTAAACCAATGCATGACCGTTGTCTGAACCGGCAGCAGACCGGTGAATCCATTTCCGACGGCAATAAAAACCCCCCATATGAGAATCCATTGCCATATTTCATTCACTTTAATTCCGAGAAGGAGAAGACCGGTGATCATAAATGCCAGTCCGACATGTATGGTTTTCTTGGCGCCGATTTTGTTGATGGAGACGGCGATAACAGGCGACAGAAAGCCGGTCAGCACGGCATTCAAGCTGTATGCAATCGAGGCTTGTCCCCGTCCCCATCGCATATCCAGGATCATCTCAGGGAAGATGACCGCGTAACCCAAATTCACGATCCCCATCAGCGCAAAAATCGTAAACAAGATGCCGGTGTTGATCCAACCATAGAATGGGCGGGTTTCCCGGGCGGGAATAATCATGGCGCCACCTGTATTTAAGAGTGACAAATATCTCCGTGCAGGCTGTCTGTTTTAATCAGGATGGTCAATAAGATTTGGAACGGCCGATGATTCGGTCAGTATGGAAAATGAAGTTTCCCTCCCGCTTTTAAATGAAAAGAAATTTATCATTTCCGGATAGACACCTTTAAGCATTCCGAACGGCCGATTTTCTCGATATAATTAACCCTAAACTGCAGTTTTGGTCAACTGAAAATCGAAAGATCCATGTCTCAGGCCAATCAACGAAATTCCTTCGGTATGATCTTCGTGGTGAGATAACATATAAAGTACCGATCCGGTTTTTTTTTAACCGTGAAATCCGTGTATAAAAAAGTGAACAGTGAACAGTGAACGGGCCAGTGGATTGGTTCTATTTTATAAAAAACATTTCAGACCCTGATGAAAACAAAAAGACGGGTTTCACAGGGTAAACACGGATTTCACTGTTTAAAAAATTACATCGGATCGGTGCTCTATTGTATGTTTCACCATGTTTTTATCTCACTACGAATATTACGAGAAGTACGAATGGTTTTTATTTTTCTTCGTGTCCTTCGTGCTCCTCATGGTTTTTAAAACAATCTTTTGGTTGTCATACGATTCAGCGAACATGATTCGCCGCCGCCGATAAACCGCCCCGTTTTGAATTTTGAATTTTGAATTTGTTTAGTGCAGCTTTTTAAAACAGAACCGATCCCTACCAAACCCATCACCCCTCACCCATAACCTATAACCCCTCACCCATAACCTGTTCTTTTACTGTTCACTGTTCACCCTTTTTAACCAAATACCGAACAACCCGCCCCCGCAACTCCAAATCCTCAACCGGCAAAATCCCCAAAACAACCCCATGATCCCCAAAATACCCCGAAACAAAGTCCACACACCGCTTCCACCGGTAAGGCCGCAGCGCCAGATACCGCCGAAACAGCCCCTGGAACTTCGCAATTCCCGCCTCCCGCGTCAGCGCCGCAGAACCGCCGGCGGCAGCCTCCTCCGGCAGCAGCCCGGCCCGCCACACCCAGTACCGCGAGGCCCCGGCAAGGATCGTCCCGTCCCTGGGCGACAAAAAAACGGCCGTGTCGTGGCATTCGTCCGCCAACGGAATCCACACCCTCAGGTACCGGTACAGGTCGTCGTCCCGGCTGCGGCACGCCGCGGCCAGGGCGTGCCAGTACTTGCCGCGGGCCGGGTTGTTCATCACCGCTGTCTTCAGCAAGGATACCGCCGCATCGGCATCACCGCCCGATCCCTGCGCCGCCTGCAGGTGATGAACAGCCAGCCGGTACGGGTATTCGGCATTCAGTGGGTTGCGGGCCATGGCCCGCTCGATGTCCGCCGGCGCAAGGTCCCGGTTGAGGTTGAACGTCGAGTTCTTCTCCGTGGCGCACGCCGCCTCGGCCGCCCAGTGGGCGCCGGCCGCCCACATCAGCGCACCTGCGCCGGCGATGACGGCCAGGCACACTGCAGGTTTGATCCGCTTCGGCAGCGGCACGCGCGCCGTGCGGTAGAAAAACGTCACGCCGTAACCGTGGCCCCGGTGGTGCAGAGCGACAAACCCCAGGCCCAGCACAACGGCCAATGTCAAGGGGTTGGCCGGTGTGTGCATGTTGAAGTCGACAAGGCTGTGCAGTCCGATGGCGACCATCGCGGCCAATGCGCCGGCCGTGACGCCCACCGCATAGGCGTTGCGCCGCCGCCGCCAGACCCGCGCCATCCGGACGAACAGCACGAAAAACGCCGCAAGCATAAGGGCCAGGCCCGGCAGCCCCAACTCGGTGCCCGCCTCCAGCCAGTCGTTGTGGGGATTGCCGTTGTAGTAGTCGGCCGCCCGGCCGCCGGGCTCGTACTGCGCAAACAGGTCCGGGTTATTGCCCCACCCCACCCCGGTGACCGGGTAGTCCATCAGCATGGGAATCAGGCTCCTGGACAGCGCGATCCGGCCGTTCAGCCCCTGGGTCTTTTCGAATTTCTCCAGGGTGGGATCGATGCCCACGGACAGCCCGTACACGAAGGTGAACAGACAGAAGGCCAGCGACATCAGCCCGATTCCGGCCTGCTTTTTCCGGGAGAGGAAAAGCCCGGCCATCACGAGCATGGCCATACTGATCGACAGGATGCCGCCCCGGGAGGCGGACAGGAGCAGGGCCACGCCCATGACCACGGCTGCGGCGACAAAGACGATCTTCAGCGGCGCCGCCGATTCGGGCGAAAACCGCCCCAGCAGCCGCTGAAACCGGGCCCGGGCTCCGCCCAATCCGGCTTCCATGCGGGTGGTCTTTTTCTTCAGGGTCAGCACGTATCCCCAGGCCATGCACAGGGTCATTTCCATGTAGCCGGCGAAGTGGTTGGAGCCGATGAAGGTGCCGGAGGCGTAACGCCCTCCCCCGGCTCGGCTTTGCCACCACAGGACCCTGGGTGAGAGGGAAAACACCTGGGAGACGGCATACAGGGCCTCGAAGAGGCCCATGGCGATGACGGCCAGGAGGAGGATGTCCATTCGGCGTTTGGTGTTGACGGTGTTCAGGACGAGGAAGAACAGGGTCAGGTAGGCCAGGAGTTTGAGTGCTTGCCTTAGGGTGCCGTGAACGTTGTGGGTTATAGGTGATGGTTTATGGGTTATGGGGGAGGGGTTTGACTGTGAACGGTGAACAGTGAACAGTGAACGGTTGGTGGATGGGGAACCGTTGGGGCTTTCAGCTTTGAGATTCGAGTTTTCGACTTCGTTTATTTTTTCGACAATCGCGGCGGCATGGGACTTGAGGGCGGCCGTGTTCGGGGAAATCGCTTCCATCCACGAGAGCGGCATGGGAACGAGCTGCAGGGCGATGATCGCCGGGATGCCGGCGAGCAGCAGCCCGATCGGGGTCTTTACCCAGGTGAATTCCTTTTTTCCCTTTTCGCAGATTTTGCCGAGGGCGTATAGGGCCGCCAGGGCGAATATGACGATCTCCACGAAACTGTACGCCCAGACGTGCACTGCTCCGAAAGCGAGCGGGGCGAACATGATGAGGAATATTATGCCGGCGAATACTGTTTTTTCTGTGATTTTTGCCATTTTTCTATCGAGTGATGGACATTGCTGCTGCGTGCGTTGCCTTGCAATCCGTGTATAAAAAAAGTGAACAGTGAACAGTGAACAGTGAACGGGCCAGTGGATTGGTTCTATTTTAGAAAAAA
>JAWODC010000004.1:0-3306 GCA_046483495.1 Desulfobacterales bacterium
ATTCAATTCCCCGATGTTTCCTGCCGGAGCAATGTTGGAATCCGCCCCCCATGCCTGACACAGGGGCCACAGGGACGAGGCATTTTCCATCATTGCACTGCATGCAGTTGACCGCATTCCCGGGTAATCAGATTGTCCACCATAAGCCCTTTGGACAGGGCATGGTAGGATTCAATGGGAAACAATGCAGCATACCCGTTTTGACGTTGATCCCCGGGGAGAACCGCACACTGTGGTGCGTGGTGATGAAATTTCTCAAGCAGGGCAAACTTTTCAGAAAGCACGGGCTGGTTATCATGCTTTATGATAATCACGCCGGTAATATATCCGGGGAGTGCTTGTATTCCGGTGTCCACCATGTCCAAGGCATCATGCAGGCCATTATACACTGCGATGCACACAGGATAGCCTGATAAAGCCGCCCCGATTTCCCATTGTTCCTGATTTACCACAACAGCGATGTCATTGATCCCGCTATGAAGAATATTGTCTATACAAATATTTATTTTCGCTAATTTTGTATCAGAAAATACCGCATTTGCTGCCCCTGTTTTTTCCAGGGTGTGACTTGCCAATACAACAACGCCTACTGTATTCATGCTGTTTCTCCTTTTTGCCGTTTACGCTTCATTTTGCGTATGATCCACCAAGATCTGTACAGTGACCTCGCACCATTCATTTGTACAGATTCCAGCCATGTCTTTGGCCTCTTTAATATAATTCTCCAGCAGGTCTATGGATTTTTCTAGTGAATCGAAATTCTGCATCCAGGCATCATTTAATTGCGATTGAATTTCATCTTTTGGCATTGTCATTTTTTCCACCTGAAGCTATGGATTTATTTTATGCGCCAGCAATTCTTTTTTAATCTCTTCTATTTCCAACCAGGTTTCAATCAGGTGAATACTGTATTTTGGAAAAGGAATACATGTAGAAGATTCCGCGGATGCCATTTATCTGATCAGAAATTCGGTAAGATTGTCCCGGAAATTTCCCCTTTTGCTGCCGGGCAAAAAATACTTGCTTTCCCAAGCATGGTCTGCAAAAATGAGGAATAATTTTTTGGAGGAAGAACAATGAAGTCAGTAGTTGTTTTCGGCGCCGGAATCGCCGGATTAAGCGCCGCCCATGAACTCAACCAGCTGGGATACCAGGTTTCGGTGTATGAAGCCATGGAACAGCCGGGCGGATTCTTCAGAAGCGCCCGCTGCAGTCACAATAATATGCCCACGGAATATTCCTGGCACGGCATGGGGCCATGGTATCATAACACCTTTGATCTCATGAAAAAGATTCCTTTGAACGATAAAGGAAGTCTATACGATCTTGCACTTTCCCGGCCCATCGATTTCGGCATTTTCCCGGACGACACCCATGCCAGATTCTTTGATAAGCGCTGGTTAAGTATCCCCGCCATGTTCAGAATGAACAGATGGGAGTTTATCAAATGGGCGTATCTCATGGCCAAGACCTGGACCGCCAATCGCCGCAGTACAGAAAAATACAGCAGCCTCAATGCAGCTCAGGCATGGCGCCCTCTCCTCAAGGACACAGCCTATACAACCTGGCGCGCCTGTTTCGGACCGTGGATCGGTTCGGACTGGTCCAGGGTTTGTCTGCATACCACGGGTGATTTTTTCAGGAAGCAGTTGACAACCAGGCCCACGCATCACCACCGGGCCGATGAGGACGGGCCGGCATGGACCCATGGGGCGGAAGATGGATGGCTGTTGCTCAAAGGGCCCAGCAGCGAATACTGGTTCGAGCCCTGGATCGCCTGTCTCCAGGAAAAGGGCGTCAAATTCCACTGGCAAAAGCCTTTGACAAAAATTGAATTTGACGGCACAAAGATTCTTTCCACTGCTTCAGACGATGAGACAATTGTCGGCGATTACTATATCCTGGCCATTAATCCTTTTGCCACGGCACAAATTTTAAGCAAAACTCCCGAACTGGCGCAACTGGAGGTTCTCCGATTGTTTACGCCCCTTATCCAGGAAGGACCGCACACCCAGGTGTCCTTCCGGGTGCCGTTTTCCGAAAAGATCCGTTTTCCCCGTGAAAGAATGGCGGTGATTGTGAGTGATTCAGAATTCAACCTGACCCTGTTTGCCGAAGAACAGGCGTGGAACAAGGAGGTGGATCTGGGGGAAAACGTGAAGTCGCTGTGGACCGGAACCTCCTGTATCAGCAGTGTTCCCGGCAGGATCTATCATAAACCCGTCAGTTCATGCACCAAACAGGAGTTCCAGGAGGAGGTGAAGGCCCAGATATTGAGCTGCGGCGCGCTTGATCGAATGATTCGGGAAGCGAATCAGGGAAAAGCGCTGCAGGATTTTTCGATGATGGAAATCGAGGTCTGGCATGAGTGGGAATTCTCTGCTGAGGGAATCAGGCCTTATCAACCCAAATGGGTGAACAGTACCACCACCCAGCACTTTATGCCGCCCCAGACCACACCGCTTGCCAACCTGTTTCTCGCCGGTGCGCATACCCAAACCCAGGCCCATGTCTGGAGCATTGAAGGCGCCGTGGAAAGCGGCAGGAGAGCCGCCAAAGCCATTGACCCGCGAGTGGCGGTGATAGACCAGTACATTCCCGGATGGGTCAGGCTGATTTCCAGAATTGATGATCTGCTCTATGCGGTTAAAGGGCCGCATATTATTGATTTGACCATTGCCCTGCTCCTTTTTCTGGGCTTGTGGTTCTTGCTTTAATTTTTCCTGGCGAAGGTCGGCAACCGCAAGAACGACCCGCAGGATCTCATGGGTGTCATCGCACGGCGCATGAGTAACGATGATATCCGTGCCGTTGCCTCTTGGCTTGCCACCCAGCCCCAGTTCAATGCCAATTCAGCCGACGTTAAAATCCGTGTGGCTGATTAGCGGCGTTGATGCAGTCGGGTGAAAAAGAGCCCTGAAAGAAAACAAGGAGGACTGCCTGATGAAGATTCAACCGTCACTTACCACAATCTCGCTGTTGGGGATGTGTCTCGCCGTACTCATGTCGGGGGGATGCGCCGCGCTGCAGAAAAGCGCAACAGAGGAACCTTCGCGCCGGCTCGATGGTGCCGAGGCCGGCGAACGGGTTACCTCGGAGGAGCTGGATGGACTCACCCGCGGCTTTGCCGACCGCTACGTCGGCCTGCTCTATTCCGTCTGCGATGCTTTGAAGCAGGACAACCCTGATCCGGTGCAGCGTCAAGCGGCACCCTCGTTCGACTGGCTGCTGGCGAAAATGCCGCGCTGCAGCGTCGAACACGTGACGATCACCGGCGCGGCGCAGGGCACGCGCGCGGATCATTTC
>JAWODC010000007.1:0-10491 GCA_046483495.1 Desulfobacterales bacterium
GCAGCCGACTCCAGCGTCCCACACCCAGGATTCGATGCTCCCCGTCGCCGGGGTCCCGGTAGTCCACCACCAGCGCCATCTCCCGGTCATAGTCCGTGAAGCAGATCCGGGCCCCACCGACCAGGCCGGCCTGGTCGGTGGGCAAGCCCGGATACATCACCGGCTCCATGGTGATGCCCCAGGCACTGACCTGGACGTTTTTCAGCTTGGGATGGGTGATGGAGACGAGCTGCAGGGCATCGCATCCCTCGGTGGCCAGAAGCGCCTGGGTGATGCGGTCGATCTTGGCGATCGTCTCAACGGTATAGATGTCCCCTTCCTTGACTTCCACGGCGCATACCAGTACATTGGCGCTGCCGAACATCTTCCGGTACTCGTTGTAGAGTTCGATATAAGCGTGCTTGGGGGGATACAGGGTAAAAAAATCCGTGGCTACCTTGAGATGGGCCACCTTATACCCGAAAAAAACCGTGATCAATGCAATGACCAGAAGGACCTTGAAACGGTTTTCAAGTATCCATCGAACGTATTTTTCAATTGGATTGTTCTTTTCTTTCATTCGAAAAACCCCTTACCAGGCGATCTGCCGCCGGTCGATTTGAATATGGAGCCCATTCGAGCCGGCAACGAAACCCTTGCCGCTGCCGTCAAGCGCCAGCGCACAAATCCATGAAAGCTTGAATTCCATGGGCAATTGCATTTTCTCCCAGGTCTTGCCCCGGTCCGTCGTTCTCAATATCGTGCCCACATCGCCGACCGCCCAACCGGTCGACCCGTTAACGGCGATTGCATAAATGGATTCGGGATTGCTGTTGGACGCTTCATGCCACGTTTGCCCCTGATCTTCCGAATACAGGATAACGCCCTCGATGCCCCCGGCATACAGCACCCCTTCGTTGTAGCAGCAGCTGAAAAGGCTCCGCCCTGCGCCTTCCGTGACCTTCTTCCATGTCTTCCCGCCGTCTTCGGTCATAAACACCATGCCGTATTCGCCGACGCTCCATCCCGTGCCTTCGTCCGTAAGCCGGGCGTCATAGAGGATGATGTCCTCTTCAAGGGACACGTCCTGCCAGGTGCGGCCCCCGTCGTCCGTGCAGAGAATCAAACCCCAGTCCCCCACGGCGATCCCGTTTGTCGTGTCTGCAAAGTGAACGGCGAAGATGTCCTTTCCCTCGCCGCTGCGCTGCATTTCCCAATGCTTGCCGCCGTCTTCCGTGTGAAGGATGATCCCGTTGTTTCCGCCGATCCACCCTTTCTTCAGGCCGGCAAACGTTACCGAAAACAGGGGTTCCTGCGAGGGGCCCTCGACGGGGGTCCATGTTTTGCCCGCATCCGTCGATCGGTATATGGCGCCCCGCTGTCCTGCCATCAGCCGGATCTCATCCGTCAGGATGACGGCATCGTAGATATTCTCCCGGATTTCATCGGGCTTTAGAACCTCGTCTTCCGCCGCACGGCTGAAAGGCAAAAACAGCATACCCGTTAACGTGAACATAGAGAGGAAAAGGAAGAATCGCACACCGGCGTGGACCTGTCGAATCTGCATGTTTATACTCCGAAATTGAGCGTTGCGGGCGCTCACTGCTTTTTAATCAAGTCCGGGGCAGGCGGATAACCGAAATGACTCCGGCACTATTTTACATAGAGAAGACGGAGGCTGCTCCGGATTACACTAGGGTATATTTTCCAAAAACGCTTCTATCCTGTTTTTGATTTGAGCTTCCGATGAAGCGGTATATTGGTGTTCGATATAAAGGGTCGGAATTCCCATGGAATCGAAAAACCCCTTCAATTCCGGCACCTCGTACCCATGGGTGTCGCAGTATTTCATGGATTGAAGAATGACGCCGTCCGCTTTCCAATCGGTGACGAATTCCTTCAAATGACCGAAACGGGACAGCATGCATGCATCGTAGTCGCCGGTCGTGTCCCGAATGGTGCGCGGACAGTTGATGCCTTCCAGGTACCGCGCAGCAAGCCCGTCAAGGGGGTCTTCCGTGATCTCGACATCGGCCCAGAAGTGACGGGACCCCACGCACATGTCGTCCATGACCACATGGGCGTCGAAGGCTTCGATGATATCGATAAGGTTCGTCTCGGTCAGGGGAGTACCCCAGAGAAAAATCCTCAGTTCCTTTTCGAGGGGACGCTGCCTGCGGATGCCCGCCCGGATGATCACGTCTTTCAAGAAGTGATTGCCGTCTTCAATGGGCAGGCTCATGAGTGCGACCATGGTCTTCAAAATTTCCGACCCGGTGATCAATGGAGGGTTTTGCTTTCGAAGCCCGTACAATTCCCGAACCCGTTCACGCTGCCGATTGTGCAGACCGATTTCCCGGACCAGCCGTTCGTGATCCATTTTTTTCCCGGTATGGACTTCCAGGCTTTTCCGGAATATCGTCAACTTTTCTTTAAACTGCTCCAGCGCATTGTCCCGAACGACATGGGGAAGATCGATAAAGTGCTGATAGCGAACGGGCCACGTTTCTTTCCAGACGCGGAACAGCTTTTCTTCACAATCACAGGTATGCGCGGCAACGAAACCGTCCAGAAAGTCATACACCCCTTTGAACGCCAGGTCAAGACTCGATCGAATAAAGGGACAGACGACGGTGGGGATTTCCATATCGGCCTTGGTGACCGGTTCACGGCCGCACCCCAGGATGCGATACGGCACGTAATCCATGGCCGTGATCATCTCCAGCGGCGGATAGGAGCAATAATATCCCATGATGGGCCGGCCTTCGTTCTTGAACTGAAGGGCCGTCCGGCGCCTGTCTTCATACACCTCTTCGATTGCTTCAAAACCTGTCGCCTTATCTGCCATCTGAAAATCCCTTCCTGTACTTCTTCACCACTCCAGGCCTTTGCGTCGCCTGACATCCCGATAGTGGTCCATCGCTTCCTCGAATGCCGGCGCATTTTCCAGAACGCCTTCCGGGTTGAAAACAGAAAAATCGACGATGTCCCCTTCCATGACGAATCCCGGTATGTCGAACACATCCCTTAAAACATTCATGGTGTGCGTCAGCCAGAAGGTTCCGGTCCGGCAGCTGATCAGCGGATGGGCCACATACCCGTCGACCTGGTATTCCCGGGCCCAGTTTACATATCCCTGCACGGAATAGTCCGAGCACAGCGGATATTTTTTTTGTAAAGCCTTGATAAAATGACCCACCGTGAACCAGTAGGTCCAGCGAACGAGCTTTTCGAGAACCGAACTCCCCGTTTCGATCATCAAGGGTTCGGGCGGATGGTATCCCTGGCTTTCGATGACGAAATTCCAGCCCCTTTGCGCGAGCGTTTCGAAAAAGCCCAGGCTGTGCCAGGGCGGCAGTTCGTTGAACATCAGCCGGTATTTTTCAGGGGAAACGGCCCCCGCCTGACGGTCCACCCGCCCTTTCACCTCGTCATACACCTTCCGGTAAAGCTTTACGGATTCCCTGTCCGTGGTCATGTAGTAATTGGGCACCATGAGGGTCCAGAAATCCCGGGAATGCATGGGGCACGGCCGGCTTTTTCGGAGTTCATTGATTTCCCACCACAGGCGGAAAACCGCTTCCTGGGTATCCACCATTTCCTCGAGAAGATCGTAATCCATCCGCTTGCCGGTCAGGTTTTCCAGGAACCGGATGAACCGTTCTATTTCCGTCACTTTATAGCGGATGTTGTCTGCATGGATGTCGGGACTGATGTTTTCCGTCAGGTCGTAATTGGGGGAATCGATGGTCCACATGGGGACGTGAAAGTATCGCCGCAGCGACTGAAACCATTTAAACCGGGTATCGCAGAGCAGCCCGGAGCCCAAAAGAAAATCAGGCTTCGGCATGCCGCCCATGGGCGCATCGGGCGGTATTTCGCCCAAACGGGTCATCTCCGCCGCATATCCCAAGCAGTTGCGTGAATAGCCGCACAGGTGGGACGGAAACCCCTCGGCATCGGAGAGCGCAAGATACTTCCGGGCAATGCCGGCCGAAGCACAGACGGTTCCGTAATTTTCAGGGTAGACCGGGGTAACGCCCAAGGCCCGCATAATGACGTCCCCCTCCCACCAGTTGACCATGCTCCATGCAACCGTACGGCCATCTGCAGCCGCCTTCAACCCTTCACCATAGAGTTTATTGACCAGCGGCCTCACGACATTTCGTGCATCGAGGCGATCGATACATTTTGCGGGGTGCTTGTCCGTTGCCATAAACCGCCTTTCACGAGCCATCGAAAATTTCGTAAAACGAACCATTTCCAACCGGAGGCAGGTTTCCCGCATCGGTTCACCTGGATCGAATCGAAAAGAAGATTGCGAAAAGAAGATGATTCACTATTGCAAATACCTTGCCAGTTGCAATCCCTTGAAATCACATGACTCCCTGTGGCGGGATGGATCATTTCCGCGATATTTGAAAGAAAAAACTTTTATACTTGAAAGAAAGTGTATTTTCTGCAATAAGTGAAAGCCGTTCAGTTGTCGGAAAAAGAAACCACGAAGCACGAAGAAAAGCAACAAATACAGTGGATCGTGTCTTTGTCCCCCATCCCGGCCTTCCCCCTCCGGGGGGGAAGGGGACATGTTGCGCCGCAAGTCCACTGATCGTAATGCACCTTTATTTGCAATAAGTAACTTAAAATGCCGTTCGCTTCCATACAGGGACGTTCTTAACATTTAAACTTTTACCTTCGTTGGGTTCTACAGCGATAGAAGACGAACCCTGCTCCACTCCAAATCGGGATCGGGATCGAAAATCAAAATAGAAAATTCGACCCCTATCCTGATGAAACGCGTTTTTTTCACCACGAAGCACGAAGAACACGAAGATTTTTTTGCTTCCAGCAAAAAAGGTGGGCCGGCGCAAGCGGGCCTCCCGCAGCAGCGATCAGCCAAGGCGGAATTGTTATGATTCGTTTTGATTCGTGGACAATTTCTTCCTTATCGTGAGCGCAGCGAACGATCAGACAACCAATGGGGAAAGAGGACATGTCGCGCCGATTTGCTTCTGCCCCAATGCCGTTTCTATCAAGTCGGCGCCGGCGGGGATTAACCCCGCCGCTATGGCGCACAGCCGCTGACGCGGATTATTTTTGACACGGATTTCCCCGGTGAAACATAAAAAGACGGGTTTCACAGGGTCTAAAAAAGCTTTTTAAAATAGAACCGATCCCTAAAAGTTTAAATGTTAAGAACGTCCCTTTTTATTCCTCACTTCATCGCCAGAACCGGGCAGTCGCTGTTCAAAATAATGTAAGCGGCGACGGATCCCATCAACAGCTTACCGACCTGGGATCGTTTGCGAATCCCGATAACGATGAGTTCCGCACCGAAAGCGTCCGCCTGTTTCAGCAGGTCCTTTTCAGGCTCCAAGCCCTCTATGGAAAGGCGCGTGGTGCAGCGGACTTTCTCGCCTTTGGCGTTTTCTTGGATGCGGGCCAGCTCCTGCCTCATCGTGTCGACTTCCTTCTGATGAAACCGGTCTTCCGTATACATGGAAGACACCACCAGAACCTCCGCACCCCATTTTTTGGCCAGGGCCATCCCCTTTTCGACCGCGATTTTCGACGGATTCTTGCCGTCATAGCAAATCATGATTTTCATCTTCCCACTTCCCGCTGAACGTGACGGGCCGCTGGGGCCCATCACGCATCATACAATTCCGTACGTATCATATCTACTTGCAGAATTTTGCAAAACCGGCCAGTGAATAGTTGTTCAAATCCATTTCGTCACCGAAAATGTATGGGGTTTTAGACCCCATGGCGGTGACGTACGTCGCGCGGTTGTTGCGGTCATCGATGAACTCCTGCAGACTGTAGATGGCCATCTTCTTGCCGTCTTCCTTGCACTCGAAATCGGCGCCGGATATCAGGCATGTTTTCCAGTATTCCCCCGACCGGTCATGGATCACCTTTACCAGGGCCATACCGGTTTCCGCGTCCATCCACAGGTAGGTCGTGCCGAAATTATAATACGGATCCTTCGAAACCCCCTCCAGGATATACATCGGGCGCTTCACCCAGATAATGTTGGTCGGAGCCCATTGAGCACCGGTCCAGCCATCCTTCTGATAGCCGTAGACGATGTCTTTCGTCGACGGGTCATTCTGATACACCCCCGGCTTCGGTTTGATCAGCGGCTGTACATCCTCACTGAGATAGGGCAGGAAGCCTTCCTGATTGCCGATCAACTTCCATTCGAAATCCGATATCTTACCGTCAAATCCCCAGGCATCATCGTAACAGGCGTCCGAGCCGATGATGGCGTCGCTTCGGTTTGACGGCGTAAGGCGCCGGACCCGCCGGATGGACGGCACATAGGCAAATACAACGTCCCGTTTGTCTCCCAGATACCGCCACGTCATCAGGGCCGTACCGCTGATGTCATAAGGCGCCTGGAACTTGAACATCTGGTATCTCAACAGGCTGTCCGGATTGGGAATGTTCCGCGCCTTTTCCCATCCGTCCATCGGATTCTGGTAATAGGCCATATCGGCCTTCCGCACCAGGCCATCTTCCCCGTCGACAAAAACGAAATCCAGGCTCGGAATGGAGACATTGCCGTAACCCAATACGAGGTACTGGCGGTTGTAGATGAACTTGATCCCGGCTTCAGGGTCTTCGGGATCGATCTCCGGAAACGGCCAACCCAGGATAAACTCGGGCTCTTTACCGGTGGCGGCATCCACGATCACATCGTCTGCAATCGCGTACTTTCCCTTGTTCGATTCGAACGTGTCTTCCACGATAGCCTTGGCATATTCATAAGGCCGGTAGTTGAGCTTGCCGATGTTCATCACGATGTCGCCGTTCTTCACCCAGTTCAACACGCTCTCCGGGACATGGCCTTCGACGCTTTGCCAGTTGGACTTGTCGATGACGTCCCCGGGCGACACCTCGGCGTTCGCCGCACCCGACAGGATCAGGAATGTCATCAGGCATAAAACATAAAACGGCTTTAAGGCTTTCATATCGTTCTCCTTATCTCGTTAAAAATTGTAGGTAAGAATCAAGCTGAGCTGATCACGGTCCCGAAGCAGCCCGAACGAGGTGCGATTTCCCGATATGCCGCTGTACTGGAGTTTCAGGCGCCAGGGATCGAACATGTAGTTGACCTGAGGCTGTATGAACCAGGCACCCCGCAAATCGACAGCCAGGGCGATCTGGGGTTCGATCCGCCCGGAATAATACGCCGTGTTGGCGATAAACGTGACCGTGTGTTCGTATTCACTTACCTTGGGGAATGCATCCCCCCGCCAATACTTGGATGGTATATTGTTGACCGGCTGAATGATCGTTTCTTCATGATCCACCATATAAGCCCCGAAGTACTGCGCGGATAGATAAAAGGTCTGATTTCTGTTCAGCCATCGGACCCACAGATTTTTGTCCAGGCCGAGCATGAACTTCCAGAACTCCTTCTCCTGAACATCGCTGAAAACCAGATCATTCTCGTCCAATCCGCTCTCGGGATTCAGCACTACGGCGAGCGGGGCGAACGCCGTTTCGGTGTTCAGCACGGCTTCGTTCCAGAAATAGGCGACCTCCGCCCTGAAGACGATATCAGTGACCGGTTCGTAAAAATTGACGCTGAGCCCGGTAATGTCGACCGTATCGTAGTATAGCCGCAATCCCCAGTAGTTGTTTCCCGCCTCGTCGGGGCCGGTAAACACCCCCCCGATGCCCGGCACATCGAGAATCGATCGCATGTGGGCGATGGTGTAGTTGATGTTGGTGCCCAAAAAGCCGATGTGCCGAATGCCGAAGCGGCTGTTGATCATGTCCTCATCCGGTTTTACAACTTCCGGCCAGCCGGCAACGCCTCCCCAGTTCAGCATGGGAAGAATAAAACCGCCGGTAAAATTGGGGCCCTGGTTGGTCAATCCCAACGGATAGGCGTAGCGGCTGCCCCTCGGGGCGAACGGGGCGACGGTGTCTTCAAGAAATCCCGGCGACCAGAATCCCTCCAGGCCGAAATTTCGGATTATCCCCACGCGGCCGATATTATAGCTCGCCCGGATCATGTCCAGCGGAATCCGCCGGTCGTCCAGGTCCTCGAAAATGAATCCGTAGGTATTGTCCAGGGGGTTGATATTGTCCAGGAGCCGAAAAATGTCCGTTTCTCCCCAGGCCAGCGTCTGACGGCCGATTCTCACGAACAGGGGGCCCCTGGAAATGTCTGCATAGGCTTCCCATAGGTCCGCATCTTCTGCGATATCATCGAATTCATCCGATTCTACTTCCGCGGCATCCTGGTATTCCTCGGGACCGTAATCATATATGCCCTCGTAAAGAAATCGTCCCAGCAGGTGATATTTAAAGTCCACGCCGGTGCGTCCGAGCTCGCCCAGGTCATGATTGAATTCCACATAGGCGATATTGCGGTGCTGTACGAGCTCCCAGGCATCCACGTCGGGAAACGTAAATCCATCGGTGGTGACGCCTCCGAAATTCGGATCGAGCGGCTCGATTTCGCCGATGGATGAAAAGCCTTCGGTGTCTTCGGTGCTGACGGAGACCCGCGACTGCAATTTTCCTTTCAATTCGATGGTTCTTTCAGCGTTTAAAAATACCGCATGGACGGGCTCTGCCGTCCAGGCGACCAGGGCCAAGAACAACAACGGAAATATCACACCAAATTTCTTCTTCATTCGCGTCCTCCTTCTCCAAATGTAAAGGTTGGTGGTGAAAGACCGCCTGGCCGATGGTGCACTCAGGCTTTTTGAGAAACGAATTTCGGTTTTAACAATGAAACCAGGGACGGAATCAGGATCAAGGCCGTCGTCATGTTGAGAAACATCAAAAGCCCTAATAGCATCCCCATTTCCGCCTGGAATTTCACATCCACGAACGCCCAGAACACAACGCCGGCGATCAGGGTGGTTGCCGTAAAAATGATCGCCTTTCCCGTCGTTTCCAATGCCCGGCTGTTGGCTATGCTGTACTTCCCATGGATCTTGAATTCTTCGGCGATTCTGGCCATCAGGTAGATGCCGTAATCGATGCCGATGCCCACGGCAATGGCGGCCACCGGAAGCGAATTGATGTTTAAATCGATTCCCCTGGCGTACATGAACACTTCCGACAATATCTGGGCGATGGCCAGGGGCGTGATCAAAATGATCGCCGCCTTCAAGGACCGGAAGCTTAAAATACAGAGAATGAAGACCGCCAGGAACACCACCCCCAGAGAAACCCAATACGAATACTCCACTTCTTCGTTTACCGCCGCCAGAATCCCCATCATGCCGCCGGCTAGGCGGAAATTGATCTTATCCGACGGGTGGCTTCCGATGAATTCCTTGGCCTTGTCGATCGTCTGAGTGATGGTGTCGTTGTTGTACCCCTTGTAGAAGCAGGTGATGGTGCCGTTGCTCCAATCCCGGGAAATCCACCGATCCATTTCTCCGGCGGCCGAGTTCGTCTCGACGATGAACCCGATCTCTCCCAAGGATTTTTTCAGCTTCGGCAATTTTTCCCATTTCGGATGCCCTTCGTGAAACATCCGGTTAATCCGCTTGATCGTGTTGGAAAAAGTCAGGGAGCCGGCGGCGCCACCTTCGGCCTCCATGTACCGCTGGAAATCCTCCATCATCTGAAGGGACTTGGCATCCTTCAACGCCCCTGTTTCCTTGCCCTCGGCGATGATGACCATCTGGGTGGCCCCCACGAAATTTGTATTGAAAAACTTGAAAGCACGATTGTAGTCATGATCGGGAAACAGAATGGCCGCCCCTGCTTCCGTATCCCCCACCTTCAATTTCATGGCATAATGCCCCCCGACCACGAAAATGAAAACAACGATCCCCAACACGACCCATCTGGCACGGCCCCGCGTGGGTATCAGCAAAAACTTCGCGATGGCGTCATAAATTTTCCCCCTGGATTCCTTCTCCAGCCTGTCCCGGTTGGGGGGCTTGACAAAGGACAGCATGATGGGACTTAACGTGGGCACGCTGACAACGATGGTCAGGATCCAGAAGGATGCGAAAAATCCCAGGTTTCTCATCAGCGGAATGGTGGCCACCGATATCATCAGAATGCCGATGGCATCGGTGACGATGGAAAGGCTCGCCGGCATGAAAAGCTCGCTGTAGCCTTTGACGATGGCTTCTTTCTGATCGTTTCTCACCAGGTATTCTTCATGGTAACGGGCCATGCACTGCACCGAGTGGCTGATGGCCCTCGCCGTAATGATGAGGGGAACCACCAGGATCAGCGGATCCAGTGAAAAGTTGAGCAGACTGGCAAACCCCAGACCCCAGACGGCGCTCACTCCGGCGGAAAGCACGGGAAACACAACCCCCTGCCAGACCCTGAAATAATAAAACAGCAGTCCGACAATCACCAGGATGGTCAGACCGAAAACGGCATACATGTGGGGCGACAACGCATAAATATACCCGTACAGTGCCGGGTACCCGGTAAAATAGATATTGGTGTTGTCGTCCGTTTCCTGCTTTTTGATTTCCTCGAGGCGATGGTGGAGCTTGAGGGGTTCGAGCC
>JAWODC010000046.1:0-26435 GCA_046483495.1 Desulfobacterales bacterium
CCTCGGGATCGACCATCTTCATAAACTCAGAAAAAGCATTAGGTTGGAATGTTTTGGATGGAAGTTCTGAATAATCGGATGTAAATCGGTACACCTCATCACGTTCAATATCCCACTCAAATGCTATGGCATATCCGGAATCCAGTGCAAGGTGAAGGCGTTTTTCAACATGCCGCAGTTCCTCTTCGGCCTGTTTGCGTTCTGTTACATCCCTTCCTACCGCATAAAAGTTACCATCATAGGCCGGGGTGGCATGCCATTCAAAAGTTTTATAAGAGCCATCCTTACATCTATATCGATTTTCAGCTCTTGAAGACCTATCACCAGACAATTGTTTTCTGACCTCTTCGAGGGTATATTCAACATCTCCAGGATGAATAAAATCAAGAATGGGCTTGGACATAAGTTCATCCAATGAAAAACCTAAGGTCTTTTCCCATGTCTTGTTCAGATATTTGAAATACCCATCCTCTGTGAAAATGCAGATCAGATCCGGAAAAACATCAAGAAACTTATCCTGTCTCTTGATTCGCTTTTCAAGTTCCTCATAGGTCGGTTTAGCTGCCATTGTATATTCCTATCAGATTGGGTAAATATGGAGGGTTGGGCTGACAAAATAACGTTATCTTACCAAAGCAATAATGAGATTCAAACAGAAAAGATCTGATATTCAGATACCGTCAGCTCCCAGTAGCTACAATCTGTCTATAAGGCAGCTGACTGAAATCAATCTTTCTCAGCATATCATACCGATCCTGGTGTTCTTTGCCAGACACGATACCGGACTTTAATGCCTCTCCATAAGACTTGACCAGCTCCTGAAAAAGCTCAGCCTGGACATATTCAGCGACTATACTGTTGTCATTCTCATAATCAAAACTCAAAAACGGCTCGCCTGCCAAATCCGTGATAGACGGAACAATAGGGTCGGGAAAGTGGGTCTCCTCCGGAGCATTCGCCACGGGCAGCTTGAGTTGACCGTTGGCATCGAAGACCCTGTCTTGAATCACAATTTCCATTTCCTGGTCACCGCTCGGCAGCGTACCATTATCGATGAGGGCGTACTCGTTGTCATCCCGCAGCAGATAAAATCCGGCGAGTCCGACATACACATTAAGTTTTGTAATCCCTAAGGCATGGCCATGGTAACAGAGTGTCGCTGCTTCCTGGTCGTTATCGTAGTGGTATTCTTTTTTGACCTACTCGGGACCGACTTCTGCCCCCCCCCTTGGGGTCGCTGATCAATAGATATGAAGCTCAATTATTCTAACCTTTCAAATACAGTATTAACCTTATTTATTTCTGTTCCTGGTTTTTCAAAAATGGGGATAGAATGTTTATCGGTATCATTTTAAACCTTTCGAACCTGATTGGTAAAAGTGGATTCAAAGCATAAAACTTACAGCCTGTCTTAAAATGTGTTTTCTGCGACTGGGATACGCAATGAATGATTGAGAATCTCCAGCAGCAAAATCGGTGATATTTGTAAAAAGGAGAGATTATGAAAATTACAAAATTGTTTTTAGTTGTTTTTGTATTGATTACGGTTGGAGTGGTAGTTGGAACTCAGAGCGTTGCCAGTGCACAAGAGGCGCTGCTGGTGAAGATCCATGGAGTGGGAGACGACGCATTGAAAGGTATTTTTCTTAACCCGGAAACGGCCTATATTAAAAAGGACACGATTGTGGTCTGGTTAAGCGGGGTTAAGGAGCAAGATGTAAAAGTCGAATTTGCCGACGGCAAGAAATGCAAGAGTGTTACCGCTTATTCCATGGGATATTATTTGGACAAAGAAAGATGGTGTTATGTTACCAGTTATGTACCATTCGGAGCTACATCCAGCTTACAATTTCTTGATGTAGGTGAATACGTATACAAGGTAACAACAAAGGAAGGTAATATTAGCGCAACTGGAAGGATAATTGTAGAGTATACGGAGCTAGAGTCATAATCAAGTGTTTCATTAATCGGAGATGCTTAAGATTGGCAAGTCGTACCCGATTTGGAAATTGAAGGATTCACCTTCACGATCTAAAAGTGGATCTGTTGTCTGACACCCCCCACCAAAAGGATTGGATTTGATTCAGGAAGGGTAAGGCAAGGGGTTGGAAAAAAACATTGTCCAGACCCTCGTGGTTTATACCCAGCTATACACAGCTTTACCCAGATGTAACTACATGCATGTTTTTGAAGGTCTCGAACCAGGTTGAATCGCCAAGTGTTGGAGCAAAACGATAACCCAAAATTGACCCCCTGATTCGCAGTACTCTGAGATGACCAATGCTATTTTAGTTGCTGACGCATTTCAGAACCTACATACTCAAATCCATATTTCTCATAAAAGGGGCGATTGCCTTCTGTTCTTTCAATCAGGTATAATCCCATTTCAGCACAGCCACGAACTCTTGCACAGTCTACTGCAGCTTGAACTAAGATACCACCAGCATTCTTCCCTCTGGCCTCTTCATTTACGATGAGCTCTTCAAGTTGGCAATATTCACCACCATATCGGATGGCCAGGTTGTATGAAATTGTGACGGTACCGAGAATAACTCCATCTTCTTCAGCTACCAGTATCCCACCTCTTTCCCCATCTAATAATTGTGTATAGGTTTCTTCCCATCCTAATTGTTTCATTTTTCCAGATAGCGTTGATATTAATGATAGACACTGATCTTTATCATTTAAAGTGGCTGGTCTTACGATTACACTCAATGTTGTCCTCCTTTCTCCCTACAAGTCTTATTTAAAGGACATCCATCTATCTCACATTTATCACATCCTGTAATCTTGTGAACCAAGCTCATGGAAATCGTAAGTACGATATAGATACCTGTCAGGATATGCTCTAAGCTGCTGTAAGCTTCTACAGCTCCAAACCAGCTGAGAATCCAACTTAGGATAGGTATGGTAAGGCATGCTCCTATTATCCTCGTCTCAATCTGTGCGGCTCTACCGCTGAAGGATTTATCATCAGATTTAGGGAATATCAGTGCCAAGTAACTGAATCCAAAGCTCGGGCATGGTTTTCCATAATAATAACAGGGTGTGCAAACATAATATCGTCCGATGATTAGGGCAGCTGCCAGTGTAGCTGAGTAAAGGATAAAAATGATCAGGGATTTATCCCATAGCAGATATCCTCCCAGTATCAAGGTTGGATAGAACAGGAGGATGTTGAGGATCATGGTTCTGTGAGTGTAGGATGGGAGTGCACGTTAGCATGCCTCCGGAATGCCAGGCTAAAGTCTATGTCTTCTAATAATAGGTCTTCTCCAGCTAAATAAATCTTGGTCTATTGGGTGACGGTGTTCTTTTATTAGAATCCTTATTTATAAATGGAGTTATGCACAGAGGTCATTCCCATAATTAAGGAACCAAAACATACACCCAAATAAACCAAAGATTCAACCTTTATCAGCCATTTTGAGTGAATTTCTTTGACCTTTTTTCGTTCCAGGAGTCCTCCCTTTCTGCCATTCCATTTCAGGCTATCGAATTTCAATAATCAATGACAGGGAGGACCTAAGCATGCATGATATGAATAGAAAAGGAAGGATAAAGAAGGATGCCATCAAAAGACACCAAACAGAGTCTGTCAAGGAAACCCAAAAACCGGAAGAGCCACCCAGAGAGACTCCCCATCTTGTCCACATCTCCAGGAAACGGATGAGGTGTGTCTTCAATTCCCTGGTGGTCAGGAATGATTCAATCAAAGCCAAATACCAGGGTGGCCTGAGAAGATTCCACCAGACCCATGGAGGGATGGCCAACAATTGTCGGTTTTCGTCTCGATGGATGACGAGGTTGATGGGGTTGTGATGGATCTCATTGACAACGGACTATCCAATGGTCAGGATTTCACCTTTGAGGATCCGGGTGGGTTTTCGATATATGCATCGATATCCAAAGAGGACTATCCCCAGGATGTTCAACTACAGGTGGACTGGCTCAAGGGCAAGTATGCCGAAGGTGGAATCTGGATCTGGATGGATGAAGGAAAGGATCATCCAAAGCCTGAGTGAATTTTTTGCCGGTTTTTATCAATAAAATCCTGTATCGGAGGTGGAGGTTAACCGTCCCCCACCTCCCACGCTGTAAGCTTGACAAGCCCAGACATTGGATTAATCGGTATTTTTGTTGTTATTTGCCTGAATTCATTTATAATGGCTCCTCAGCATTCCAGACTGCCGCATACTTCTTCAATTTCTGTGCAACCAACTTATCAAGCCACACAAAGGGTATATACAATGTTTCACAATCGGATCATTTATATTCCGGGAGGATCGAGCGGTATCGGTCTGGCGGCGGCAAAACAATTAGCGGCAAAAGGCGCACATGTCGTCATCTTTGCCCGAAACCCGTCACGGCTCGAATCCGCACACGCAGAAATTTCCGAGTGCAAAACTGATAGTAGACAACGGTTTGGAGCGACTTCCGTGGATGTCGCCGACCCACATCTCACCACGGAAGCGATGAATGCGGCCGCAAATGAATTTGGCGCGCCGGACGTCCTGATCAATATGGCCGGGCAATCGGAACCGCGATACGCCGACCGCATATCTCACGCGCAGTTTGATCGCATCATCAAGACCAATCTTTATGGGACCTGGAATACCATATCCGCCCTGTTGCCCCATATGAAGGCTAAAGGCGGCCATATCGTCAATACATCTTCCATCGCCGGATTTATCGGCGTATTCGGGTATGCCGATTACTGCGCATCCAAATTCGCCGTAGTGGGCCTCTCTGAAGCCCTGAGAATGGAGCTCAAGCCCTGCGGCATCCGCGTATCCGTCCTGTGTCCACCGGATACGGATACACCCATGCTTTTCGACGAAAACAAGATCAAACCTCCCGAAACCAAGGCCCTTTCCAAGCGTGCCCGGGTTTTGAGCGCGGATGCCGTGGCCCGGGGCCTCCTCCTGGGGATAGCAAAAAACAGGTTCATGATCATTCCGGGATTCGAGGGCAGAGTTATCGACCGTATGCGCCGGTGGGCTCCGTCCTTATTGATGCATTTTATGGACAGCTCCGTCAGAAAAATGCAGAAGACCATCCGGAATCCATGAATTCGCACGTCACCGTTTATCCAATTCCATTATCCGGTCCCGGACTCGTTCGTCTCGGCCGGGGGCCGCTGTTTCCAGTCCTCGAGGATTCGTGAAACCATAACCAACTGTTGCACCGCAGATTTCGAATCCGCACCGGGATTTTCTTCCAGCAGCCCTGCGAGGGCGGCCTTAACCCGAGCCGCCCGAAACTGTGGCCCTTGAAGTTCAAAGAGTGGGCAAGGCCCGGCAGAATGATCGATAAGCTGAGGGGGAATCCGGTTCTGGCTTGCGTGAGGTCTGTGGCCCCAAATCAGGTTTTTTTGTGATTACAGCTTTTTTTTTGCCCAAACCGGATCGATGCATGTGGGCATTATGCAACGAGCAGCACACCGCGTATACGTAAAAACCTGTAAAAGTATCTGCATAATATCGTAATCATACGAACACTTGCGGGAAGTTCGTTTTTTTGCCGATAAACCCCGGAAGAATCGGGCGTATCGCCCTTTGCCATCGGGCAAGATGCCGGAAAAATTTCATATCCGCCGTGACTTCAGCTTTCCTTATCGAAAAAAGCCCTCACGAGCTTAAAAGCCATCAGGATCATCGATTTTAGGCACATTTTTTGCTATACACTTGATGACCCTTCAGCGGCTGTTCGACCAACAGGAGTACTTCTTATTTCCTATAATTTCGAAAAATTCATTGAACAACCCACAGTATTTCATGCGCCAGCTGCAAACCAACTCGTTTTCATTCCTGGTATTCTGCCACCCTGCACCCTTTTCACCATCAATCGTGACTTGATCTGAACCTGACCATAATCACTTCACAAAATTGTTTGGAATGGACGCTTCCCGTTTTGGCATTCAAGATGCCCGTTTTAGATTCGAGAAGTGTCCAAAAAAACATTTTAGAATGCAAAAAGCGGCAAAGCCGAGCACTTTTTAACACGCCGGGTTATTTGAGAGCATACATCAATTAGTAATCCTCAAAAAGCTAATTAGTGTTCCACAGTATTTCACCAGAGCCGCTCTCGGCGTATATAGTGATTAATTCTTGAGATAGTTCAGATCAAGAATTGTTGAACCGAAACGCGGCAAAGGTTTTTGAATCGCCGTTTTCAGTGTGGCCGACATGCTGATATCACGTATGGTTTCCGGCTGATTTGAATTCCAACTTCTATATAGAGAGAGAAACAGGTGAAAAAGCTATTGGTTTACATAATAAGGGGGTTTATCATTTTTTGTTTCATTTCCCCCGCCACTCCTTTTGCGGCGCTTCCATTCAGTCCTTCCGGTGATCCGAATTTCGATTACAGCGATTCCCGGCTCGAAGCGTGTCTTACCGGCATAACCGCCTTTACCTATCGTATCGAGGACAATTGGCTCAACATGAATTCGACATCTGTTGAGCCAAAAACATTTAATATAAACTGTTTCCGGGGGATTCCAGATGTCGGAGGTCCGGAGAAAACCGGGCCGGGGGTCCACCAGGCCAAAATTTACACGCCCGCTCTTATGTTAACGGATGTTTCGACGATCCCCGCAAGTCGGCGGGTCGACGTCAAGTTCGAAATCCCAAATCGAGAAACCGGCATCGACAGTTCCAGCGAGGGTTTATGGAACGAGGGACAAGCCCGGACGACATTTGCCTATTATCGAACGCCTGAAATTGCCGGCGGAAATATACGAAATATAGCCCCCGTGAAGACGCTTGCCGCAGACGAATCATCTTATCCCATTTCAGAACCCGCCGCCATGGTGCTTATCGGGATCTTTTTATTGGGACTGGCGGGCGTTGGAAGAAAAACCCATTTCAAACATCGCAACGGAGTTGATTGAATGCTCTTTGACAATCTATCCAATATCGATCTCAAAGGCCAATGGCGAGTGAATGTTTATTTTTGGTTACCGAGGGTTTTCCGTGTACCTCCTTTAAAAGATTTTCAGCGTGAACCGGTTGTATTTTCGTTTTTTCCGGTCTTCGGTTAATCCGAAGTTATTTATAAATGACTGCTTTCATAGCTGTATCCCGATGTGAATCCAGATGACCTTAAGAATATTCAGACACTACATTCCGGCACGCAACCTCTTTTTCGTGTGTATCGAGAATCTGGCGATAGTAATGTCAGTGCTGATTGCCTCACGAATTGCCATCGGCGGTGAAAACTTTACACTGGGCCCAGGGCTCTGGCTCAAGGTCGTTTTCATCACAGTCACATGCCAGGCATGCCTGTATTACAATGACCTGTATGACATCAAAATCTCAGATACATTTTATGAGCTTATTATACGTCTGCTGCAGGCCTTGGGCGTGGCGGCCATCATTCTTGCCGGCGTTTACTTCGCCTTTCCTGAAGCGATCATTGCCAGGGGCGCTTTTCCGATAAGCATCGGCATATGCATCATGCTCATTGTTCTCGGCCGTATGGTTTATTCATTTATTCTCAATCATGGCCTGTTCAATGAAAAAGTCATCGTGGTCGGATCGGGCGAACTGGCGGCGGGCATTATTTCGGAAATCGAATCCAAGAAGGATTGCGGTTATGAAGTCTCATTGAAAATCGAGGAGCTTTCCCAGGACACGGCCTGTCAAAATCCGACAAAAACCCCATGCGCCACGGTAAAAGACTGCCCTGCCCTTTACCGAACGGCAAGCGAACGGGATGTTCGAAAAATTATCATAGCAATATCTGAAAAAAGAGGCAATTTTCCGGCAAAGGAACTTTTAGAATGCCGCGTGCACGGCATCGAGGTCGTCGAGGGCGTCAGTTTTTATGAAAGTCTTGCCGGAAAGCTTTTCGTCAAGCAGATCAATCCGGCATGGCTCATATATTCCGACGGCTTCAAAAAATCGCTTCTCAAACGTATAGTAAAGCGAACCGAGGATTTTATCCTCTCTTTTGTTCTGCTGATCGTTTTTCTGCCGTTGATTGCCGTCGTCAGCCTGCTGATTAAAGTCGATTCGCGGGGACCGGTGATTTTTTCACAAGAGCGGATGGGCAAGAACATGAAGCCGTATCGTATTTACAAGTTTCGCTCGATGGTTGCAGATGCTGAAAAAGAAAGCGGGCCCGTCTGGGCAAAAGATGATGATGACCGCATCACCCGCGTGGGAAAATGGATTCGAAAACTGCGTATCGATGAAGTTCCTCAGTTATGGAATGTTCTGAAATCGGATATGAGTTTTGTCGGCCCCCGGCCGGAGCGCCCTTATTTCGTAAGCCGGCTTGAAAGCCTCATCCCTTATTACGGTGAACGGTTTTCGGTAAAACCGGGCATAACAGGCTGGGCGCAGGTATGCTACGGCTACGGCGCCTCTGTTGAAGATGCCATTGAAAAGCTGAATTACGACCTTTTTTACATAAAGAATATGTCAAGCTTCCTGGACATGGTCATCATATTGAAAACGGTAAAAATCGTACTGTTCGGCAGAGGCTCCAGGTAACATTTTAATTGTTATATCATTAGCTTATCATTCAATTTCCAATGGAATTGACGGGGCGGAGCTGTAGACAGCGTCTCCATTTTCTTTTCAGTTTTTTTGTCTATAACACATAAATAAGCGCAACGGAACCAAGGAAAAAACCATGGCTGAAAAACAAAATACATTTATACTCTATTACTATCTGAATCTTGTTATCAAACGCCGCTGGCTCATTATCATCCCCTTTTGCCTGGCCATGATCGGCGGTCTTTATTATGCCGTCACTTCGCCGAAAATTTATGAAGCGTCAACCTTGATCATGGTGGAGCCTCAACGCGTGCCGGCAAACTACGTGCGGTCGATTGTCTCATCGGATATCGAATCACGCATCAACACCATATCCCAGCAAATTTTGAGCCGGACGAGTCTGCTGAATATAATCGATCAATTTCACCTCTATTCATGGCCCGGGGCGGAAGAATTGTTTATGGAGGAGAAATTGGATGGTCTGCGAGGCCGCATAAACATTTCAGTGAGGCATTCCAGAAGCGGCAATGACACGTTTACCGTTTCCTTCAGGGATACCGATCCCGTGAAGTCAATGGAAATCACAAATGCATTGGCATCTTACTTTATCGACGAAAACCTCGTATTTCGCGAGGCCCAGGCAACCGGCACAAACGTTTTTCTGGAGGAGGAATTGATCAAAACGAGAAAACGGCTTGAAGAGATAGAAGTCGAACTCAATGACTACCGCAAAATCCACATGGGAGAACTTCCCGAGCAGCTTCAATCCAATTTGTCGATTCTTGAAAGACTCCAGGAACAGCATACAGAAAAGCAGAAAACCTTGAGAGATCTCAGGGCGACGCTGAGGGAAATAGACAATCAGGTTCCGCAAAGCGAATACTTTTATAAGCTGGCTCAGCTCAAAGAAGAATTGTCCAACTTGACGCTCAAGTACACCGAAAGACACCCCGACGTCATCCGATTAAAGAACACCATACGGCTCATGGAGGAAAAGGCCGGCGCTTCGGGGTCCGAATATGAGAATGCGGGATCCGCATCGGCTATGGCGGCAAACCGGTTTACATCTTTACAAGATATCAGCCGCAGGGAAGTTGTAAAGGAAATCCGTGATCTTGAAGAGGAAATAAGCTACCTGGGCAATCAGATATTCCTTTATCACCAGCGCGTGGAAAACACGCCAAAACGCGAGCTGGAACTTATTTCACTGCAAAGAGATTATCAGAACATCAAGGAATCGTATGATTCCCTGGTGCAGCGAAAGCTCGAAGCCGAAATCGCCGTAAATATGGAAAAGAAACAAAAAGGCGAGCAGTTCCGCATCCTGGATACGGCCAATCTGCCGGAAAGGCCCATCTCACCGGATATTAGAAAAATATTCGCCAAAACCGTTTTGGCCGGCCTTGGCGCCGGATTCGTACTGCTGTTTCTCCTGGATTTCTTGAACCCGTCGTTGAAGGATCCCAAGGATTATGAATCGCTTTTAGGTCTGCCGGTACTTGTAACGATACCGAAAATAAAAGGCACTGCAGAGAAAATGCGCATTCGCGTCAATCAGGCGATGACGTTCGCATCTTTTATTTTCATCGCCGTGCTTGTCGTTTCGTTTATTTTACTTTCGATCAACGGCGTCGATCCGACACTTGACTTTTTAAACCGCTATTTCGATACCACCTGAGAGTCGGAAGCCGTTCGAGCGCCGCAAAATAATAATGATTAATAGTGTCCATCCGGAAATGAGAAAATTCGATTCAGTTCAAGGCGGCCGATAAATTTTAACCGCATGAATACATTGGCTATTTTGAGGATTATAATTTTTCGGCCAACGCCGAAATGAAGCGAATTAGCCATTTCTGAATGGACAATAAATAAAAACCTTTCTTTAATGGAGAAACCATTTTGGGAAAACTAACCAAGGCATTGGACAAGTTTGCGGCCGAACCCAAATCCCAACGCATTCGGAATCTGACTCCGAACGATATTGAACTGCTCTTGGCGCACAATCGGAAAACCGGCCGCCTCTCGACTGATAATCGGGGATTCGATCCTCTAAAGGAGCAGGAAACACATCACGAATCCATTGAACGGCTTCTCGAAAACAACATGATCGATCCGGGGGGCAATTTAACTCCAAAGGGGTTCGAGGAAGTTAAACGAATGGAGCAGATCATTCGTCCGGAAACCATAGAGACCGTTAGAATGAGAAAAGATGCTCACGGTGAAAGCCGGTCCGTAGACTATGGCAACGATTACCAACAGGTCGAATTTTCAGCTAAACCGCAAAAGCATGCGCCTGCCGACCAGAAGATGCATACAGAAAAGAAAACCGAAAGAGATGACAGCAGCATAAGGTCCTCCGAAGTTAAAATAGCGCCCGTATCCAGACGACATCCCATAAAAAAACAGCCGGACCGCATGCTTGTTTCGCTTCTAAACCAACATTCATACGAAGCCGAGCAATTCAAAATACTCAGGACGAGCATTATGTATCCCCTTGCGGGGAACGCCCCTAAAACCATTTTGGTGACAAGCGCCCTGCCCGGTGAGGGAAAGTCGTTTCTTTCTTCCAATCTGGCCGTAAGTATCGCCCTGGATATCAACAAGCATGTATTGCTGATTGACTGCGATTTGAGAAACCCTTCGCTGCATCATTTTTTCGGGTTTAATGCCGGCAGAGGGTTAAGCGACTATTTGAACGGCGAAACAGACCTTTCAGACCTGATGCTTCGATTGAACGGTATCGACAGGCTGTCACTGCTGCCGGCCGGCACACTACCGCCGAATCCATCGGAACTCGTTTCCACAGAGCAAATGGCGGCATTCATGGAAGAGGCCAAGCAGCGCTATAACGATCGTATGATTATCCTGGATTCACCGCCCCAGGCCATCGCAGCCGAAAGTGCGTACCTCGCCAGAATCGTCGACGGTATCATTATCGTGGTGAAATACGGCAGAACTCCCCGGCAAGAGATCGAAGACATGGTGACCAACATCGGAACCGATAAGATCATCGGGGTGGTCGTCAACCAAATGGATCTGTCGGTGCCCCAAAGTTCAGGATACAGTAAATACGGATATGCCAAACGGTATTATACGGCACATTCACAAAAGGGCCTCATATCCAGGCTTTTCAAAACCAGGTAATATTACGTCCGATCAATACCTGAAAACCAAAAGGGAGGCTTTCACGATGAAAAGACATCTCATTGCAGTTGCCATGATACTGCTGATAACGTCATTAGGGGGGGTTGGAAGCGTGACTGCGGCGGATAAAACCATTTCAAACGCACGTCTTCCAAAGATAGAAGCTTACAGAATCCAACCCGGTGACGTTCTGGAAATAACCACATGGAAAGAACCGGACCTGACGCGGCCTCAGGTGCTTGTCCGAACCGACGGAAAAATATCATTTCCCTTGTTGAATGATGTACAAGCCTCCGGTTTAACGCCGCTGTCGATTAAAAAAAGCCTGGAAGCAGGTCTGAAGGACTACGTCGAAAATCCATTTGTCACCGTAACCGTGAGGGATCCGGCAAGCCAAAAGTTTTACATTCTGGGAGAGGTTTCCCGGACCGGCGAGTACCCACTGACGAAGAGCCTGACCGTGCTCCAGGCATTTGCCCTTGCAGGAGGCTTTACGGAATGGGCATCGAAGAAGGAAATTTTGCTGCTGAGGAACGAAAACGGCAGCGATAAAATATTCCGAATAAACTACAAGGATATTACGGATGGAAAGGATTTCAGCCAGAATATCAGCATAAAGGCAGATGACACGATTATCGTTCCATAAACACTATGCCGATTAATATTCAATACGTCCGTCGGATAAAACAAGGAGCCATCCCATGAAACTCAATATCGCTGTTTTTGCCGTTACGGTTTCTATCTGCTTTTTCGCGTTTGATGCACATGCGGTACGGTTTATGTTCGATCCTCAGCTGTATGTGGCCGAAAAATATACCGACAATGTATTTCTTACCGAAGATGACGAAGAGGATGATTTTATCACCGAATTATCTGCCGGTTTCACGGCATCCCTTCAAACAAAAACCTCGGGTCTGGAACTCTCGGCATTCCCCACGTATGCCTGGTATTCCGAATTCAGCGAAAACAACAGCTGGCGGCTTCCTGCCGATTTGCATCTGTATACCCGTCCCTCGCAGCATACCCGCATCTATTTTCGTGATCGTTTTTTAAGAACCGAAGACCCCGAGGGTATCCAAAATCTAAGAGTTCTTCAGGGACGCGTGGAAGAGATCGGGGATACCACCCGAAGGCGGGGCAGGGAAAACTATTACCGAAATGCAGCCGAATTGGGGGCTAACCACAGTTTCGGCAGGGACGATCAAGTTTACTCCCGCTTTTCGTATGGCATTCTAAGAAACGATGATGATGAATTGTATGAAGACAATGATTACTACAGGGCCGGGGCCGGATTGGATTACTGGCTTACCCATATGTTCGGCCTTCAGTCTTATTTGGAATATACAAAGGGAGATTACGAAACGCCTGATGATTTCGTGGATAATACATCCGATGATTTTGACAACTACAGAGGCACGATCCGTCTTTTGGGTCGATTAACAAGGCATTCCAGCTTTTTTCTGCAGTACGAACACATTTACCGGGAATTTTCCGATGATTCGGAGGATTATGCCATTTATGCACCATCCGCCGGATATTACTATGAATTCGACCGGGATACCTTTGTGAGGCTCGGGCTTGGATTTTACTACCAGGATCGCGAAAACGACGGGAGCGAAGAAGAATTTTTTCTTGAAGGCGAATTGTCAAAAACGTGGGATTATCGTCGGGGATACATCAACCTGACGGGACTCTCGGGGTTGACCCAAAACGATTTCGGCGCCCAAACACCCGGTTTCCAGCGATTTGCCGCAATCGATGGGGAAGGAGAGTATCGATTCACGAGAAGATTCGCAGGATATATCGGATCCTATCTGCGCTACTCGGAAACACCGCTGGTCACCGGGACCGGAGATGAAGACGAACAAACAGGCCAGGGGATATTTTCCGTGGACGTCCGATATCTGGTTACCCCCTGGATGCTTCTGTCTGCTGGATATGCATTCTCTTATTATGAATCAGACGTTTATGAAGATTACCGGGAGAACAGAGGCTTATTGGCCGTTTCCTTTCAGCCCGGCCGGACAAGGGATATATCCGGGGCGGATATTGACCGGCCGTTTCGCAGATTCCGTTTTTAGATTGTGCTCATCTTTAAACAGGCATTTTTCATCCCTTAACTGCCGGGCAAAACAGCACCGCCTGTAAAAAAGTCAGATCCCTGCTCCAGAGAAACAGTCCGCCTTAAATTTTTATTGAACCGTTCAGAAGACTGTTACCATTGAATGCCCATCACCCACAATGTTTTCTGCTGACCGTCGACGTCGAGGATTGGTTTCATGTTGAAAACTTCAAACGATGCATTCCGTTTTCCACCTGGGGCAATCGAGAACTGCGGGTAGAACACAATGTCCATCGCCTTCTCGATCTTTTCGATTCGATCACGACAGGAAGCGGAATTCGATGCCCGATAAAAACCATACCGAATCCATTACGTACGACATTCTTTGTATTAGGTTGGGTTGCCGAACGGCTACCCCACCTCGTCCGGGAAATCGCTTGCAGAGGCCACGAAATAGCATCGCATGGTTACTTTCATACGCTCGTGTCCGAACAAACAAATGCGCATCTGGCCGCGGATTTACGCGACAGCAGAAAACTTCTGGAAGACACCATCGGGTCACCGGTATATGGATACCGTGCACCGAGCTTTGGAGTACGAGAGGATATCCTGGACATCATCGAGGAATGCGGATACCGGTATGATTCGAGCTACAACTCCTTCGGTTTTCACAACCGCTACGGAAAATTGAATTTGCCACACAACGGCCGGGGCGGAATTGCGGTTCCGATCAAATCGATTTACGAACTGCCGGTCAGCAATCTGCAGCTTTTACCGCTTTTCGGCAAAAAGTCCGAGATTCCGACGCGCCGATATCCGTTACCCTGGGGCGGCGGCGCCTATTTTCGCATGATGCCGTTTGCTGTTTTTAAAAACGGCGTGCGGTTGATTCTCGAAATGGATCAGGCATACTTATTTTACATGCACCCGTGGGAAATCGATGCGGATCAGCCAAGGGTTAAAACCGCCTCTCTTTTATCGAAAATCAGACATTACACCCGCATTTCCCGGATGGAGCAAAAATTGGCCGCGCTGATCGATGAATTCAAGGACTGTGCGTTTATCACCTGCAACCGGTATGTTGAACGTTGCGAAAACGGCGGATTCAGGTACCCGAACGGCAGGGCTTCGGAAAATGATCAGGTCCAAAATCGGGATGCGATCCCGGTCGAGGCCGCCGGAATATCCAATCACGCCGACGTATACTTGTCGAATGATCTAAAATGACACCGTACTGTTCCATAGTGGTTCCGCTGTACAATGAAGAGGCATGTGTGGAAAGCCTGCTGAATCGCATCCGCGAATCGGGGGAAACGTGGAATGTTCCATTTGAAATCATTTTTGTGGACGACGGCTCGACAGATCGCACGTGGCCGATCATAGAACGGCTTAAGAAGAATGCCCCTGAGTTGAAAGCCATCAAATTCCGGCGCAATTACGGCCAGACGTGTGCCATGGTCGCAGGTTTCGAACTTGCATCCGGGGAAATCATCGTAACCATGGACGGGGATCTCCAGAACGATCCCGCCGATATTTCCAGACTGATTGACAAGCTTCAAGAGGGCTGGGACATTGTCAGCGGCTGGCGAAAAAACCGAAAAGACAGTCGATGGCGGGTTTTCCCCTCCAGAATAGCCAATAAAATCATCTCATGGACGACGGGAGTTCGGCTTCACGACTACGGCTGTTCGCTGAAGGCATATCGCGCCGTGTGCGTGAAATCCCTCAAAGCGTATGGCGAAATGCATCGCTTTCTCCCTGCCCTCGCACGCATGACAGGCGCCCGGGTCACCGAAATTCCCGTCAGTCATCACCCCCGCAGGTTCGGCGTCTCCAAGTACGGCTTCGACCGAATCTTCAAAGTGTTCAGCGATATTTTCGCGATGAACTTAATCATCCGATTTGCCTCCAATCCACTGAAAGGATTCGTATTCTGTGCGATACCTTTTGTTCTTTTGGCCCTTTTCTTCATTGGTCTGAGCGTTCTGGCCGTGCTGTTTCAATGGACGTCGGGAAAGGCCCTCTTTTTCATGATCGGCGCTGCGTTGAATATTACAGCCGCTATTCACCTGACCACACTCGGTGTTCTCGGAGAACTGGTCGTCGGTATGAGCGATCTCAGCCACACGCAAATGCCGGAAGTGACAAAGCGCCGAATCCCACATACTGTCGAAGTAAAAGAAGATATGGAACCTGAATCAGAAAACATCGCCTGGATGCGGCAGCCCCTTTCAAAATAGAAATGAAATACTCGATCATAATTCTGCTCGAAGACTGCCATAGTGACTTTGCGCACTATATACGAAACCTTCACGGCCTTTTTTCCGGCCGAAAAGAACCGTTCGAAATGATCATCATGGCGAATGGGACGGGAGGCTTTCTGAGGGATCAGCTTCCCGGGCTTTCCGACCTGCATCCGGACATCAAAGCGTTTGAAATGACTCCCACCACCCAATCCGCCTGCTTGAAAGGGGGGCTGAAGGAGAGCACCGGTGACATTATCGTCGTATGCGGTTCCTACCAACAGATCACCAATGCATCTTTTGCCAAATTGTTGGAAGCCCTGGACTCGAAGACAGACCTTATCAGCCCGTGGCGCCGACGGAGAATCGACGGGGTATTCAGCCGTTTTCAGTCGATGCTGTTCAACTGGATCGTTCGAAAAACGACCCGATTCGACGTTCATGATCTCAGCTGTACGGTGAGTGTCTTTCGAAGGGAGGTTCTCGAAGAAACAGAACTTTACGGCGGCATGTACCGCTTTCTTTCTATACTGGCGGATAGGAAGGGATTTAAAACCAGGGAAATCGAGTGCGAACATTTTCAGGAAAGAGGAAAAAGCGGACTATACCCGTTGTCGGATTATTTGGGAAGACTCCTCGATATAGTGACGCTGTATTTCAACACGCGGTTTACCAAAAAACCGCTTCGGTTTTTTAGTACAATAGGGGTAGGATTCATCAGTGTCGGCATTCTCATTTTCGGGTTCGTCCTTTTTGAAAGAGCTTTTTTGAACCAGCTGGTAGGCGATCGCCCGATCCTTCTCATGGCGCTGCTCTCCATGGCAATAGGGGTGCAGGCTGCCGGCGTCGGTCTGCTTGGAGAGATCATATCATTCACACTGGGAAGGGACCGAAAAGAGTACACGATCGAAAAAATTATCGCTTAATCGGCCCGACATGTACGGGAGAAACTCACGCAGTCCCCGAAAACATCGTGACCGGATTATGGATCAAAACGAGGAATAAGAGAAAAAATTCGGGCTTATGATTTTTGTCGACACCCATGTTCACATTTATGACCGCTTCGAACTGGGTTTTTTTTTCGATGCCGCATGGAAAAATGCCGATATGGCGCGGCAAAAGCTTGCTCCTTTTCACCCTACACTGCTTTTGCTGATGTTAACCGAAGGCTTTGGAATGGCCTGGTTCGAAAGGATTTGCCGATTGATGGAATCCGGGAAAAACCTGAGAGGATGGAAAATTCGGGAAACAGGCGAAAACTGCTCCTTGATGCTTCAGCGAAAAGAGAACCAGGTAATTTATCTAATTGCAGGCAGCCAGATTCAATCCGCCGAAGGGCTGGAGGTTCTGGCGCTGGGGACGAAACGTCGATTCGAAGATAACATCGCCATCGAACACCTGATCGACCGGGTAAACGACGCCGGTGCTGTCGCTGTCGTGCCCTGGGGTTTCGGCAAATGGACCGGGAGAAGAGGAAGGCTTTTGGACCGGCTATTAAACGGTCATTCAGCGAAGTTTCACCTGGGAGACAACGGGGGGCGGCCGGAATGGTTGGGTACGCCGCGGCCGTTTCAGGCGGCGCTCGAAAAAGGCTTGAAGATCCTGCCCGGCTCCGATCCGCTGGCCTTCGATAATGAATCCGGGCGAGCAGGATCTTACGGATTTTATTGTGATGAGAACATATCTTCGGAGAAACCGGCGGAATACATCAAACGGCGACTTCGAGACCCTTCTTTCCAAATTGTTCCCTACGGCAACCGAACCGGTTCCAGCCAATTTATTCGATCGCAGGTTCGCATACAGTTCAACAAGCATTTTGGAAAATCGAACGCGAGACACCAATGAAGGTTTTGGTCATTTCACCACAGCCCTTTTTTTCGCCAAGGGGAACCCCCTTCAGTGTTTACTACCGCACGTTGGTGACTGCTCAATTGGGTGCAAACGTGGATCTGCTCACATACGGTGAGGGGCAGGATGTCGAAATTCCAGGAGTCCGGATCGTACGCATTCCCAAATTCGGTTTTCTGGGGAATGTCAAAGTCGGCCCGTCGTATTTAAAATTGTTTCTGGACATATTTATCGCAGCCTGGTCGATCGCGCTGATGACGAAAAACCGATATGATGTCGTTCACGCGCATGAAGAATCGGTATTCTTCTGCCGTTTTTTGAAACCCGTTTTCGGGTTTAAATTAATTTATGACATGCATTCCAGTCTTCCGCAGCAGCTGACCAATTTTAAATTCACACGATCGAACATGCTGATCGGCATGTTTAAAAAACTGGAGAATACGGGTTTGCGTTCAGCCGATGCGGTGATTACCATCTGTCCGGATCTGGCGCAGTATGTGGATCAAACGGTTTCAAAGAACGGACGCCATTTTCTGATTGAAAATTCCATATTCGAACCTGTCCGCCTTGCCGGACACGATACAGAAGCATTTTCCGGCAACCACAAGGGCCGGCTGAGTCTCGATCTTCCGAAGGACAGGCGTCTTGTAGTATATGCCGGAACACTGGAACCCTACCAGGGCATCGACATTCTCATCGAGGCGTTTTCGAAGGTCGCCGAAACCGTCAGCGATGCGGCCCTGATCATCGTGGGCGGAACCAAGCCACAAGTGACACACTATTCCCATATGGCACATAACTTAGGACTGGACGAGCACGTTCATTTCACCGGACGCGTAGAGCCTGCTGTTGCCAAAACGGTTACTGCATCCGCGTCCGTGCTGGTTTCTCCCCGCTCAGGCGGAACCAACACCCCGCTGAAGGTGTATGAACAAATGGCCTGCGGCATTCCGCTGGTAGCGACCCGCATTCATTCCCATACCCAGGTATTGAATGACGCTATCGCCATACTTGTGGAGCCGGAGCCTCAAGCAATGGCCGACGGCATCGTCAAAGCGCTTGAAAAAAGCGACCGAGTGGTACAAATGACCCAAAACGCCCGCAAGCATTACGAAAATCATTATTCCCGCAGGATATATGAAGATAAAATGCGGCGCGTCCTGAACGTGGTTGGACCATGTGCGGTATAGCCGGCATAGCGGCGTTCAACGATGCTCCCGGTGTCGACGTTCGAGTGCTGGAATCGATGTGCAATACAATCGTTCATCGGGGACCGGATGAAGCCGGTATGGATATTCGGGACGGCGTCGCAGTCGGCATGCGCCGTCTGTCCATTATCGACCTCTCTCCGGGGACACAGCCGATTTTCAACGAAGACCGGACCGTAAGAGCCGTATTCAATGGTGAAATTTACAATTTCAGACAATTACGGCAAGAACTGAAAGCGCGGGGCCATCGGTTTCGAACCCATACCGACTCCGAGGTTATCGTTCACGCCTATGAAGAATACGGACCGAATTTTCCAACACATTTAAACGGTATGTTTGCCTTCGCCCTGCACGATTCTTTCAAAAAAAAACTGATCCTTGCACGCGACCACATCGGAATCAAGCCGCTGTATTACGCGTTTACCCCAACCCATGTCGTCTGGGGATCAGAAATAAAGGCCGTACTGGCAAGCCGCATGATCGATCGCAGATTGGATGTGGATGCGCTCGCCGAGTTTCTGGCGTGGGAGTACATTCCCGGGAAGAAAACACTATTCGAAGGAATTCACAAGTTGGAGCCGGGAAATCTCCTGGAAATCGATCTTTACCGTCCCGCGTGTTCACCCAGGGCGTTTTGGGATGTCCCGATCGGTAATGGGTTCGCCGCAAAATCGTTCAAAGAGTGGCAAGATGAGATCGACGGCACCTTACAGCGCTGCGTCCAGAGGCAGATGATCAGCGATGTTCCGCTGGGTGCATTTCTCTCGGGAGGAGTGGATTCGTCACTGGTGGTGGCCTCCATGGGAAATGCCGGTACATTCAGCATCGGATTCGATGATCCCAGCTACAATGAGCTCAAGTGGGCGCGCAAAGTCGCCCGACACCTCGGATTGGATCACGTCAACGACCTCATTAAACCTGATGTCGCAGGTTTATTCGACACGCTGATGCAGCACATGGATGATCCGATCGGCGACTTTTCGATATTTCCCACGTATCTGGTCTCCCGCCATGCCCGAAACTATGTCACGGTCGCATTGAGCGGCGACGGCGGCGATGAACTCTTTGGCGGATATGAGACGTATCTGGCTGACGGCATCGCACGACGCTACAACCTGATGCCGGGCTTCATTCGCAAGCATCTCATCGAACGCACGGTGAAGCTTCTCAAACCGCGCCCGGAAAAAAAGGGGCTCATCAACAAGGCATTGCGGTTTGTCGAAGGGCTGGAGCAGCCGGACGAGCTCTCCCATGCACGATGGCGGATATTTGCCGGTGAAGCCATTCGTCACGTCCTGTTTACCCCGGAAGCATTGGCCAAAATCGAAACACCGGCCGGTCATCATATCCTGGACCTGTTTAAACGGGCCGGAAATCGCGATCCCTTGAACAAAAGCCTTTATGTGGATGTGAAAAGCTACCTGGTGGACAACTGCCTCGTCAAGACGGACCGCATGTCCATGGCGGTTTCACTGGAGGCTCGCGTTCCTTTCCTGGATACGGAAATGGTGGCGCTTGCCTTCAACATACCCGGACGGCTTAAAGTTGCCGGCGGCGAATCGAAGAAGCTGCTCAAGCGGGTGGCCGCCGCTCATGTGCCGAAAGAATGCGTCTACCGCCCGAAGGAGGGGTTCAGCATTCCCATGAAAAACTGGCTCGGCACTCGTTTTCTGCCGCTGATGAACAATCTCCTTGATAAGAATGATTTAAAAAGCCAGGGACTATTCGAACCCGCAGCCGTCGAGCAGCTGAAAAAAGAGCATCTGGCCGGCATCGCCAACCACAGTCACATCCTGTGGTCCCTTATGGTTTTTCAGGATTGGCGGCGCCGGTGGCTTGAAGCACCGATATGATAGGAAAAACCACAAAGAGCACGAAGATATTTTTTAATATGTTTCGTTTTTCTTCGTGTTCTTCGTGAACTTCATGGTGAAGTTAAAAACCACAAGGAAAAAAGCAGGAAATTCGAACTTCGAAGAACCCTGGCCAGACCGATTTCATTTATTTTTATTTAAACGACGGCTGATTTTAGAAACTTCATTTCTTCTGAAATATTTAGGTTGAGCCGAAACAAACATCCATCCCTCTTTCGGGCCGTTACAATGCATGAGAATGGGTTTTCTTTCGGTTAAAATCAAACTGGAATGATCAAAAAATTATGGGCAAAACACTGGTAACAGGAGCGACGGGATTCACCGGGCGACACTTATGCCGCAGGCTCGTAAAAGACGGCCGACAGGTGGTGGCCTTCGTGCGATCCGCTACTGGCGCGGAGTCATTAAAAAGCGAAGGTGTTGAATGCCGTATGGTCGATATCACCGATCGAAGCGCTGTCCGGGATAATTTCGACGGCATCGACAAAGTGTACCACCTGGCGGCCGCCTATCGTACCGAGCTCAGCGATAGAACGGAATTCCGGACGGTGAACGTGGAAGGATCCCGGCATCTCCTGGAAGCAGCAAAAGACAATCATGTAAAGCGGTTTGTCCATTGTTCAACAGTGGGGGTTCAGGGGGAAATCCACAAGCCGCCGGCACATGAAGAGTACAGAACTGAACCCGGGGACCATTACCAGGAATCGAAACTGGCGGGTGAACGGCTTGCGCTGGAATTTTTTTCAAACGGGCTGCCCGGCACCGTCGTAAGGCCGGTCGGCATTTATGGCCCTGGAGATGTTCGTTTTCTAAAGATCTTTCGTCCGGTCAGCAAAGGGTACTTTATTATGATCGGCACCGGTAATGTTCTGTACCACATGACCTATATCGATGATCTCGTGGAAGGATTCGTGCTTGCAGGTGAACATCCGAATGCGATTGGAAACGTTTTCACGATAGCCGGAGAAAAGTATACGACGCTTAAGGAACTGGTTAACATGATAGCCGATGTCATAGAAAAGCCAAGGCCGAAATGGCGGGTGCCGTATTTTCCGGTATTGGCGGCAGCCGTTTTGTGCGATAGATTCTGCCGTCCCTTCGGCATCAATCCACCGCTTTATCCGCGAAGGGTTGAATTTTTCAGCAAGGATCGCGCATTCAGCATCGAAAAAGCAAAAAACATACTCGGCTATTCGCCGCAGGTCGGCCTGTTCGACGGCCTTAAACGAACCGCCGAATGGTATCGAACCCAGGGGATGATATAATGCCCGGAATTGCTCGAAATCCCTTACAGGCCGCTCAAAAAAATTTCGATATCATTGTTATCGGCGGAGGCATATACGGGGTGATGACGCTGCTGGAGGCTTCGCGGCGCGGGTTACGCGTTCTCCTGTTGGAAAAAGAAGACTTTGGGCGGCATACGAGCTTCAACAGCCTGCGCATCATCCACGGGGGCCTGCGTTATCTTCAACATCTCGATCTTCCCCGATTCCGCGAATCGGTGGCCGAACGGAGTTGGTTTCTGAAATGCTTTCCGGATTTCGTTCGGCCGCTGCCCTGTCTGATGCCGCTTTACGGCAATGGCTTGCGCCGTCCGGTTATCCTTCAGACTGCGATCATGATGAATCACATTCTTTCATATCATCGCAACAATGGACTTTCGCCCGAACGAAAGATGCCCGCCGGAGGAGTAGTAAATGCGGCTGAAACGTGCATGCTTTTCCCGAACGTGGTGAAGGAAGGGTTAAAAGGAGCGGCCCTATGGTATGACGCATTCGTTCCCGATTCCCACGCACTCATAATGGAACTGATCAGAATGTCATGTTACTTCGGCGGATTTGCACTGAACTACGTTGAAGCAGGAGATCTTTTAATCGAAAACGGCAGGGTCGCCGGGGTGAAGGCCATCGATCGTGAAAACGAAAAAACCTATGAATTCAAATCAAATGTTGTCGTCAATGCCGCCGGGCCCTGGAGCCGCAAAATGGCCGTCCGATATGACCGGGATGAACCGGCGTTGTTTCGACCGTCATTGGCATGGAACGTACTGCTTACTAAAAAGCCGCCCAGCGAATACGCACTCGCCGTCGCGGCCAATCGGCCTGACAGCCAACTTTATTTTCTTGTTCCATGGAACGGCCGCCTGCTGGCCGGCACCGGACATGCCGCCTGGCACGACAGCGTGGATCATCCCGGTGTGCAGGATCATCAACTGGAAAACTTTTTGGCAAACATCAATGCCGCAGCACCCGGACTCCGGGCCGAAACGAAAGACGTCGTTCATGTATTTAAAGGACTTCTGCCGGTCCGAAAATCGGGTTCGACACACCTCACGCATCGGGAGGTTATCCTAACGCACAAAAAAAACGGCGGTCCTGAAGGCCTTTATACGATTTCAGGGATCAAATTCACGACCGCCAGACGCGTTGCGGAAAAACTGCTGAGCAGAATATTCGGCGAGCAATTGAAACCCATCCATGAAATCCGGAATGAGCGGCAAGACAGCTTGGGCCAATTTCCCGTCGGCTGGAACCCGAACGGACAGCAATGGAAAGAAGATCTGCGCCGGATTATTCGCACACAAGCCGTGCGGCATCTTGACGATTTGATCTTCAGACGCACTACCCTGTGGCAAGATCCCTCCCTGGCGATGCGGATCGCCTCCGATATCTGCGGCCTTTTTGAATGGGACCAAAACCGCCGGGAAGAAGAAACGATACGTCTGAAAACCCATTTCGATTCGTTTGCTTTTTCAACTTTTAAGGAAAAAATGACCTCGCATAACATAACGGCAGAGCAAAATTCTCTGAGATCGGTCTTAAAAAACTAGACTGATAAGCGCTTATCCAAAAAATGAAACGTAAAGTGATTACCACGAACAGGTTGGCGGCAACCTTTCTTATATTCTCGGCACTGCATCCCGGCATGCCGATCACCACCCATGCAACCCAGTTTATGAATGACCTGCCCTATTCAGATATAACCCCGATCATCATCCAAACGGATCTGCCCGCGGAAGACGACGGCCGCGGAGGCATTATCGTAAACGATCTCAACAACGACGGCTTAATGGATTTTATCGTATCCAAACCCGGCATTGTCGGCGCTTATGACAATTCCGGCCGGAAGCTGTGGATCTGCGAGGAGAATATTCAGCTGACGTCAAAGTCCGAGGACAACGGTCTTCCCGGCTGGCACGCCCCCGGAACGCAGTCAGGGGATATAGACGGAGATGGGCGGGTCGAGATGCTTTTCCTCACAACGGACAACCGCCTTGTCGTCCTGGACGGGAAAAATGGAAATCCCAAAAATATCATACAACCGGCCCTCGCCCCCGGAATCGAAAAATGGGAGCATTTCGTCATTGCCGATTTTCATGGAGCCGGCGGCAAAGACATTTTATTGCAGGCCACGAACCCGGACGGCTATCGTATGGGCAAGTATTTGAGAGCCTATGCCTTTTCCGATCTAATTAACTCAAATGACCCTGAGCCCTTATGGGAAAAAAGTGATTATGTGGCGGCGGCTCACAACGGCGTCCGGGTTGCAGACATGGATGGCGATGGTAAAGACGAAATTCAAGGAGGGGTTCTTCTTGACCATAAAGGACGTGAAAAAACAACAGTTCCCCTGAAAGGACATATCGACGCACACATGGTGGCTGATGTCCTTCCTTCGGTTCCAGGACTTGAAATGGTCGTTTTAGAGGAATCGGTGATCGACCCTCCGCCATTCGATGGGTCCATCAGAGGGTTTTATACTCTGAACAGGCTTTATAAAAAGTATATATCCAAAGGAAATCGGATATTTTTAGTCGGAACGAATGGATTGATCTGGAAAGCTCATCATAATCTGTCTGAACCTCAGAATACTGCAGTTGGTGATTTTGACCCTGATCGGCCGGGCCTTGAAATCTGGTGCAGAAGCAGATACGACACCCATCAAAAGCCCTTTGTGTTTGATTCCGAAGGAAACGTCATCACGAGTTATGCGATGGACGATGTCGCTCCCGAAGGCTGGACGGAAAAAGGGGTGGAAGTGCCCACAGAAATTCACTGGACAGGCAATCATAAGCAATTCGTTGCCGGGAAAGAGCGCCACCGGTCCGGTGATGTCGCCATTTTCGATGCGATGACCGGAAAGTTCCTTCACAGATTCAAAGAGAATGCCGATAGGCTCTACGTTGCAGACGTCTATGGGGATTGGCGAGAGGAAATACTCGTAATGAATAAAAATGAAATTCACATTTACAAAAATCCCGATCCAAACTTGAATCCGGATCGGGATTCACTTTGGATCCATTCACATTACCGGCGAAATAAAATGACTTATAATTATTACAGCAATTGAATTTTTTACAAGGGCACATCTTTTTTCAAAACAAGCATGGCCGCCTATAATTTTAAACAAACAGAATTTCTGGAAAAAAACCAACTTTCAGAGTTCCTGTATAGAAAAGATCAATCCTGGCTTATCCGCTATCAGACAAAAGCGGTCGGCTCTAAAAGCATACCCTTTCTTATCCGTTTTGAATTGGCTAATCTTCTGTTTGCGAATACTCAAGGCGTCATTGGTCTTTTCTTCCGTAGAGTGTTTTACCGAAAATTGCTCTTTAAATGCGGTGATAATCCTATTTTTGCAAACGGAATAAGCATTCGATCTCCTCGGCGAATTATGCTTGGCCACAGGGTCGCAATCGATGAGAACGTGCTGTTGGATTCAGGCGGACCGGGAAATTATCGACTGAAAATCGGAGATGACGTCATAATCTCTAGAGGATGCGTTTTGCAGGCTAAAATCGGTGACATAACAATCGGAGACGAATGCAACTTCGGATGCTATAATGTGATAACCTCTGCAAGCGGCATTCAAATCGGAAAAAATGTTCTGACAGCGGCACACTGTTGCATCGGCGGAGCCCAATACCGCTTCGAGAATCTCGACATCCCGATTATGCATCAGGGAATTCTGGCTCAGCCTCCGCTTATCATCGAGGATAACGTATGGCTCGGTGCCGGCAGCATGGTATTAAACGGCGTCAGGATCGGCAAAGGATCGATTATTGGGGCCGGGGCTGTTGTTACCTCGGATCTTCCGGATTACGTTATCGCGACCGGTATACCTGCTAAAATTTCACGTTTTAGATAGTTTTTCATCCGAATTGACCCAATCTAAATGCGTTCGATACAAAGTCATTAATAACACGTTCGAGAGGGATAAATGATAATTTTGGGCATAACAGACAGCTTTACCAGTGGGGCTGCTATTGTCATCGACGGCAAAGTTGTGTCGGCAGTAAGCGAAGAGAGACTCAACAGAAAGAAAATGTGTATGGGCTTCCCGGTGTTGAGTATCAATGAGGTTATGCAAATCGCCGGTATTAAGCCAAATGATATAGATTCGGTTGCTGTTGCCACCGAATATCTATTCTGGCGCGAAGAAGCCATTCCTTTTTACGATTACTTCAGGGAAAATAAAGGTGCTCTCAGGGATTTATACCTCTCACTTGGTGGCCGCATGTCCTTGGTAGCAGGCAATTCAAGGGCTGC
>JAWODC010000019.1:0-21143 GCA_046483495.1 Desulfobacterales bacterium
GGCAGGCAGATAAAAGGGTATAAATTTCGAAGACAGGCACCTATAGGGAAATTCATTGTCGATTTTGTGTGCCATGAAAAACGATTGATCATTGAACTCGATGGAGGACAGCATCGCCGTCAGGAAAAATACGACCATTACTGATCCGAATATCTTCGGGCGTGCGGGTATAATTTGATTCGATTTTGGAATAACGATGTATTAATGAATATGGACGCCGTTTTAGAGGTAATTCACAGGCAGCTGACCCCCCATCCCGGCCTTCCCCCTCAGGGGGTGAAGGGGAGATGCAGCGACAGATGACCGTTTTTCCAATGCCCCGTTTTTTTAGCAGTCCGTTCAAGCGGCTGCTTCGCGCCGCTTGCAAATATGACCATGACCAGAAAAAACAAACCGTGAGCAAAGCGAACGGCAATTTTAATTTCTTGTTGAAATAAGCCTCTACGATCAGGGGACTCGCGGAGCAACAACTCCCCTTCACCACCGGGGACGAATCGTGAGCGAAGCAAACGGCATTTTTGTTTACTTATTGAAAATTAACGCATTACGATCAGTGGACTCACGGCGCAACAACTCCCCTTCACCCCTGGAGGGGGAAGGCCGGGATGGGGGGGAATAAAGCTGCAATTCACCTATTTTTGAGCTTTCAGCTCTTCCCATCACCCGTTTTTTACCGTTTACGGAAACAACGATTTACGACCCGACGTATTCCCCATAAACCTTCTCGACTTCCCCAAACGCGATGTCGGCGATATCGAACGTCTTCTGAAGGTCTTCGTCCGTGTGGGCGGTGGAAATAAAATGATTGTGGTAGTCCACCATGTATATGCCGCGCTGGACGCATTCAGAGATCCAGTCGGCATGAAGCCCCTTGTGAAGCGCCTCGAGTCCTTCGGTAAACACGGGCGGATCCTGATTGGTGATTCGAAAATACGGCATGGACGGCAGCCCCGACACTTTCAAGTCGAGACCGTGGCTCCTGGCCGCGTCGATCAGACCCGCGGCGAGTTTTTTCCCGGTTTCCAGCATCAGCTTCGGTCCGTCTATCTTTTTCAATTCTTTTAACGCGGCCACCGAGGCGGCCATCGGCGCGGCATTGAAGAACTGGGTCCCCGTAAAGAATACCGAGGTAACCGCATCCCGCAGCGCATCCGTACCCACCAGCGCCGAAATGGGATACCCGTTGCCCATGGCTTTTCCAAAGCAGATAAGATCCGGTTTAAAGCCGAAATATTCGTTCGAGCCGCCAAGATCCGCCCTGAAGCCCGCCCTGACATCATCGAGGATCAGGACGATCCCCTTCTTTCTGCACAGGGTTTCTACTTTCCGCCAGTAGCCTTCGGCGGGCATTTCGTTGTCGAAAATGACCGGGTGATGATAGGGCGTCGAAATAAACCCGGCGATGTCGTCGCCGTGTTCGCCAACGACGGATTCGAATCGTTCATAGTCATTCCATGGGATTCGAATAACATGGGCCGTATCTTCGGTCAGTGTGCCGCCGCTTCCCGGATCCTGCATCCATGGCGTGGTGCCGTGATACCCGCCTTCGACGGCGACGATGATTTTCCGGCCGGTTGACGCCCGGGCGGTCATCACCGACAAGTTGGTCGGATCGGCGCCGTTCTTGGAAAAAAACGCCCAGTCTGCAATGGAAACCATGTCCACCAGCAGCTCGGCCAGTTCTATCATCACCGGCGAAGCCAGGGACACGGTATTGCCTTTCTTGTACTGGTCCAATGCCGCGGCATCCACCACCGGGTGATTGTAGCCCAATATCATCGGGCCGTAAGCGCACATGTAATCGATATACGAATTGCCGTCCACGTCCCAGAACCGGGATCCCTCAGACCGGGAAAAATAGACGGGGTTGCCGCGTGCCCATACGGACGTGCTGTAATGTCCGTATATGCCGCCGTCCGGGCAAAACGGGCAACCGGGGATAACCTTTTTGGCACGCTCATACAGGGACTGCGATTGGGTTTGGCGATAGGGTTCCATTTTCCATTTCCCTTTCATTGGTGTTAAACCGCTAAAATGGAGAAAAAGAGTTGCGATGCACCATAGGGACGGTATTTACCCGCCCGTTTTGCATCGGCAGGTCTTCTTTTTACGCCGGGTCGGATTGCGCCGTCGTATTATGAGAATTTGGAAAAGAGATCGGCAACCGACTCATGACGTTTGTTGATAAGCACGATAAGGAATGAACCGGACACAAATTATTTAATTATAATATCAAAAATCAGCCTTCTGTCAAGTCGTTTTCATTTAAAATCCAAGTAATTTAAATGAATTATTCACTTTCTGCTCTCCGATATGAAAGCCGAAAAATGAGCATACCATCTCGAGCAGGCAGATAATCCACCCTACACCGACAATCCTGTTGAACCGGAAAACGTTGTGTGTTAATCGAATTGGCGAAATCTCGTGATGCGCGATTCGTTTAATAGCCGCGTATGATGTAAGGGATGTTAACCAGTGTCGGCACTAACCAGGATGGATGCATGGATATCTTTCTTTTCTCCGTCGTCATTCTAATCGGATTAGCCGTTTTCGATTTGATCGTGGGCGTCAGCAACGATGCCGTCAATTTTTTGAACTCCTCGACGGGTTCGCGCGTCGCACCCCGGTACATCATCATGATCATCGCCAGTGTCGGCATGCTTGCCGGCGTGACGTTTTCAAGCGGCATGATGGAAGTGGCCAGAAAGGGAATATTCCACCCGGAGTTTTTTCTGATGCCGGAATTGATGACGATTTTCCTGGCCGTCATGCTGACGGACATTCTCCTGCTGGACTTCTTCAATACCTTCGGGCTGCCCACGTCGACCACCGTATCGATCGTTTTCGAGCTTCTCGGCGCGGCGGTTGCCGTGTCACTGCTGAAAATCTTTTCCGCCGGCGCCGATTTGGCGACCTTGGTGGATTATATCAACACGGCCAAGGCCCTTACGATTATTTTAGGTATCCTCCTGTCCGTGGTGGTGGCGTTTTTATTTGGTGCTCTTATACAATTCATAAGCCGGCTGGTGTTTACGTTCGACTATGAGGTTCGCCTGAAGCGGTACGGCGGCATTTGGGGGGGAATGGCCCTGGCGATCATTTCTTACTTTATTTTGATCAAAGGCGCAAAAGGAACGTCCTTTCTCAGTACCGAAGCGATGTTATGGATCGACACCCATACCTGGACCATCCTGTCCATCGGTTTTGCGGGTTTTGCCGTGTTTTTCCAGGGACTCATTTTGTTTACGCGCATAAACATTTTAAAACCGATCGTCATTGTGGGAACATTTGCACTGGCCATGGCGTTTGCCGCCAACGACCTGGTCAATTTTATCGGTGTTCCCCTTGCGGGATTGAGCGCCTATCGGATCGCGAACCTGTCCCCCGACCCGATGGGAATGACCATGGAGGCCCTTCAGAAGCCGGTCCAGTCCAATACCCTGCTGTTGCTGATCGCCGGTGTGATCATGGTCCTGACGCTCTGGACTTCCAGAAAGGCCCGGTCCGTCACCCAAACCGAAATCAGCCTCGGCCGCCAGGATGAAGGAACGGAGCGGTTCGGCGCCTCCACCCTGTCGCGCATTGTTGTGCGCATGGTGCTTGGATCGTATGCCGCTGTTGATCGGTTTGTCCCGGCATTTGTCAAGCGCACCGTGTCGGAAAGAATCGACCCCGGTGTCAGCAGGGCCCAATTGTCCGGTCCGGTCCAGGCGCCGTACTTCGACCTGGTGAGGGCGTCGGTCAATCTCATGGTTGCCAGTGCCGTCGTTTCCTTTGCCACGTCACTCAAACTGCCGCTGTCCACCACGTATGTAACCTTCATGGTGGCCATGGGATCCTCGCTCGCCGATCAGGCATGGGGCCGGGAAAGCGCCGTTTACCGCGTGACCGGCGTGCTGACGGTTATCGGCGGGTGGTTTTTCACCGCCTTTGTTGCATTTACCGTCGCATCGATTTTCGCTTTCTTGATTTATGTGTTCGACCTTCCCGCCATTATGGTCCTGCTTGTCATCGCCGTCATGGTCGTTGTAAGGAGCTACCGGTATCATTATGAAAAAGAGAAGGAAACCAGCGAGATCGAAGCCTTCAGCCTGAAGAATGTCGACAGCCCTGAAGAGGCGATCTCCAGAACGTTCGAGCAGACCGGTATATTTCTAAAGGATATCAGCGATACGCTCGGTCTATGTATCGAAGCCGCCTTTAATGAGGACCGGCAGCGGTTGAAGGATGTACGGGCGGCGGTCGAAAAAATTGAAAAATGGTCCAATGTGATTATCGCCAACATATTCAAAACGCTTTTTTTGCTCCATAAATGCGATATTTCCGACGCGCAGAAATATTCCCATACGATTCGATCGCTCCAGGCCATATCGGAAGGCCATCGGGACATTGTGCTGCGGGTCAAGGAGCACTTTGACAACTATCACATTGGGTTTAACGACCAGCAAAAAGAGGAGCTCAGGTTCGTCAAGGTGAATATCAACCGACTGTTATGGAATACCTCCATTATGCTGTTGAACAGGAAAAAGGTGGACTATGACTACATCTCCAACCAATTGGGAAAGCTTCAACGATTGATCGATGCATTCGACAAGAACCAGATTTCGCGCATTCAGGAAGGAGAATCCAAAACACGCCTGAGCATTTTGTTTTACGGGATTATGGACAATTGTTCCGAAATCGCGGAACACACGTGTGAACTGCTCGATATTTTCAAAGACTCGTTTAACATTAACGGTCGAATTTCTGTTTGATAAGGAGATTGTAATGCGTGTACCCTTTTTAAGCCGACTGTTCATGACTTCGCCGTTCGATGAACTGCAGGAGCATGCGGAAAAGGTCAAGGAATGCGTCTGGGCGTTCCAGCAGGCCATTGAATGCTACGCCGCAGAGCGATGCAAAGTATTCGATGATTACCTCTCGGAAGTGGACCGGCTGGAAAGCGAAGCGGATGCCATAAAGCGGCGAATCCGGGGGCATTTGCCGGTAAACTCTCGACTGCCCGTTTCGAAATTCCAGCTGTTTCTGTATTTGAGAGAACAGGATAAAGTGCTCGATTCGGTCGAAAAAACCTTGGATTGGATTTCGTATCGAATGGAGCCGGGCATTCCGAAGGATATGGAAAAAGATTTTTTTCTGCTGGTCGATTCGGTCATCGAGCCTATTGAAGACTTGAGCCGCATGGTAGCCGAAGCCAAAAACTATTTTGAAACGTATTCGAACAAACAGCGAAACCTCGTCAAGGACATCATTCACAATTTGAGGAAAAGGGAGCACGAAGCCGACCGGCTCGAGGCGGACCTCAAGAAACGAATCTTTTCCATAAAGGATGACCCCACAGGGACATTTCATCTCGTGAGGCTGGCCGAACTGATCGGCTCCATCGCCGACCACGCGGAGAATGCCGGCGACATGATGCGGGCCATGATCGCCCGAAAGAAGAGCTATTTTTTTTAGGGGCGTTTAGATCGTCCAGAGCTTGAGTGTAAAAAAGTCCAGAGCCGAAAATAAATGAATCCTCCGGACGATCGGGACTTGCGACTTTTTATAATTTCAGAGCCGGGAGTCCGGAGAAAGGAAGCACAATTTTCTCCGGACTCTCATCGTTTAACGGATGCTCACACTTCATTTCAGAGCCCGGAGAAAAGGCAAAAACCCGATCTCGTTTTTTTCTCCGGACTCAAAACGATCCAACTTCGACGGCAATCAGAACGTTCCAAGCGTTCCCGGTTGAAAATAGGCCGGGTCCGCGCCGTCATTCATCAGCAGACTGCCGGTAATCGTTGCAACCCAGTAAAAAGTTTTGAAGTCCGTGATGCCGCTGCTGCTTTGAATCCGGTACGGCTCTGTTCCATGAGTGGTTTCCAGCGTTCGGTTCTGGCCGCCGTTCCAGAAGCCTTTCCAGAACTTGTCGTTCTTGTCGTACATCTGGGCATAGAGGACGCCGAATTTTTCCTTATCCAGCCAGATGATTTTCCGGGCCTGGGGATACCTCGGGTCATTGGGCCGAATTTCGATCACATACGTCGGAACGACTTCGAACTCCTCTCCCTTCCAGAGAATGGGATGAAAGGGAAAGTTTTTTCGGTCCAGCGTATCGGCGTCCGTTTTTTGATCAAGCAGGTTCAGCACGTCCTGCTCGCCGATCATCTTGTAGGTAAACAGGGGAATTTTTCCGTCGAATCCGAAAATATCGTCCCACGTGTAGGGAGTCCCCCGGATGGGATTGGCCCGTTCCGAGGAAACCATTCGCAAGGTGCGGCGCAAGGTGGGAACATAGGTCCACATGTCATCGAATTTCAAGGCCTCGTTGTATCGCCAGGTCAGGGTGGCCATGTCCTTGTTCGGCGGCGTCAGTGAATTCAGCTTGTTGGCATACAGAAGATCCTTGGGATTGTTCAATTCCGGCATGGGTTCCACCATGGTCCGGTTGGAGAACATCAGCTGTTCGTAAGTGGAATCGGTGATTGTGACCCGGTTGCTGCCTTTACGCTTGGTAATGGACAGGTAAGACGAGGGAATCAGCCAATCATCGGGAAAATTTTTGTAAAACTGGTTCCACATGCATTTGAGCGCAAGATTGGGCTCCTTCGGATCCAGGAAGGGGGCGCCCACACCGCTGTAGCCTTCGAGCAGGCCGTCCGAGGTGAGCTTGCAGGTTTCCTGGTTTTTTTTGGATGCTTCCAGGTATTCTTTGGTAAACGGAATGAATACCGGCTCCTTGACTTTGATGGTAACCGGCTCTTCGAAACCCCATCCGTCCTGAATGTAGCGCTGCATGAACATGGGGAAGTAGTCCTTGTACTGCTCGATATTACCGGAATTAATGACATCACCGGCTTTGGGCTCGGCTGCAGCCGTAAATCCCGGAATACCGAGAAGTAATCCAACCGATACAGCTAAAATGAGAGTGAGAAGTTTTCTGATCTTCAAATCCATTGTGTCTTTCTCCTTTTAAGTGTGATGAAATGAAAATTCGTGAAAGGTAAAAAACCAATTCACACGATAAACCTCAAAACATCTAAACGGACACGAACTGCGACAGTCGAATGAGAATCGAAAATCGCGGAGAATAAGAAGTGGTTAAATTGTCGTATTTTGGCAATCAAACCGGCGTTAGAATGTCCCTGAAGTTCCCTTGGACAGTATCCAACAAAATAGTGAATGCGATTTCAAACATACTCTGCTTCCAAAAACATGCGTCAACATCCTCCTTGGTGCGAGCGTCTTGGTCTCTACTCTGTCGTTGCCGGCCGATATAAGTTGGTAAGCCGAAAAAATCAGAAAAACAGAGAAAAACATACGTGAACGAACGCTTGAAAAAACAATATCTGAATTATCAAAAAGCCGGCTCGCGGTTCCACACCTTGAACGCCCTGGTATTAACGCTTTAAGGGCATGTATATCGCAAGCTGTGCCAATTAAAAAATATTATTCAGAAATTGTCAACGATATATTTAGTAATAAAAAATATAATTGGTATTTGGAAAAAAATACAGTGAATCGTTGGTATTGATTGGGCTATGGACTATGGGTGATGGGTGATGGGTGATGGGTGATGGGTAATGGGTGATGGGTGATGGGTGATGGGTTAGGGGCTGGAAGCTGAAAGCCAAAGCGGATTGGGGGGAAATAAATATATTCCAATCCACCTCCCCCATAGCCCATAGCCCCTAACCCATCTTTTTATTCCACCGGAATAGACTCCAAAGGCCGGATCTCCACCATCTGAATAGCATCTTCCGGGCAGGTGACCTGGCACAATCCGCATCCCATGCACTTTTCTTCATCCACGGCCGCCGTATCATTCGGGCCGGTCAGGCTGACGGCATCGAAGAAGCACCGGCTGATGCACGTTTCACAGGACGAACACGCTTCCTGGTCCACGGAGGCGATAAACCGGCTGGGTGCGGTAAAACTTTTGGCGTGCGTTTTGTCCGGCCAGTTGCCGCAGGATACGCTGTCGCAGTTGCAGATCATGGTTCCGAGGCCCCGGGTATTCATCGCCGTGTGCACCAGCCCTTTTTCCTCGCACATCTTCAGCAGGTCCAGCGCCTCCTGCCGCGTCAGCTCCTTGCCTGTGCCGCGGTCAATGGCATAGGTCGCGGCCTTGTCCAGCTGCATGCAGACCTGAAGCGGAATTTCCGGCCTGGGGTGAATGGTCCGGCAGGAGCAATTGGTGACGGCAATCACCTTGGCTTCATCGACCATTTGCGTGACATCATCCGAGGCAAGCACCTGCGGCTTCGATTCCACCGTCACGTTGACCGGAATGACCCGCATAAACGGCTTCGACCCCATCTTTATCATCATCTCGTGATAGGCGGGCATTTCTTTTTCTTCGAATTCCCGCCACATGTCCAGGTATTCCTCGGAAACATCCGGCGCCAAAACCGTGCCGTCATGAAACTGGACGAAATTACGGATTTTGTAGTATTGTTGGGGACCGGGCTTTTTGGATTTGAAGATCAATCCTTTCCGAAACAGGGGGTCCACCATTTTTTGGGCCTTTTCCAGGGGGATGCCGGCGCGTTCGGCGATCTCTTCCACCGTTGCCGGCGGTGCCGCCGCCAGGATGAATTTTGCCTCGTCTTCGTCCGCGATCATGGCGAACATTTTGGGAACCCTTTCCGATTGACCGAAGCCGATGCTGTCAGCCAGCTTCTGGTATAGGCTCATGTCTGTCATCATAATCCTCCAGTGATTGTACTGTGCCGCTTCCGGTGTTTTTGGATGGGCACGGGTTAATAAGAATTACCGGTGCTGCACCGGTAAAATACCGTTGGGGGTCACACGGCTTTTCACTTTATGAATGCCGAAAGGTTGTAGTTGATTTGAAGACGGCAAACTGGTAAATAAACTCACTTAGACTTAGATTTAATTCAAAATAAATGTCAAGGTATATTTTTTGAACGTCGTTCAAGGTTGTGGGTGAATTAACGTTTTCCGTCCAACACCGAAATCAAACGAATCAGCCGCTTCCGGATGGGCATTTTTCCAACTTCAAACTTTACAATAGGGGGCTTTATGCGGTCAGAAATCGAAAAATTGCACTACACGCAAAACTGGGTTGCCGACTATGAGCGAAAGAAGGTTTCCGCCGAAGAGGCGGTGAGGGTGGTAAAATCCGGTGATTACGTGGTGACACCCTTGCCCGATCAGCCGTCCGTTCTGATGGAGGCTCTTGCCGCAAGAGGTTCGGAGTTAACGAACGTCACGGTCCAGATCTCAGCGTCTTCCGTGGATCCCGGCTGGTGCGAGCCCCACATGAAGGAATCATTCAACATCGTGGCCGAGCTGTTTATCGGCTCCAGGCTGCGCCCTGCCATGGACGAGAAGCGGATCACCTATCTTCCGGATTTGTTTTCGCTTCGGTATAAAGGCATCGATGAAGGGCGCCGAGCCAGTGGAAAACTCAGGGATTTTATCTTCTTCACGCCTGTTTCACCTCCCGATGAAAACGGCTTCTGCAGTTTCGGCTCGACCATGTGGAACAAGCGCAGCTATGCCAAACGGGCGCGGTACGTGATCGGCGAAATCCACCGAAACGCCATTCGCACCTACGGAACGAATTTCATCCACGTCTCGGAGATCGACTGTTTCGTCGAGCCGCCGATCGAGCCCGAACTGACCGAAGACGAGTGGAACGATATCTACAGGATGTTTCACAAGAAACCCAGAGAAGATGTCTATTCCAAGTTCAAGCTGGCCGAGTCGCGGGTGCTGCGCATTATCCTCGAGGTCGGCCGGTCCATGGGATTCGAGGCGGCGGGCGAATTCATGGCGCCGCATTTCGGGTTGGACGAGCCTTCCGAAGCGGCGATCGGCATCGCCCAAAATCTCAAGGGACTCATTCGCGACGGGTATACCGTCCAGGTCGGGGTCGGCCGGCCCAGTGTCTTCATGGTGAAGCTCGGTGTATTCAACGAGCGCAACGATCTCGGCATACACACGGAGATGGGCGCTCCGGGAATCGCCGATCTGGTGAAGCGGGGAATCGTCACGGGGAAGTACAAGACGCTGCACCCCGGTAAAGCCGTGTTCTCCACCCTTGCCGGGTGTGATGCGGAAGACATCGAATTCGCCCATCAAAACCCCGCCTTCGAGCTCTACGATTCGGATTATGTCGCCAACATCCTGACCACGGCAAAGCATGACAACATGATCAGCATCAACAACTGCCTTCAGATCGACCTCACCGGACAGATCAACTCGGAGTCCCAGTTCGGAAACCGCATGATCAACGGGCAGGGCGGCCAGACCGAACTTCATATCGGCGCCATGCTTTCAAAGGGCGGTCGGGCGATTTCACTGCTGCCGTCCACCGCCATGGGCGGGGTGTCCACCATCGTTCCCCAGCTCGATGAAGGCGCCCTGGTCACCATTCCGCGCCAGTTCGCCGACACCATCGTCACCGAGTACGGGGTGGCGCGCCTTCTGGACAAGACGCACCGCGAACGTGCCGAGGAACTGATCAACATCGCCCACCCGGACCACCGGGATTTTCTGCGTGAGGAGGCTAAGCGGATTTTTGGGTAAAAAACGGGCTATGGGTTAGGGGTTATGGGCGAGGGGCGATGAGCGATAGGCTGTGGGCGATGGCTATGGTTCAAGCTCTGAGCCTTCAGTACCCATAACCCATAACCCGCCCCTTTTCTGACAATATACGATTCACGGGGGACTGCATGAAAAACATATGCCGAGACTTGAAAGCCGAACACGAAGCCCTGGATGCGTTCGTATCGGATTTCGATGAAAACCAATGGATGACGATGACGCCGTCGCCGGGGTGGAACATCAAAGACCAGCTCTGCCACCTGGCCTATTTTGACGGGCGCGCCGCGCTCTCCATTATCGATCCCGGGGCCTTCAACAAGCATCTGGCCGACATCATGGCCGACATGAACGGCTTTATCGATATGATGCAGCATTTAGGCAAAGACATGGCCCCGGCGGATGTCATCCGGTGGTGGCGGGACGAGCGAAAAAACATGCTCGAGGCCTATGCGGGGCTGCATCCAAAAGACCGCCTGGTCTGGTACGGACCCCCTATGAGCGCGCTTTCTTCTGCAACCGCCCGGCTGATGGAAACATGGGCCCACGGCCAGGATGTTTTCGACGCCGTGAAGGTTAAACGGACGAACACCGACCGTCTTCGCCATATCGCCCACCTCGGGGTGACCACGTTTAAGTGGAGTTACATCAACAGGGGCCTCGAAGTGCCTGAAACGGCGATACGGGTGGAACTGAGCGCACCTTCCGGTGACGTATGGACATGGGGTCCGGAAGGGGTTGCGGATGGGATCACCGGGCCTGCCGAAGATTTTTGCCTGGTGGTGGCCCAGCGGCGTCATGTGGATGACACGCGGCTTGTCGTTACCGGTGCCGCGGCCCGGGACTGGATGGAAAAGGCCCAGTGCTTTGCCGGCCCGGCTACTGCGGGTCCCGCGGCCGGGGAGAGAATATGGGAGTAAAGGGTGACGATCTAAACGATCAAAACGATCCCCACCCATTCCTCACGCATGATTACGCAACTGAAGCGCCAAAGGATGCGGATTGAGATAGGTCTGCTGCTCGAGATAATCGTTGTCGTATTTCCGTACGTAATGGTTGACCAGCGTGATCGGTACGATCAGGGGAATCTTCCCGGTGCGGTATTGTTCGAAAATTTCCAGAAGCTCCTGCTTCTCGTCCGAAGAAAGGTCTTTCTTGAAATAGCCCATCATGTGCATCAGCACGTTCGTATTTTTTTTTGCCGTGGGTTTCAGGCGCAGCGCCTTCATGAGAAGCTCTTTATAATCCTGGTAGAGCGCTTCCATGGGCAGCGATTTGCCGCCGGCGACGAGTTTTCCCATCTGACGATGAACCGTGGGGCTGTGTGAAAGAATGAGCAGTTTATTCCGGGTATGAAAATCGATAATGCCGGCCATGGTTTTCTGTTCCTGGACAAGCCGGCGCCACCGGGCCATGGTGAAGATCTGTTCGATAAAAATTTCACGAAGCAGGGGGTCATTGAGGCGGCCTTCCTCCTCTACCGGTATCAGCGGAAAATGCTCGGTAAAGGCCTTTGCAAAGATGCCCGATCCAACACGGCCGGGCATGCCGGATTCGGTGTAGACCTTCACCCGGAACAGTCCGCTGCTGGGCGAGTTCTTCTTGAAAATAAATCCACTGAGGTCCTCGGTTTCCAATTCCTCGAGCCGCCGACGGCACCATGCGGTCATCCGGTCGGTCAAATCGATTTTCGTATTGTGGGTCACCAGGCGGGGCCGGTCCGGGTCTCCCATAAGGCGCATGCTTTCCCGTGGAACCGGCAGCCCGCACTCGACTTCGGGACAGACCGGCACGAATGTCACATAGCGCCCCAGCGTATTGACCAGAAAATCGTCCTTCTTGTGCCCGCCGTTGTAGCGCACCGGATCTCCCAGCAGGCACCTGCTGATACCGATTTTGATCGATTGCATGGGTATAAAGGTCCAGTTCGGGTTTTTGTTTTTTTGTCTATTTTAGATAGAAGATATGGCATTTGCAAATAAAAAAGGGATTATGGGCTATGGGCTATGGGCTATGGGTGATGCGATCCCGGTCCCGGTTCGGCGCTTCCAAGCTCCGCCATCCATTGACAACCCAACGATTCGGCTATATTTTTAATAGACTGAATCCATTAACTTTTATCCGGCTTTTTCGGAGGGACTGCAGATGAACATTTTTATCACGGGCGCGAGCGGTTTTATCGGTACACATCTCACCCGTATGCTGCTGGATCACGGCCATGACATTACCTGTGTGGGAAGGTCCGAACCGCATATCGGCGATCATCCGAAATGCCGCTTCATCGTCGCGGACCCCACCCGGCCCGGTGCCTGGCAGGAGGCGCTTAAAGACATGGATGCGGTTTTCAACCTGGCCGGTGCGCCGATATTCAAACGCTGGGACGAAGCCTACAAAAAGCAGCTCTTCGACAGCCGGGTGCTTACCACCCGGAATGTCGTCGAGGCGCTTCCCCAAAATAAGAGCGCCGTATTGATCAGCACTTCGGCGGTGGGGTATTACGGCCAACGGCATGACGACATTCTCATGGAAGATGAACCGCCGGGCCGTGATTTCCTGGCCATCCTTTGCAGCGAGTGGGAACGTGCGGCATATGAGGCGAAAGCCAAAGGGGTCAGGACGGTGACAACCCGCTTCGGGGTGGTGCTGGGCAACGACGGCGGTGCCTTGATGACCATGGTTCCCCTGTTCCGCCGGTTTTTGGGCGGGCCCATGGGAAAGGGTAACCATTGGTTCCCCTGGATTCACATCGAGGACCTCTGTTCGGCCCTGTATTTTATCCTGCAGACCCCGGAAATCAAAGGGCCGGTGAACATGACAGCTCCCATTCCCATTCGCCAGCGGGCATTCGCCCGCGCATTGGGACGGCAGTTGAAGCGGCCGGCATTCATGCCCGCCCCGGCTTTTGCCGTACGTCTGGCCATGGGGGAGCTCGGCCGCTACATGATGTACAGCCAAAAGGTCATTCCCGACAAACTGATCAAACACGGCTATAAATTCAAATTCATGGAGATTCAGCCGGCACTGGAAGATCTCCTGGCGTGAAAAGCGAAAGGAAAACAACATGGAAAAAGAAACACTGAACGTCCCGAACATATCCTGCAGCCACTGCGTGAACACCATCAAAAACGAACTGTCGGAAATCGACGGGGTTAAGCAGGTCGAAGGCGACGCGGAAAAAAAGAGCGTTACCGTTGAGTGGGATTCGCCGGCGACGCTCGATAAGATCAAATCCGTGTTGGCGGAGATTAACTACCCGGCGGGATAAAATACGGGCTATGGGCTATGGGCTAGGGGCGGGGCTAAACCCCGCCCGCTGACGCGGATTTTTTTTGACACGGATTTCACGGATTTCACGGTTAAAAAAGCAGATAACCCCCCCAATGATTTATGAAACCACGAAGCACGAAGGGCACGAAGATTTTTTTTAAGATATTTTTTGTTTTTCTTCGTGCTCTTCGTGAGCTACGTGGTGAGATATAAATAAAGCACCGATCCATCAAAAACCGGAGATCCAAATGACCCAGAACAAATACTTCTTCCCCGTAACCGGGATGACCTGCGCCAATTGCGCCGCCAATATCGAACGCGGCCTGAAAAAGCTCGGCGGCGTAGTCGATGCAAACGTCAACTTTGCCGGTGAGCGGGTGGAAGTGGCCGTGGACCCCGCCCGGACCAACCTGCACGACATTGTCGAGAAGGTCGAACACATCGGATACGGCGTACCGAAGGAGCACATCGAACTGCCCATTACCGGGATGACCTGCGCCAACTGTGCGGCCAATATCGAAAGGGCGTTGAACCGGAAAACCCCGGGTGTTCTCGATGCCTCCGTGAATTTCGCAACCGAACGGGCCACGGTGGATTATCTCCCATCGGTCATCAGCCTTCAGGAAATCGTTTCCGCCATTCGAAAAGCCGGATACGACGCCATCATACCCGAGGAGACGGAAGAGGCCGAAGACGCGGAAACACGGGCCAGGGAAGCCGAAATCAGCGGCCAGACACGGAAATTTCTGGTGGGCATTCTATTCACGCTACCCTTGTTCATCATGAGCATGGCCCGGGATTTCGGCCTCACCGGCACATGGAGCCATATGCCCTGGGTCAACTGGATGTTCTGGATGCTGGCGACCCCGGTCCAGTTTTATACGGGATGGGATTATTACGTGGGCGGCCTGAAAAGCTTGAGAAACCGTTCCGCCAACATGGATGTGCTCGTCGCCATGGGGTCCAGCACAGCGTATGTCTATTCCGTTGCGGTGTTGGCGTTCCCCATTCTGGGGCATCATGTCTACTTCGAAACATCCGCCGTGATCATCACGCTGATCAAGTTGGGGAAAATGCTCGAGGCCCGGACCAAGGGCAAAACCGGCGGGGCCATTCGAAAGCTCATGGGGCTTCGGCCCAAAACCGCCACCGTGATCGCCGACGGAAAAGAGGTCATCGTTCCCGTAAGCCGTGTCCAGGTCGGTGATCGCGTGTTCGTGCGTCCCGGAGAACGGATACCGGTGGACGGCACCGTCCATGAAGGCCGATCGGCGGTGGACGAATCCATGCTGACCGGCGAACCGCTGCCTGCGGACAAGCAGCCCGGCGACAAAGTAGTCGGGGGGACCATCAACAAGGACGGCCTCCTGGTGTTCACTGCATCCCGCGTGGGCAAAGATACGGCCTTAGCCCAGATCATTGCGCTGGTCCAGGCGGCCCAGGGGAGCAAGGCCCCTATTCAGGCGCTTGCCGATCGTGTGGCCGCGATTTTCGTTCCCGCGGTTATCGGGATTGCGGTCGTGACCTTCGTAATATGGTGGGCGATTTCCGGTGAATTCGTCACCGCCATGATCCGGCTGGTGGCGGTGCTGGTGATTGCCTGCCCCTGCGCCTTGGGGCTTGCCACTCCTACGGCGATTATGGCCGGGACGGGGCGTGGAGCGGAAAACGGCATTCTGTTCAAAAACAGTACGGCGCTTCAAACAGCGACCAAAATCGATACCGTCGTCATGGACAAGACCGGCACGATCACCATCGGAAAACCCACGGTCGCGGGCATTTTTCCCGCCGGCGCCTGTGATTCGGAAGCCGCCGTGCTGCGTCTTGCCGCATCTGTGGAGGCGGGCTCCGAGCATCCCGTGGGCAAAGCCATTGTCGGAGAGGCCCGAAACAGGGGGATCGATCCGGACAGGCCGGAGGCCTTTCAGGCCATCGGCGGTTCGGGCGTTCAGGCCGAGGTGGACGGGCATCGGGTCCGCGTCGGAAAGCCGGAATGGATTGAAGGCATGGGGATTTCCCTGTCCGTCGTTGCGGATCGAATTCGCGCCTGCCGTGAGGAAGGGCAGACGGCTATGGTCGTGGTGCGGGAAGAGGATGTCTGCGGCGTCGTTGCCGTGTCCGACAGCTTGAAACCGGATGCCGATGTCGCCGTCGCAGAACTCACCGGGCAGCAGTTGTCTGTGGTGATGCTTACCGGTGACAACCGGAGAGCCGCCGATGCCATGGCGCGCAAGATCGGCATTCACGACGTCCTCGCCGAAGTGATGCCGGAAGACAAGGCCGATAAAGTCAAAGAGCTGCAATCCGGGGGGCGAAAAGTGGGCATGGTCGGCGACGGGATCAACGATGCCCCTGCACTGGCCCAGGCGGATGTGGGGTTCGCCATCGGAACCGGTACGGACGTGGCGATCGAGACCGGTGACGTGGTGCTGGTGGCCGGCGATCTGGCCGGTGTCCCCAAGGCGATCCATTTAAGCCGCATCACCATGCGGACGGTAAAGCAGAATCTCTTCTGGGCGTTCATTTACAACCTCGTTCTCATCCCGGTGGCGGCAGGCGTTTTATACCCGTTTCATTTTTTTCCGATGATCCTGCGGGAGCTTCACCCCATCCTGGCTGCGCTGGCCATGGCGTTCAGCAGCGTTTCGGTGGTTACGAACAGTTTGCGGCTTTATCGGGCTTGAGTTCCATCCTAATAATCCACCCCACGAACATGGCAATCGCCGCACATCACCGGCCCCTCCTCCATCGCGAAGTGGCACTCCATGCACATGTCATGAAAGGCGCGCCGCAGCCCCGGTTTTCCATTTCCGGCCTCGAGGCCGTGGCAATCCCCGCAGTACTGATCCTCCGAGGATTCGTCCTCCACTTTTTCTCCGTCGACGAAAACGTGATGGCACGTGCTGCAATTATCGATGCCGGCGTATTCATGCGCCTCGTGCGGGAAAACGACCGGGGGGCGATTCCGGTGCGAAAAGGCCGGGCTTTCGATGAGGACATCATCCTGTCCGGCGGCAGGTGTAGCGGCGTACAGCAGAAGACAACTCGAAATCAGCGTCACCCGGATTGCGTTGCGGATCATTGTCACCCCGTTGTTGAATCGTGAATCGTGAATCGTGAACAGACGCTGTTTTTTTGGATCAGAAACCGCATCCGCAGAGGCGGGGATGATACCCGCCCGCTGATGCGGGATCTTTTTGACACGGATTTCACGGTCTTAAAAAAATTATCGGATCGGTGCTTTGTTGTATGTTTCACCATGTTTTCTATTTCACCTCGAAGAGCACGAAGGACACGAAGAAAAAACAAAATAAAAAAAGTGGATCGGGTCTTAATTCCCCCCCCCATCCCGGCCTTCCGCCCTCCAGGGGGGAAGGGGACATGTTGCGCAGGAGGGTATATGGATCTTTATGGCTGATTTTGAATATAAATTGATTTACCGCTCGCTTCGCTCACGATAAATGAAAATAGTTGCTTACGAATCTACACGAATGTTAACTGCTTCCGCTTGGATGATCGCCTATGCGGGTGGCCCGCTGCGCCGGGCCATTTTTTTTGCTGTAAGCAAAAAAACCTTCGTGTTCGTGGTGAACTATAAGATAAAGCACCGATCCTTTTATTGCTCTTAAAACCGTGGGATCCGTGTCTAAAATAATTTATCCGTGTCAGCGGGCGGGGGTCAACCCCGCCTGCTTTAACACTAATCCACCGCGAAGGCTCTGTTCACTGTTCACTGTTCACTATTTCTCCATAACCTCATAAATAATATCCCCCAAAAATTTAATAGCCAACCCGACACCATAATGCCCGGTGACATCGTCGAGGCCGCTGTGGCAATTGTGGCAGGGGGCGATCAGGATGCGGGCGCCTTTCTTCTCGGCGGCGGATAATTGCCGGGCCTTGACCTCGCCGCTTTCGACGCGTTTATTCCTGAACGGCGGCCCGCAGTTGATAACCCCGCCGCCGGCGCCGCAGCAGTAGTTGAAACGCCTGTTCGGCTCAAGCTCGATAAAATGGTTGCAGGTCGCATGAATGATGCGCCGCATCTTTTCCTCCATGCCGGCTCCACGCACGATGTTGCAGGGGTCATGGAGGGTGACCGGCTGATCCAATTTCTTCTTCACCCGGATTTTCCCGGAGGCGAGCAGCTCATCGTAAAAATCGACGGCGTGCTGGACCGGAATGGGCGGCATTCGCCAGGCCAGCGCCCGGTTGCCCATATCGTATACGGAACGGAAAGCGTGGCCGCATTCGCCCATGACGATTTTCCTCACCCTCAGCCGGTGGGCGGTTTCAAAGTGGATGCGCTTGGACCGCGCCATGATTTCGTAATCCCCGCTGAACATGGCCATGTCGCTGTTGTCCCACCCCGGGGTGGCGGGGATGGTCCAGTCCAGTCCCGCCGAATGCATGATGACGGCCGCCTGGTAAATCAATTGGGCTTGAAATTTGGGCTCCGGGCCGATGACCGAGTACATGATATCCGCCCCTTCCTTTTCGATGGGAATCCGCAGATCCGGAATTTCCGAACGCGCCTCCTCTTCCTGCCACTGGATCGTGTCGATCCACTCGTCCTCTTTGATCCACATCTGATTGTTGGCGGCGCTGTGGGAATGGACGGTATCCTGAATGTACCGGGGGGTCACACCGAGAATATGGCAAAATCGCCTGACCACGAGCATCAAATACGAAATGTCCAGTCCGAACGGACAGTACAGGGTACACCGCTTGCACAGGTTGCATTCCGTGTAGGCGATTTCAGCGGCCCTGCGAATAAAGGCGGCATCGACATCGCCTTTTTTTTTCATGATTTCCCAAACCGTCTGCTTGACCTTGCCGACCGGCGACCAGCGGGGATCCCCGTCATGGGAGAGATAATAATGGCAGGATGCTGAACAGAGTCCGCAATGCACGCAGGCTTTGGCGTACATGTCGAACCGTGCGCCGACCTCCTCATGAAACACCTTTTTATAGGCGGCCCGAATCCGCTCACGGGTGAGTTTGGCGATCCCGCTGTCGAGCCCCTGGTCCGGTACCGCGTTCTCCGGAGCCGAATACCTCATAACATCTCCTCGCTACCAATCCTTCGAATGCCGAACGGCGCCGAATTCCGACCCCGTATAGGCACGGGTGAGGGGGAAAAAAAACATATGGCTCAGGCGGGTGAACGGGATCGCAACCAGGAGAATTTCGCCTGAAAGAATGTGAAGCAGCATCCAGAACGGGTAATTGAGCCATTGAAACCATGCCAGCAATCCGGAGATAAACGGTGCTGACACCAGCAGCAGAATGGCATAGTCGGACCATGTGGTGACATAACGAACATCCCGGCTCACGATCCGGCGGACGGAAAAGAATCCGAGGCATCCGATGACGGCACCGGTCAGGTACAGCGCCACGCCCGGGGGAAGCGAGCGCCAGCCTATGCCCCAGGCCTGTTCCACCAGGACGATGTGGCCGGCGACGAAAAACGGCAATCCCAGCAGGCATATGTGGAAGACGAACGTAATGATCGTGAACAGGGGGCGCTGCCGCCAACCGGTCGCGGCAAACGGAATGAGCCAGTGGAAAATGGACCGAAGCGCGTATGTCCCGCTCATGTACGAATAGATGAACCGTTCCTTTTTATGGACGGACCACAGGACCCTGGTAATCCGGAAAAGGCTGCCGCCCACAAAAACGACCGCCGCCAGCCAGAAGACCGGGCCGATGAGAACGTCGTATATGCGGGTTAAAGAGGGCATAAGATTCATGCTGTTGTAATGTAAAACGTATCACGTAATCCGCGGTTTTTCCAGTCATATCCGCGTTACCTGCCGCCGATATCGGCCCCCTTCAAGGGTTCTGAGCAGGATCTTGCCGCCGTCCGGGCTGAACACCGGGTCCCAGGCGAAGTCGCACGTACCGGTGAGGGGCCGGTCATCCAGCCAGACGGCGAATTTCCCCCGGTGCTTGACGCGGCATGCCACACGCCGGCTGTCCGGGTTGAAAACCGGCGGAAACATCACATCGAAAGCGCCGCACCGGTCAACGCCGTCCACCACGAGCCGCCATTCGCCCTTGTGCTTGGCCAGGGCGGCGATTTTCTTCCCGTCCGGACTGAAAACGGCATCCGTTACGAAATCCGTATACGTGCGCGGCCAGCAGTTGTCGTCAACGGCAATCGTCCACTTGCCGAATTCCGGGGCTGCAATGGCGGCCGTCGTTTTGCCGTCCGGACTGTACACCTGGTGCCAGAGCTGGGCGTAACGGTTTTTCCAGGTGATCCGTCCGTTTTCAGCCAGGGTCCAGAGGGAACCGATTTTTACCGGTGCCGCAACGGTGCCGTTATGGGGGTGAAATACCGGTTCCCAGACAGCGTCGAACGTTCTATCCCAGGTTTTATCATCCACGGCGATGGTGTATTCGTGAGGGGAGATGCGGACATCGGCGGCGACATGCTCTCCACAGGGGCAGAAGCGGGGGGTGAACACATTGATAAAGCGGGTGCCCCATGCCGTACCGTCGACCGCCACGGTGAAGATGCCCTGCTGAAAGGCATCGATGTCACCCTCGGCCGCTTCGGAGACCTGGACGCATGCCGCCGTCCGGCCGCCGTTCGGGCTTATTTGAGGGCTCGACAGGTTTGCGAACCGGTTTTCCCAGGGCCGGTCATCCAACGCCATGCCGTAGGCCATGTCCGAGACGACGGCCGCACCGATGCGGCCGCCCTGCCGGCTGAAACAGGTGTTCCACACGTAATCGAACCCATGTGTCCATGGGATGCCGTCTACGAGGACCGTCCATTGATTGCCGTCATAAGCGAGGGCGGTCAACCGGTTATCCGGTGAAAACCGCGGGTGCCAGATTTTTTCATAGCGGTTTTCCCAGAGCGTTCCGTTGACCCGGACGGCGAATTCATGCTCGCCCGTATTGACGATGCAGGCGATGGTCTCCCCGTCGGGGCCGGCGTGGGGCTCTTCGGTCCAGTTTACGCCTTCGGTTTCCAGGTCGATTGTTTTTTCGGTGGTTTCCCAGTCCATTGTCGTGAATCGTTAATCGTAAATCACTGCCTTTCCTTCCTTCGCTTCTCTTTATCATGAAACCATATCGCGCAGGAAGGGCGAAACTTGCAATACAGTTCCGGGTCACGGCATTTGATGCATTCCTCGCACATGAACACGCCGTATTTCATGCATTCATAACTTGTTTCCCTGTCCGGGTGGTTGATGCATTTTCCCATTTTACATACAGTGAACAGTGAACAGTGAACAGTGAACGGTCAGCGGATCGGGACGTTATTCCCCCAGTGAACGGTCAGCGGATCGGGACGTTATCCCCCC
>JAWODC010000018.1:0-99845 GCA_046483495.1 Desulfobacterales bacterium
ATCATAGGCGATGCGAATGCTGACATAATTTGATGTGTCTGATATGATGTTGTCAGAGACGAGATACCCGTCATAAACCTCTCTTCTCCCGGGTCCGCGTCTGACTGGGTAGACCCATATGTTCCCTTCTATGTCTTCAATCGAAGTAGGCTCAAGGTTCCGCCTTCTAACCAATTGCTGAAACTCGGTAACACTGAGAACATAATCGGCGTCGAATGTACTTCGCCCCGGACAGGCAACCGCACGAAGGTTGGCTGCGTTCTCCGGTGGAACGCCGGTGCTCCGAAGCTGCTCAGGCGACATGTACAGGATTGCGGTGTCCCCCAAACGGACCCGTTCGAAAACCTCGCCGCGTTCGGGCAGACTTTGCAGTCCGGAAATCGCCTCGGCAAACAGCGTGCCGGTCTTTCCGACCAGGTTGTCCACCTGATCCTTCATCAGGGCCTGCAACGGCGAGATCACGATTGTCAATACCCCGCGCCGCCGATACCGCACAAGGGCCGGCAGCTGGTAGCAAAGCGATTTGCCGCCGCCGGTCGGCAGAATCCCGAGAACCGGGCGGTTTGCCATGCAGGCACGAACGATCGCCTGCTGCAGACTTTCGCCGTCCTGGGTTTTCGGCTCATTCCGGAACGATGGATATCCGAAGAGGCGCTCCAACTGCCGCTCGGGATTGTGGTTTTCTGCGCAAAAGGAGCAGTCCGCATTTTTGCAGGGTTTCTCTCTCAATGAAGCAATGATCCTGGGAATTTCCGGAAACCGATGGCGCACCCATGGCGGCAGCACCGAGTTGCCGCCGGCAACCTGAAGCCAGGCCATGCAGTACGCCGCCGATGGGCGCCGGACCGGGTCGGCCAGCACTTCGGGCATTACCTGCCCGGCTGCATGTTCGCAGAGACGACCGGATGTTTCTGCGATAAAGCAGTCCAAAGCGTCTTCCAAAGAGTGAATGGGATCGGGAGTAAGCCTGGAAAACACCGCCGAAAGCCCTTTTCCGGAAAACCCGTTAAAGCTGCTGTGGTGAAAACAGAAATGATAAAACGCCATCAATCCCGCTTGTTTTTCAGCCAAAGTCTGGAAGCTTTGCCATTGGTCGCTGAAAACGGAGGCGGCAAGCTGCGCGTCCTGCACCGGACTGTTGACGGACGATCGAACCAGTTTGTAGTCTTTTACCAAACGGTGGTAAGGGTTTTCCGGAAACGCCAGCGGCGAGAGGTAGAGCGTATCGATTACCGGCTTTTGAAGCAGTTCGAGCCCCGGGGCGGAGATCTTCAGCAGTGGAAAATCGTGCCCCAGCAGGTTGTGCCCGAGAATATAACCGGCGGGCCGGGCAAAGCGATCCAGCTCCTCGAGGATCGATCTTGCTCCGGCTCTGTCTTTTTTTTCGAACACCCGGCCGTTGAAAACGGCCCCGACATGCCTGATTTTGCCGGTTTTCGTGGCTTCGATGTCGAGCAGCAGCGTCTGTGCCGGAATTTTGAAAGGGTTCATGATAATATTCGCGCTTAAGGTCGTGTAATTACAGGCATCATACAAATATGCAAATAAAAATCAACATCAAATAAGCCCCGTCCTTGATCTTTGTGACACGGTAATAAAATGTATCGGATTGGGTTGACATTTTCAAATATGCTGCATAAAATAAATTATATGCAATATTGGAGGATTGCAGCATGAAACCAATTAGTGTGACAGTCTCGAACAGGGGATATATTGTGCTGCCGGCACATATCAGAAAGCAAATGAATATCGTGCCCGGTACCAAGATCCTTATCAATAAGGAAAATGACAAGCTGATTTTAGAAACCGTACCGTCTTTTACAAAAAAACTATCCGGTCTGACGCGCAAAACGATTGCCGATTCACAGGCAGGTGTGCAGAAATTCATTGACGAGCAGAGAAAAGATCACATTCCATGATAGCTCCTGAGGCCATTGAAAGTGCCATAAGAGGCAAAAAACTTCTGATCGACAGCAACATAATCATTTATCTGACTGAAGAAATTGAGCCCTATTTCTCATTATCCCAGATCTTGTTTTCGATAGTTGAAAACGGAGGGGCAAAAGCCGTCATATCCATTCTCTCTGTTGCCGAAGTCATGCAAGGCCCATTGAAAGCAGGAGAAACGGAAATAGCAGAAGAGGTTCAAAATTACCTGGTGAATTTTCCCAATTGCCAGTGCCTGGATGTCACCTATGCGGCACTGCAACTTACCGGTAAGGATAAAACTGTAAATTGGAAAAAGCTGAGAACCGTCGACAGCCTGATTATCGCCACCGGTCTTCAATATGGAGTGGACCTTTTTGTCTCAAATGATCTTCATTTCAAAAAGGCACTGACACCCGAAATGATTTTATCCCTTGATTGAAGCGGAGGGGTTTTCGACCCGATCCGGTTGTGCTTGCCGTGGGTGTATCCCACCCAATCCTTTCTTTGAAATCATTTTGAAAATCGCCTGGGTGCATCTTACACATACTAGGGACGTTCGTGCAGAAAGTGATGAGAACCGGATTTATAAGGCATGACTTAATTTGTGAATGTTCTGCACGAACGTCCCCAACTAGAAATCATGCGGTCAGCCTGACCCTGGGGCCTGATGACTTTTTGCGTTCGGGTTTGCCGTTTCCTGATATCCGCCGGCTCGGCCTGTCCGCGGTTGCCGGCATTTTCAGAATATCCCCCAGCATCAGTTCATCGGGGTCCTGAAAGGCCGGCACACCGATCGTAATCTCGTCTTGCGGTATATTCAGCTGAAGTGTGCCGTGCACATAATCGGGCCAGGTAAAAATCGTAGACCAGTTCGAATCAGTCTCCTCCGGTAGGATGGAGTGATGGATCCCGTGCATGCGCGGGGTTGCGATTATTTTGACCAGTTTTCGCTCGAACGCGATCGGAAGTTCGATGTTCGAGTGGTGAAAAATGATCTCCAGAAGGGTTATGAGCTGCCAGAGGGAAAGCGGGAAAGGAGCAATGCCCAGAAAGAACACCTGGGCGCCTCTCCAGGAAGCCGAAAGCAGCATTTCTGCGGGATGAAAGCGCAGCGCCGTCGAAGCGTCCAAATCAAGATCCACATGATGCACCTGATGCAGCCGCCACAGGAGAGGAACCCGATGGGTCAAGTAATGCCAGATAAAAAGGGTATAGTCCAACAGCACCAACGAAAGAAAGACATATAGCCATGCCGGCATTTGTATCCTTCTGAGCAAACCGAAATTGCGCCGTTGGCCCTCTTTCATGAGATAAGTGGTCAACGGCTTTTCCGAGGCCCGGATGGTGGCCGCAGTGGTGACCGACATGGCAAGATTTCTGACATTGCGGCGGATCTTGCTTTGCCGTTTTTTGCGGAGCGGCCGCTTGTTTTCAAAATACAGAATCGTCAGGGCTGTGCCGACGATCAAAAGTCCGCTCAACCATTTCGGGGGTTCATGGTTTAGTGCTTTGGGGTCTCTCACACAACCGCCTTCCTCCGGCAGGTAGGTGAATCATGGCCGGCATTCCGATAGATCCTTTTATCTTCAAGTTTATCGGCAGCATCGAAGCCGACAGTTCCACCGCCTCTTTCAGCGCATTCCAAAAGTCAGAACAAAGTAAATCACAAAATGCGACGGGCTCAATGGGGGAAGGTGTTTATTTTATCGTATATCACCTGTAAGCTTCTATGCTGACTGCAAAACGAAGAGCCGATGTTTGCGGCTGAACGACGAACCGCAAATACAGCCTTTTGCAGATAGGAGTACGCGTTTTTCTCAATGTTTTTCGCCTTATGACATTTTTATGATGAAATCGGCATTGGAATAAGAAAAAAAATAAACCATTCTTTGCTTAAAGAGCTCCTGGACAGCTTTTAATTTTCGGCCGTAATCAGAACAATTCCTTGATCACATAAAAACAGGCGAACACGGCAGAAACGGATGATTCGGATTAAGGAGGAAAACATGGAGGACAGGAAAATATTAGACGGTCAAGTCGCCCTGGTGACCGGGGCAAGCTCCGGTATCGGGAAAACGATTGCCGAGGCCATGGGAGGAGCGGGTGCCGGGGTAATCGTCAACTACATTTCCGATGAAAGTGCAGCCAACCGGATCGTGGAAGATATTCGGAATGCCGGAGCCCATGCGATTGCCTTTCAGGCGGACGTCAGCCGCGAGGATCAGGTTGCGAAGATGTTTAAAGCCGGTTGCGATGAATTTGGAACCATCGACATTCTCGTGAACAATGCCGGCATTCAGAAAGATGCCGACTTCCTGGATATGTCTTTGGCCGATTGGGAAGCGGTTTTGAATGTAAATCTCACCGGTTGCTTTTTGTGCGCCCGAGAGGCGGCCAGAGAATTCTGCCGCAGAGGATGGGTTCCGGAACGGTCGAAAGCCGCCGGAAAAATTATTTTTATCAGTTCGGTGCACGATACGATTCCATGGGCCGGTCATACGAATTACGCCGCTTCAAAGGGAGGTATAATGATGCTCATGAAAAGCATCGCCCAGGAACTGGCTCCCCACAAGGTCCGGGCAAACAGCATTTCTCCCGGCGCGGTGAAAACGGCAATCAACCGGGAATCCTGGCAAAGTTCTGAAAAAGAGGCGCAAATGCGCAGGCTCATCCCCTATGATCGGGTCGGGGAAACCGGGGATATCTCGCCGGTGGCCGTATGGTTGGCTTCGGACGAGGCGGATTACATTACGGGGGCCACCATTTACGTGGATGGCGGCATGCTGCTGTATCCGGGCTTTCGAACAGGGGGATGATTGTACGGGACGAAGATATCCCTTTTTCTCAACTATAAATCCGGCAGCCCGACTCTTCTTGATTTTCTCTACCAAATCGGTGTATTCGACGGAAAAAAATTCGGAGAAAAAAATACCCACACGATTTCCAGATATGAATGGCCTGATAACGGCCCAATTTGTCGAGCGCCCGAATCGATTTCTGGTCCGGTGCCGGAGGGCCAATGGGCAGACGATCGAGGCCCTGCTGCCGAATCCGGGCCGGCTGTGGGAGCTTTTGCTGCCGGGGGCGGTGCTTTATTTAAAGAAGGTGCCCGATTCCGTGATCATGGGGGGTAGTCGAAAAACGCGCTTTACCGCCGTCGCCGTTGAGCGTGAAGGGCAACCCGTTTTCCTGGACACCCAGGCGACCAACCGGGTCGCAGCCCATCTGATCGAGCAGGGAAACATTCCATTCCTCGAAGGCGCCGAAATCGTTAAGCCTGAAATCCGCGTGGGGCGCAGCCGGTTCGACTTTCTGCTGAAACAGGGCGGGAAACATCTCTATCTGGAGATCAAATCCTGTACGCTTTTCGGCAACGGTGTGGCCATGTTTCCGGACGCAATCACGGCGAGAGGGAAAAAGCATCTTCTCGAGTTGGCCGAAATGGCGCAAAAGCGAAACCGGGCCGCGGTGATGTTTTTGGTTCACGCCCCGCATCTCAAGTGGTTCATGCCCGACTATCACACCGATTTCGAATTCAGCAGAACGCTGTTGGCAATCCGCAGGTATGTGCGGATCATCCCGGTATCCGTCGGCTGGAACACGGATCTAAGCCTCTCCGGCCGGGTTGAACACCTGAACATTCCATGGCGTTTTTTGGAAAAGGAAGTGCAGGATCGCGGAATATACATCCTGATGCTGCACCTCAAAAAAGAAGCCCGTTTTTCAGCGGGCAAGCTTGCCGAATCGGACTTCCCTGCAGGATACTACATTTACACGGGCTCGGCCATGAACGGCCTGTCCGCCCGACTGGCGCGTCACTGCAGGAAACGCAAGCGGCTCCATTGGCACATCGACTACTTGATCCAGCGCGCCGAGCGCACAATACCGGTTCCGATACGTTCCTCCAAACCGCTTGAATGCGTTCTTGCCCGAAGCCTCTCCGCCATCTTTTCGCAGGGCCCGCCCCGCTTCGGCGCCTCGGACTGCCGGTGTCCGACCCATCTTTTCTACAGTCCGGAAAATCCGCTTCATCAAAGGGGATTTCACGACGTACTGCAACGTTTTCGGATGCGGGCGCCTGATTAGAGCGGCGAACAATTTCGGCTCCGGCGATTCCCTCATGGGTAATCTGTGCCGATCAAACACATTATTTCAACTTACCCCTGAAACCGTTTCGCCTTGACATTCTTATCGAATCCGAATAGCCTGCCCGCGAATCCCCCTTGAACTATCGTAAGGGAAACCGGCCTAAAAGCGGTTAAATCCCAAACCTGATGGCCGCTGCTTTTGGTCGATGCCAATTTCCTTATGTTTCCGGGTCCTTTCCGTTGCTCGGATTTTTCAGAACTTTTGCTGTCCCTTCAACAACTTACAATCACCCTAAGGAGCCTTCATGAAACAGGGAAAAATCTTCTTCGGCTGGTATGTGGCGGGTATCGGAATGATGAGCCTGTTGTTCGCTTACGGGATCAGGGCGGCCTTTGCCATTTTTTTCCCGTACATTCTTCAGGATCTGCAGATAAGCCGGACGCTGCTTTCCGGAGCTGTTTCTTTAAGCCTTGCGGTAAATGTGGTGTTGACACCGGTTGCAGGCATTGCCGTAGACCGATACGGCCCCAAATGGCTTATCAGCGGGGGAGCATTTCTCTGCGGCGTTTCATTGATCAGTATGCCTCTGGTTTTCTCGCTCTGGCATCTTTACCTGCTATACGGCGTTTTATTTGCGGTTGGGGTCAATTTCATGGGAATGACCGTCAGCAACAGCATGTGCATCAATTGGTTCATTAAGAAAAGAGCCACGGCAATTGCCATATCATCCTCCGGTGTTGCTTTGGGGGCAGCGATTTTCAACCCCGTATCGCAGAAACTGATCGTCGCTTTCGGATGGAAAACAGCCTTTGCCGTTATAGGAGCTTTATTTTTTGTGGTCGTGATTCCGTTGGCCATGGTGTTTGCCAAAAAACGGCCCGAAGATATGGGATTGAGCACAGACGGTGATGACCCCGAAATCGCACGGCAAACCGCCACATTTGTGGAGGCGGTGATACAAAAAGAAATCCTGTTCAAGCTGGGTGAGGTGGTCCGAACGTCCAACTTCTGGCTAATGACAATGGGATACCTGATCCTTGCAATGTGTTATGGATTTCTTCTTCATATCGTGGCCTACTGCGTTGATAAAGGCATTCCCGCTTCGGACGCGGCTTGGGCGTTAGGATATATGGCCATTGTGGGTATTGCGGCAAGGTTTCTATGGGCGCCATTGAATGACAAGCTGAACAACCGGAAAGTATCGGTCGTCTCCGGGTTTTTTCTTTACGCAATTGGCTGGCTCGTCTTATTATGGATAAACGAATCCATGCATCTTTATATTGCTGCAACGATTCTTGGCTTTGGCGGTTCCGGAATAGCCCTGCTGCCCGCCCTTGTGGGGGACCAGTTCGGCCGATGGTCCATGGGCAAGGTGTACGGATTTGTCAGCTTTTTCGGCGCCATTGGAGGTGCCATAGGTCCGATAATAGCCGGATTCATTTACGACACTACCCAGAGCTATATGATTGCGTGGCAAATCGCTGTTGTCGCCTCCGTTCTTGGAGCGACAGGCTTTTTGTTTGTAGGAAAGTCCCCCTATGACATGAGAAAGGAAGAACAAGAATCAGCTGCAAGCACGGAGAAGTAAATTAGGGGAACAAGGGAAATGAAAAGAAGAAGGGAAAAAAAGGCTTGGGTCGAATCTATAATCGAAAAATACGGTCTTGAACCCCTATCCGGCGAAGGGGGCTGGTACGCTCGAACCTACAGATCGAATGAAGTCATCCAAAAATCTGCATTGCCAAAAAGATATGAAAGTGAAAGGGTGTTCGGAACCGCAATCTATTATTTATTGACACCGGAAACCTATTCAGCTCTGCACAGGTTGCCGACGGATGAAATATTTCATTTCTACTTGGGAGATCCGGTAACGATGCTGCAGCTTTACCCCGATGGAACAAACATGACGATTACCCTCGGGCAGGATATCCTGAATAACGATCATCATCTTCAAACCGTCGTTCCATGGAACACGTGGCAAGGAACATATCTCGAAGCCGGCGGCGAATTTGCACTGCTTGGAGCCACAATGGCGCCGGGATTTGAATCTATCGACCTGGAGTTGGGTGATAGAGACGCTCTGATACTGAAATACCCTGAAAGAAAAGATTTGATCTTTAGGCTTACGGCTGGTTGAAATGATATACTTGTGCAGGTTTTTCATTTAGCAAATGCGCCGAAATGGCATACTAAAATGCCCCACCCGTGATGGTGAGGCATTTGGGAAATCATGTCAGAGACGCGACCGTTTAAATAAGCAGAAGGGGATAAGCACCAAAAAGTGCGGTTTTTTTATTGGTGCAAAAATAATCTCAGGGCCTGCATTGGTGCTGAATCGGCCTATACGACAGGCCCGAATGGGCGACGATCCACTTCTGTTCGAATTTGCTTGCTATCTGTTTTGTTTCATTAAACAAATTTGAACCTTCCTCGCCGAGCATATTCTCTGTTTTTTTCCTGAGAATAGCGTGATCGGCATTTCTGCCGTTCTGGAGGACGACAAAAACCGAGCCTGCTTCTTGATCCTTTCTTAAATGGGATACATAATCCGAAAGATTTTCTGAAACCAGTAAGGATGTAAATGTAGGCGTCTCTCTTCTCCACTGGGCGGTGAAAACTTCATAGCCGTTTTCCGTATGTCTGGATTCGTATATTTTCCTCCATTTTTTTGCTACCGCCTCGGCTTTCTCCTTATTTTCAGGCTCAATATAATATCCACGCCAGAAATATCCTTTTACTTTCGCAATCGGGTCCGGATGTTCATTTCTGAACAGGGGGTTTGCCGGCGCATAGGATAAATCTCTCCGAACCGTAAAACACCTGCAACGAGCATCTGCATACCTTTCATTAAAAGGAAAGCAACAGGGTGGGTTTTTATCTTCCCCAAGTTTTCCTTTAATGTCACTCAATGCAGTCACAATTTGATCGATATCCGAATAAGCGTCGATCTCGAATACCATCAATTTCAAAAGATCATCGCTTGTGTAATAAGAAAAAGAAAATGGGAAATCGTGTTTGCGATACAATTCGAGCGTATTCTTTTGTGCTTTTTCATATTCTCCTGCATCTGAGGGCAAGCATTCTACTTCGATATAGAAGTAGGATTGGGATGCGGGCATGAGCTTTTCAGCATAAGCACCTGCCCATCCCATACAAAATAACATAAAAATCGACAGTCCATAGGTTGTAAATTTCATGACAAAACTCCCCCTTTAAAAAAAAATTACAAGGATCCGTCACTTATGCTTACTTTGAAGGCTCCACACGGGAACCAACCTCATCCCGTGTGGAGCCCGGCAGGCATAGTTTGGGGTTTAGTTGGAATAAGAGGTTCATGCGCGTTGACCTCTCTAAAAAGCGTCATTGCGCTTAAATAGATCATTTGTAAGAGCAAGCAGATTTGATGTCGTGAATATCGAAATTGAAATGAGGACCAAATTGAAAACCGTTTGGATCAGACTTCAGCAGGTTCGGCGGGATAGGATAAACTACAGGAATGGAGAAAACCGGCGAAAAAGAATTTAACCTGATAAAAGGCGGTTTCATTTTGAAGCTCCATCAAGAAGAGTGTGGCTCACCTTCTATCTTTTCTCTTCAAAATAGAAAATAACGGCTTTCGAAAGGCCGACTGTCATCACTTTCAGCCTCAAACCGGTGGCTTTGCATCCGTCTTAAACGGATTTGCCATTTTCAGATTAACCTATACCTGATGTGACTGTCAATGGATTTTCGGTAGAGAAGCTATATTTTTTTTTCGATTTTTTGAATTGCCTTAGGTGGAAATGTAATGTGATGAACCAAGCTTTTAAGGGATAGATTTAATTTAAATTTTTATGCTTCTTCGTGCCGATTAATTGAAAAACATCCCGAAAAACAAATAAGTTGTAAATATAAACAGACTATTTTAAAAAATCATATTTGAGATCGCAACGTCATGTTTTCTGGAAAATGGAGCTGTTTGAGTTTATCCGTAAGGCGGGATGTGTTATATTCATTTGTATTCATCGAACCGCGTAGTCGATTTGCCGCCTGATATAATCTAAACTTATGGAGGAGCTTTTTCCAAAGAAAATCCGGGTACTGCTGCCGTTAACCCCCTGTGATTTTTTATGACACAATCACTCGCTCCTTCATCGCTCTTCGACTCGCCGCTTTGGATTTGGAATGTTTCCGAAAGAATGCAGGAAAAAGTGCACTGAACCATGAACCCCGGGGAATTCAATATGAGTGATCATACGATATGGAAACCCACCTTCGAGCAGTTGACAGAGTCTCTCAATATTTCACCATATCATCGATGGCTAGGCCTGAAAATAGAAACAATAACCGATTCCGGGCTAATCCTATCCATGCCGTGGAGAGATGAAATCATCAGCCTTCCGAAACCGCAAAAGGTGATTCACGGCGGCATATTGTCTACCCTGATCGACTTGACCGGGCTGTATTGCATTCTTTCTCAGGGAGCCAAGGTCACCGGAACGGCCTATATGAATGTGGATTTTCTCCGGACGGCAACCGACGGCCCTTTGGTGGCTAAGGGATCAGTTATCAAACTCGGCCGCGTGATCTCAACGGCAGAGGTTTCCGTTTACGGACCGGACAACAGGCTCCTGGCAGTCGGCCGGGGAGGTTATTTGCAGACGGTACCTGACGTTGAGCTGAGCCGTTAATCGATCCGACACAAAATCACCCATCGAATAGCTTGGGACTAAAAGTCATCAGCTCATCGCCTTGAGAATTTGTCGCCGCAAAAATTTGAACCCAAATCCATACAGCGAAAGGAAATCATGCGATGGAAAAAGGATTGAAAGGCAGGCTTAAGCCTGAACAATTCGGATATACCATGCCGGTAACCATGCCGCCGTTCGACCAGCCGCCGTATTACTATCGTGGCATTGAAATATTGGGTTTCGCTTATGAAACCGATGACGAGGCGGCTGCGGCCATCGTACCGGAAGGACTGACGCTCGCGAGTTCACCGGCCGTTGCACAGGTGGTTTTTCCGAATTTTCATTTCAGTACGCTGGGTTCTTACAAGGAAGTGACGTTTGGTCTTAACTGCCTGTGGGAGGGGCAGCCCGTGACGTACACCTATGGGCTGTTTGTCAACAACGAAATCGGCTTGATCGGAGGCCGGGAGCCCTATGGATTTCCCAAGCTGTTTGCCACTATCGAGTGGTGCAAAGAAAGAAACCTCATCAGTGCATGGGTCGAACGCCCGACCGGGAAACGCATTTGTACTGGTGTTCTGCGGCCCAGGGACATTTTGGAACCCATGGAAAGCCTTCCCCTTGTCACCTTGAAGGTGATTCCAAGCCCCGAAGGGAATGCACCTCCGGAGGTGTGCGAGCTGGTTATGGTAAAATCCACGTTGAATCTGATCCTCGGCGCCGACGGAAAGGGTGAAGGGTTTTCCGGCCCCGGGAATGTCACTTTTGACTCTCCGTCGGTTATCGATTCTTATTTCCAGTTGCCCGTCCGGCGTGTCCTTGGGGGTACGTGGGGACGATACAATTCCGTGCTGCCTTACGGAAAGGTTATCAAACGATATGCGCCGGTGAAACCCGCCATCACCGATTATGAAGGAAATCTCGAGCGCTCCGGGTAGTTTTTTTCATTAGGAAACGCGAAAAATCAAGAGTTAATCTGAGAAGTTACCGAATGGCAGAGATAGAAATGTGGCCGATTGGATTGGGATTTAAGGCATCTTAATGCGGATAAAAACGGCTTTTACCCGTGCTTTCCATAGTCGATGATACGATTGTTTTCATAAGATTTGAATTTTCCGGACCGATACCGTTCCGCCAGGTCCAAATATACCTCGCATGCAATTCGGCTGCTTGAAAGCTCGTTCTCGGTTAACTCACGAATCACCTTTGCCGGGGACCCATACACCAGGCTCCTTGGCGGCAAGTGCGTATGGTAGGGCACAAAACTGTGCGCCCCGATAATGCAGTGCTCCGAAACGACGACACCGGACATTAAGGTGCAATTCATGCCGATCATCGCATGATTGCCGATTTTCGCTCCCCTTATAGCGGTTCCATGACCGATGGTAACCCAGTCGCCTATCTCGATTCCAAGTCCCAGATCTGAATGAAGGACGCAGCAGTCCTGGATATTGCAATTTTCGCCGATGTCAATGGGCCCCTCATCTCCGCGTATGACGGCATTGAACCATACGCTCGAATGTTTGCTTATGGCAACATCGCCGACAATTCTTGCGGTGCTTTCCACGAATACGGTCGGATGAATGTTCATCATCGAGCAGGTCCTCCAGACAATTAGGTATTGCCCATCCAGAAATGGCTAATTCGCTCCATTTCGGTGTTGGCCGGTAATACTCAATGTATTTGGTTAAAATTAACCGGCCGCCTTGAACGGAATCGAATTTTCTCATTTCTGGATGGGCGCTAGGTAAAAGTTTTTTATCATAATACGCAAGAAAAAAGTGAATCTTCAAGAAAAATGGATATAATTAAGCCAGAATCTAAATCTTATCGGGTAATTTTACATGGCATCGCTTCTTTGGCGTTTAGCAAAAACTTCCGAGCAAATACGAAAAACATCGGGTCGGCTCGAAAAAATCGAAATGCTGGCGAATTGCCTCCGCCGGTTAAGCATCGATGAATTGGATCTGGGAATTGCCTATTTGTCGGGCGTGCTTCCCCAGGGGCGCATCGGTTTGGGGCCGTCCGCCGTTCGAAATGCCTATCCGAAAAGCGCGGCCGATCAGCCTACGATCACCCTTGTTGAAGTGGATGAGGCATTTGAAAAGATTGGAAGAACATCAGGACCGGGTTCCAAAACCGAACGGGTGAATGTGCTGCGGGTTCTTCTTGAACAGGCTACTAAAGAGGAACAGGATTTCTTGTCCAGGCTTTTGGTGGGGGAGATCCGGCAAGGGGCGCTCGAAGGGCTGATGATGGAGGCCATGGGGAATGCAGTGGGCATTTCCGCAGAAAAAATACGAAAAGCGGCGATGCTTTCAGGCGATTTGAGTGCGGTTGCCAGGGCGGCATTCGAGGAGGGAACGGCAGGGTTGGAGCGATTTGCGATTCGGCTTTTCAATCCGCTTCAGCCGATGTTGGCTCAAACCGCCGAAAGCGTCACAGAGACGTTGGATCGTTTGGGCCATGCCGCTTTCGAGTGGAAGCTTGACGGCGTGCGCATCCAGGTGCACAAACAGGGGGACCGGGTGGTGACCTTCACTCGGCGGCAAAAGGACGTTACCGATGTGCTTCCCGAAATCGAAGAAGCCGTCCGCAGCCTGCCCGCCGAAACGATTGTTTTGGATGGAGAGGTTCTCGCCCTGAAACCGGACGGTACCCCGCATCCGTTTCAGTACACGATGCGGCGATTCGGACGAAAGACCAAAATCGAAACGATGCGCAGCTCCCATCCTCTGACGCCGTTTTTCTTCGATTGTCTATATTTTGGAAACAGGAGCCTGATCGATCGATCCAATGAGGAGCGATTCAGCCTGATGCTTCGAGTCGTCCCCTCCGCAATGGTCACACCTCGTATTGTCACATCCGAAGTAAAAGAAGCAGAGGCTTTTTTAAAGGAAGCTTTGCAGCACGGCCATGAGGGGCTTGTGGCAAAATCGCCGGACTCGCCCTATCAAGCCGGAAGACGCGGTTATTACTGGTTGAAGATCAAGCATGCCAAAACGCTCGATCTGGTTGTGCTAGCCGCCGAATGGGGCATGGCCGCCGACGGGGAAGGCTGAGCAATCTGCATCTCGGGGCCGCGGATCCAACCGAAAAAGGGCGCTTCTACATGATCGGCAAGACCTTCAAAGGCATGACGGATCGGATGCTCGAGCGGCAAACCCGGGAACTGCTTGAGCTTGAAGTCTCCCGCGACGATTACACCGTATACGTCCGGCCAAAAATGGTCGTGGAAGTCGCCTTCAACGAAATTCAAGTCAGCCCAAGGTACCCCTCCGGGTTGGCGCTGAGATTTGCCAGGATCAAACGATATCGTCCCGATAAAGGACCCGACCAGGCGGATACCATCGATGCGGTTCAGGCCTATGTCAATGCAAAAAACATTTAAAAGACTCAGCCCATGCTGTCCAGGGGTTTAAGGAACTCATCCGGAATGGGTTAAACCCCCTTTCCTATATTCTTCATATTTACTAATCAGATGTTTCTTTAATTTGCTTTTCATGATCGGAAGGTCGAATTGTCGGGCATGTTTTCTTATAAAATCCGGATTCCAATTAATTGTCTGTGTTTTTTTTACAGCATCTACAAGCGACGCTTCATTTTGCTCGGAGAAAAACAAGCCGGTTTTTCCATTGATTACAGTTTCCAAAGCACCACCTTTACCATAGGCTAAGACAGGTTTCCCGGAGGCCATAGCTTCTAAGGGTGTAATACCGAAATCTTCCTCTCCGGGGAAAATAAATCCTTTGCACCTGGAATAATAATCCGCAAGTTTTTTGTCTGATTGTTTTCCCAATATGTGTACGTTGGACCGGGAAATCTTTTGCAATTCTTTTTTTTGAGGACCTTCTCCAATGACAACCAGATTTTCTTGTAGATAATTAAACGCCCTCACAGCTAAATGCGCTTTTTTATAAGGATTAAGTTGACCCACAAATAAATAAAAGTCGTCTGAAGGCTTATTTGTAAATTGACTGAAATCGACCGGAGGATAAACCACATCTGAATTTCGATTGTAATATTTTTTTATGCGACACTGAACATTTTTTGAATTGGCTATAAAATAATCCACTCGTTGTGAATTGACATAATCCCACTGCCGAAGATAATTTGAAAGAAACACCCAAATCGTTTTGATAGGAAAACTTAAAGATCTTCTATACTCATGATACATATTCCATATGTATCTCATGGGACTGTGACAGTAGCATATATGGCAGGTTTCCGGTTTTAATAAAACTCCTTTTGCAATTCCGGATTCCGAGCTTACGACCAAATCATATGTTGATAAGTCGAACTGCTCTATTGCGAAAGGATGTAATGGAATATAGTTCTGATACTTTTTGATTCCATAGGGCAATTTTTGAATGAAAGATGTCGTTATTTTGTGGCTTAAAATATTTTTAGATACAGCCGATGATTTAAGGACCAATGTATAAATATCGGCATCAGGAAAAATATCACAAAGAACTTCGAGAACTTTTTCTCCTCCTCTTGTGTTAATCAACCAATAATGTATGATTGCGACTTTCATAAAATATTTTCACAGATTTAATGGTAAGGTAAACGCTGTCTTCCTATAACAAACATTCCTTTTTTATTGGTCGACTTGTTATCAATAAAACAGCAATGCACCAATAGGGGAACATTTGAGCCGGAGTTGTTATTCGATGTTCGGTTATCGATGCAGCGATCGAGGACACCGTTAACGTCCATAATAGATATTTATTGTCGCTGCTCAAATCGGAACACCATTTCAAAACGGAAATAAAAAGCGATGAAAAAAGCAAAATGCCAATAATTCCGAGTTCTGCTGCGATATGCAGGGGTGAGCTGTGAGCATGCAAATCCGAGTGGTTGATATAGCTGGAATTATTCATCGACAAAAGATTTTTCCTGCCGACAAACTTCCTGGGAATATCATCGAACCTCGTAAATCCGATTCCGATTACCGGACTTGTAAAGAAATCGTTAATTGCCAGAGGGTAATAGAAGAAAATGCGATGTGCTATGGTGTAAAACCTTCCAATATGGCTAAATTGCGGATAGTCGAAATCATTGGTTTCGGAAAGCGTCAGACATACCGGCTTGCCCATGTCCTTCCAAACTGAAAATCCGAAGCCCAATAGCCCTATCCATAATAAAAAGGAACAGAAAAAGGCCAATATAAAAGCCTTTTTTGAAAATTTCCAAAGAAATAGGGCAATAATGCCGGTGAAAAATCCCAGTTGCGATCCCCTCGAATGCGATAACATTAGAAGAGCTATCGATCCGGCGAATAAGAAGATAAAAACTTTATCTTTTTTTGCCAAAACAAAAGCACATATGGATACGATCATATAAAAACCACCCATCGCATTATGGGCGGAAAACAAGCGGCCTTTGTAACCTCCTATTATGTAGGCGATTATACCAGCAACTGTTGCTGCGATGACAAAAACTTTCAACAGTTTATCGACATCGATGCTATGCCCGATCAGAATTGGAATAAACAGCAATGGCACCATTGTATAGTAGATGTTGCCATCATACCTCCAGAATTCAAACGTCAGCAGTGAGGATATCGATAAACCGCCGGCCCAGAAGCTTACTTGAGTATAGAATAAAATTAATAAATAATATAAAAATAATTTATTGTATTTCACTTTATTATATAAAATCAGAGCATTGAGCCACAAAAGGAAAAATAAGAGCAAGACAAGTACAACTATCGGAGATAGGTATAACTTGTTTTCAAATGAAAGCGTAAGGGCAAGCGAAAGCCCTATAGCCATAACGTTTCTCAGGGATAATTTTTTACTATAATTCTGTTGATCGAAGTTAGGCTGCATGCTTTCCAGGTAAGGCTTGGACTGATAAATTACAAGATACTAGAAATGACTATTTTGGTTCAAGACCAAGGCGAAGCGGCATAATAAACCGCAGGTTATTTTGCGAAAGCTTGTAAATTTCTAAGCTCCAAAAAATAATTTTTCCAGAACCACACGAATATAATGAATTGGGTGATTATTATTCCGAAAACTGAGGCAAGCGGGCCATGAGTGCTGCCGTAGACCATCATAATAGCACCCACCGGGAGTAGTGCTGTTGCATACGCCCGGAAAACCTTATTCGGAAGGCTCATGGCGCGGATAGCAGCACGAAATACAGCAGTTATGGACCACAAAACGGGAAGGAAAAAAGCAGCACATGTCAGGGATGTTGCGTACTTACCAAAAAAGTCACCGTAAAAGGCAACTAACAAATGGTTGGATAATACAATGACAGGCAATGAAAACAAAAAGGCCAGGCCGAAGCTTAGAAAAACAATGATACGGATTTGCCCATGAAAGTGATACACTTTATTGTTTCGCAAAAACGAAGCAAGCCATGGCAATATCCATAAGACTGCACCATTAATCACATGATTCAATGGAAAAAGAAAATTCAACACGGCTTTTAAACCGGCAACATCTTCATATGACCGGAAGATAGGCATCAAGATGAAATAACCATTATTAACGATCCAGATTGCGATAGCGGCGGGAAATCCCCATTTTCCGTACTGAAAGACCGATTTTACAAAAAACCGACCTTCTATAAAGGAAATGCGTGCTGGAAAAACAATACATAAAAGGGAAATCGCAGCAGTGAATGCTCCTAAGGCAATAAACCAGAATGGTGAAAAAGGATAATCGAAGATCGAGTGGGCCAGAAAAATGCTCGTTATCAGAGTGAGGCTATATACGGCAGTGATAAGGAAAGAGGATATTACACGATCATGGCGGTAAAGCAACGGACGGGCAACCCAAAACAGGGAACTTAATGTTAATGCTGTTAGAAATGACGGGGATACGGCTATACGTAAAACATTTAATCGACAAATATAATATAAAAATAGCAGTAAAGCTAGAATTAGAATTGAACCGAATATGGAGATCGATAGCAAGATCGTCGCTTGTCCTTTTCGGGTGCCACAATTTCTGAGATCGATTACTGAATAAGATTCCGCCAAAATAGCCGAATGGGTCATTTGAGCCATAACTAAAATGGCATATGCGGAAGCAAATTCACCCAATGCAACAGCACCAAGGGAACGAGCAACCATAATGGTTAATAAAAAATGGGTAAAAGCAGTCAATGCCTGGTCCATTGCGCCTATACCGCCTTTTAAAAAAGGTGTTTGAAGTATGGAAGAAAAGGTTTTACTTTGTGTGTTTCGGTTCAATAGTAAGTCATCTTAATTAGAATTGGATGGTGGCCCCATTCCCTTTTGACCGATGAATAGGATGTCAATTCTGGATCAGGGCCTCTAAAAGGCGGGTGCAGCTTTTGCCATCACAAAAAGTGTGATATCGTCTCAGTAAATGATCGCTTACACGAAAAGCCTTGGTTTCCCCGCGTAACAGCAGAGCATTCAGATATTCGATAATCTCCTCCCAGGTCGAGCACCATTTTTCCCCGGCGAAAACGTCATAAGGTTCGTACAAACCCCGGTCGATCCGGTATTGCTCAAGATCAAATGGGAATAGGATTAAAGGCTTACGTAAGAGGGCCCAGTCCATTGCAATGCTTGAGTAATCTGTTATCAAAACATCGAAAGCTGAAAGCCACTCATTAATATGGGGGAAATTCCCAGGCGGTAGGAAAGATAGGCGATCGCTTGGATTATCGCCTTGATAAAACAGGCTTCCATCCAAGGGATGTGATCTTATAATAAATCTTGCATTCATCGAAGCTAAGCTCTTCTTCATAATTACCGTTAAAGTAGGTGGTGGTCCGGGTATCCAGTCTTTTCCATCTCTCCAAGTCGGGGCATAGAGTATTAGCTTCTCAGATTTGGAAAGGGCTGGTGATAACCTCCAATAATCATATAACTTTTCTCTTTTTGTTTCGATATCCGAATTGGATTCTCCTATAAGCCTGTCACAGCGTGGATCGCCAATAGGCAAAATACGATCCATTGGCAATCCAAAAGCCGTGTTGTAACGAAGTGCTGTTCGTTCGCAAGCAGTAACTGCTATATGCCACTGTCTGTAAGACCATTTTGATATGAAGTATAAGAAGGCGTTTAAAGCACAGAAGGGTACCGGTAATTTATTATGAATTGGGGAATCCAGGTGAATTTTTTTAAGTGGTGAACCGTGCCATAATTGGACTATACGGGAACCTATTGCCGCCGGACGGTTAACATCCCCTATTCCTGTGGCGATAACCGTTGTTCCGGCTCGAAATGCAGTGATCAATCCCTTTAAACTGAATATATATTCTGCATTAAAACCGTCATTTCGAACTTTCTTAACAATTTGTTTGTCTTGTGAAAGCCACACGCATTTGATTTCGGAACTATGTGCACTGACATATCTCATAAAGTCGCCGGGACCGTCCCCCATTTCCTGATGTTTTTTTCCAAATACCCATGAATTCCGTTTTCGAGGGATGAGAATGGAAATCGGTAAAACGATCAGCCAGATAGGCAGCATTAAAAGCTTTTTGAAATTATGTATTTCAAATCGATAAGTTGCCATTTGTTCTTTCAGATCATAAAAAACAGCTTAGTCTGTTAGAAAAGGTGGTGTTGTTTAAAAACCATTATCTTTTTTGATTTGTGTCGTGCAGATTTCCGGAGTCCTGGGAAGATAGATAACATTACAATAATCGTTTAAAAAATCGAATTTTCCCTTCCAGTCGTCGCCCATAACGAAGATGTCAATATTATATTTCTGAATATTTTCGATTTTCTGTTCCCAGCACGATTCAGGAATCACCAAGTCGACATATCTTATGGATTCAAGCAAAAACTTTCTTTCTTTATAGGTGAAATAGCCTCTTTTATGTTTAGAGGCATTAAACGAATCTGTTGATAGACCTACAACAAGATAATCCCCAAGATGCTTTGCACGTTGCAGGAGATTGATATGTCCATAGTGCAGCAGGTCGAATGTTCCATAAGTAATAATTCTTTTCATGAGAAATATGTCATTTTTGGAAAAGTCGATAAAAGGCTGTAAAATAATTTATTGAAATAAAAGGCGCGCCGAAATATTTTTCAATAAGCTCCCCTGGGCCGAACCACCCGCCAGATGGTCAATAAAATAATTTTTAAATCCATCCATAAAGAACAATTAAGAACATACGAGCGGTCCAGCTCCACACGCTCGGTATAGTCTTGGGTATCATTTCGTTTTCCGGTCTGCCAGGGGCCGGTAATGCCGGGCTTCATGGCGCAGTAGGTGACTGCGATTTCCTTGTAATATTTGTTCAGTTCTTCTAAAACGATGGGCCGTGCGCCGACAACGCTCATTTCCCCCGCTAGAACATTTAGAAATTGCGGCAATTCATCCATACTGGTTTTTCGAAGAATTTTTCCGACGATGGTCACCCGGGGATCGTTTTTCAGCTTGAATGTTTCCTCCCATTCTTTTCGAAGGGAATCATTTTCCATCAGCAGTACATTCAGCCGTTTATCGGCATCTACATGCATCGTTCTGAATTTCAGGCAGCCGAATGTTTTGCCGTTCTCCATAATACGGGTGTGTTTGAAAAAAATTGGTCCGCCGTCTTCAAGTTTTATAAAAATGGTGATCGCCAGCCAGAGCGGAAAGGTGGCTGCGATTACCAGAGAAGAAAAAATAATATCGAAAAAACGTTTCCATGCAGGGAAAAGATTTAAGTCAAGGAGGGGAATATCACAGAATTGATGTATTTTAGCTTTTTGAATGCCTATTGTGAAGAGATCGGGCGTGAGGTATACCTCGACTCCCCTGATCCCGAGACGCCAAATAAGGCGGTTGATCTTTTTTTCGGCCCGCATGGGAAGGGCGATAAACACCATATCCACGTCGTTTACCAGGGTAAAATCAGCGCACTCGGACACGGAGCCCTTCACTTCCAGCGACACGTCTCCGGGTATGCGTATCCGGTGATGTTTCGGCAGGCTGTCATCGAAAAAGCCGACCGGATAAATACCCATCCAGCGGTTCTCGAACAAGTGTTTTGCGATAAGAAATCCGGATTTGCCGGTTCCTACGATGACGGCTTTTCTCTGATTAAATCCTTTTTTTCTAAAGTACATGAGAAGCGGCCGTGAAATGACTCTGAAGGAGATAAGTCCCAGAACAATCGATAAGCTCCATATCTGAAAAACGGTTGTCTTAAGGAGAGTGAACGGCCATAAGGCTTCGAATTGATCGGGTGTGCAGAGCACCAGCACCAGGGAATTGAAAAAGATGATCACCAAGAACCATGATAATAACAGGTGCTGTATCTGAAATACGATTTTTGTGCCGCGCCATGACCTGTATACTTTGGCAAAATGAAATACCAGGGCCAATAATATACTGCCGTAAATCCCCAGCATCCGGAACAGTTCGGTCGGTTGATAAATAAAATGCAAAAGCCATGTAATGAAAAGCAGTATGAGCACATCCAGGCCCCGTTGCAGAGCATTAAACAGCAAGGCATATCTCTTTACGATGTTCATATTAAATTAAGGTCTATTTCGGCCTTGCAATCGCGCCGACAAAAAGATTGATTGGTTTTGAATCACGACAAAAACACAGATGCTGCGAAAGTGGGGGGCGGATCGCAGGGATTACGGCCTGATTTCAACAGCCTGTTCTTTAATACGCTGCAATAATAACACCGGCGGTAACCGCGATCTGATACATGATTTCCGTAATGGACTTCGTCGGCGCCAACCACGGGTATTTTACCATTTTTTTAGGCACGATGATTGTGTCGCCCGGATCGAGCTTCTGATGTTCAAATCCCCGTGAGATCGTCCAGCGATGGTTTTTGGTATCCCAGTTCACCAAGCCGAGAAAACCATCCTGCTGACGACTGATAACGTCTCCATTGGCTTTGACCAGATAAATCTGCTTTTCCTGCGCATCATCCGTAATACCTCCGACCCGATTGAGGTAATGACGGATGGTTTTTTCTTTCTCATAAAGAAGCGCGGTGGGGTTGTATACTTCCCCCATAATGATGATATGGTCCGGCTTCCGATTGACAATCAGCCGGTCACCCGGCTTCAGTTCAAAATCATTTTGCATGTCTGCATTGGATAAAATTTTACTCAGGTCTATGACCATTCGCCCGGTAGAAGCGGTTCCTTTTAATTTTTCAAGAAGCTGCTTTTTGGTCTCCAATTCCTGAGACATAATCGCTGCCTGATCTTTGTCCATGGCCATTTCAGCCATTTTTATGCCGACCGTATATATTTCCTCCTCAAGCGTATCCATGTAAGTCCGAAACTGCTCGGCTTGAATTTGCCTCACGGTTTCTCTTTCGAAAATTGCGCCGTAAGGATATCCTTCTTCACTGATACCGCCGGCTCTTTCGATGACAGAACTGATTCGTTCACCCTCGGAAAACGAATACTCACCCGGGAACACAAATTCGCCTTCCAGATGGATTGTATTACTCAGGGAAGCTCCCATTCGAGGGATCTGGCGGATATAAACGGTATCGAATGGCTCAAGCTCGATGTTGTGGGATTCTATTTCAGCAAGGGCCTTTTTGGGTGAAAACGGCAGACTGATGCTTTGGGTGCCGTTTTCACCCATAATGATCCTGGTGAGGGAACCGTCTGAGAGGTATGCCTTGTCGGTTAAATTGCCGGCATGGAAGATCAGGTCTTTGACATCCATACCATCATAATAGAAATAAGTACCTGGAGCGTTTACCGCTCCTTTGATTCGGATCTCAGGCCTGTTTTTCTTTTCCCATTTATGATAGACGATAACGCGATCCATTTCTTTCAATTCAAGGTTTTCCTCCGGATCGCCTTCCAGCATTTCGCCGGGATTGAATTTCACGATTTCGATATGGTCATCCGGCGGGACCCTTCGCATGATTTCCCCTTGCTGCAAGTAGGGCTCCGGAAGCAGCGCATCATAGGAGGGAATCAGATCTTTTAACCTCATTCCACGATGATATTCATATCCCCTGGGATATTTGACATGGCCCTCCAGGAAAACGACATTTCGTATTTCCTCGTGTACGGGATGGATTTTTACCAGGTCGCCGTCCTTGAGCTGCATATTCAAATCCGCATCATCGAGGAGAAGATCCGGCTTGAGATCGAAGCTCTTGATGATGCGTTTTTTATGGCTTTCAATCCGCTCGAGAACTATATGATGCAGATTTCCGGTGGGCAGCATGCCTCCTGCAAGTCTGATCAGCCTGTTGATATCCTCGTCAACCTTTAGTTCGTAAATCGCCGGCCGCCGAACGTTTCCCGCAATGCCGGCTACGGGTCCGATTACCGGAATATAAATCGTATCACCGGGTTTCAGCCGCCGGTCCCGGCTTTTGTCCCCCTCAAGGAAGAAGCTGTACAGATCCAATGTCTGGATGATTTTCGAATCCCGAATCAGCTGAATATTTCTCATGCTGCCATTTTTGCCGGGACCGCCGGCCTCAAAAAGTACGGTGACCAGTGTGGACAAGGAGCTTACAGTATAGGTGCCGGGTGATAGGGCTTCTCCCACGACGAAAATCGTCATCGTACGCAGCTCACCCATGGTAATGGAAATCTGAAAATCGGTGTAATATTCCCTGAATCGTTGATAAAGCAGGTGCTTCATATCAGCATAGGACAAGCCGTTTACATACATTGTGCCGATTCTGGGGAGGGAAATACCGCCTTCCCGACTCACCGCGACATCATAAACATCTTCATGTTTGCCCCAAATTTGGATTCGAAAATGGTCCCCGGGACCGATGACATAGTCGTTGCCTACCGGGATATCATTTTCGGGAACGAAGCTGATATTTTCATTTTTAAAATAATCATATCCGAATTGCTTAAGCTGCCTTGAGATATGGCTGGGAAATTCTCCGGAAAGGATATTTTCAATCCGTGATATGGGCTGATTCTCATCCTCTTTCGGCTCTAAAAGATCATCTTTCTCTGATTCTTCATCAGGTCCTGATTCGGAATCCATGATAGTTCTATGTTTGAGAAAGGAATCGTCAGACGTTATATAAGAGGCGTCCTGAAGTGGTTGGACCTCAAAATGGGTGCTGCTTTGGATGCCTTTCATAGCGTTTTTTGGTTCCGTGTTTTCCCTTAGCAGCCTTTCTTTTTCTTCTTCGGGCAAGGAATCGAACAGCTTTATTTTTTCTGGTGTAGTGAATTTTTCTAAACCCGGAGTTTCGGCGGATGTGAATGAACTTGTTTGCGCAGATGCACTTAAACCCAACACAGCAAGCATAAACGAAGTCGTTACACCTATTAAAAGAGATCTCGAAAAAAATGCTTTGGAGTTGGTTTGTAGAGGATATTCAAGCGTATGTTTCATGTCGATAAGATTCCAGTTCAATAAAGGGAAAATGATGGAGGATAGAAAGGTTTCCATCCTTGATCTTGGACCTGATTGAGGGCCACCGGTTTCAGGTAGCTTGATAAAAATGAAGTGAATGCGGAGGTTGCTCTATCCTTATCCTAATCGGAAATATTCGGCGTTTGTTTTATTATCCCACCGATTTGTGCCTGCCATTGTAAGATTATATTCCGGCCCGCAGCGATTTGCCGGTCGGCAATCAAAATCAGATTTTCGTCTTTTTTTTCTATTCCCAGCATTTTGAGGTTAAAACCATGACATATCTTGTCTGCGCCATGGACGTAAAGGCTGTGAATGCGGCGTAATCGGTTCGTTCCGGGGCTGACGTCTCTTAACAGTTCCGTAAACCGTTTATAATAGGGGATCACATGCTGCTTTAAGGTCTTGCCCACCCGTTCATCAGTGGTGTAGTTATCACCGATGACGGAAGCGTAGCTGCTTAGGGCTCTTGTCTCGAGCCGGGATAGATTTTGTAGATCCTGATTGACATACTTGACCAATTCATAAGGTATTCTCTGTCCCGTGCACCCCCACAAAAAGCAGCTCATTATTAGTATCGAAACCATACCCAAGCAGGATGGATATATCGACATTCGGGGCATCATATAATTACAATTATCATTGTTTATCCATAAACGTTAACTCCATATCTGTGTCGGCCGAAAAAACGTTACTCAAACTACTTGGTGTCTATCGGGAAATGAAGCGTTTTCCTGTTTCTGGGTGTGAACGATTTAAGTGCGGATTTTTGCCGGCACCTAATTTTGGTGTCTATCCGCAAAATTATGTGCCGGTTATTCTGACTGTCTTGCAGTTGCCCTAATGTCCGGTTGTAGGATGGTGTGAAGATGTATGATGCGATGAAGTATGATGGGATGACGTGTGGTGTTGTGGGACAACATCGCTATCATCATCCGTCAAGGCCTCTGCTGCAAAAGCAACGGCACCCAGTGCTCCAATTACGACACCTCCGACCATTATCGGTGAAAGGGCCCCAATACCCTCTTCGTCTTCAGTATCCCTTGCAGCTTCTTCAGCAAAAGCAATGCCTGATGCCAGGAAAACCAAAACAAACGCCGCCGATAAACCGATCATGCACCTTCTTTTCAATCGTATGTACTTGATAAACATCGATTTCTCCTCCTCTTCCATAGTCCGGTTTAAATTGGATTATAGCCGTGCCATATAGAAATGGTTATTCGTTCAATAACCGCGTTGATCAGAAATGTTTTAATGCTCAATTTTTCAGTAATATTTCCCGGTCCCCTCGAAGTAAATCAGATGTTCTTGTTTTTGTATCAGCAAACGTTATTCACAATTTCGATTTCAAGGTGATGGGCAAACAAGGGGAAGAAAACTTTTAATCTGCTCAGTTTTTTTTCGAACATTTACGTAAAAAATGACAAACTGTCAATAAAAAAGTATAAAATTTAATTATAGGTACGTATTAGGTAAATAATAATCAATATCAATACTATAATCTAAAACCGCATTTACAATAAACGGGCTCCGATTGCTCATTTCCGGATGGGATGGAACACCCGTTATTCAGTAATTCTTTCTATATCCGCTTTAAAAGTGCGGGGCATCAGGCTTTTTCCCATGCCGAACAAGCTTTGCCAATGAGGAATGGTAACCGCCACATCCCGCGTCCAGGGTGATATGCCATAGGATAATTTCCGGGTGGTTTCATAGCGCGAGAATATTCTGACAGGTATTGACATGTAAACCCCCTTTTCATGATATCCTTTATTGAAACGGTCCGTAAAAATATCCGTATCGGTGAAACTGTACCAAAACCCAATCTCAAGGCCGTTTCCATATGTCCGTCCCACGTCAAAACGCCATCCGACATCTCCGGCAAGGAACTTTCCATATTGTGCCTGGATGGTCAGGTCATAATCATCGAGCGTATAGTAGATGTTCCCCAATACCGTATGCCGCTTGAAATCCTTAAGTCCGAACCAGGTTTTCTGCTCGCGTTTTTTTACCCAATCGCCCTGGAGGCCGACGGCCAGGTTTCCATCTCCAATAAATGCTAACACTTCAGCATTGGCACCGGCATACATTCTTTCTTGGTATCCCAGGCTGAATCGGCCGAATATTCGATCGCTTATTTTAAAAGCCTGATCGAACAAAAGCTTTTCAAAATAATAGGTTTTTTCGTTCACATAGGTCCAGTAGTCGCTCCTGACAGCACCGGGAATAGGTTTATTGGAGGAGGTGATACTGGTATAAAGAGGGATGTCGAATCTTGCATAAAATGATCCGCCGGGCCACAGGGATGCACTGCCGAATGGTTGTATACCGGTACGTAATTTAAAAAATCCGGACGGATCGTTGAGGAAGGGATCGAAATCCGGTTTGATGCCGTATCCATAATTCAGTTTCCATTTCTTCTCAGCAGTCGTTATCCGGTTTTTTTTGTTCTTTGTTTTGGAATACAGTTCTGCTCGAACCATGCTTAAAAACCGGCGTTTCGTAATTTTTCCGAAAAGAAATCGCCTGATATTTTCCCGGGAGACGGTGATACTTAAGATCGGGATTCTTCGTGATGTCAGGACGGCCTTGAGGGTATGAATTTCTTCGGTTGAATTGAAATAAAGAATTCGAAATATCCGTCCAACCGCCTTCTGGTTGTGCAGGTACTTGGCATTTTCAAATTCCGCCGCCAGGGTATTACCGTCCCGATATACGAGAACGTTCACCATCCCGGCTTTTTGTATCTTTTCTTTTACCAAATGGAGGTATTCAAGGGGAGAAAAAGAAGCATTCGCCGGATCCTGTGAGGAGCCCCAGTAACAGGGATCCGGTTTTTTCGGCATCCGTTCCTTTCCGATGTCCAATTGAATATGGCCCATCAAGCCGATTTTTTCGCCGCGTTGGAAGGAGATTCCCAAATCGAAACCGGGCCTAAGCTCATACCGGACTCCGAAATTGAAGGGCGATTTCGCACCCTTGGGTACGGCTCTTGGGGCATCCTTTTCATATTGGATGGGATTGTATTCCGCCATCAAACGAAGTCGATAATGAATTGCCCATTCAAAGCCGCCGAATATTCCGGCGTCCTCATAAACAGTCAGGCCAACATCACTTTTTAGACGCTTTCGCCCCAGCCCAAAAGTAAAATCGAACGGAAAAATTTGCCGGCTCAGCACCAGATATTCCGATTGGAAGAGTTGGGTTCCGTGAAAATCAAACACACCTACGGCAAGGGCGGGGAACCATTTGGATTCCGGCAGTATCTGGTATTTGGCAAATAATGCTTTGTCTTTATAGTTGCCGTAAGCATCGGAAAGTGCCTTAATGTTGGTAAGCTCCGTCAATACGAAGCCGATTTCGAGGCCGGGGAAAACTCCCATGGCTCCGCCAAACCACCGGTAAGGTCTTGCTTCAGCATACCCTGCCTGTAGGATACCGTCTTCAAGAACACGGGCATTGGGGATTTCCATTAAACCTGTTCCACCCCAATTGGCGGAATGAATGAACGGATGGTCACCTGAAGATGCCAATTGGGGTGTAACCAGTAAAAAATAGAAAAAAACGATGAAACCGACAGATCGTTTAAGGGGCGGGATCGCTCTGCTCTCAGGGTTCTCTGTGGTGATCTCCGTCTTTATACGCCCGAAGGTTTTCATCTTCTTCGGAACGTAAAATGCTCTTTGATTTTTCCATAACGTTCCGGATCCTCGGTCTTTATTTTTGTGGTGAAAGCTAGGGCGAATGCAATAAACACGGCAACGAAGAAGGATGTGAACGTAGATAACAATACGATAAGGGTTCGTTTAGGACTGAATTTTTTTTCAGGGGGCAGGGCCTTGTCCAGAACCTGGACCGTATTTACATCCCTTGCCTCTTCGATTTTGGCCAGCTCATACTGTGTGGTGAGAAGTTCAAAAAGAGTCTGCTGAATTTTAAGGTCCCGCATCAATTCGGTCATCTTCAGACCCAGTTCGGGCAATTCGTCTATGGGAATAAAAAGCTCCAAATCGGTTGCAACCGTCTTGCTTACCTCCATTTTCGCGTTTTCTTCTTTTTGCCCGGACTGAATTTTTGCCAGTTGCCGCTGAAGTTCGTTTATTTTGGATTTCAACATAACCGCTTCGTTTTGCCTTTCCGTACCGAATTGTCTCAATACTTCCAGCTCCGTTTGAGCGGCAATGATTCCTGCCTTGATTTCCGCCGCCCCTTCGAGAGCGATTTTGGCTTGTTCTTCGATGGAGATCAGCTTGTATTTTTCCTGAAAGCGCTTTAAGTCGGTTTCCGTTTCAGCAAGATCCCGGCTGACTTCTTTCAACCGATCCTCAAGGAATATTCTCTTTTGATGCCCCTCGCTGATGTTGACTTTCCGATTGATTCGGTCAAGGAGTTCAACGTAGGCATTCGCCAAATCAGCCGCTGTTTCGGGGTCTTCATCTTCCACGGCCACACTGACGATTTGGTCCGTGCTCGAGATGGAAATATCCACATATTTATTTAGAAGCTTGTAGATATCTTCCCTGTATTCTACGCCATACGATTGTTTGAGATTGAATCGTTCAATCAGGTTATCCGCCACTGATCGGCTTTGAAGAATCCCCACATATAAATCTGCGGGAGTACCGGCTCCCATAAGGCTTCCGGCCAGTCCGACAAGCGGCCCTGCCGACTGGGTGAGGAGACCTGGTATCGAGGTGTTTGAATCCGAAGGTGGCAGTATGCGTGTGGTGGCTTTGTATTTTATAGGCAGCAGAAAACTGATGATCAGTGATATTAAAAAAACGCCACCTGTCACATAAGCAATCAATTTTTTATGATCCAAAAGAACCATCAGCAAATCCAGAAGATTGATTTCATCTTCCTGTCCCATGTATGGATCTCGATGCTCAGAAGAGGATTGAGATGTTTTTTCTTGTATGGATTCCATTAAAATATATAGCTCTGCTCCTTGAATTACATGTAAGTAAAGCCATTAACTGACTTAATTTATTATATTTTGAACAAGAAAGACGAGGTGTTGTATTTATTCGGTGAACAAAACCAACCTGCATTAGATGTCCACAAAAGTGCGTGCTACAGCCGCTTCTTCCCTGGGAGTCGGCCAAAATAAAGTCGTCGCCATCGGGAAAATGCCCCGTGCCGACGGCTTGCAAAGCTCGGCTGAGGGAAATATCATTCACAAGCCCATCATGTCAAGCCAATTATTCATTTTTAAACAGCTAATAAATTAATAATAAAGTTTATAATAGGTAATTTAAAGGTATTTTAATGCATTTTAAATGGTAAAAAATCATTTTAAATGAAATACACTAGGGACGTTCGTGCAGAATGTGATTTAAAATGAAAGTCGTAAATGAAAGTAAAAAAATATGCCGGGATTATTCAGATTAGATGTTGCCTTTGGATTTATGAACGTTCTGCACGAACGTCCCCAATAAAATTCTTGATCTGTTGAGCAAAGATCTGTAAATAATGGTAAAAGGCTTATCTTCGGCCATGATTAAACCATGGCACTACCAAAGGAACGATTCTCGTAGCGTTTAAAAAGTTGTCCGTACCTTTCATTCTACATCTGTAATTACTTCGAGAATTCTGTCTTTATTAAACTTTACGTATGTTCTTCAGTAATTTTCATTGATCGAAGAGGATCCAAACATGAAAACCAAACCTCAATCTCCCAACTTTGCAGCAACCATGATGGGTGCCGTTCCATATCGGGATAAGGAAAGGGCCCTGGATGCCATCCTGAAAAATTTTCCTGAAGCCCCTTGCCTGCCGATAATGACCCGCGGGATCAGGTGGGTGCTGGAAGGAATGCCGTGCATGGTTATCAATCGGGAAAAACGTGAAATTCTGTTAGACGCTTCTCCTGGAAAAGAAAATGAAATACTTGAATTTTACGATCGTTTCGAATCCGGTGATCTCGATTATTTTGCTACAACTCCCGAAACCGCCCCCTTTTTCTACGCCATGATCGAGCGCCTTAAAACCCATCGGCCTTCCGAATTGAAGTGGGTGGTTTTACACACGGTCGGGCCCCTGCTTTTGGGTGACATGTTGAAGCAGCCGGATGGCACGCCGTCGATCCACCACGAAACCCTTCGGGACATATTGATAAAATGCATGAATATGAAGACACGGTGGCTTGAAAAGAAATTGAAGGAGGAAATTCCTGAAATCGAAGTGGTTGCTGATCTGCCGGAAACAACCCTGGTCAATTTTACCTCAGCGGGGGGAACAGGAAACCGGCAGGAGATTATCGAGGCTGTCGACGAAGGCTTTTCGAAATTGACATGCCTTACGTGGATTCATTGCTGCGCCAACATCGACTGGTCGCTTTTGACCGATACGAAGACGGATATAATCAATTTCGACGCCTATCAACATTCCGATAAGGTCGTCCTTTATGCAAAAGATTTCAAAAATTTCATCGACAGGGGCGGAATGATCGGCTGGGGAATTGTACCGGTGGTGCCGGAATTATTGGAAAAAGAAACCGTCCAGAGTCTGGTTGAACGCCTTGAACAGGCGATAAACAGCTTCGCTCAAAAAGGTATCGACGAAAAAAAACTGGCTTCCGCTTCATGGATTCTGCCATGCTGTGATGCTGTGATGTTAACGGCTGATCAAACCGATGTCGTTTTTCAGATGACGAAGCAGATATCTGAAGCTTTGCGCAAAACGTACGGATTTTAAGAATCCCTCGGTACCCTGAGCCAAAAAGATCCGCACCCCACTATACCTCACTAGGGACGTTCGTGCAGAATGTGATTTAAAATTAAAGAGGTTTATGCTTGCGTTTTAATGCCGTATGTTTTCCATTTATTTTCTTTCTGTAGGCAGGGGGCTTAGAAGAAGGAAAAAATGTATCTAAACTATATACGCTTAAATTTATGAATGTTCTGCACGAACGCCTGAGATGAATGGATGTTCAGCGAGACTCGTGGCCTTATCTTTCATTCCGTTTTGTTCATAGAATATTACAGCCGATTGGATGGCTTCGAAATCCTGTTCATCTCTGATAACCGGATAAAGATCCCTTTCAAGTGCGCTGAGGCCTCGATCGAAATGGAACAGCGCCTGCTTTCTCCTGCCCATGAGAAGGCAGGTTTGGCCCATGAGAAAATCCGTGGGAAAGCAACCGTTTTTCTTGCGGCAGATCTCGTAGTAGAGGAGAGCTTCCCGGTAACGGCCCTTCTTGCGCATGGCATGGGCCAGCTCTGTCTGCCTGTAGTTCATGGCGGGGTTACGTTCATATGCCTTTTCAAAGAAGCGAAGAGCAGCGTCTATTTTGTCTGCATCGAGAAGAAGCTGTCCCAGATCGGCCATGCCGGGGCAGAGTCCCGGGTCCCTGCGGCACAGGTCCAGGGAAAGGCCAAAAGCTTGGTCTGTTTCTCCGCGTGCCAGATGGGCAAAGGCTTTGTAAAGCAGAAGGGTGGACTCCCGGGGAAATTCGGAAAGACCCGAACGGCAGCGCTGCAGAAGAAGGTCAGCCCCCCCATTCACGTAAAGAAAGTCGGCATGCTCTCTCAGTTTCCATAATCGAGGCAAAGGTTCGTGCAGCAGGTTAGGAAAGCTGAGAATCTCGCGACTCTGTTCAGCAACCCAGCGCCTGACCGGCTCCAGAAATCCCCCGTCAATTGAACGTGCAATGATGACATCTCGAACGAGGTAATTACCGGCGAACAGATCCAGAGAGAAGGAATGCCAGGCGGAGAAAAGGCTTTTGTCTGTGGCGGCCGCAAGGGGTGGAAAGAAGTCCGCATCGATACTGAGCAGGACCGGTCCGGTGATGCCGGGGAGTTCTTCCGAAGGGCATAGGATAAGCGAAGCCCCGTGAACGTTTCCCGTAAATGTTCTCCCCTTTAGTTCGAATGTTGCAATATCCTCCTCCGGGAAGGATGCATGACGCAGCAGCGAGCGAAGGGCCGGGACCGGATCGGCGACCGAAAAGCAGGGGAATGGAATGATCCAGTAAACCTTTTTGATTATCCCCAGCCGGAAGGCGGCATAGAGGAAGTTGCCCGGGTGGTAGAACCCCTTATCCCCCGCTGAATCAGACGCCTTCAGGGCCTTCAGATCCCTTTCTTTGAAAATCGTCTGCAGACGACTGATCCGGTCCTCTGGAATGCGGCGGAGATCGTCATGGGCGTCGATATGGATTAACGTACAATCTGAATATTCTTTTTCCACCCAGTAAACCAATGCCTGGCTGTGATTCTCCACCACATAAGGCTTTGAGATCGGATCCCGGCCGAGGATGCAGGATCCATCCCCGCCGGCTGCCACGAATCCCGGGTATACCAGAAGGATGCAGAGCGCGAGTATGCAACGGCGGAAACACATCGTTCACACCCTCAGGCAATCGCGGTCACTGGAGTCCGGCCGGGTGCATCTGCTGCTTCGGACTTGCCGGACGCATCTGCTGGTTTGGAGCCGCCGGCCTGATCTGCTGGTTGGGAATGGCCGGACGCATCTGCTGTTTTGGGTCTGCCGGACGCATTTTCTGTAAAGGATCGGCGGGACGCATTTTCTGTAAAGGATCTGCAGGACGTATCTTCTGTAGCGGATCGGCGGGACGCATCTGCTGATTGGGGGAAGCGGGTTTCATATTCTGCTCCTCATCCTGGGCCATGCCCCGGCCGGACAAAACCAGTCCCATACCGAGCAGCACCAATGCAAGCGTTTTCAATGTTTTTTTCATCGTGTACACCTCCAAGATTACCTTTATCATTACCATGTCTGGAAATTCGAACAGATCAGGTTGGTTTGTCTACAAGGTTAACATCGCGGACCGACGGGTTTGACAGTCGGCCGGTCACTCTGAAAGACCCCGGAGGTGCCGGAACCCGGAGAAAGAACCCTCGCCAACCGATAATGGTGAGAACTTGCTTTTCGCGACCGTCCACATAGCCACCTCCCGAATTGTGATTTTGCCGGATTGTGTGTCCAATATGGAGTAACGGCCCGATTCGGCCGAGAAAACGTGGCGGAAAACGTACCAGCCGTCCGCACCGAATGTCAACCCCAAAAAACAGGGACGTTCGTGCACAAAGTGATTTACATGAATTTAAAAAGTGCTTACCGGTATTGGTTTGCGAAGGGACGATGGGGTTTAGGGTTGAGTTTTAATGCAGAATTATTTCCATCTGCTGTGTAAAAAATCTGCCCTTGGCTTCCACTATGTGCAGGCTTCGAAGAAGGAAAAACCGGATTTGAATAATATGCTTTTGGATTTATGAACGTTCTGCACGAACGTCCCTATAGAGAATAGCTTCGGCCGTTCAGCCGGAATACGGTTTTCCCATCGTCCTCTCCGATGCAATCCGCCAGTTTTAAAAGCGCCCGATCCGTGAATTTGATCCATTCCGAGTCAATCCGCATAAACAGGTTGTCGTCTTTTGTAAAGAGGTTTTCAGGGCGCAGCGGCACCCGATTTTTAGTGTTCATGACAAGAATTATATGATCCCCCCGGATAACGTCGAAAACAAACAGGGGTGTATCCACGTAAGGGAAATATACCTTTTCGCGGATATTGTCGTATTCCCGGGTGACATGGTATCCATCGCGGTCTTTACGAATCGAAGCGTTGAAATGGGCGACAATTTTGGGCTTTTGAAACGGCCCGTAACGGTTGTGCCAGCGGCCGTTTTCGTCCATCCAGAATACCGCTTTTTCTCTGGGGACAACGATTTCTTTCATCGATGTGTTGCCGTTTTCAGATAAGCTCCTTTTGGGGTTTTCCATTCAATTTTCACCCAAACCCTTTTAATACGTTGATCCTGAATAATGATATGAGAATCCAATGTGTTCAATATATCTTGCGCTTTCCAAAATTTCAATATGCTTGACTTTCCTATACAGCCGGCTCGTAGAACAGACCTGAATCGGTGCACGCTTTGAATTTCGTTGGAATTGTTTTGTCGTTAATCATTTGGTATAGTTTAAGCGTTAATGTTGGATCTAATATGAGTGACGAGCAGAAGAGGACCTCCCAACCGATGACAGCCGAACGGAATGACAGCTCGACTTCCACAAACCGATATTTCAATATCCATCCGCCGGTATTCTGGCCTGCAGCCGTTCTGCTGATTATTTTCATTGCGGTCACGCTGGTGGTCGGTGATCCGATGAAAACCGTATTCGATAGTCTTCAGAATACGATTTCGGATAATTTCGGATGGTTTATCCTGATAGCGGTTAATTTCTATCTCTTTTTTATGTTGTATCTGGCGTTCAGCAAGTACGGCAATATCCGGCTCGGTGGAATAAATGCCGTTCCCGATTTCAGCCGGCTGTCCTGGTTTGCCATGCTTTTTTCCGCCGGAATGGGAATCGGCATTCTTTTCTGGAGCGTGGCCGAACCCCTCTACCATTTTGTGGAGCCCGTCAAGGGCAGTGGGCAGACGGTTGCTGCGGCCACAGAGGCGATGCGGACAACCTTTCTTCACTGGGGCCTGCATCCCTGGGCGATTTATGCGCTGGTTGGAATGGCGCTGGCCTTTTTTGCTTTCAACCGACAGCTCCCTCTGGCCATCCGTTCCATATTCCATCCTCTGCTGGGAGAACGGGTGTATGGGATATGGGGTGATGTCATCGATGTGCTGGCGGTCTTGTCTACCCTGTTCGGCCTTTCCACTTCCCTGGGCTTCGGCGTCCAGCAGATCAGTGCGGGTCTGCACCACATTTCAGGCCTTTCGGACACCATCGACCTTCAGATCGGCCTGATGGCCGGCATCACCGGTATTGCGGCCTTGTCGGTTTTTTCAGGGCTCGACCAGGGAGTGAAACGGCTTTCGGAACTGAACCTGAATCTTGCGGCCCTGCTGCTGATATTTGTCCTGCTGCTCGGCCCCACCATTTTCATTTTGGATTCTTTCGTCCAGAACACAGGGGCCTACCTGGATGGTTTTTTCGAAATGAGTTTTTGGGCCGAGAGCTATGAACAGACCCGGTGGCAGAATACGTGGACCCTGTTCTACTGGTCATGGTGGGTGGCCTGGTCGCCGTTCGTGGGAATGTTCATCGCCCGCATTTCCAGGGGGAGGACCATTCGGGAATTCGTGCTGAGCGTCCTGATCATACCGACTTTGCTGACGTTTCTCTGGATCACCGCTTTCGGGGGATCGGCCCTGTTTTTCGAACTCAACGCCATCGGCGATATCGCGGCGGCGGCACAGGAAAATGTGGCCATTTCGATTTACGCTCTGCTGGAAAATCTTCCTCTTCCGATCATCACCCATATAGCCGCCATTATCCTGGTGATCAGCTTTTTTGTGACTTCAGCCGATTCCGGCTCGCTTGTTGTGGACACCTTTACTTCCGGCGGGGAACTGACCTCCCCGGTGTCTCAGCGGATATTCTGGGCTTTCATGATCGGCGCGGTGGCGGCCGTTTTACTTTTGGGCGGTGGCCTGAGTGCCCTGCAGACGGCATCGATCACCTCGGGGCTGCCTTTTGCCATGATAATGGTTCTCATGGCATTCAGCCTGAAAAAAGGGCTCAAGCAGGAGTATGAAGCTGATCTCATTCGCAAAAAAGCTTTCGAGAGGGAGTCTTATGAAGAGCTGGTCCGTCGGATGCTGGAAACCAAAAATGGGTCGGACTGATCGCGATAAATGCATTTGCAGGAGAGTCTCATGAAACGTATCCATAATATGCTGGTCTGCCTGGATTTGACCGATATCGATCCATTCCTGATCAAATACGCTGCTTTCATGGCCGGTATCTTCGAGGCCGAAAGGGTTCTTTTCATTCATGCCATCCAGGCATATGACCTGCCTGACAAACGTAAAAAATCGTTTGAAGAAGTGAAGGCATCGCTTGACCGGAAGATCCGGGAAGAACTAGACCAGCTTGTCGATCTCAGGTTCAGGAGGGACTATGGCATCGAGGTGATCACCCGTATAGAGGAGGAAGATGCCGCCGAGGGTGTTATAAGCTTTGTAGAAGAGGACGGGATCGATCTGGTTATGATCGGCCAGAAACCCGGCGCAGACCGCAAGGGGCTGTATGGAAAGAAAATCGCCGCACACACCGCCTCCGACATTCTGTTTGTTCCCGAATATACCGAGCCGGAAATCATCACCCGGGCACTGTGCGCCGTCGACTTTTCCGAAGTCTCGGAGGCGGCGTTCGAAATCGCCGTCCGGCTGTTTAAAAAACACCGGGTACATGTTCTTTGCTATGCCGTTCAGGATCCGTCTACCGCGTATTTCCCGGCCACCACTCGAAAGAGCGCCGGTAAAAAGCAGAGTGGTTTGGAGCAGGGCTACCAAAAATTCCTGGAAAAGTGGGATCTGAAGGCAGAGGATTTTCCCTGTCGAATCGAAGCTGCAGACAGCCTGCTCAGCGAGCCGGAAAGGCTCTATGGCTTTGCGGAAGAAAAAGAGGTGCAACTCGTCATCATCGGTGCCAAGGGCGAAACGGAAACGGAAACTTCCCTGCTGGGCAACATCACCGAGACGCTGCGTCGGATGCAGACCCATATCCCGATCATGATCGTCAAGGGCGGCAGAAAAAAGGGCTTTTTAAACTACTTCGGTTCCGGCGACCCGTAGGTACAATCTCCGGATCCCGAGAAACAACAGAGGGGACGTTCGTGCTGAAAGTGCTTGACAATCAAAGTCATAAATGCAGGTAAAAACCTATGCCAAGGTTATCCAGATTAGATGCTCATGGGATATTGCACCACGTTATGGGGCGAGGGATCGAGCGAAGAAAAATTTTCTTGAGCGACAGGGACCGCAACGATTTTATCGAACGCTTATCGGCATTGGTTTACGAAGGTGCGATGGAGGTTTATGCCTGGGTTTTAATGCCGAATCATTTCCATCTGCTGTGTAAAACAAAAAATCTGCCCTTGGCTTCCAGTATGCGCAGCCTCCTTACGGGATATGTCGTCAATTTCAATAAGCGCCATAATAGAAACGGCCATTTATTTCAAAACCGTTATAAATCCATTGTCTGTCAGGAGGATGTTTATCTTAAAGAGCTGGTTCGATATATTCACCTCAATCCGGTGCGCGCCGGGCTGGTGGAAGATTTCAAGGCGCTGAACCGCAATCCATGGTCCGGGCACTCGGTGCTTTCCGGCGCAGTGAAACGAGATTGGCAGAACACCGGATATGTGCTTTCATGTTTCGGCGGTTCGGATGATTCGACGAAAAATTATTTGCGATACGTCGAACAAGGAATGGACCAGGGCCGGAGACCGGAATTGGTCGGCGGCGGATTGATACGGAGCATGGGTGGATGGTCGGAGGTTCTTTCCAGCAGGAGGCGCGGCCGGAAGCAGGCAGCTGACCAGCGGATACTCGGCGACGGCGCGTTTGTCGAGCATATCATTTCGGGTCTTGACGACCTTGTGAAAAAGAACTTGAGAGTTTCCAGACAAAGGATGGATATGAACGGACTTGCCGGGAAAGTCGCTGAAAAATACGGCATCTCCATCACCGAACTCCGCTCGGGAGGTCGGCGGCAAACTGTGGTTCGGGCACGACAAGCCATGTCATGGCTTTGCGTCAGGGAACTCGGATATTCGGGGGCTGATGTAGCGAGGTATCTCGGAGTTACGAATTCCTGCGTCACGCGAATACTAGCGAATAAGGAAAAACCGGATATGGACGATATATCCTTGGATTTGTGAACGTTCTGCACGAACGTCCCCCATGCTATGCAATTTTCTTGACAATTTTTCTCATCCTGAGATACATTTAGTTTGCAAATTTCAGAAAGTTACAATCCGTTATTCGTAAAGATCACTGTCGCATTGTGGCAGGTTTCAATGGACATTAAGAATACATATTCAGCGGTAAGCTTTCCGGATCATTTCTCAAGCACATGACCATTCCTCTTCGCCTATCGGTAACTTTTTGAAAAGTCATATTTATTCCACCGCAGCCTTTCTTTATATTGAAAATGAAGGGAGGAAATAACATGAACCGTAAACGATGTTTGTTTCTTTTAACTGTTTTCATCGGAATTTCTATTTTCGTACTACCGGATTATGGGGAATGTCGGCCTGGTGATCGTGAAAAAGATAAAAGCTATTATAAGCAAGAGGGGTTGAAGCACTTTAAAAAAGGATTTTACGAGCTGACCCCTCGGGGGAAAAAGGACGAGGCAGTGAAACACTATCAACTCGCTGTCCAAGCCTTTAAACAGGCCCTTGACATCAGAGAAGATAAAGAAATCCGACGCAATCTTGCCAAAATCTACTACGTCCAGGAAAAGTATGCAATGGCCGCGTCGGAATACGAAAAAGCCTCCAAACTGGATCCATATGATATTGAAAACTATGTTGAACTGGCGCTGAGCTATATGTATCTCGAAAGGTATAACGAAGCCATCCAAACGTTGGAGACTGCAAGGGCCTGGACTGTCGATGAAGATATTATCGAACGGTTGGATTCCTACATCGAGACGGCAAGAAATGTAAAAGATGGAAAGGAGGGACCCGGCAATGGCTTCTAGAAAAATCATGGCAATTGTATCCTTTTCTCTTTTCATCTGTTCTTTTTTAAACGTTACCCCCACGCTTTCGATCGCTTCCCCCGCGGAGTACAGTCCGGATAACGACAGGATTTTCTGGTATATACATGTATCGGATACGCATATTGGAGCCCGGGGCAGTCAGGACAGCAACAACCTGAAATGGCTCGTTACCACAGCCAAAGATACCGTGAATCCGGAGTTCATCGTGATGTCCGGTGATTTGACGGACTCAACCAACGGGAACTGGTTTGAATGGCCCAATGGGCCTTACCAGCAAGAATGGGATGAATATAAAAACCTTTTGTCAGGCCATGTAAATCAAACCGACTACTACGATATTCCCGGAAATCATGATGCCTATAACGACCGGTATTTTGAATATTATTTAAACAATTCGATTCAGGGGACGGCAACCGGTAAAACCCAAATATCCTGGAACAGAAACTTCGATTTTGGAACCTATTATTTTATCGGCATCAACACAGCCGGAAACGACGGCCGTTCATTCAGCTTGTCCTACCCTTGGGGAGACTATGCCGGTCTCGATGCTGATGAGCTTTCTTTCATCGAGCAGGAGCTGGAAAGTGCCGGAACGGCAGAGGCTGTTATCATCTACGGCCATCACGCCCTGAACGATCATGGGGTATATGGCGAAACCTATGTTTACTACGGCGCCCAGGATTTCATCAACCTTATGGATTGGTATGGTTCCTCGATGTATGGTTACGGCCATTCCCATGAGCTGCGTGAAGAGTTCTATTCAGAGGGGATGAACCCGGGATTTTTTTATTTCGATGTATCGTCTTTAGGAAAATCCAGCAACGATCACTTCAATATCACCGCCATTGACTGCAACGGCCTTTCAACCGTAACTCAGGCCGTCAACACCTGGCCGGTCGTGCTCATTACCGCACCATTGGACAGGTATCTTGGCGGCGTCGATAATCCCTATGTTTACGATGTGCCGAATTCGAGCAGCAATCCTATCAGGGCCCTGGTGTTCGATACGGCCGGCATAACGAAGGTCGAATACAGGATAGACGGTGCAGAAACCTGGCAGAAAATGACTCCGTCTACAGGCCCCAATCAAGGTTTCCTGTGGGAAGGCACGTGGGATGCCTCAAACCTGGCGGAAGGCGATCACACCATAGAGGTCATGGCTTCCGGGTCCAGCGAACGAAGCGACTCGATCACGGTCAAAGTGGCCGGTTCCGCTGATTGTACGGATGCAGACGGCGATGGATACTATGCAGAAGCGACCGGTTGCTGGCCTGTGGACTGTGATGATACAGACGCCGCCATCAACCCGGGGGCTGTTGAGGTGTGCGACGGCAAAGATAATGACTGTGACGGAGAGGTGGATGAAGGCGTTCAGAACATCTATTACCAGGATGCGGATGGGGATGGATACGGAGATCCGATGAATAGTATCCAGGACTGCTCAGCCCCCTCAGGCTATGTCACAGACAACACTGACTGTGATGATACAGACGCCTCCGTCAACCCGGGAGCCGCTGAGGTGTGTGATGACGGCATAGACAATGACTGTGACGGAGAAGTGGATGAAGGCTGTTCGGTTAACCAGGCGCCTTCATTTACCGCCGATACGATTGATGAAATAGATGCTACAGAAAATATCGATTACAACAGTACTCTTGCAGATGATGCCTCGGATCCTGAAGGCGATGCAATGACATTTAGCAAGGTATTCGGTCCAATGTGGCTGACCGTTGCTTCTGATGGCAAACTAAGTGGTACGCCTTCCAGCGGCGACGTCGGCAGCAATACATTTTCTGTTCGGGTCGAAGCGACCGGCGGCTATGACACAGCTGATCTGAACATCATGGTCAAGGCTGCTCAGGCAACGACGACGATGCATGTCGCCGATATCCAGGTTAATAAAGTGGATCTGGGTAAAGGAAAAGCAAAGGCTGAGGCGGTTGTGACGATTGTCGATAGTGCGGGACAGCCGGTCGGTAATGCGACAGTAACGGTGTCGTTTACCGGCGCAATTGTCGAAACCCGATCCGGCGTTACCGATGGCGGTGGCCAGGTTACGATTCAGACACAAAATCAAACGAAACAACCGGCCAAAACAAGGGGTTGTGTGGATGGTGTAACGCATGCATCTTACACTTATCAACCGGAAGATAATGTAATCACATGCGACAACAGCTGGTAAATGTCCCCGACTCAAAGTAGGTGGAGGGGTATCGATCATTTTTTGGAATCGAATAATCAATGAACCTTGAAAATGGAAAAAGACCGCCGATCGGCTATCGGCGGTCTTTTTCCATTTGAGCTTTTAACTTGAAGCCGGTTCGATCCCATGGATCAATAACAAGCAAGCAAAAGGCGAACAAAAACGGAAAGACTGCAGAAAGGAGGGATCCAATGAAAAAAGCAAAATTGTCCGACATGGGAACCGGTGGAGAAATCCGTGAGCCGGTGAACCCGGCTGACGGGGTGTGGATGCTGCCCGGGTTCGGCAACACGGGGGTGGTGGAAACGCCGGCAGGCCTCGTGCTGGTGGACGTTCCGGGATACCGCTGGATCGACGGAATGCTTGGCATGCTCAGACGGATTTCACAGGCTCCGGTTCATACGGTTTTTCTGACCCATGGGCACCTGGACCATGCATTGACCCTGGAACCGATTTTTCAGGAAGCGCAGGAAAATGGTTATCCCGGCCCCAGGGTAATCGCGCACCGGAACCTGGTCAAACGCTTCAACCGCTACCGCATGCTTGACGGATATCATGCGCACATCAACCGAATCCAGTTCGCCATACCGGAAGACAGGCCCGCTTTCCCGCTTCCCGGCCGCTATCCGGACACGACGTTCGATCAGAGCATAAGCCTCTCCGTGGGCGGTCTCGATTTTCATGCTTTCCATGAAATGGGTGAAACCGACGATGCCCTCTGGATCTGGGTTCCTGAAAGAAAAACCGTTTTAGCCGGCGATTTGGTCATTATGGGCATGCCCAATGTAGGCAACCCGTTCAAGGTGCAGCGGTTTGCGTTGGAATGGGCACTGGGTCTCGAGGCCATTGCAGCCAGGGAACCCGAAATTCTTATTCCCGGCCACAGTCCCTTAATCGAGGGCAAAGAAAAGATCCGGGAAAAGCTTTTGACCGTATCCAGGGCTCTCCGGTGCTTGCACGACGAGGTGGTGAAGCGCCTGAACGCCGGCATGTGGTATGAGGATATCCTTTATGACGTGGATCTTCCGGATGATCTGAAAGCATCGGAGCATCTTGCGCCGATTTATGGTTGTCCCCGATTCGTGGTCCACGGCATCCTGCGCCAATACACCGGGTGGTACAACGGCAATCCATCCGACCTGTTCCCCCCCAGGAGCATCGACATCAAACGGGAGATCGTTTCGCTTGCGGGAAAAGAAGAAATCATAAAGAAGGCATACGAACTCAAAAAAGAGGGAAAACCCGCCATGGCGCTGCAATTCGTGGACATGGCTCTCGCCGCGCCACCGAAAGCCGATGAAGAAAAGGCGCTTCACCGATTGAAGGGGGAGCTGCTCGGCATGATGGGCGACAACGAACCCAGCTATATCGCCCGGAATATCTTTTACAACGGGCATAATGAAGAAATGAAACTTGCCGGAGTGAAGGATTGAAGTTTATCAGGATCTCCGATCGGCCCGGTTTGTCAGGTACTGCTGATAATCGGCCAGGTTTTTGGTGACCCTGGCCGCCATTTCCACACTGGGAAAGGTCGCCATATTTTCGTCGTTGTATCGTTCTTGAGCCGTCTTGACGAATGCTTCACCGCCGAATGCATCTTCCTTTTCGAGAACGAGCATCAACGGCATTTTGAGAATTTCTCTTGCCTCCAATGTCATGTCGATTATCATGTTTACGGCCTTTCTCCCCCCGAATCGATGAAACAGACCCAATTGCTGTAAAAAAATCAAGGCATCGATATGCGGGTCGTCTCTCACCAATTCGACGATTTTAAGGAAAACATCATGCTCGAAAAACGCCCTCATGCCCACATCGAGTGGATTTTTTACACTGGTACCCTGGGGTGAAATCATTTTCTCCAATTCGGAAATGGTGCCTTGCGACAACTGGGGAACCAGCAGCCCTTCCGCCTCGGCAATATCCGTCATGGTGACGCTTCCTCCCCCGGCGCCGCCGATAATCGCTGCATTCCTCCCGGCCGGCTTTTGAAGCCTCTGAAGGGCCGATAACGTGAGGATGAGTTCGTCCAGCGATTTGACCGAAATAATACCGGTTTGTCTGCAAAAGGACTCCCAGACGTTCATGGATCCGGCAATGGCTGCCGTATGCGATTTGGCGGCCCGGGAACCGCCGTCGGTGCGCCCTCCTTTATAGATGACCAGGGGTTTTTTGACGGTTACATTTGCGGCAAGATTGAAAAAATTCCTTCCGTCTTTAAGGCCCTCCAGATAAGCCCCGATAACGCTGGTTTTGTCGTCATGGCAGAGATATTCCAGGAATTCACTTGCCGACAAATCGCTGGAATTGCCGAAGCTGACGACCTTGCTGAAACCGAGCCCCTTGGCCGAGGCTTTGAGAATGAAATTGCCGGCCATCTGGCCGCTTTGCGAAAAAAAAGCCGTCGATCCGGGAGCATAAGGGAAAAACGGTTGAAAGGCCAGGCCGCCCTCAGGGCAGTACATGCCCATACAGTTGGGGCCCACGACCCGAATTCCGGAACTCCTGGCCAACTGCACCAGTTTTTGTTCGATCGCTGCATATTCTTCACGCTCGGATTCGCTGAAACCGGCCGTAAACAGATGCACAAATTTCACTTTTTTTTCAACACAGTCTTCCATCACCTGAAGAACGGCCGAAGCAGGAACGGTGAAGATGACCAAATCCACACTTCCCGGAATGTCCTTGACGCTTGCATAGGTTTTAAACCCTAATGTATCCTGAGCCTTTGGATGGACCGGATAAATTTTCCCCATAAAATTCTGATTGATGCTTCCTTTGATATAGTTGCGTCCCTGGTCCATTGGAATCGTATTCACCGAGGGTGAAACCCCTACGACGGCAATGCTTTGGGGATAAAAGAGTCTGTGCAGTTCAGGATACGATCGGGTATTCATTATGCCGGTAATCTCCATATCTTAGAATAAGATCAAATCGTTGAAATATTCCCTGTAAAATCCACGATCCCGGGTCAACAATCGGTCGGCGTGTTTCTTGGCGTGCGAACCGATAAGGAAGTCGGAAAGAATCCTTGACCGTTTTCCACCGGCATCCCGATATTTTTTCCAATTCATGCCTGCAAGAAAGGCCGTATCGAAGTCGATCGGAACCAGGCGTATGCCAAGGGTCTCCAGTGTCGTGTCGAGGAGTTTCTTTTCCAAAAACTGCGGGGCCAGTTCCGCATACACAATCGGATTGATAATCAGAGAACCTTCATCATATGCCTGCTCCAACATTTCCCTGGATGGGTTGCCCCATTTCGGGTCAGGCAAAAACACATCGAGCAGTATGTTGGTGTCCACAAACGTAATCATCGGCCTCTGATAGCCTCGATAAAGTCATCGGTGTTTTGCTGCCTGTTTAAAATGCCGAATACTTTCCGGACAGGGCTGGTTTTTTGAGACCTCTTTTTTATCAAAACACCATCCTTATCAGGAATAAAGTCAAGCTCGATATTCGGAAGAAAGCCGTATCTTTCCCGAATACGTTTAGGAATGGTAATTTGCCCTCTTTCTCCGACTTTCATACTTCTATCCTCATATTTACATATTTGAAATTACATATATACTGTCACATTTTCCCTGTCAAGCGGATATCAGCTTTCAAACAACGATGTTATTGTGAATGCCTCAATATGCGCGCCAGAAAAGTCCGGGTGCGCTCGTGCCGGGGGGCGTCGAAAATGCGACCGGCAGGGCCCTGTTCCACGATCCGACCTTCGTCGATGAAGATGACCCGATCCGCCACTTCACGGACAAATTCCATTTCATGGGAAACGATGATCATGGTCATCCCCTCGTCGGCAAGTTCCCGCATGACATCCAGCACCTCCCCGACCATCTCGGGGTCCAGGGCGGAAGTCGGCTCGTCAAAGAGCATGAGCCGCGGTTCCATAATCAACGCCCGGGCGATGGCCACCCGCTGCTGCTGCCCCCCGGATAGCCGGCCGGGATATTTATGCGCCTGATCGGCGATGCCCACCCGCTCCAGAAGTTTCAGCGCCCGCGATTCCGCCTCTCGGCGCGGCAGCCTTTTGACCTTTCGCGGCGCAAGAACGAGATTGTCGATCACACTGCGATGGGGGAACAGGTTGAAATGCTGAAATACCATGCCCACTTCCCGCCGGATGGCATTCAAGGCCCGGCGGTTTTTACCGTGCGGTGTTTGCCGATGATCGCCGACGATGATCGTACCCGCCTGAAAATCTTCCAATCCGTTAATGCACCGAAGGAGGGTGGATTTTCCGGACCCGCTGGCGCCGATGACCACCACGACTTCACCCCTATTAACGGTCAAATCTATCCGGTCGAGCGCCGGGCGGCGGCCGAACCGTTTTTCCACGTTGTCGATCCGCACGATTTCACTCATGAGCCGTCCGCCAGTCCTCTGCGTTCGATATACCGCAATATCATCGCCAAACTCAGGGTAATGGCCAGATAAAGCAAAGCGATCATCAAATAGACTTCAAAGGCGGTGAAGGTCGTGGCGATGTAGATTTGTCCCTGACGCACCAATTCCCCCACGCCGATTACGGAAAAAAGCGAGGTGTCCTTGATGCTCACAATGGCCTGGTTTCCAAGAGCCGGAATCATGCGCTTCAGGGATTGAGGCCAAACGATATAATAAAAGGTCTGAACCTGCGACAGCCCCAGCGAAAGTCCCGCCTCGGTCTGCCCACGATCGATGGACGCCACGCCGCCGCGGACGATTTCTGAAATGTAAGCCCCGGAATTGAGGGCGATGGCCGCCACCCCGGCGGTAACCGGTTCGACAGGGCTGCCGAGCAGATCCGGCAGCCCGTAATAAATGAAGAGCACCTGCACCAAAACGGGCGTACCGCGGAACACTTCAATGTAAAAAACCGCCGGCCCGCTCACCAGGCGGAATCGACTCAACCTGAGCAGCCCGAAAAAAAGACCGATACCAAATCCCAGCACCAATCCGCCGCCGGAAATGGCCAGCGTGTATGGGACCCCCTTCAGCAGAAAATGTAGCGAATCCAGCGCCGCCTGCCAATTGAATTCGAAGCCGCCGGCCATTCACCAAAGTCCTATTCACCCGATGGGGGCTGTTTGCCGAACCATTTTCTGTAAATGTCCGCATAGGTTCCATCGGCTTTCATGGCCGACAGGGCCCGATTGATCGGTTCACGCCAGGGACTGCCTTCCAGCAGGGCGATGCCGTATTGTTGTCCCTGGTAAAGCGGTCCAACGGTCTTGACACGGCCTTTGCCTTTGGTGTTGGCAAAATACGAGACATTGGGCGCATCATAAAAGACCGCATCCACGGCACCGGACAAAAGCGCCATATACATATCGGCACTCCCCGGATAGGGGACGATATGTGCCGACCCGTTCGGAAAGTGCTGCTGCAGAAAGTTATAGCTGGTGCTGCCGATTTTGGTTGCCACTGTTTTTCCGGCGAGATCTTCCAATTTCCCGATTTCAGATCCGATGGGGGTGAGGATGCGAAGACCCGAATCGTAATATGGATCGGAGAAGTCGACAATCCGGTCACGATCGGAAGTGATCGTGATTCCTGCAATCGCCAAATCCACGTTTCCCGTCTGCAGGGCCGGAATAATGCCATTGAAATCCATGGTGTGCAGATCGTACCGAAATCCCGCCCGCCCGGCCGTTTCAGCCAGAATGTCCATATCGAACCCCACCATTTTGCCGCTTTGGCGATCCATCATCTCGAAGGGGACGAATGACGGATCGGTCACCGCCCGAAGCACCGGCTGCTCTTGGGCTCCTTCCCCATTCGGCGCGATGAGGACCGCCGCCGGCAATATAAGAAACATGATGATCCTTCGCATTTTAATCTCCTGTTTCATGAATATGAACGTTGGCCGGCGCATTTCCGGACGGCCACAGGCAGGATAAAGCGGCTTTGTATTGTGTGTCAAGCCTGGAAAAACGAGAAAAGAATGCGTGCAGGCCGAAAATCCGGCTGCTGCAGGTGAAGGGAGTGCTTGGCATCACTTATAGCGATACGGCCAGGGACGCCGCCGTGATAAAATCCAGGGGCGACGTCCCGATTCATTTACGGCCTGATACGGCATGAAGAAATCAAGGTTTTTTACAGGCCTTCAGCTGTTTTTTTGTTTTTCCCGGAGTTCTCGGATCACTGTTCATCCGCCGGACCCGATGCCTCCTGAACCGATTGCATCAATTGGTTGCTTTCTTCTTCGGATGTTTCGACGATTGTATCGATGCTTTCTTTGCCCGATTCATTTATTTCTTCAGCTTCGGCCTTTACTCCTTCGGACATTTCAGTCGATTGATCGATGGTGGTCTCAACGATACTCTGGTCGGAAGAAGATTGATTTTCAGGCATTTCTGCTTCAGGAACAGGCACCGATTCTTCGGCATCCGGAGCCTCTGTTTCCTCGATCATTTCGGATGAACTTTGCACCCCCTCATCGACAACAGGCTGTTCTTCCGTTTGACATGCCATGGGGAAAAGCATAAGCGTAATTGCCGCACACAAAATGACGAATCGTTTCATAACAGCCCTCCTTTTTTAGGGTAATAACCTCTTCCAACCATTTGGAAAAGTAATCGAAAAAGTGATGGGTAGACAAAAACATCTACAAGCTATCTCAAAATAATCTTTTGCCCCGATATCTTCGTTGGAACCGAATGTTACGTCCTCAACATACATGAGTATGCCTGCGGCTTAACATTCGGTTCCGCCTTGATCTTGAACCAAAATATTTATTTTGAGATAGCTTGTACTCAACGGCGTTCAATCTGCCGTAGAGAAGATCGTCTGTTTTATTCTCATTCATTATTACAAGCAGTAATTAATGTCAACTGGGGGAAAAAATTACATTTTCAAAGGGGATTTTTCATACAATTACTATGCTCCTCAGGAGGTTGATAGGTGTTTCCTTTTTTTGTCATCAGTGATAGGGTCATGTGCATATTTTTACATGTTGACTTGCCTGAGGATGACGATTATACATTCTGCCCGTTTTGTCGGTTTTTGGTGTTCGAGCCCTCTTCCCAATGTGCCTCAAGATGAGGTTTTCGAGTGGATATATCAAATGTCGAGTCAGGCATGGAAAGGAGAATCAGCGTAAATGGCCGTCGAACATGTACCGATTATCGTCGGCGTCGGGGAGGTCTGCGACCGGGTCCCCGAAGACCTTGCGAAGGCTCGGTCCCCGGTCGATTTGGCTGCTGAAGCGGTCGGCCGGGCGCTGACCGATACGGGAAAAAAGGGGCTGTTCACGAAGTGGATCGATGCCGTTGCGGCGGTTCGAACGTTTTCCGATTCCTCTCCGAATTATGAAAACCCGTTCGAGCGCGTCAAAAACAGGCCGCGGGCCGTTGCTCGAAAGGTGGGCATCGACCCGGCTTATGCGCGATATGAAACATCCGGGGGACAGTCGCCCCAGAAACTGGTGAACGAATTCGGCGGCCGTCTGGCCAACGGAGAATTCAAGGCGGTGCTGCTCTTCGGCGGAGAGGCCATTGCCACGGTTAAGAGGGCGATGCGCAACGGTGCGAAACTGCATTGGCATGATAATACGGATGGTCAGCTGGAGGATTCCGGGTGGATGGTTCCCGGGATTTTGACCATGCAGGAGGTGGAAAACGATTTTTTTCTGCCCGGCACCATCTACGCCCTGCTGGAGAATGCCAGAAGAAAAAGATTGGATAAGTCTCTGGAAGAATACGCCGTTTTGATGGGAGAATTGCTGGCGCCTTTTTCAAAAACGGCCTGCAGCCATCCGGCGGCTATGTTCTCCAGAACATGGGACGCCGAGTCCATCGCCCGGCAGGGTCGAGAAAACCCTTACATTTTCTATCCCTACACCAGGGCAATGGTGGCCAAGGACGGTGTGAATCAGGCGGCGGCCCTGGTGTTGACGACGGTGGGAAATGCGCGCACGTGGGGAGTCGACGAATCGAAATGGATTTATTTAAACGGGAGCTGCGATTTGCGGGAACGCACCATTCTCGAGCGACCGGACCTTGGGTCCTCCCCCGCCATGCACCTGGCATACCGTACGGCGCTGGAACGGGCGGGGGTATCGGCTGAGGATGTGAATGTATTCGATATCTACAGCTGCTTTCCGATTGCCGTATTCAACGCCTGCGAGGCTCTTGGACTGGACATTGATGACCCTCGGGGCCTGACCGTCACCGGAGGCCTTCCGTTTTTCGGCGGGCCGGGGAACAACTATTCCATGCACGGGATCGTTTCGGTTGTGCGGCGCCTGCGCGATACGGCAAGCGGCATCGGATTGGTGGGCGCAAACGGCGGATATCTTTCAAAACATTCCGTGGGTGTGTATAGCCGCAGGCCCCTTAGAAACGGATGGATCGGGCGTGATGACGGCGCTCTTCAAAGAGGGCTGGACAAGGTCCCCGCACCGAAAATCGATACGGCGCCGGAGGGAAAGGCGATTATCGAAAGCTTCAGCGTGACCTATGAAGGGGGAAAGCCCGGCCGGGCACATGTAGTAGGCCGTTCATGCGATACCAATGCCCGTTTTCTGGCGGTGACGGATGCGTCCGATAAGGACATTCCATGGAAAATGGTCGAGGAGGATGTTCTCGACAGGACGATTTTCGTGACTTCAAAAGGCCGCGGCAATCGGTTTGCATTCCGGAATGGCTGATTCACTCGAATCCGGACAGCTTAAGCCTCAAAATTTCTATTGTTTGCATTTCCCCTTGGGCGAGAACCGGACCGAACTGACGCTTTTTAAGATATATCATATTTGAACTCGTAACATTATGTGAAGCCAAAAATAAAAAAGGAGCCGCACATGAAAATTATCGCCATCAACGGCAGCCCTCATGGTGAGTGGGGAAGCTGCTCTTATTTAATTAAAAACATGTTTTCGGAATGTGAAAAACGGGGTGCCGAAACGGAAGTCATCCGGCTGATCAAGCACAAGATCAACTGGTGTTTAGGGTGCGGGAAATGCATGAGTGAAGGGGTTTGCCCCCAGAAAGACGACGTGAGCGAAATACAGGATAAAATGAAGACCGCCGACGGCATCGTATTCGCCAGCCCGGTATATGTTCTCCACGTTACCGGTCTTCTGAAAAATTTTATCGACCGCTGCCTTCCCATGGGCCACAGGCCTTGCCTTCACGGCAAATATGCGGCGGCCGTTTCGGCCTACGCCGGCATCGGCGACATCGATGCGGTTGCCGATTACATGCTCGATTTTTTATCCGGCCAGGGAGCCTATCCGGTGGGGAAAGTCTGCGCCTATACGCTGAACATCAAAGTCAGTGAAGCGGACCAGGAAAATGCCCGGCAGCTGGGGCGGGATCTCGTGGAAGCCATCCAGCAGAAAAAGGAATTCAACTGGGAAAAGCAGCGATTGGAATCCAAAACATTCAAGGATCTGGAAAACTTCATTACCGAGCGAAAAGATTTCGCCAAGGAGGACTACAAGTATTGGAAAGAAAAGGGGTGGACGAAAAAATAAATCATCGTGAACACATGTCAGGCCATCGAGGATACGTGAGCATGCCCGTTGTCGTTGGAACAACTGCGGAGTCGGCTTGACATGTGACCACGATGCGACCTTATATCATCCCCCTGCTTCTTTTTCGAGTTCATCGAATTTTTCAGGGTCGGAAACAGCGATGTCTACAAGGCTTTTGGGAATTGAACTTTGCTCGCACATAACCCGGATCTCCTTCTCGACATCGCTGAATTCCAGGATCTCGCGAATGGCATATATGTGATCGAGCATTTCATCCGGCGGAATATCTTCCAGGGCGGGCCCTTCCGCCTCCTTCTTTTTTCGGGCGGCTTCCTCTTCAGCCAGCCGCTGCTTTTCCTTCATTTCCTCTTCCATGGCCTTTTTGGCGCCGTCGATTGTGCCCTTATCGACGTTTGCCATTTCAATGATCAGTTCTTCAGACACATCATTTTTAAACAGGTGGACAACCTTTTCTTCGCCGGATTTGTCCTTTACAGCTTCGAGCAGTGTTGCTACCCGTGCCCGCTCTGCCTGCTCATTTTGAATCCGGGCTTTCACCTGGTCATATGCTTCACTGGTGATACCCAACTTGGAGATGATTATTTCGGGAGCTATTTTTTCCTCGATGAGCAGCCGGACCCCCTTGTCGTCCGGCAGTTCTTTTGCCTTGGCAACGAGCAGGTCGAGCCTTCTCTCCTCGACCATTCGAATCACTTCCGGTCTTCGTTGGGACTCCTTCAGCTTCGGCCACGTCTTTCCGATTTCGTTTATAATATTGTCAACGGCAAGGTAAGGATTAGACGCGTCTTCCAACGTCAGCGCCGCTGTTGCATCGTTTAGATCTTTCATCAGGGGCCTGCCGACTTCGAGCATATCACCCATTGCCCATCTCAGTTGGAGCAGATTACCCCCATGCCGCGAAACATTGTATCCCTCATCGTCAAGTTCGCGCGCAATCCGTTGAATTTCAGATTCCAGTTTTTCCCCTGAAAGGCTTTTCGCATCGAGATCATAAAGTTTTTCCTCGATTGACAACCACAGCGGCTTTTTTTTCGTTTCTTCTTTTGTCGTCATTGGCCAATCTCCTCTTCGTAGTTGATGTGGTTAGTGCACCTGCCGAACCTCTCTCATGCAATATACAGATTTTCATCTTGAAAAATGAGTGCCCTGTTTGGGGCATTATATTGCGCATGCTCTTTCTTAAAAATCAAGTCGATAAGAAATCATAAACATATAGACAAATAAGAACGTTATGTCAAATATTGAGTGGTTAAGATTAAGAACCTCGATATGGCCATGGTGTTTATAAATTCAGCCATTGGATCGGCCGGCACTGAATCATTCCCAATTCGAAATGGCTGCATCCCTTTTTTTCATTTTCTAAAATACCTTCGGGGCGTTATTCGAAATAAGCGGCAACAGCCGGAAACCATCCGTCTTGCACCTCGATCATCACCGGAACACAAATCGATCAGGCAATTACTTCGACACCGAACGGAAATTTAGAAAAAATTTCGCAGGAATTTTCGTCGATCATAATCGGATTTTCATACCTGAAACCGATATTCTCCTCCGGGCAGGCGTACTGTAGGGCGCAGATCAGCATTTCACCGGCCTTGTAAACGTGATCCGGCGATGTCCAGTACGGCAGCGGCCCTTCGTTAAGGCCGATGCGCCACTCGTCCCCCATGACGCCGATGCCGTGTTCGCACCCGGGCAGCATCCATCGATCGAAGCCCCTGTCCCGTGCAAGGGCTGTCACTTCCGCGAGTATTTTACCGGGGTTTGTGCCTGCTTTGTAATTGGCCAGGCACAGGTTGACGGCATCGATGAAATTTTGGGCATGCCACAATTGGCGGTCATCGGCACTGCCGATGAAATAATTGTGGGAATGGTCCCCGAGGCCGAGTCGGTACATGGCATGAAGGTCCACCATCAAAGGTTCGCCTTCCTCGACTGTCCTGCGGGTGGCCGGCGTGCAGGCACCCATGGCGTATCCGGTGCGGTACCCGGCGGCGATTTCGTTTCCCCCGGTAAACGACCACTCCCATTCGCTGCCTTCTTTTCGCATGGCAAGGGCTGCGATACCGGCGACTTCCGTCTCGGTGGCGCCCTTCCAGCCGCCGTTTGAAAGTGCATCGTAAACCGCCCGGTGCCCCGCATCCACAATGCGCGATGCCTCCCGAAAACGTGCGATGGTGCCGGCGTCCTTGATCAGTGAGAGTTCATCGATAAGGTGGTGGGCATTGACAAGTTCATGGCCGTCCAAGGCCTTTTGGAACCGTTCGAACTCATAATGGGTGAGATTGCCCTCGGCCAGGTAGTTGGACATGCCGCTTTCAATGCCGATGCGCTTTTTCCCGGAATTAAAACTGTTTCGGATGAACCCGGCCACTGCGGATATCTGGTCCATGCCTTCCAAATGGGCGTATCCGAGGACATGGTCCGCATCCAGCCAAGAATCGTCGGCAACCCGCGCCTGGTCGATCATAAAGGTGAAGACCGTCGGCAGTCCCCGGGCGGGGATTACGACGAAACTTCGCCACGGGCAGAATGCATCGGTGGTCCAGGAAAGCGTTCTCAACCGGGAGCCAAGGTAAAGATCGATGCGCTCTTCCGCCATGTGCTGCTGAACGGCGGCTATACGTCCGGGATAATCGACAAAATACGGGTCGTGCGATGGTTTGGCGATATCGGTCATATGTGATTCCTCCCCTTGCATTTTTATTGTCATTTGAATATCATATCAAATCGAATTACAAAAGAGGAATACCCCATGTTCCCTAAGCGCCTTTTAGGAAAAACAGGTCTCGATGTGGGCCCCCTTGGCCTGGCCGCCAGTTACGGTGCCCCGGCCTCGGCCTTTGAAGAAGCCTTCGAAAGAGGATGCAACTACTTTTATTGGGGGTCGGGCCGCAAAAAAGCCGGCATGACACGTGCCGTTCAACACCTGTGCAGCAGCGGCCGCAGAGATCGGCTTGTTTTCGCCCTTCAGACCTACGCCAGGACCGGGTTTTTAGCGGAGCCGGTAATCATGCGACGTCTGAAAAAGCTCACGCTCGACCATGCCGATATACTCGTGCTGGGCTGGCACAACCGGCCGCCTTCCGAGAAGCTGCTGGAGCGGGTGATCCGAATGAAGGAAAAAGGTCTTTTTCGATTCCTGGCCGTTTCCGGCCACGATCGATCACTTTTTCCGAACTTGGACCGAACAGGCATTTTCGATATTTTCCACATCCGGTACAACGCTGCACACCGAGGAGCCGAAGAGGAATGCTTCTCCCATTTTGCCGGCGGGAAACGGCCGGGAGTCGTCACCTACACGGCCACCCGGCACGGGGTTCTGCTGAACCCGAAAAAGATGCCGCCTGGAGAAGCGCCATTGTCTGCCGCCGACTGCTACCGTTTCATAATGACCAATCCGAACGTGGATGTCTGTCTGTGCGGACCGAAAGACCGGCGGGAAATGCAGGAAGCTATTTCCGCCCTTGAACGAGGGCCGCTCTCCCCGGAAGATATGGACCGCGCCAAACGCATCGGAGACCATGTCCATCAAAAAGTAAGGGGCTTTTTCTAATCCGCGCGAACCCGCTTTCTGCAAGCCCGCCTCCATTTAATTTCCATCCATAAATGGCCCTTTCACGCGATTTCTGCGTTGGATGCAAAATCGAAATCCTCAAAATAGCACACGATTCCTGCGGTTTCGATCTTGCGCCCGCCTTGAACTCACGCGAAATTGCCTATCTCTGGATGGAAACTATTCAGGTGCATTCCCTTCGGACACCCCGTCCGAGCGCGCCATCGAAAACAATTTACCAATTGACATCAACAGTGTCGAGCTGTAAACAGCCTCATGCAACGGCGAAATCAAAAGGGGGTTGAGATGAGCGCATTGCTATGTCCGTGCCCGTATAGGCAGGCCTCATGCAACGGCGAAATCAAAAGGGGGTTGAGATGGCGTTAAACATGATTCCGATACATGAACTGAAGAACCATATCGGCGAAAAGATACACCTGTCGGACTGGTTTGAAATTACCCAGGAGCGGGTCGATGCCTTTGGAGAGGCCATCGAGGACCGCCAGTGGATCCACTGCGACGTTGAAAGATCCAAGGCGGGCCCCTTTGGCGGCACCATCGTTCACGGTCCGCTCATGCTTTCCCTGCTGGGGCATTTAAGCGGCGGTGTGGACACGATCCCGGAGGGGATCGAATTTTTCATGGCTTATGGGTATGACAAGGTCCGGTTCCTTGCCCCGGTCCCGGTCGGCTCCCGCGTCCGCAATCGAGGCGTATTGTCGGATGTTACGGAAAAAGGCGGGGGGCGGTATGTAATGAAGGTGACCAATACTCTCGAGGTGGAAGGGTCGAACAAGCCGGCCATGGTGGCCGAGGTGCTGGGGTTGGTCGTCACATAGCCATCTATTTCGCACGCCGCTATTCCCTTTCGGCCGCATTGCATGTCCTCCGCGTTGTGTGAGTATGGCTTCGGCTTAAAGCGTTTCCACGCCGCGATTCTGAATCAACATTTTGTTTTGAAGTATCATGTATGTTGGTTTTCTTCATCATACACTCCATTCCAATCACGTAATCGTGTATATCTAACGATATTTGGTGCCCGATCGTTCAGGGACTAACGGTTCGGTATTCTTTTTGTTTTATCGATAACGATAGAGATGGAAACGCAACCTTCGGCTTTTAGGACAATGGAAGTTGACATATAAACCCATTGACCCATAAAATTCAGTAATGGCATACAAATTGCTATTTTCTCGAGAAAATCCATTAACCGGTTTTCACAAATCACCTTTAAACGAGGAACGCGATCCCGACACCGATCCCGACACAGGATTAACCATGATGAAACACCACACCATTTACGCAAAAACCAAACCGGAGGCGCCGGCTGTCATCATGGCCGAAAATGAAGAAATCGTTTCGTGGAAAGAATTCGACCGGCGGATAAACCGGCTGGCCCGTTATTTCAGGGATATCGGCCTCAAAGAAAAAGACCGCATGGCGGTTCTTATGGAAAATAATGCCCGCTATCTTGAAATCATTACCGCCGCCTTGGATGCCGGATTGATCTTTACGCCGATCAGTACCCATTTGAAGCAAAGTGAAACAGAATACATCATCAACAATTCCGGTGCAAAACTGTTGATCACCTCCCAGAGATATGCCGACCTTGCCGGCAGGATATCGGCCGGAACCCCGGATCTCACCCATCGTCTCATGCTGGGTAAGGCCATTCCCGGATACGATGACTATGAGGGTGTCGTTTCAAAGTATGAGGACATTCCCATTGATTACGCCTTTGCCGGAATGCCCATGTTTTATTCATCCGGCACCACCGGGACGCCGAAAGGCGTTGTCTGGAATGTGGACGATTTTCCAGTGGGTGATCTCGACCCTTCACTGGAGGGTGCATTTGCGTTTTTTGGTATCGATGAGAACGTCACTTATCTTTCCACCCAGCCGCTGTACCACTCGGCACCCTGCGCATATGCCTCCAGCATCAGCCAGGTGGGCGGAACGATTATTTTAATGGAAAAATTCGAAGCCGAAAAAGCGTTGTCTTTAATCGACACATTCCGGGTCACCCATTCCCAGTGGGTGCCTACCATGTTCATTCGGCTGCTGAAGCTGCCCGAAAACGTTCGAGACGTATACGACGTTTCAAGCCTTAAAATGGCAATCCATGCCGCTGCCCCCTGCCCGATTGAGGTCAAGGAAAAAATGATCGACTGGTGGGGACCCATTCTGCTGGAATACTGGGGTGGAACAGAAACGTCGATGGTGACGATCATTACTTCCCAGGAATGGCTCGAGCATAAAGGATCCGTCGGCAAGGGGCTATTGGCGAAACTTCACATTTTAGACGACGAAGGAAAAGAACTCCCGCCCGGGAAGCCGGGGGTTATCTACATGGAGTCGGGAAGGCCTTTCTCCTATCACAAGGAGCCCGAAAAAACATCCTCCAGCAGGAACGAGCAGGGGTGGACCAGCATCGGGGACATCGGGTACCTGGATGAAGAAGGATATCTGTATCTGACGGACCGAAAATCCTTCATGATCATATCCGGTGGTGTCAACATTTATCCCCAGGAAACAGAAGATGTCCTTATCATGCATGAAAAGGTGGCGGATGTCGCCGTCATCGGAATGCCCGATGAGGATTTCGGAGAGACGGTAAAGGCGGTTGTCCAGCCGGTGAATGCATCGGATGCCGGACCTGAGCTTGAAAAAGAGCTTATCGAATTCTGCAGAAGCAGGATTTCGCATATCAAATGCCCTAAAAGTGTCGACTTTATGGAAGACTTTCCAAGAACCCCTACGGGAAAGGTGTTGAAAAGGGTAATAAAGGAAAAGTATAAATAGTGTCATACACGTGCGAGAATATGTCATAATATTTTCGCCTTCCGGTTCTCATCGGCAGCATCTTCCTACATGATAACACGGTGAAAATAAAATCCGGGCTCCTTTGACTCAGTCCATGTGCTCCGCTGTTTTCGCAGTCGGTTTTTCCCAGCAGCACCATAGCAAAGCGTTCATATGTTTTATGCGTCGTTGCATCGACACAATGCCAACGGGCCAAAAATTCGCGTTTCCGCAGCCGGGTTTTTCGAAAAGAAGCCGGATCTTCGAACAGCAAGACCGCATCGGCATTCCGATCATGATCGTCGGTTATAAAATGGACGCGGTATGCTTTGATGGTTGTGCGCCGGATCCAATTGCAACATCTTATAATCGACTTTGCTTTTCAAGTGGAATATGGGACTATCATCATTTTTCCGGCAAGGCGGAATCGAAATGCGTCTTTGCCCGTTTTGCCTGCGACCGAGGGTTCAATCGCAGGTATATGTTGACAAACAGGCATTTGCCATGCAAATAGTATATTTTGCTTAATCGGAAAAAAAGCATTTAGTCGGTATATTTTAACGAAAATTGAATAAGAAATTCGATTTATGCATAATATATAAACAACCTATCCATACATGTATCATTTTTCTAAACAAGACCGGAAATTGCCGCACATGTCCCAAATACACCACCAAGGAACGACATACGTAGAGAACACCGAACTGAAACTGGCCATGGATTTTGCCGAGCAGACCGGCAATCACATTTTTCTTACGGGAAAAGCCGGCACGGGAAAAACCACATTTTTGTCCGAACTTAAAAAAAGATCGGCAAAAAGAATGGTCATTACCGCCCCGACCGGGGTTGCAGCGATTACCGCAGGGGGAGTTACCCTTCATTCCTTTTTTCAACTTCCGTTCGGCCCGTTTATTCCGGGTTCCGAAGCCAAAAAGCAAAACAAACAGCAGGGGTTTCGATTCAGCAAGGCGAAAAAGCGCCTCATACGAAATCTCGACCTGCTCGTGATCGATGAGATCTCCATGGTGCGGGCGGACCTTCTCGATGCCGTGGATGCCGTTTTGCGACGGCACCGTCGAATCGACCGGCCTTTCGGCGGCGTGCAGCTTCTGTTGATCGGGGACTTGCATCAGCTGTCACCCGTGGCCAAACCGGAGGAGTGGCGGCTTTTGCAGCCGCTTTACGACTCACCCTATTTTTTCTGCAGCCGGGCGATCAACCGGACGGAATTGACGGTAATTGAATTGAAGCACATCTTCCGCCAGTCCGATGCCGAATTTATTTCCCTTTTGAACCGCGTCAGGGACAACCGGTTGGATGCAGCCGCCGTGGCGCAACTCAACAGCCTGTATGTCAAAAATGATCATTGTGATCCCAACCCGGGCACCATCACTTTGACCACCCACAATCGTAAGGCGGACATTATCAACACCACCCGGTTGAGGGCGTTGCCGGAAAAAGAATTTCGGTTTAAGGCCGAGGTAACCGGTGATTTTCCCGAAAGTGCATTTCCGGTTCCGGCAACCCTTACCCTTAAAAAAGGCGCCCAGGTGATGTTTATGCGCAACGATCCCTCGGCTGAAAAGCGATATTTCAACGGCAAGATCGGAGAGATCACGTCGATATCCCATGAACGGATTTCCGTTGCCTGCCCCGGAGAAGACGAAATCAACATCGAGCCTTTGGAATGGGAAAATATCACGTATGCGGTTACAGAAGACGGCAAGGGCATCCGGGAGGAAATCATCGGGAAGCTGAAGCAATTCCCTTTGAAGCCGGCTTGGGCGATTACCATACACAAAAGCCAGGGGCTGACGTTCGACAATGTCGTGATCGACGCACAGGCGGCTTTTGCGCACGGCCAGTTCTATGTGGCTTTGAGCCGATGCAGAACCCTTGACGGATTGAAGCTCAGCTCCCCCATCCCATCCCGAAGCATCGGGGCGGACGATGCCGTCAACAGCTTTATTCGGGCGGCCGGACAAAACGCCCCCTCGGAAAAGCTTCTGATGGATGCAAAAGTACGATATCAGCAGCGCCTGCTCCTGGATTGCTTCGATCTTGATTTTCTGCAAAACCGATTCAATGCATTTTGCCGGCTGTTGTCCCAGCATGCCGATTTCATCCAGGTTTCGGGAGTACCCGATATCCGGCAATTGAGAAAAACGGCTGCTGAAAATATATTCACCGTGAGCGTGAAATTCAAACAGCAGTTGACATCGCTTTTTTCCGAAAACTCCCTGCCGGAAACCGATTCGTACCTCCAGGAACGCATTCGAAAAGCATCCGGCTGGTTTCAGGAGAAATTCGCCGAGGCGTTTGACCCGATTCTAAAAAACTTCCAGGCTGAATCCGACAACAAAGAAATCGCCAAAAGAATCGATAAGGCACATGCCGATCTGAAGCGGGAAGTCGCCAAAAAAATGGGGGGAATACAATCCTGTGAAGACCGGTTTTCGCCCCCCACCTATTTGCGGGCTGCCGCTGATTCCGATCATGATTTCGCTTCACGAAAACAAAAACAGCGAACTCCGGACTACACGGAATCGGATATTACTCACCCCGAATTATTTCAGCAGTTGAAGGCATGGCGTTCTGAAAAAGCCGAAGAATTAAATGTAGCCCGTTTCCTGATTCTTCACCAGCGGGTGCTGGTTCAAATCGCTGTCTGGCTGCCCGACAATGTGACGGATTTAAAAAAAATCAACGGCGTGGGATCGAGAACGGTCCAGAAGTACGGGGATGAAATCACCGCCATGGTGGCTGAATACCGTAAGAAAGAAGGCATCGAAACCGTGTCGCTGCCAGATGTCGATACGAGCAAAAATAAAGAGAAGCCGGCAAAAAAAACAAAGCCGAAAGGCAATACCCGCGAAATCAGTTTGGACATGTTCAAAAACGGACATCAGCCCGAACACATCGCCCGGGAAAGGGGGCTTGCCTTATCGACGATAGAGGGGCACCTTGCTTTTTTCGTTGAAAACGGCGAATTGGACGTCAGCATATTCGTCAATCCCGAGAAACAGGCCGTTATTGACGCCGTCCTCGAGAAAAACCCGAATTCCGCTTTTAAACCGATAAAGGAGAAGCTGGGAGAGGGGTTTTCCTATGGCGAAATCAGGATGATGGCGGCGCATCGCAGGTACCTGGCATCGAAAACCGGCAACTAAGAGTCTGGATGGACACCGTTTAATGTGCGTTCGTGTAGTGTTTTTTCAGCATGTCCCCACCCCAGTCGTTTTTGAAATCCCGCCAGACGCTGTGGATATGGTTGGCATTATTCTGGGTGTTGTCGTACTCCATCAAAAATCCCGGGCCATGAACCCTGTAATAATGAGGTCTATTCCGTTCTGTTGACCCGGCCCATGCAAAATGTATATGCGCCCGTCCTTCCTTTTCGATTTGGTTCAAATAAGCATCTTCCACATCCCTGGGCATCCGGCCTGTATACGTGGCGATCAGGTCCATTAAATGAATTTCCTGATCGTCCGCCATTTCCGATACGGCTAAGCCGACAGGTTCGTCAATTTTCACGCGTTTTTCTGTTTGCGTTACGATATCTGCCGGGGCTTGGGACGCGATCACCGCCCGCTGCTGCTGGGTTTCGCTAAGCGAAGCAAGCAGTCGGCGGGCTTTGTCTTCCTCGTCGGCAAGCACACGCAGGCCGGAAAGGGGGCCCTGAATAACGGTGGCGGGATTGGCGCCGAAAAAGTTCGGAGTGGCTGCAATTCCCTGCGCTTTGGATATCACTAAATTCAAAGACAAGTGGTGGCCTTCCACCCGAAGCGCCCAAGGCAGTTCACCGGAAGGTTCTCCGAACAAGCAGATGTAATATTCAAGCGGATCGCGAACATGTGGAACGTTTTTACCCTCTGACTCTGCCAATGTCTTTTCCAAACTCATAATGGCCAGAGCCTTGATGTTGCCGATAAGGCTCAGTCCACTTGCAATCAAGGCGTATGCGAACTGCTGTTGGGCGCCGTCCATGTCCTTCAGCGCAAGCCCTGCTCGATTTCGCGGCCTGTAATCCCAGTCGAAGCGCTCTTTACTGTCGAAGGAAAAAGAAAGCGTTTTCCGCTGTTCAGGCGTGAATGACGACAGAAATCGGCCGGCTGCATCGGTTATGTCGTTTTCCGGTTTGATATTCATGGCCTCGTCCCTCCAATCATAGTGATTCATTTTCAGTGTTATGATATCATTTTCGATGAAGCACCTGTCGGCTATGGGGTCAATCCTTTATTCTTTCAGCGGCCAACCGGTGGTTTTCGGCTTTTACTCGGTTGCGGGTTCATTTGTTTGAATGCGATCAAGTTTCTTGATTATTATACCCTGTTTAGGATAAATTTGAATTTGGTAAATCCGGTCGACGCCTTTCAACGTATAAACCATTTTTCCGTGATGGAGGTGATGTATGCCCAGCAAAGCGTTGGAGCAGGTAATCGAATTGTTACGGTCCATTCCGCCAAGAGAAGAAATGGATATCGTACAGATGCGGACCGATATGGAAAACGCGGCGCTCTTACAGACGATACCCGAAGGTATCGTTTTTTCGCCCGTCGATGCAGCTGATGTACCCGCCGAATGGATTATACCCGAAGACGCTCTCTCGGATCCGGTGATTTTGTACCTTCACGGCGGCGGTTATGTCATGGGCTCTATCAACACGCACAGGGCCATGGTTGCCCGCATTGCTGCAGCATCGAAATGCCGCGCCCTGCTGATCGATTACAGGCTGGCGCCGGAAAATCCCTTTCCGGCGGCTGTGGAGGATGCGACAAGCGCCTACAGGTGGCTTGTCAACGATCTTACCATCTCGCCCGAAAGCATTGCCTTTGCCGGAGATTCCGCCGGCGGCGGCCTTGCCCTGAGCACGGTGATGAACTTAAAGGAGAGCAGCATTGCTTTGCCGGCGGCCATCGTATGCATCTCCGCCTGGGCGGACCTTGCAATGACCGGCGAATCCTTGGATTCAAAGGCCGAGATCGATCCAATGGTTAAACGTGAAGGGGCGGCGGAAATGGCAAAGGTGTATTTGGCGGGTGCAGATCCCCGAACCCCGCTGGCGTCCCCACTGTATGGAGACTTTTCAGGTTTTCCTCCCATGCTCATCCAGGTCGGTACGGCGGAAGTGTTGTTGGATGACAGCGTTCGCCTTGCCGATAAAGCGAAAAAAGCCGGCGTAGACGTGGCATTCAATCCCTGGCCGGACATGATCCACGTCTGGCATGCGTTTGCCGATATTTTACCGGAGGCAAAAGAGGCGATCAAGGCCATAGGCGACTATATTTCCAACCGTCTAAAATGATGCACTACAACCAAACAGGAGGAACAGGTATGGCGGAGAAGCGCGAAGTGTACAAATGCGAAGTGTGCGGCAATATCGTCGAGGTGCTGCATGGTGGAAAAGGTGAGCTGGTTTGTTGCGGTCAGCCCATGAAGCTGATGGTTGAGAACACCGTGGATGCAGCCAGGGAAAAGCATGTCCCTGTCGTGGAAAAAACCACGGACGGTTTCAAGGTCAAAGTGGGAAGCGTGCCCCATCCAATGGAGGAGAAGCATTTTATCGAATGGGTGGAAATCATGGCGGATGGCGCCGCTTACCGGTATTTTTTAAAACCCGGCGATGACCCGGAAGTAGCTTTCAAGATTTCAGCTGACCGGGTAACGGCTCGGGAATACTGCAATGTTCATGGGCTATGGAAGGCCTGAAAAACCTCAACCCCCGGCTGACCCAATGCCGGGGGTCCCTCCATTTACGATATTCCGCATCCATTTCGTTTCCTTCGGGCTTACTCCTTGTATTTGAAATCATCCGAAGCGTATACGACCTCGTCATTGATGATGGTGGCCATTATATTTATGTCTTTGATTGCTTTAGGATCTACAGTAAGTGGATTCTTGTCGAGAATGACGAAATCGGCCAGCTTTTTTTCCGTTATCGTGCCCTTGAAATCCTCTTCATACCCCTGGTAAGCCGCGTCAATGGTAACCCCTTTAAGGGCATTGTAAACATCGATGCGTTGATCGGCTTTCGGATCTTTGCTGCTGATCAGGTTCCCGCCGGACGAAATCCGGTTTACAGCGGACCAGACCGAAAGCAGCGGCGATATGGGAGTTACCGGTGTGTCGTTGTGATGGGTGAAGCGGATGCCTCGGTCAAGCGCCGATCGGCAGGGGTTCATCCTCAGGGCCCGTTCGGGCCCCAGAAAGATATCCCGGTGACGGTCTCCCCAATAATAGGCATGGGAGACAAAGAAAGAGGGAATGATCCCCAGTGCGGCCACTCTGTCCAGTTGATCTTCCCGTACCGTCTGGCAGTGAATGATGATGGGACGAACGTCTTTCCTGCCTGTGTCTTTTTGGGCCGATTCAATTGCATCGATGATATCCTCTATCGCCTGATCCCCGTTCCCGTGAACGGCGACCTGCCATCCGGCGCGGTAGAGATCGATTACCCGCTCGGCCAGATCTTCTTTTGTATACCATGGATAGGCCACCCAATCTTTCTTGCCTTCCGGCTGAATAAAATAGGGTTTGCTGAGGTAGCCGGTGTATCCCTGGATCGACCCGTCTCCGATCAGCTTCCCGGCACCCATTGTTATCATCCTTGCCCCGCCGGTCAGATCCGATCCGGAGGTGTGATCTTCTTTCCACAAAGGCGCAAATTCTATACCGCTGTAAACGCCGACATATGGCAGAACGACTACGCGATTCTTCAATACACCCTGATCGACGGCTTTTTGAAATAAGGGGATGTCTCCGGGTTGCCCGGGGCCGAGCGTTGGGATGGCGGCACCGTCCTGGGCCGTGGTGACCCCGGCTTTTACGTAAATTTCCGATGCTCTGCCGATGCCGTCAATTTTCTGGGATTCTGAAAGCGGTGGGATTCGCCCCGAGATCAGTCCCATTGCGGATTCTTTTAAAAGGCCCGTAGGTTGACCGTCGGCCGCCAAAATAATTTCTCCGCCGGGCGGGGGCGTGGTGGTGCCGGTGATGCCGGCGATTGCGAGTGCCTTGGAATTTGCGACAGCCATGTGTCCGGATATATGTTCGATGTAGACGGGATGATTCCCGATCACCCTGTCTAAGTCCGCCTTCCCGGGGTGCCGTTTTTCCGCCAGCAGCGTATCGTCATAGCCGAATCCTTTTATCCAGGCCTCCTCTTCCATGGATTTCGCTTTGCGATTCAGTGCGGCGATCAATGCCTCCATGGTGTGGATTCGACCGATGGGTGGGCTGTTCAGGTCGACATAAAACAGGTCATTGTAACCGGCATTGGGGAAATGGCCGTGTGGATCTATAAATCCGGGCAGCATGGTCATGCCGCCCAGATCGATTCTTCGGGTTCGAGAATCCGCCCGGGAGCTCACTTCGGATGTTTTCCCAACCGATATAATCCTGCCGTCTTTGGTGAGGACCGCCTCTACCATTTGGTCCTCATCGTCCATCGTGATGATCGTACCCCCAAAATACAGTGCACCGGCTGATGATATAGAATTGAAAAATATAAAGCACATCAAACACACACATAGGATCATCATGTCTTTTTTTCCCATTTTTCACCATTGAATGAAAGGTTTAAAGAGCAGAATCGAACATGGAAGGCAGTCGGAGTGCTGTGTCTCGAAAACCGAATACCACAAATTCCCTGTAAATTTCAATGTCGATTACGATAATATATCTTGCTTCTGTGGAAAAGTGGCGTGCCTCAACGCAAAGATGTCATGGAAAGCCTATGGTTCTAAACATCGCTGACCATGAAAATTACATGATCATCTTGACAAAAGCCTTACCGGGATTTATACAGGGCTGAAAGCTTAAAAAAAGGGCGGTGCACAAAGGCGTGCAGCGCTTCTTTTCCAAAAACAATGACGTTTGAACCTGAAGTCAGGGTTCGGCGTCTTTTTTTTTGGGGCTGAAAAAGAATGGATGAAAAACGCCATTTTTGTATCGTTTTGAATTTTATTATTACAAAAATGTAATCAGTTCCCAAAAACGGCGACTTTCTGTCAGGAGGCTGATGTTTCGGCAAAGGCCGTTATTTTCGGATGGAAACGGATAAACAAAGGATAGGATCACACCGGCTGCACAAATGAATCGGTGTATTTGCTTTTGGCACGAAGATTGCTTTTTTGTTAGGAAGCCGGTGAATTCGATTCCACCGGCGGCGGAATGAATATCGGCCCCAATTGTATATTTAGGAGGAAAACATGTGTCGTTTGTTTGCCATCACCAGTGACGCCCCGTTGTCTCCCATGCTGGCGTTCGAGGCACTGGATGTCATGCGCGAAGGCCATGACGGATCAGGGGTCGGTCTTGTGCTTCGGGACCTTGGCGGCCCTTTCGAAGAGATGAAGGATGCACCGATTTTATCCGGAATTTTCAGTGAAAAAGGGATAAAGCGGCTGGATCGGTTCATGATGGACATCGGGTTTATGACCAAATACAAGATTTCCATAAAACTGCCGAAGGCTGCTCCCAGAGGTGTTCCAAAACGGGATGTCTACCTGATCCGTGCTTATGAATATCCTGAAGAATGGGAAGGACTGGATGCCGATGAGCGGGAAAACCGGTTGATGAACATTCGACTCAATTTGAGAACGATGGGAGAGGAGCAGGAAGATATGATCGTTTTTTCTTTCTGGCCCGATACGATTGTTATCAAGGAAATCGGCGATCCCATGGCCGTTGCACACTATCTCGACCTGGACCGCAAGGAACTCCAGGCAAAAGTGATCATGGCACAAGGCCGGCAAAACACGAATTATGCCATCAACCTGTATGCCTGCCATCCCTTCTTTATCCAGGGGTTTTCAACCATGACAAATGGTGAAAACACGGCGTTCATTCCAAACAAGGAATTCCTCATGTCACGAGGCTTTCCCGGTTATACGGGGTTTCAGTCGGATTCGGAAGTTTTTACGCACACCCTGCATTATCTATGCAAATCATTGAAGCTGCCTGTGTCGGCATACAAGCACATTATCACGCCGCTTCAATCCGAGTCGCTGGAAAATCATCCCGATGCCCGGCTTTTGAAAAACGTAAAGCAGAGCTGCAGGCGATTGATCATCGATGGGCCCAATTGCATCATCGGAACGCTGCCGGATACCACGATGTTTATGGTTCAGGACCGGAAAAAACTCCGGCCCGGCGTGGTCGGCGGAAGACCGGGGCTTTACGCGTTTTCATCGGAAATCTGCGGTCTGGATGCCGTCATCCCGGATCGGGATAAGCATCAGGATTTTCAACCCATGCACCTGGATACCGTTATCGTGGGTCCGGGGCGACAGGAGGTTACGGTATGCTGCCAAACAGCCCCATTACCCCCTCTACATTAAGTGTAAAGGATCTGCCGTGGCAGATTCTGTGGAATAAGGAAAAATGCACCCTTTGCGGTAAATGTACGGCCGTATGCCCTGTCAGAGCCATAGAGCCGGGGGTGTTCCGGAAGCGTATTGTTGAACCGGCCGTCGACCTCACCGAAAAACCATCGCCTGTAGCCAAACTATATTACGGCATTCGACAAAAAACGGATCCGGCGTTTGCCTGCACCGGGTGTGGGATGTGCACCATGGTTTGCCCCAATGATGCCATCATTCCGGTGCGAAGCGACGAGAGCGACAAGCTGAAGTTTCACTTCGACAAGGGTGGACAGCCGCGGCGCCGGGGAGGACGACGCAATGATTCCGGGGGCATTCTTGATGCGATAAAGTTCATCCGCATTTCCATGCTGACGGACCCGGCCCTGGATGCCGGCCGGCATGAATTCGAGCTGCGAACCCTTTTGGGAAGAATCCTTCCGCCGGAGGAGAACCTGAAAGTGCTGAACGAAAACGGATGGATTCCGCCGGTCAGGGAAATCTATCCCCTCGTGATCGGAAGCATGTCCTTCGGAGCCTTGTCCCCGAACATGTGGGAGGGGCTCCAGATGGGGGTGGCATATCTGAACGAGGAGATCGGCATGCCGGTCCGGATATGCACCGGGGAAGGCGGATGCCCGCCGCGCCTGCTGCGCTCCCGGTTTTTGAAATATGTGATTCTTCAGATCGCCAGCGGCTATTTCGGATGGGACGAAATTATCCATGCCATTCCGGATATGAAGGAAGACCCCTGCGCCATTGAAATCAAGTACGGCCAGGGTGCAAAACCCGGGGACGGCGGCCTGTTGATGTGGTACAAAGTCAACAAGCTCATCGCCGCGATTCGGGGGGTGCCGACAGGGATCAGTCTCCCGAGTCCGCCGACGCATCAGACCAAGTATTCCATCGAGGAGGCCGTTGCCAAAATGATCCAGTCCATGTACATGGCCTGGGGCTTCAGGGTGCCGGTGTATCCCAAAATTTCGGGAACATCGACAGCGCTCGCCGTCTTGAACAACCTGACCCGGAACCCCTATGCGGGCGGATTGGCCATAGACGGGGAGGACGGCGGCACCGGCGCGGCCTACAATGTATCCATGAACCACATGGGGCATCCCATCGCGAGCAATCTGCGGGAGTGCTATCTCAATCTCGTGGCGCTGGGCAAGCAGAATGAAATCCCGCTGTTTGCCGGCGGTGGAATCGGTAAAAACGGGAACCTGGCGGCAAATGCCTCAGCATTGATCATGCTGGGTGCCAGCGGGGTGCAAATCGGAAAATACATCATGCAGGCGGCTGCAGGATGCCTGGGGTCGGAGTCGGACCGGTGCAATATCTGCAATATCGGGCTCTGCCCAAAAGGGATAACCTCCCAGGATCCGCGGCTGTACCGACGGCTCGATCCGGAAGACGTTGCCCAGCGGGTGGTCGATGTGTATCTGAGCTTCGATACGGAGCTTAAAAAAATCATGGCACCGCTCGGGCGATCCACAAGCCTGCCCATCGGGATGTCCGATGCTCTCGGGATAGGTGATTATCATGCGGCGGAAAAGCTGAAAATCGCCTATGTGGTATAATATGGAGTACGGTTATGGATACGCATCAGGTATATGAAATTTCGGGATTGGAAGACGGCCTGCGGGTTGAATCCCGAATTCTCGAGGAGCGGATTCAGGCGGCCGTTGCCGCCGGAAACCGTCACCTTTTGGTTAAAGCCCTGGGCCAGCACGGCATCGGGGGACGATTGTGGAAAACGGGGAACGACCCTGTACGCGTCAATATTTACGGCCAGTGCGGCCAGCGGGCGGGGGCCATGGGTTATCCGAACACCTGCGTCGAAATCATGGGCCCGGCTTCGGACGACGTCGGATGGCTCAATGCGGGCGCTCATATCGTGGTGCACGGAAACGCCGGAAACGGGGTGGCAAATGCCATGGCCCAGGGCAAGGTTTTCGTAGCGGGAAACATCGGTGCGCGCGGGATGACTATGACGAAGCACAACCCGCGAATGGACCCGCCGGAGCTGTGGGTGCTGGGATCGGTGGGAGACTATTTCGGCGAGTTCATGGCCGGCGGTGTCGCCGTAATTTGCGGGTACAACGCCCAGAGCCCGGACAATGTTCTGGGTTATCGCCCGTTTGTTGGAATGGTGGGTGGCAACGTATTCTTCAGGGGGCCTCACGACGGGTACAGCCGAATCGATGCGCGGATCGATTCCATTACCGACACTCAATGGCAATGGCTGTCGGACAATCTGCGAGGGTTTGTCGAGCGAATCAGCCGGCCTGAGCTGTTAAATGAGCTTTTGGATCGGGATTCGTGGCGGCTTATCGCAGCCAAAGCGCCTCATGAGCGGGCTGCAAAGGCGTTGCAGTCCATGCATTCCTTTCGACAGGCGAATTGGGACAAAGAACTCGGAGAAGGCGGGCTTATCGGCGATCTAACCCGCCTGGACCGTTCCCCCATTCCGGTGGTCGTCAGCGATGAACTGCGCCGGTTTGTTCCGGTGTGGGAGAACAAGCGGCATATGGCGCCGTGCGAGAATGCCTGCCCGACGGGGATACCGGTTCAACAGCGGTGGCAGCTGATTCGGGAAGGCCGCATCGATGAGGCGGTTGACCTTTCTCTGGCGTACACGCCTTTCCCGGCTTCGGTATGTGGATTTTTGTGCCCCAATTTGTGCATGTCGGCATGCACGCGGCATCTCCACGGCATGGCACCCATTGATGTGACCCTGCTTGGAAAAGCCGCTTTGCATGCGCGAATGCCGTCGCTTCCGGAAAAAAGCGGAAAGAAAATTGCGGTGATCGGAGGCGGCCCGGCCGGAATATCGATCGCCTGGCAGCTGCACATGAAAGGGCATGAAGCCGTGCTGTTCGATCGAGCAAAAGAGATTGGGGGGAAAATCACATCCGTCATTCCCGAAAGCCGGATTCCCGGTGATGTATTTGAATCGGAGTTGGACCGCGTCAAAAAAATGATTCCCAGGATTTGCCTCGACCGGAATTTAGACAGAAACGACGTCGAGCGGATGAAAGATGAATATGATTTCATCGTTATCGCCACGGGAGCCTGGCTGCCGAGGACGCTTCAGGTGCCTGGAAAAGAGCGCATGATGCCGGCACTAACCTTCCTGGAAAGGGCCAAAAGAGGCGACGTCCGGCCGGGAAAATCCGTGGTTGTCATCGGCGCCGGCAATGTGGGATGTGATGCGGCGACAGAGGCCCGGCGGTTGGGCTCCGAAGTGATCACGCTGATCGATATTATGGCGCCGGCGTCTTACGGGAAAGAACGAAAAGAAGCGGAAAAGGCAGGGGCGAAATTCAGGTGGCCCTGCCATACCCGGGAAATTACCGAACAGGGGGTTGTGTTGACGACCGGGGAGCTTCTGCCCGCCGAAACCGTAATTGTCGCCATCGGCGATGCGCCGGAGCTGTCATTTTTGCCCGAAGACGTAAAAACGGACCGTGGGTTTGTCGTCGTCAATGATTTTTTCCAAACCACGAACCCCGTATTATTTGCCGTGGGAGATGCAGTTAAACCGGGACTGCTTACAGATGCCATCGGTGCCGGAAGAAAGGCCGCGGCTGCGATATCCGATATGTTGGACGGCCGCAAACCGCATCCGGATAAACGGGACGTTATCGATAGAAACCGCATATCCCTGGAGTACTTCGATCCTCGAATCACTTCTTTTGAAGATATCGGTCAATGCGGTTCGCAATGTTCCTCTTGTGGTACATGCCGGGACTGTGGTATTTGCGAAGCCGTTTGTCCGCAGGGGGCCATTCGGCGCAACAGCCTTACAAACGGAGATTACGAATATATCGTGGATCCGGAACGCTGCATCGGATGCGGAATCTGCGCCGGAGTTTGCCCGTGCGGCATTTGGGTGATGATCGAAAATGCACCGATGGAGTGAAACGGGCGCCGTGTTTTATTCGAAAACGCTCACAACGAAAGCTATAAAATAGGATGAAAGCATTACTGGCACTTGAAGATGGACGAATTTTTCCCTGCCGGTCATTCACCGGGTCCGGGGAAACATCCGGTGAGGTGGTGTTCAATACCGGCATGACCGGCTACCAGGAGGTGCTCACCGATCCGTCTTACTCCGGGCAGTTGGTGACGATGACCTATCCGCTGGTCGGCAATTACGGTGTAAATGCTGAAGATGTGGAGTCCGATCGGATCCAGGTGGCAGGCTTCATCGTCAAGGAATATCAGTCGGACTACAGCAATTTCAGGGCGGTCCGCAGCCTTGCCGATTACCTGATGGAGCATGGGGTCATGGGAGTCGATGGTCTGGATACCCGGGCCTTGACCCGCCACATTCGAACGGCCGGTGCCATGCGGGCCGTCATTTCGACGGATGATCGAGACCCCCGGCGCATCGTTGAAAAGGCCAACGAAATTCCGCCCATGGCCGGTCTCGACCTGACCCGAAAGGTGGCAACCCCAACCCCGTATTTCTGGGATTCCGGCATGATCCGTTTCTGCAGACCGGGTTCGGCGCCGCTTGATACGTCCGTATGGCGGCACCGGGGCCGAAAACCGGCGGTGGTGGCGTTTGACTATGGAATCAAGTACAACATCTTACGGTGCATGGAAAACCGTGGTTTTGAAATTCTCGTGGTGCCCGGGACTACGGACGCCGGCACCATCAGAAGTCTGGAGCCCGACGGCATATTTTTATCCAACGGTCCCGGTGATCCGGAACCGGTTGCCTATGCCGTGGACACGATCAGAGAGCTTCTGGGATATCGACCGATATTCGGAATATGCCTCGGGCACCAGTTGCTGGGGCTGGCCCTGGGCGGCAAAACGTACAAGTTGAAGTTCGGGCATCACGGCTGTAATCAGCCGGTGAAGAATCTTTTCACTGGAAAAATCGAGATCACCTCTCAAAACCATGGCTTCGCTGTGGATATCGACAGCCTGGCCGGCAAATCGATCGAGGTCACCCATATCAACTTAAACGACAGAACACTGGAAGGATTCCGCCACACGACGCTGCCCGCGTATTCCGTTCAGTACCACCCGGAAGCATGCCCGGGTCCTCATGATGCCGAGTACCTGTTCGACCGGTTTGTGGATATGATACAATCGCTTCCCTAGACAAGAAATGCCGACATTATGCCGAAACGGAACGACATTCATAAAATTTTGATCATCGGGGCCGGTCCCATTATCATCAGCCAGGCCTGCGAATTTGACTATTCCGGCACTCAGGCCTGCAAGGCACTTAAGGAGGAAGGCTTCGAGGTTGTGCTGGTCAACAGCAATCCGGCCACCATCATGACGGATCCGGAAACAGCCGACCGCACGTATATCGAACCGATTACACCCGAAGCAGTTGAAATGATTATCGAACGGGAACGGCCTGACGCCATTCTCCCGACGTTGGGGGGGCAGACAGGATTGAATACCGCCGTCGCTGTGGCCCAGCGAGGGGTGTTGGAAGCTTACGGCGTGGAGATGATCGGCGCTTCGCTCGACGCCATTCAAAAGGCCGAGGATCGGGACCTGTTTCGAAAAGCCATGCACCGTATCGGCCTTCGAATTCCCAGAAGCGGCATCGCGGTTTCCATGGATGAGGCCCGGGCGATTGCCGAAGACATCGGTTACCCCATTATTATCCGTCCGAGCTTCACCCTCGGGGGAACCGGCGGCGGCGTGGCCTACAACCCGGAAGACTTGGAGGTCCAGGCGAAGGCGGGGCTGGACGCCAGCATCATTCACCAGATCATGCTGGAGCAATCCGTTCTGGGCTGGAAAGAGTTCGAACTCGAGGTGATGCGGGATAAGAATGACAACGTGGTGATCGTCTGCTCCATCGAAAATATGGACCCGATGGGGGTTCACACCGGCGACAGCATCACCGTGGCGCCGTCTCAGACCTTGAGCGACCGGGAATACCAGGCCATGCGGGATGCATCTTTGGCCATCATGCGGGAAATCGGTGTGGACACCGGCGGATCAAATGTCCAGTTCGCCGTTCATCCCGGAACCGGGGAGATGATTGTCGTCGAGATGAACCCCCGTGTTTCCAGGAGTTCGGCATTGGCAAGCAAGGCGACGGGATTTCCGATCGCCAAAATCGCCGCCAAACTGGCCGTCGGATACACCCTGGATGAAATATCCAACGATATTACCGGCGAGACCATGGCTTCCTTCGAGCCCACACTGGATTACTGCGTTGTAAAGATACCTCGGTGGACATTTGAAAAATTTCCGGAAACCCGGGATTTTCTCACCACAGCCATGAAGTCCGTTGGGGAAACCATGGCCATCGGCCGGACCTTCAAGGAGGCGTTTCAAAAGGGCATTCGATCACTTGAAATCGGCCGTTACGGTCTGGGAGCTGATGGAAAGGATGCAGACTATCATCATGTTGCCTCGATTTTGGATGAGGAAATCGAACAAAAACTTGCGACACCCAATTCGCAGCGGATATTTTTTCTGCGGTACGCGCTGATGAAAAAGATGCCGGTAGACAGCATTTATGACATCACCGGCATCGATCCATGGTTTATCCGCCAGATCAAGCAGATCGTCGACTTTGAAGAAAAAATCGTAAAAACTTCTCCAGCGATAACCGATGCGCTGTTAAGAGAAGCCAAATCACTGGGGTTTTCGGATTACCAGCTTGCCGTTCTTCTTGCGGTCAGCGAAGATGATATCCGGTTTGCACGCGGCAAATTCGGCATACGGCCGGTTTACAAACTGGTGGATACCTGTGCGGCCGAATTCAAGGCGGCGACGCCGTATTATTATTCGACCTATGAAACGGAATGCGAAGCCAGAGTATCCGACCGAAAGAAAATCATGATTCTGGGCGGGGGCCCCAACCGGATCGGCCAGGGCATCGAATTCGACTACTGCTGCGTTCATGCGTCTTTCGCCTTGCGGGAAGAGGGCATCGAGAGCATCATGGTCAATAGCAATCCGGAAACGGTAAGCACGGACTACGACACATCGGATAAGCTCTATTTCGAGCCGGTGACGAAAGAGGACGTCCTCCATATCATCGAGACCGAGAAACCCGCCGGCGTCATCGTCCAGTTCGGCGGCCAAACCCCGTTGAACCTGGCTGTACCCCTGCATCATGCCGGCGTCCCGATATTGGGTACACAGCCGGAAAGCATCGATCGGGCCGAAGACCGGAAACTGTTTCAGGCCATGCTGAAAAAGGTCGGCCTCGTTCAGCCGGCCAACGATACGGCGACCACCGTTGCGGGAGCCGTTTCGGGTGCTGCGGCGATCGGGTACCCCGTGATCGTTCGTCCTTCCTACGTGCTTGGGGGCCGTGCCATGAAGATCGTGTATGACAAAAAAGAGCTCGAAAACTTTACACGGCTGGCCATACTCGCTTCGCCCGGGCATCCGGTGCTGATCGACAAGTTTTTAGAGGACGCCGTGGAAGTGGATGTGGATGCCGTCTCAGACGGCCGGGAGACGGTGATCGGCGGCATCATGGAGCATATCGAAGAGGCCGGTATTCATTCAGGCGATTCCGCATGCGTTCTCCCTCCTTATACCCTGACCCCGCAGGTTGTCGAGGCGATTGTCGAGGCAACCAAGGCTATGGCAAAGGAACTCGAGGTGGTCGGCCTTATGAATGTTCAGTATGCCGTTAAAGGAGGCCGGCTGTATGTCATCGAGGTCAACCCCCGCGCTTCCAGAACCGTTCCGTTTGTCAGCAAGGCCACCGGCATTCCTCTGGCCGGGATTGCCGTCAAGGCCATGTTGGGCAGATCCCTGAGGTCTCTGGGATTGACACGTGATGTCATGCCAAGACACGTATCCGTCAAAGAAGCCGTTATGCCTTTTAACCGGTTTCCCGACGTGGATACACTGTTGGGTCCGGAAATGAAATCCACGGGAGAGGTGATGGGAATCGATGCGGATTTCGGGTCCGCCTATGCGAAGGCGCAATCGGCCGCCGGACAGATGCTTCCGCTTGCAGGCACTGTCTTCATCAGTGTTCAGAATCGGGATAAGCCGTCGGCTGCGGCGGTGGCCGAAAGGTTCGGCGCGCTGGGTTTTTCGATTGTCGCCACCCATGGAACTTCGGCGTTTTTGACGGCCCGCGGCATCGAAAACAGCCCCATACAAAAAGTGTCCGTTGGGCGGCCTCACGTGGTGGACGCCGTCAAAAACCGGGAGATTCAACTGATCGTCAATACCGGTGTAGGTGGCGCCACCCGGCGTGACGGCTATGCGATCCGCCGGGCGGCCATTAAATACGATATTCCCTATGTCACGACGGTTGCGGGGGCCATGGCGGTGGCAAAAGGCATCGAGGCGCTTAAGGGGAAAAAATTAAGCGTAAAAACCATTCAAGAGTATCACGAAGAAAAATGACGACAATCGACGACAAACCGCGGGAAGCATGCGGGATTTTCGGTATCCACCAGCATCCGGATGCGGCCAACCTGTGCTATTTCGGGCTTTATGCACTGCAGCATCGGGGGCAGGAAAGCTGCGGCATTGCAGCGGCCCGAGACGGCAGACTTGCAGAACACAAAGGCATGGGGCTTGTTCCCGATGTGTTCGGCCGGCATCATCTGGATCTTCTTGACGGAGACAGCGCAATCGGCCATGTCCGGTATTCCACCACCGGAGATTCCGTTCCGGAAAACGCCCAGCCTTTTCTGATCCGCCATCGAACACGGTCTTACGCCGTGGCCCACAACGGCAATATCGTCAATGCTTACGAACTGAAGCAGGAATTGGAGGCGGCCGGATCGATTTTCCAAACCACGATGGACAGTGAAATATTTCTTCACCTGTTCATAAAAAACCTGGCGTACGGATTCGAACAGGCTCTTGTACGATCGGCGGCCCGTTTAAAAGGCGCCTTTTCGTTTCTCATGCTGACGAATGAGGGTGAAGTCGTGGGCATCAAGGACCCTTATGGATTTCGGCCGTTGTGCCTGGGAAAGCTGAACGGCAGCTATGTGCTTGCTTCGGAAACCTGTGCGCTCGATCTTGTCGAGGCCCGGTTTATTCGGGAATTGGATCCCGGAGAAATCGTCATTATCGGTGACGGGGGGATAAAAAGCATCAAAACACCCACTTCGGGCAAAAAAGCCTTTTGTGTTTTCGAATATATCTATTTTGCGCGTCCGGACAGCACGATTTTCGGCCGGAATGTCTACCTTACCCGAAAGGCGCACGGTCGGAGACTTGCGCAGGAGGCGCCCGTTGACGCCGATTTCGTGATGCCGTTTCCGGACTCCGGATCATATGCCGCTATCGGGTATTCGGAAGCGTCCGGGATACCCTTCGAGATGGCCATGATACGGAATCACTACGTGGGAAGGACCTTTATCGAGCCGTCTCAAGCCATGCGGGATTTCGGGGTTCGAATCAAGTTGAATCCGGTCAGGGAACTGCTGCAAAATAAAGACATCATCATCGTCGAGGACTCCATTATTCGCGGGACGACCATTAAAACCCGAGTCAAAGCCTTGCGGGAGCTCGGGGTCAAAAGGGTCCACATGCGGGTCAGCGGTCCGCCTCACCGGTTTCCCTGCCACTACGGCATCGACTTTTCCACCAAAGGCGAACTGATCGCCGCCAGAATGACGGTCGACGAGCTTCGAAAATATCTGGATTTGGATTCGCTGCACTACCTGAGCATCGGCGGGCTGATGGAATCCACCGGCATTGAAGACCCCGAGAACAATTTGTGCAAGGCCTGCTTTGACGGGTGTTACCCGGTTGATTTCGGCAGCTCTATTTCCAAGAACTGCCTCGAGGTCGGCCGGGATGCCTGATCGATCGATCCATTCGGAAGATCGAATTGGATCGGCGCAAGCCTTTTATTCTTTTTAAAACCGCACTTGTATTCCCGAAAAAAAATAGCTATATTGCCCGTGATTTGCCCCCAACCCCCAACAGGAGCAAACCCGGCCATGAAAGAGACGCACTACTTAAGGGAAAATATCCAAAATTTTCAAAGACTAATGGATATTCCGGCTCTGAAGAATTTCGAGACCGACCAGTTGAGCAAACTGCTCAGGCTCAGCAAGGTTCGTGTGTACAATGACGGTGAATGCATCATCAAAGAGGGTGATGTCGATCCATGGCTTTATTTTTTGCTCTCCGGAAAAATCCAGATCGTGAAGGACGGTGTTCAGATCGCTCATATGGACAAGCGGGGCGAAATTTTCGGCGAAATGAGAATCATCAGCGATCAGGTGCGTTCGGCTTCAATTTACGCCGTGGGGAGAACCGTCTGCTTAGCTGTGGATACAAAAGCCGAAGACCGGCTGGACAGCCAGGAAGAAATCGATAAATTTCTTTTGATGCTGTACAAGGTGTTTGCCGAGTTCGTAGCCCTGCGGCTTCGGTTGACCAACGAGGAGCTGGTCCGGACGAAAAAAGAGATATTGCGCCTCGTCCAGGATGACATGTTTCTTGAAGAGCCCTGATGCCGATTGCGGTATTCGAACCTATTCAAAATCACGCATCAAACATTCCGAAAGCCCGGCGGGAAATCATCGCGTGATACGGCATCCAGCATTTTTTTGACCCGATCGGTGAATGTTCGGCGGCTCTCCTCGTTCAGCGTGCTTTTCCTGGCGCTGATAAAAAATTCGGCGGCTTTCTTTCTCGTCTTGTCGTCCCAGTGGCCGGTATATCCCATTTTTCCCGTTGATGTCGCCGATTTGTCCGGTACCCTCTCCGAAACGTCCCTGCGGGCATGCGCCCAGTTGATGACCACGGAATAGTAGATGAGGGCCCGGTCCAACAGTACGAAAGGAAACTGAAGGTTGTCGTTTGGGCCGACCTGAAGCTGTATACCCCCGACTTTGACGCCGACCACTTTTGCTTTTGCCATTCGGGAGGCGCCGAATAAGGCGGATCCGGCTCCGGCGATTCCTCCAATAGCCGTAAAAACACCGAACGTCAGCCCGCCGGCCGCCGCATCGACCACGCTGCCGAGAACGCCGCCGGCGATCCCCGCGGCAACGGCGAGTTGCCGGGATGTCAAACCCAGAACCTGCCAGATGCGTTTGTCGAAAAGATCCCGGACGATGATCGCGTCAGGGGGCAGGGAATAATGAAAAACGTTGTGCTTGAACCGTTTTTTTATCTTCTGATGTGCATTGATCTCGATTTTTTCAATCCCTTCCCGATATTTCTGTTTCAGATCCTTTTCCGCCGATGAGAGCCGGGCTTCGTCCGGATATGTTTTGGTGACCCGATACTGAAGGCAGCGGGTCAGCATGTCGACAATCAGGCGGGCGCACTGGATATTTCTCGCATGCCAGTCCTCCTTGAAGGCCGCTATTACTTTTTCCAGCGCGGGCTGCCAGTCCTGATCGATGGACTTGAGGCTTTCCAGGAGGTCGATGCGTTCCCGGTAGGTGGCCCGATGGGCGTTGAATACCCGAACGATATTGAAATGTTTACGGAATTCATTTTTCCAGGCTTCCAGATAGACGTGTTCGTCGGCTTTGGAATTGATGATCGCCATCCTGGGACGGCCTGTCAGTCGAAGAATTTCCATTTCCGCCCTGTCGTCGTTTCGAATCGGTCGCGATCCGTCGACGACATATATGATTCCCGCTCCCTCGGCAATGGGCCGCAACAGTTCGCATTCGTCCCTGAAATCCTCATGTTGCCGGTGAGCCGAAATAAACGATGCCACGATCTGATTATCCGGTCCATGATAATGTCGAAACCAATCGAGCGCTTTTTTGGGTGACTGAAATCCGGGCGTATCCGTAAACCGAAGGATTTCCCTTCCGTCGACCACGATCGGGTAATTCTCACACACGATCGTCGTCCCGGGGGCGGCATCGATCCGAACATTGTCATCTTCTGAAAGGGTGGACACCACGGACGACTTTCCCTCATTCGGATGTCCCACCACGGCAAATACGGGTACAGGGTCATGCATCATGAGAAAGCACCCTTTCACACTGAAGATAAGGATCGCGCAAGGCGGCTAATTTCCGTTTCCAGATGGTCCAGTCGGCTTCGGCGATCGGCGTCAGTATCCCTTCCCTCTTGGGTTTGCCGACCAGGCCGACGTAAATCAAAACGTGGGTTCCGAGCAGGTTTCGAAGCCATTCGATATAGGTAAGTGTCTGTTTGATCGGGGGACGCCATCCTTCGAGCAGCAGGAAAACATTCGGGGCTGCATGCCGATGTCGTTCTAAAACGGCTTTAATCGCATCGGCATCCCCCTTTTCATCCAGGGACACAGCGATCATTTCAATCTCCTTCAAAGAAAAGCGGTTCGGGAAATGCCGGAGCAGCTGTTCGGGACGGCAGGCCCCGTATATGTCGTCCGGGATCAATGCTGCACATCGGGCGTCCTGTTTGAGAAAGGGGCTCTTTGCACCATTTTCGCTTATGTCGGACGGCATTCGGGAAAAGGTGTTCGCCTCTTTTTCTCTCGATCGGCCGGAAAACACGACAGGTGTCATCATTCGAGTCACAACGGCATCGCTTTTAGCATCATTTACTGTCAGCTTCGCAAGTGCCCTCTTCCGAAGCGCAACGCCCGAGGCCAACAGCAAAAGCCTGGGCAGCAGCCCGTAAAATACGATGCAAAGGCATAGAAAAGGCCACCATGCCGTCAGGTCGGGCGTAGTCAACTGGATGATCCCCTCCTTGAGGACCATTCGGCTTCCCTGGATCTGGCTCAACGAGGGGTGTGCCCAATCGGCCGCGATCAGCCCATCCCAGGGGGCTGCGGCCAGACCGACGAGCCGGTGTACAAACCCGGCGCTCACGTTCAGTGTGGACTGCCATCCGAAAGCCAGGTCCGTTGCTGCAACCCGGAGCAGCGTGGCGGAAAGTATGCCCACATTGAAGCCGACGGCGAACATTTGAGCGAGAATGAAAACCGGCCAAAAAAGAAGGGTTCGTCTGAATCGGGTTCTCGCGTAAATTTCGTCCATGGTTGACATCGTGCCGCGCAACCTTTCGACACCGATGTTTTTGCGCATATACCCGGCGGCCTTTTTTGCCGATTGAATCAGCATGGCCCCAATGGTTCCGTAAATGGGGGACGGTGAACCGCCATACCGGAATACCGGCGCCGTCAAGACGGCGAATATCAGCAGGACCAGCAGTATGAACTGGGGCATGAGAAGCAAGGCCAGGTATATGGCGACATTGATGGGAGCAACACCGGTATAGTGGAGCAGAGCCATGGCGGAGCCGAATCCGATCAGAATCCCTGCCGAAACCGCCACGATCCGCGAAATGCGATATCCGCTTTCAAAGGCCGCCCCGGGAAAGGATGGGGCTGTCTTCAGGCCTCGATTTTCCGCCCGTCTTCGGTACGCCACCCATAAACGTAGAGCATTTGAATGTACCTGTTTAAAAGCCTGCGGCCGTTTGTTCAGAACGGGTTCGATATGCCGGACATACAGGTCCCGATCCCGCTGATGCACATCCTCTTCATCGGCATCTGAATCGAGGTGATAAAAATATTCGAGGTCGATGATGTCCCCTGTTTTCCACGGGGGTATGGAATCGATATTGTCCGTCATAGAATACCCGCGGTCCTCAGTCGTTTTGCATATAACGTCCGGCACTTGATTTCGGTATCGTATAGCATGGAAAACGGCCTGTTGAAATCGTTTTCGCCTGCAGTGAACACGCCGTGCCCGTAAACGATTACCGCCGGATACCGCGAGACAGCCGCCGGTACGGTGTTGACGATCGCCTTTTTTCCGGAACCGCTTTCTCCGGGCACGATCGGGATGCCGGCGACAAAGCGCTGTTCAGGGCACTGAATGTGGCAGGCACCGGCATGTGGACATCGGTCCCGCTTGTCGCAGATAAGAGACATGATGACGGAAAATTTAGGATGGCCGTGAAGAATGGCTCGGCAGGGGGTTTCCTTGACAATGCGCATGTGCGTCGGCAGCTCGGATGATGCAGTAATGCCCGTGCAGGCGGATTTGTCCAAAGGGCAGGCGTCGATGCATTCCGTGAGTTCATCCAGAAAGGCGCCGGTTTGGCTGATGTACAGGGTATCGTCCCACAAATAAGAAATATTGCCCATAACCGAATCCACTAGCCCGTATGCCACCACCGGTCTTCCTGCCGAGGCTATGGCTTTCTTGACCGATTCTTCAGATGCAAACGGCCCTTTTGCAAGACCGATAGGGGCTGTTGGAATGGGTTGGAGGCGACTGTAGATATCCTTGAAGGTTCGAATGCGGTCTTCACTCAGACGGCCTTTTACGGCGTTTTCGGCAAAATCGGAAAAATAGTTGACGAAGCATGCGAAAACAACAGAGGAAAAATGAATGAATAACTGTTCCGGGCTCACCGTTCCACAGGTCAGAATGCCGTGTCCCTCGATAATGACGCTTTTGCGGTGCTTCAGCCGGTCAGCGATAAGGTCGGCTGAAAAAGAGCGCACCACAGGAATATCATGAAAAAAAAGGCGGGTTTCGTTGTCCTTGAGATGAATGGTGTGTGTATTCTCTTCGATCAGGCAGTCGATAATGCCGCCGTAAGGTTCGGCCGGCCGCGACAGCAGCAGTGAATTGATATTCAATCGATCGAAAACCTGCGACAAAATGGAAACCCGGGAATCCGGGCGATTCCAGGTAATGTCGACATCCAGCTCTCCCAGAACAGGTTCTCCCGGAAGGGCGAGATGCTGTTCGATGAGTTTTTTTTCAAACCGGTCGCTTAACCGTTCCATTCAAGCCCGAGTTCCTTTGTCTTTTCCTTTGTGGGCCCGCCGTTTTCGTCCAGTCCGCGGATCCGGTAATATGCGCTTCGGGCCGCCAGAAAATCATTTCGGGGAAGGGGGCGGACAACGATCAGACCGTCACTCGACCCCGGTTCGTTGAAAAACCGGGCCGGGAGGTCATCGTCGGCAGCAGTGAAGCCATTGAGGTGATTGAAAATACGTTCACGATAAACGATTTTTTCGCCGGTTTTCATCAAATCCTGGCCGGAGGACAAAACGCCTGTAACGGACGAATACGCTTTGGCATACTCTTCCAAAGCGGCACCGAAAAAAATGAATTTACAGGCGGTGAGTGAATCCACCGCTGCATTCACATCTTCGGCAATTTTGACGATCCGGGCCTTGCCGCTGAATGTAAACCGGTCGATGGGAACCGGTTTCCGCAAGACTTCACTTCCGATGGTATAAGCGCGAAGATGGCATCCTCCCCGTGTGGAAACGGCGTAGGCCAGTGCCATACCGTAAGCGCCGCGGGGATCGTAAGCGGGCAGTTCCTGTTTTTTCACCGTCATGGCGGATTCCGGTCTGCCTGCTTTTTGGGCATATGCATACGATCCATTCTTGAGTTCGGCCCCGATCCCCCGGGACAGTGCAATATCTTCCAGAAAAGTGCAGATCTCATTCCCGATGAGCCGGAGATCATTGATTTCCGCATAGCAGGCCAATGTGGCTCCGGCCGAGATGGTGTCCATTCCCGCATCATTGCAGATCGCGTTGGCGCGGACCACGATATCCATGTCGTCGTTGCCGATGAGTGCGGAAAAATGGTTCATGGTTTCGAATTCCGGCAGAACAACCCCCGAGGGGGTAATTTTTTTGCATTGGATATGGCATCCTCGACACCCCGTGTTTTTGGGCGTGTATCGCATCTTGTAGGCATGGGCGTTCATTCGTCCTGCCGCTGAAAAAAAGGTTTTTCGGAAATTGTCCGTCGGCATCATCCGCCGGCTGCTTGTCAGGTCGTACAGTGCAGCCGTACCATAATTGGTGATTCCCATTTCTCCCATGATCACCGGTGATGCCGATGCCAGGCGCAGAATGTCTTCCCGGGCGCTTTTCAACCCGTCCGGATCATGCACCTCCGGCTTTTTGCTCCCTTTAACGGTAATGTACTTGAGGTTTTTCGCTGAAAAGACGAGGCCGAGACCGTTTCTGCCGGCGACATAATGGCCGTCGATGACAACACCGGCGAACCGTACCCCGTTTTCCGCGGCCGGTCCGGTGGCGGCGGATGCCCCCTTGGTTTTCAGGCCGGCGTGGATGTGGGAAACGGGTCTGCCCGTGAACCGGGCTGCGTCTGTAAACACCACCCGGCCGTTGGTGATTTCCATGCCGGTCGGCCGTTTAGCCTTTCCGGTGATGATAATACCGTCAAAACCGGCTTTTTTGAGCTCGGTTCCAAATGCACCGCCTACCGAGGCATCGCCGATAGTGCCCGTCAGCGGGCTTTTTGAAGCAATGGTCATGCGGCCGGATGTGGGTGCGAGGGTGGCCGTAAGTGGACCTGTAAACAGAACCAGCGGTATTTGGGGGTTATCCCAGCTTTTGGCAGCGTGCGGATGGATAAAAAAACCCGCCATTCCCTTGCCGCCGAGAAACGTTCGGTATAGTTCAGGATCCGGAAATGTCTCCCGCACGCTTGGCGCAGAAAGATCCACGCTCAAAATTTTTCCTGTCCAACCTTTCATTTTAATCCATGTATGCTGGAGAGAACAGGTGATTGATGCTTCCTCATATCAAGACGGCTCAAACACCTTTTGGAAGGAGAATATCCAGTGCTTTTTTCGGCTTATCGATAACGGCTCCGGCTCCGGCCGTCTCAAGTTCCTCCTGTGACCGCGTTCCCCATAAAACCCCTACGGGAAACATCCCTGCCGCCCGGGCGGTTTGGATGTCCGTTCCCGAATCTCCGAGGTACGCGATTCGCTCGCTGGGCACCCCTAAAGCACCGGCGATTTCCAAAGCCCCTGCCGGGTCCGGTTTTCGGGCAACCGAATCGCGCAACCCCAGCACCATGTGGAAATGCCAGTCGGACAAAAATCGGTCAACGGATCGGATTGTCAAGGTGTGCCGCTTGTTGGATAAAACCGCCAGCATCAGACGATGGCGGGTCAATGCATCGAGCAGCTCCGGTATTCCTTCGTATACGCGGGTGGACTTCCCGAAATTGCGGCTGTAGATTTCGATATAGTCGTTCAGGCAGTCGGTCATCAGAGGCTCGGATCGCCGATTCTCGGGAAGCGCCCTTTCCACCAGTACGCGGGGGCCCTCGCCGATAAAATGACGGTATCGTTCGATGGGATGGGTTGGAAGTCCTCTGTTTTTCAAGGCTGTATTCATCGCATCCCCGATTTCCGCAAGGGTGTCCAGCAGGGTCCCGTCCAGGTCAAAGATTACCGCTTTATAGGCCATTGGCTGTTCCTCTGATTCATATCTTATTTGTCCTTGCCTTGTCATCCCGATTGAATCCAATCTATCACAAACGAAAAAAAATTGAAATCCTGAGGCATTATGTATATGGTAAGCAAAACCGCCTTTTGCTCCAACACCCTTGCACCTTTTAAGAAACGAAAAAATCATGAGAACGATACCCTACACCAAAGGACTTCACCAACTGAATGACGGCGTCTATGCTTATTTGTCGCCGGACGGTTCGTGGGGCTTAAGCAACGCCGGTCTCGTGGTGGACAGCGGTGAATCCCTGCTTATCGACACTCTTTTCGACACGAAGCTGACGGGCGGGATGCTGTCCGAAATGGCCGCGGCAACTTCTGATGCCCGATCGATCGACACCCTGGTCATTACCCATGGAAACGGCGATCATTTTTATGGCAGCGAGCTTCTGCCGAATGCCGAAATCATTGCCTCCACAACATGCTCGGAAGAAATGAAGAATGCTCCGCCGGAAGGGCTGAGTCGACTGCTGGAAGCGGCGCCGTCGCTTGGACCCGCCGGAGAATTCGCCGCCGAGATGTTCGGCCGGTTTGAATTTAAGGGCTTAAATCCCCGTATGCCCACTCGTACGTTCGATGGGCGGATGGAGCTCGGTGTGGGAAAAAAGACGGCGATTCTCATCGAAGTGGGGCCCGCCCATACGAAGGGGGATGTGATCATCCATATACCGGAGAACCGGGTTGTATTTGCCGGGGATATGCTGTTTATCGGCGGCACACCGATCATGTGGGCGGGGCCTGCGTCAAACTGGATTCGGGCCTGTGACCTCATGCTGGATCTTGATGCAAACTATTATGTGCCCGGACATGGACCGGTAACCGACAAGGCGGGTGTGGCGGATGTAAAAGGCTATATCGAATATATTCATGGCGAGGCATTGAAGCGCTACGAGGCCGGTATGACGCCGCAAGAGACGGCATTCGATATCGATCCGGGGATTTATCGAACGTGGGGTGACCGGGAGCGCATCGTTGTCAATGTGAATACCCTGTTCAAAGAATTTTCCGGGGAGGAATCTCCGGATGATGTCCTTACACTATTCACGCAAATGGCCCGGCTCGCTCAACGGAAGTAAAAGGAGATCATCATGCCCTTGAAAACCGGGGAAGCATATATCGAATCCATCCGATCGTTGGGCGTTCAGGCCCATGTGATGGGGAAAAAACCGGAAGACCTCACCGGCCATCCGCTGGTTTCACCCTCACTCAAGGCCGTTGCGGCCACGTTTGATGGTGCGCACACATCGAAGACCAAAAACCTGTTTCGGGTGGTATCGCCGCTCTGCCGGGACGAAGTGAATCGATTTACCCACCTGCACCAAAGCACCGAGGATCTGATGAACAAGGTGGTGATGCAGCGGCATTGCGGCAATATCACGGGCTGCTGCTTTCAGCGGTGCGTGGGAATGGATGCGGCCAATGCCTTATTCAGCACGACGTTTGAATGCGACCAAACACATGGGACGCACTACCACGAGCGGTTCCTCGATTATTGGCGCCGAATACAGGTGGAAGACCTGGTCGTAGACGGCGCCATGACGGACCCAAAAGGTGACCGGGGTAAACGTCCCAAGGATCAGACGGACCCGGATATGTTTTTAAGGGTGGTGGAAAGGCGCCCGAACGGGGTGGTGGTGCGCGGCGCCAAACTTCATCAGACCGGAATGCTCAATTCCCATGAAGTCATGGTGATGCCGACGATGCATATGCGGGCCGGTGAAGAAGACTGGGCCATATGCTTTTCCCTGCCGGTCGATGCCGAAGGGATAAAATATGTATACGGACGGCAGGCCAGCGATACCCGGAAGATGGAGATGGACAAGCCGGATGTGGGGAATCCCCATTACGGCGGACAGGAAGTCATGACGATTTTCGACGATGTATTTGTCCCAAACGAGCGCATTTTTTTAAACGGCGAGATCGACTTCACCGGAATGCTGGTGGAACGGTTTGCCGCTTATCACCGCCAAAGCTACGGCGGATGCAAGGTAGGGGTGGGCGATGTCCTTATCGGCGCAGCCGCCCTTATCGCCCGGATGAACGGCGTTGAAAAAGCTTCTCATATCAAAGATAAGCTTATCGAAATGATCCACCTGAATGAAACCCTGTTCGCCTGCGGCATCGCCTGCTCCGCCAGAGGGCACCGGACTGCGGCAGGCAATTACGAGATCGATATGCTTTTGGCGAACGTCTGCAAACTCAACGTCACCCGGTTTCCGTATGAACTGGCCCGACTGGCCACGGATATCGCCGGGGGGCTTTTGGGCACGATGCCCTCTGCCGCTGCACTCGACGACCCGGAAGTCGGACCGTATATACGAAAATACCTGGCCGCCGCCGACGGCGTGGATGTGACGGACAGAATAAAGGTTCTCCGCCTTATCGAAAACCTGGTGGCCGGAGCAGGCAGCGTGGCCTACCTGATCGAGTCCATGCACGGCGCCGGCCCGCCTATGGCTCAACGGATTATGATCGGCCGGCAGGGCGATCTCGAAGAAAAGATCAACCATGTAAAACACATTCTGAGCATGTGATCCTTTCTTGGAGAACGGTTCAAAAGCAGTTTGAAGGAGTCGCATGGGAATGATGTCGTCTTTGTACTCAGCGAGTGAACGAATGATGTGAAACGGCCTTCAAATGCCGCGCCTGAAAGCGGCTGCGGAGCGCGTCTCAATTTCAGATAAAGGAGAATCATGGACAACCGGGAGATCCTGTTTACGGTAGAAGATAAGATTGCAACGATAACGCTGAATGCCCCACAACGAAAGAATTCCTTTACCATGGAGATGATCGACCTCTGGGTGAAGGCGCTCGAGAATTGGCGCACGGACCCGGAAGTGCGGGTGATTGTTCTTACGGGAGCCGGGGACGCCTTTTGCAGCGGTGTGTATTTTCAATCCACCGCAGGCGAAAAAGATGTGCAGGAAAATCCCTTTGAAAACAAAAGCCGGCTTTGGGACCGGATTCACCGCATCGCCCTGACACTGGAAGACATCGACAAGCCGGTCATCGCTGCACTGAACGGTGTCGCCGTGGGTGCCGGACTGGACATGGGATTGATGTGCGACATGCGCTTTGCCGCGGATACGGCGCGGTTTTCGGAGGGTTACGTCAAGGTTGGATTCGTGCCCGGTGACGGCGGTGCTTATTATCTTCCCCGGCTGGTGGGTGTGGCCAAGGCGCTGGAACTGATGCTCACCGGAGATTTTATTACGGCGGCCGAGGCGGAGCGCATCGGCATGGTTAACCGGGTGTATCCGTCGGCCGACCTCATGAAAGAAACGTATGCGTTTGCCGGGCGGCTTGCCGACGGCCCGGCCAAGGTGATCCAGATGATCAAAAGGGCCACGTATCAAAGCGCCCGGGTGGACTTGAGAACCGCCCTGGATATGATTTCCTCCCACATGGGTGTGATTCGATCTACGGAAGACAGCCGCAACGCCCTGCGGGCGTCTTATGAACGCCTTAAAAAGAAAGAAAGGTAAGCGGTATACGTACGCTGCTTGTCATGCGGTTTAATCGGTATGATCGATATTCAGCAGCCGAACCAGTTGATTCAGAAGCCCGATCTGGCCTTTGAGAATCTTCTCTTTTGCCTGATCGATCGAAAACCATCCGGCACGATCCACTTCCGGAAATTCGGCCTTTTTTCCCGAATGCGGCGGCCATTCCATTGTAAACGGCCGGCTTTCAATATTATCGGCGTCACAGTCCCCTTCCACAGCCCAGGCAGTGACGATTTTCCCGCCGGGCTTTTTGACGGGGGAAAGGGGAATGAACTCGCCTGATATGGGATGCCCGGTCTCTTCTTCAAATTCCCGCACGGCCGCAGAAAGCGGGTCCTCCTCCGCTGCGTATTCGCCCTTCGGGATGGACCATGCCCCTTTATCTTTTCTGGACCAGTAAGGGCCGCCCGGATGAACCAGCAGCACTTCCATATGTGAATGTCGAAAGCGGTACACCAGCAATCCGGCGCTTCTTTTGATAGGGCATCTCCTGTTACGTATTTTGAGGATTAAAATTTTCCGGCCAACGAAGAAATAGAGCGGATCAGCCATTTCTGGATGGGTCTAAATAACCCCTTCGGATATCAACCCGCCGATATCATCCCAGGAGTAACCCAGATCCAACAGGATTTCGTTGGTATGCTCGCCTAAATCCGGATGCCGCCCGGTCACCCGTCCGGGCGTTTTCGAAAATTCAACCGGCATTCCGACGACTTCGACCGTTTGATCGGGGACATGATCATGGCCCCGGTACGGCAATTCAACCACGTAATTGTTTTCTCTGGTTTGAGGATCCGCCATGGCCTCGACGTGATTGTTGACCGGTGATGCGATGACATCCACCGTACGAAGCAGCCTGACCCACTCATCCCGGGACCGTGTCAAGAAGATGGGATCGACGATCGCCTTTAGTTCAGCTACATTTACATAGCGGGTCAGATCATCCGCGAACCTTGGATCATGTTCGAACTCCCGGATGCCCATCACCTCACAGAATCCATGCCAGACATCCTGGCGCACGCCGGCTATGGCGATCCATCCATCCTTGACTTCGAACAGGCTCCACATACCGGTGATAAACGGATGGCCCCGGTCCGCGGGCGGAACCGGCGCCTGATTGATCCAGGCCGATGTGGCTTCCCAGGACTGGAGGGCAAGCATGGACCCGAACAGGGATACATCCACCTGCTGACCGATTCCGGTTTTTTCCCGAACATACAAGGCTGTAACGATGCCGTAGGCCAGCAGCATGGAGCTGACCTGGTCGCAGACAGCCGCGCCGATCGGGTGAGGACGTGCTTCATCGGTGTATCGTGTCGACGTCATAATCCCCGAAACGGCGACACCCAGCAAATCGAATCCGGGCCATTGAGCCTTTTCACCACGAGGGCCGAACGGTGATCCCTGGGCATAGATAATTTCCGGATTGTGCTGTTTGATGGTTTCATAGGCGAAGCCGTGCCGCTCCATTGTTCCCAGTCGGTAATTCGTGAGGAAAACATCGGATTTCTTCGAAAGCCGATAGATGATTTCTTTTCCTTTTTCACTGGTGTAGTCTAAGGAGATGCCTTTCTTTCCCCGGTTGTGGGCGAGAAAATAGCTGTCGATCCCCTTGGTTTCATTGGGCCATGGAACATTGCGGGACATCTCTCCGGTCAACGGCTCGACCTTGATGACCTCGGCTCCCAAATCGGCCAACATGACACCGCAGTGAGGGCCGAACTGCGCGATACTGATTTCCAACACGGTGATACCATCCAGAGGCGTTGCCATATGATTCCCCTTTTTCCGGGTTTAGCATTGATGTCAGTCTTCGAATATACCAGTCATTGCCTCGCAGTTCAATGCCAATTGGAAGGACGGCCTCAACGAAATCGAATGCCGCTACGATTAATCAATAAACCTGCTCAGAACAGATCGAAAGCAACATGCCGCTTCATCCCTTTATGGGCCAGATCGCCGGAATGGCCACGGCAATAACGGCCAACACGAAAAGAGCGGCACCGATTCCGAACTTCAGATAATCCGAATTGCGATATTTCCCAGGCCCTTTTACCAGAAGCGGGGCCGGATGACCGACGGGCATGATAAAACTTGCCGACGCACCGACGATTACCGCCAATGCAAAGGCCTTAGGATTGGCGTTCAATGATTCGGCTATCTGTAGTGCGATCGGGGTTACGATCAAAGCGGCCACGGCATTGTGCATGGGCTGTGTCAGTATCAGCGCCAAAAATCCGACTGCGACAAGGGCCGGTACAACCCCCCAGGTCCCGGCCGTGGCTATGATGATATCGGCCAACCGGTCGGCGGCTCCGGTTTTCTGGAGCGCCGTTCCTATGGGATACATTCCGGCAATCAGGATCAGGGTTCGCCACTCGATTTTCCGATACGCCAGTTTGGGGGTAAGAATGCCGGTGATGATCATCAGTGCGGCCCCGCCCAAAGCAGCGACCGCGATCGACAGCACGTTGAAGGCGGCGCTTATGATAACGGCCAGAAAGATAACGGCCGCGACCGGAGCATACTTTCTCAGATGCAGTGGCGCCTCCTGTTTGCGGGGCTTCTGAAGCCACAGAAAATCCGGTTTGGGCTTGAAATGCTCCACATCGTAGCGGCTTCCGAAAAGAAGAAGGCCGTCCCCGGGTTGCAGCTTACGGTCTCGAATATCGGTTCGATAGGGTCTGTTGTCCCGCCACAGGGCGATGCCCGTCAATCCCCAGTTGCTGCGAAGGCCGGCTTCTCGCAGCGTCATGCCGATCAGCCTGGACCGTGGCGGAATCACCACCTCCACCAGATCGAAGGCGCTCCAGGTAAAATCTTTTTCGGCCTGGGGCTGCCCCATCAGCACCATTCCATTATGGTCGTGTATGAACGCTTCGACCCGTTCACGGCTGCCGCTCAACGCGAGCACGTCGTTGCCCTGGATGGGAACATCCTTGTTTTCGACGGGAAGCTGGTCATGGCCTCTGAGAATCATCAACACGCCCAATCCGTAATGTTTCCCCGGCCCGATATCCCCCAGTGTGCGGCAGCATGCAGAGGAGTCCGGTGTAACCAAAACTTCCCAGAGCCGATCGTTCAACCGGTACGTCGCCACAAGGTCACTGACCGGTCCGAAGGCGTTTTCCGATGCGGTTTTGTTTTCGGTTCGAAGAAGAATTTCAGACAAGAACACGGCATAGAGGACAATGCCCGCAAGAAGAACGATGCCGATCGGGGTAAATTCAAAAAATCCAAAGGATTCATTGGTCTTCTCTTGAAGAAGACTGTTCACTACGAGATTGTGCGAAGCCCCGATCAGGGATAAATTGGCGCCGACAAGGCCGCTGACGGCCATCGGCAGCAGAAAACCGGAGCTTTTGAAACGGCTTCTCCGGGCCAGCCTGAGAACGGCCGGTATGAAAATACTGACGGCTGCAACAATATTGATAAATCCGGACAGCAGCCCGGGGACGACCGTGCTGACCAGCAGCAGCCGCCGATAACTGCTGCCGGCCAAAACGCCCAGACGTTCGGCCACCCATCGCACCGCACCGCTTCTCACCAGTCCCGCGCCAAGAACCAGAATCGCCCCGATGGCAATGACGGCGCTGCTGCCGAATCCGGAAAACGCTTCCTGAGGGGTTAAAATATCCGTCCAAACCAAAGAAAAGAGAACGAGAACCGCCACCACGTCCGGCGAAAGCCATTCAAATGAAAACATGACTACGGCTGCGGCAAGAATGCCGATGACCACGTATGCTTCAAAGCTCATATCGCTATCATCTTTATCGGCCGATCCGATATCGTCCTGAATAGGGTTCAGGTCACGGTTCGAGCTTAATGAATACATATTATTTCATAAACGTCAGGCAGACACAATAGGTGTTATCCTTCGTGTAGGTGTTATCCTTCGGGTAAAGTGAAAATGTCGGCCTTATTTCCAAAAAGCGCGTCGAATCTTCAGCCGGTATTGCCAAAAGCGCCGCATATTCTTTCCGCGAGCGACGATGTCACAAATACAGGAATTCCCCCATTTTGTGCCCGCTTTACGGCGTGTAAAACTATTCCTTAATGCAAGCAATGGATTTTTTTAGAAATCAAAACAAAACAACGGGTTTTATGATGTATATTTCCAATGACTTAGGCATTTCCCACAATCGGTGCATTTTTTAAAAGGGCGGATGAGCGTCTCATGGAAACCGTGATGAATGACATAAACGGCCGGCCGGAGATCCACACATGCCATGCTCCGGCGCCTGCCTCCGGTGGCGGTAATTTGCCGGAACCTGCAAAGGCGCCTTCCATCATGCGTTGGATAGGCATACTGACAGGGATCGTCGCGGCTTTGATTTTTTCGGCCGCTGTTTGGGCAAATGCCCGAATGTCGTCTCGAACACTTCCCGATTCCGGATCAGTACTGTATCAGAAAGGCTGTGCCGCTTGCCACGGCATTGACGGTGCCGGCGCCCCAACCGGTCGGCTTGGATTTGAAACGCCCATGCCCGATTTCACGGATTGCAATTTCGCAACCCGGGAAGCTGATGTGGACTGGATTTATGTCACGGAAGAAGGCGGACCGGCCCGCGCCTTTTCCCGAATGATGCCGGCTTTCGGATCGGCCTTGAACCGGACCCAAATCGAAAAAACGTTAAACCACATACGAACATTCTGTCCAAACGAGGATTGGCCCCGGGGGGAGCTGAACTTGCCCAGGCCGATTTACACCACAAAGGCCTATCCCGAAGATGAGGTGGTGGTGAGCATGCTGTTCAATACGGAAGATCAAGACACGATCAGCACGGAATTGATCTTTGAAAAGCGGTTCGGCGTGCGAAATCAGATCGAGCTGATCATTCCTTTCGGGTGGCGTGAACAGGTCGAAGCCGATGCAAACGGGAATAGTGAATGGACTTCCAGTGTGGGTGACCTCGGTCTGGGAGTAAAACGGGTGCTGTACCATGACCTCAAAAAGGGGTCGATCGTCAGCCTGGCCGGCGAAATGTTTTTCCCCACGGGCGATGACGATGAAGGATTCGGCAACGATACGGCGGTATTCGAACCTTACCTGGCATACGGCCAAATATTGCCGCTTGATTTTTTCTTGCACTCGCAAGCGGGGGCTGCCTTTCCTTTTGACGGTGATCAAATGAATGAAGAAGTGTTCTTGCGTGTTGCCCTGGGCCGCACGTTTTTAACCGGACAATACGGCCGCAGCTGGTCACCCATGGTCGAGCTGTTGGGGTCCAAAGAGCTGAATGCCGATGCCGATGACCAGTGGGACTTGGCGCCCCAGCTGCAGGTCAGCCTTAGCACGCGTCAGCATGTCCGGCTGGCGGTGGGCGCCCGTATCCCCATGACCGATACCGATGTCCGGGAAGCGGAATTCGGGGGCTACCTGCTGTGGGACTGGTTTGACGGCGGATTTTTCGAAGGATGGTAAACGATTATGACGGCGCATCGAAAATTGTGGATTTTGGTGGTTGGCTGCTGTCTCGTGCTGACCGAGGCGGACGCTCAAAACCCGTCGCAAAAGGCCGGCCGGCTGTTTGTCGCTTCAGACCGGTGTTTGGCCTGCCATAACGGGTTGATTGCCCCTTCCGGCACTGATGTATCCATCGGGTCCAACTGGCAGGCCTCCATAATGGCCCATGCATCCCGGGATCCCTATTGGCAGGCATCGGTCAAGCGGGAAACGATCATGCATCCCGAATCCAAACAACACATTGAAGACGAATGCGCTGCCTGCCACATGCCCATGTCCCGTTACACCGCCAAAGTCCGGGGTCAAAAAGGAAGTGTCTTTGCCAATCTGCCTGTTCTTTCCGCACGCACACCGGCGCATCAATTGGCCGCCGATGCCGTTTCCTGCACGATGTGCCACCAGATCCAGCCGGAAAACCTGGGAACGGAAGACAGTTTTACAGCCGGTTTTCTCGTAGATACCGAAGAGCCCCTGGGACAAAGGCCGGCCTTCGGGCCGTTCGATGTGGACGAGGGGCGCACCCGGATAATGCGTTCTGCAGGCCGATTTGTTCCCACCGAAACCCTTCATTTGAAAGAATCGGGCATGTGCGGGTCCTGTCATACGCTGTATACCTACAGCCGGGGCAAGAACGGCCAGGTGATCGGCAGGCTGCCGGAACAAATGCCATACCTGGAATGGAGGCACAGCGCCTATAGAAGGAACCAGAGTTGCCAGAGCTGTCACATGCCGAAATTAACCCATTCCATGGCCATTACGTCGGTCATGGGACAACCCCGGAAAAAATTTTCCAGACACGTGTTTCGCGGCGGCAATTTTTTCATGCTGAATCTGCTGAACCGCCATCGCACGGAACTGAAGGTTATCGCGTCCCCTCAGGATCTTGAAGGCACAATGAAGGATACAATGGCTTTTCTGAACAGCAAGGCCGCCCGCATCGCGATAAACGAAGCTAAAATAGAAAACGGCCGGTTGACCGCGCGGGTGGAGATCACCAATCTCGCCGGCCATAAACTGCCGACAGCCTACCCGTCACGGCGGGTGTGGATTCATTTTCAGGTGATGGCGGATACCGGTGACATCGTCTTCGAATCCGGAAAGATGAATGACGACGGTTCCATTGCCGGTAATGACAATGACAGGGACGGGCGAACGTACGAATCCCACCATGACCGGATCACCCGCATGGAGGATGTCCCGATATACGAAGCTGTCATGGCGGGGCCGAACGGCAGGATCACCACCGGTCTGCTTGAAGCGGTAACCTTCATTAAAGACAATCGCCTGTTGCCGCTTGGATTTGACAAACGAACGGCTCACCCGGATATTGCCGTAAAAGGCGCTGCATACGCCGATCCCGACTTCACAGGCAGCAAAGACACGGTGCTCTATTCGATTCCCCTGGAAAACCCCCGGAGTCGGTTGACCCTTATTGCGGGTTTGATGTATCAGCCTATTGCCTACAGATGGGCCCAAAATCTGCGGCAGCAGCCCTCAGATGAAACAGACCGATTTGTATCGTTGTACAATGCGGACGCCGGCCGTTCCGCCGTCCGGCTGACTGAAGACCGGCACCGGATCGATGCCATGCCATGATCTGGATTCACCTGTCTGGTCCGGAAATGAACCGTTTTCTCAAACGGGTACCGTCAAAAACCGAAATAACCGAATGCGGAAAATATGGTCAAAAAGCGACGAATAGCTGAAGAACTGATTGCCGAAGCAGAGAAAGAGTGCGATTTCCGAGCCGGAATCGCCGATATCGATGATGTTCTTGCCGGGCCTTCCTACAGGGCTGCGCCAAAGGAAGTTTGGAAGAGCAGCCATTTGGAAAAGGCCGCTCCATGGCTTTCAAACGCCCGTTCGCTCCTGGTGCTGGCAATGCATCACCCTGAAGATGCCCCATGGCTGGACCGGTTTGAAAACGGCAATACCGCGGGAAACCGCCGAATGACAGCCATTTCGGAGAAATTGGCTGCCTGGCTGCTCGAGACCCATGGTGTTCGTGCACAGCCGCTGCCGTACCACGTGGAAAAGGGAGGGGTGTATTTGAAAGATGCAGCCGTGTTCGCCGGACTGGGGGTGATAGGGAAAAACAACCTGCTGCTCGATAAGGTATGGGGACCAAGAGTTCGACTTCGTTCGGTATTGATCCAAGCTCCCCTGCCTGCCGGCGTTCCGATCGAACGTTTCGATCCCTGTCGCCAATGTGCGATGCCCTGCCGAAACGCCTGTCCTGAAAATGCTTTCGCACGGAGTAGATATGACCGTTCTGCATGCATTCGACGCCTCGAATCCGATCGGGCACGACCGATCGAGAGCGGCCGAACCAATAGCGAGGGTTCTCCGGTTCTTGCCGTCGAATGGTGCCGAAGATGCGAGTTCACCTGCTCTGTGGGCGGAGAATAAGTCCTTTGTTCAGAACCTACCGGTGGATAATACAAAACAGCGGGCGTTCTAAGAGCGTTTATTTTTTAATTCGGGTTATTTTCGATCCTTCAAGGGTTAAGTTGTACATCAATCCTTTCTGGCCGAATACAAACCCGATAATGGGCTCTTTGATATTTGTGGTGTCAAGTGATCCACCGGCTCCGATCTTGACCAGGGCTACAGATCCGTCAACACCGACTTCCCACCCGTCACTATTTCTGAAATTCGACAACGCCTCACGGGTCATAAAGAGGATGACGATGGACTTGGACTGGGCACCCAGTTGAAATCCGATTGAAGCGGCAGCAGTACTGTAATAATCCACGGTTTTTCCGTCAATCCTCAAAGCACCTTCTCCATACTCTCCGCCCACGCCGATTCCGGCTTTGATAACGGAGGGAAAAACCAGAATACCGGCCGCTTTTTCAGCCAATTCTTTTCCAACTCCAACATCGTTGTAGAATGTTTTCAGTGCATCATTTACTTTGGCATCAATTTCTACTTTAGATGCCGCAAAAGACAAACCATTCCACAGTGTTCCCAATGTAATAGCAACGATAAAAAGACTGATTTTCAGTTCTGAAATCTTCATTTCTAATCTCCTTTATGGTGAGACTGAACCGAATTTATCATACCCGGTGGGAACAAAATAATAGAGAAGAGCCTTAAGTACAAGTAAAATTACGCTTTATCCTGAAATTTTGGGCGGATAAAAAATACGGGTAACCGTCAATAAAATTAATTATTTGAATTTCAGCCGATTCTTGGTATGAGCAAGAGCATAAGAGGCACCCAAATGCTTGTTCAACGGGCTTTATCCAAACCGGGGGATGGGCACGGGGGATGAGCAATTGTTTTGTGCACAACGCTATACTCATGGAGAATGTAATGAGAGAAGAACAGACCGGAAACCGGGACAAAATTGTCCACACGGTATGCAACAGTCATTGCGGAGGAACCTGCGATTTTCACGTGCACGTCAGGGATGGAAGAATTGTTCGCATCGAGTCGGTTCCTGATGAGGAGGGGCGCCCCAGCATGTGCCTGCGGGGTCATGCGTATCGCCAACGGGTCTATTCTTCCGATAGGCTTCTTTATCCCCTGAAAAGAACCGGGGAAAGAGGCGAGGGGAAATTCGCCCGAATTTCCTGGGACGAGGCCCTGGAAACCGTTGCCGGTGAGATGAAACGAATCAAAGCCGCCTACGGCAATGCTTCTTTCCTCCATTTCTGCTCCATGTGCGATCCCCACATGCTCCATCATGTGTTGGCTTTTCACAGCCTGCTCTGCCAATTCGGCGGATATACCGCCCCCTGGGGCTATATCTCATGTGAAGGATATGCATTCGCCGAAGGCGTCACGTTTGGAAAATCCAGCAAATTGAGATATACCGGCCACACACCTGAAGAATATCGCGAGGCCGAACTGATCATCATGTGGGGCTGGAACCCGGTGACCACGGAAATGGGGTCGAACATGCCCTTGTCCCTGGCTCAGGCCAAGGAAAGAGGAGCCAGAATCATTGCCGTCGATCCCCGGTACACGGATTCGGCGGCCGCGTTCTCCGATGAATGGATTCCCATAAGACCGGGCACGGATGCCGCTGTGATGCTGGCCATGGCTTACGTAATCATCAGTGAAAATTTGGAGGACCGGGACTTCATCGAAAGCTGGACATCCGGGTTCGATGCATTTAAAGCCTATGTGTTCGGCACAGAAGACGGTGTGTATAAAACACCCCAATGGGCCGAGGCCGTCAGCGGGGTTCAGGCAAAAACGATCGCCGAATTGGCCCGGGAATATGCCACTGCAAAGCCTGCCGTTCTTGGCAACAGTTTTGGACCGGGACGCAGCGCTTATGGTGAAGCGTATCACCGGACAGCGGCCGCATTGGAAGCGATCACGGGTAACCTGAGTCTGGAGCATTATACGCCGTCGGTGAAAGATTTTCGGTTTGTTCCCCCATTCCCCTTCAAGCCGAATGAAGTCGAGGAGGGGGTGCCTCCGCGCTGGAATGCACTACCCTCGCGAGGACCGAGCGTGAACTCCAGCGCCCGCGTAAACGTCAGCTCCTTTGCGGATGCTATCCTTAAAGGGCGTGCAGGCGGTTATCCGGCGGATTATAAATTCCTGTGGCTGTCCAACAACAACTACTTGAATCAGCTTGGCGACATTAACAAGGCCGTTTATGCGTTCAAAAAGCTCGAGTTTGTCCTGGTCACGGAGCAGTTCATGACGGCAACCGCCGGATTCGCGGATATCGTTTTGCCTGTGTGCACTTTTCTGGAGCGGTGCGACATCATGCCTCCCATGGACGTTTTCAGTACAAGGCGCCGGAATTTCACAGTTCTCAACAAAGCCATCGAACCGCTGGGTGAATCCAGATCCCAGTTGGAGATTTGTAAGGCACTGTCTTTGAAACTGGGCATTACCGATTACCCGAAAGAGTCGGATGAAGAACTGGTCAGGCAAATCGTAGAACAGGCGTCTGAAAGAAAGGACCTGAAGCAGGGACACAAAGAGCCTTCCAGTCCGAAGCAGCCGCAACTGCGCACGCCTTCGGGGAAGGTTGAGTTATCGTCGGGCATTGCGGAGAAGATGAATCACCCCCAAATACCGGCCGTACCCAAGTACATCGAGACGTGGGAGAACCTGAACGACCCCCTGGCCGAAAGATATCCGCTGCAACTGATCAGCCCTCATTTCAAGCGGCGGGCCCACAGCCAGTTCGATAATCTGCCGTGGCTCCGTGAGCTGCAAGTCCAGGTAATCAGCATCAACTCCCGTGATGCCGAGGCCAGGGGAATAAAAGAGAGGGACATGGTCAGGGTTTATAACGATCGGGGAGAAATCCGCATTCCAGCCAAAGTAACCGAAAGGATCATGCCCGGCGTTGTCGCCCTGCCGCAGGGGGCTTGGTACACGCCGGATGAGAGTGGCATCGACCACGGCGGCAGCGCCAATGTACTGACACGCAATATTACATCGCCGGGTGGCGCCTTTCCGTCTCACACGGCGTTGGTTCAAGTGGAAAAGGTATGATTATGCAACTGGGTATGTATATTGATCAGAATCGATGTACAGGCTGTTTTGCCTGTGTCGTCGCATGCAAGGATTGGCACGATGTGCCGGCCGGACCGGCGGGTTGGTTGCGATTGAAAACGATCGAAAAGGGCGTGTACCCGAACCTGTTCGTCGCTTTTCTGCCTGTCACATGTTTTCACTGTGAGAACCCCGCCTGCGTTTCGGCGTGTCCGGTGGAGGCGATTTCAAAACGGGATGGTGACGGTGTCGTACGGGTGGACAGGGAGGCATGCCTGGGCAAGGACGCCTGCGGCATGTGCCTCGACGCCTGCCCTTACGATGCGCCGCAGTTTGGGGCTGAAGAGGATGCGAAGATGCAGAAGTGCGACTTGTGTGCCGACCGGTGGGAGGAAGGCAGAAAGCCGGTTTGCGTGAGCAGCTGCCCCATGCAGGCGTTGGACATGGGTCCCATAGATGAGCTCAGAAAGAAGTACGGCGATGTCAGGAATACGGAAGGGTTTGACTACTCGGATTCGATTTGCCCTTCCGTTACGTTCAAACCCAAAAAGGACGACCGAAATCGCTCCGTACGAAAAATTGAAGTTGCGCCCCATCACGATGAGCGGTGATCGGCGTTCACCTTCTTAAAGGGCGAACGGCCGAGGGGTTGACGTCGGCTGTTTATGAATTGGCAAAAGGCCTTCAAAACAGGGCGTTGGACATTTCGCCCCGGGTGCGATTTTACATGCCGAAATGATGCATCGAAGCAAAAAAACCGGCTCCATGGCTTCATGGAACCGGTTGTGTAAAACGTCTGCTGAAAGGATATTATGGGGGGCAGGAATCATAGGTCATTGGATTCGATGTATCGCCGATTACACCCGTTTGAGGCACATCATCCGGGACCCTTACGGTGACCGTCACATCTCCCGACCCGCCGGCCTCGCGCGAACTATAGGATAAGACATACTGGTTGTTCAGGAGTTGTGAGAGTTGTAAGTAAATCGTGCCCAGGTAGTCGGAACTGGGGGCGTCATAAAATTGGCCGCCGGTGGCATCCGCAATATTCTGGAGCACGGCGGTATTCGCATCGCCAACACCGACGGTAAATACCGGCACCCCTTCGGCCTGGGCGAGTGCGATGACGCTTTGCTCGGTCTGTGTGGACATCGGTTCGCCGGTCCCATCATCGTCGGTTCCGTCTGTCAAAACAATCACGGCACGCCTGTGGGTGGTTTGAAGAGCAGCGTCCTGTATGCCTTTGTATATGGCATCATAAAGGGCTGTATGTGTGCCGACATTCGGATACGTCTCGATTGCCGATATCAACGCAGGCTTGTCGGTCGTAAACTCCTGAACCACCGCAACCAAAGTGGCAAATTTGATGATTTCCGCCTGATCGGATGACTCCATCTGGTCTACAAACGAAACGGCTGCATCTTCCATGGCGTCAACCAGCGTTTGATCGAAGGTTACGCTGTTGCTGACGTCCATCAGGATGGCTGCAGACATCGATAAAGACGCCTGACTTGCAAAATTGACCGAGTCGGGTGAAAATTCCACGCCGTTATTTTCACTGATCAAAAAATTTGAGGCACTATTTTCTAGACCGGTTACTACGTAACCATTTTGATCGGTTACCGATACGTATGCCGTTATGTCAGGGCAAAAGGCCCTGTCGATCTGATTCAAATTGACCGACAATTGATTTACTGCGGTACAGGTTCCGGTCAGGGTCACCGTTGAAGTGGATGCCTCGGGTGCATCACCGATGGTATAGTGAACCGTTACGGTTTCGCTGTAGTTTCCGGTTTCGGTCGGGAAAAAGGCAATGTTCTGGGTGCAGCAGCTTCCCGGAACCAGGGTAAACGGCGGTGAACTGCAGGGTTCGTCGGAACTCATGTCGAGGTAAAAGTCGACGGTATCTGAAAGCGTTATTTCCGTAATGGTTACCTCTGCTTCGCCGGTGCAGCATATTCTCATTGCAAAGGGTGCCGGGCTGCTGCCAATCGTGACATTTCCAAAATCATAGGTTCCCCCTGCTTTGGAAATGGTGATCGGACCCGGATTGTGATGACCTCCGCCGCCCCCGCCGCCGCATCCGATAAGGCACAACACGGTTATAAGAAAAAAGCTGCACAGTAGAACGATTACTCTGATCTTCATACATAACCCCCTGTGGTTCAATTGAAAAGAAAATCGAAAAGCCGCTATGCCGGGATATCATGTTGCTCTGGTTCCGGGCAGTTAACGTGTACATTATCAAAAGTGGCGAAATATGAAGCACCCATTCACGATGGGTTTTTATCAGAATAAGTCAATCG